>JAAYUD010000026.1 GCA_012517855.1 Bacteroidales bacterium
AGTCTCCTTTCCTTTATGATGTCACCTACAAAATAACCGACCATTCGGGCAATGTTATTGATGAAGTAAAATCGTATGCCGGTATGCGCAAAATACACACTGTCAACGGTTACTTCTATCTGAACAACAAACCTTACTTCCAGAGGCTGGTACTCGACCAAGGTTATTATCCCGATGGTATTTGGACAGCTCCTTCTGATGAAGCGTTGAAAAGAGATATTGAATTGAGTAAGCAAGCAGGATTCAACGGTGCACGTTTGCACCAAAAAGTTTTCGAAGAAAGATATTACTATTGGGCAGACAAACTGGGGTATCTCACATGGGGTGAATCCTCAAGTTGGGGCCTCAACGAGAACAACGAACTTGCAGCCCGCAATTTTATCGGTGAATGGAGCGAAATCGTTGCCCGCGACCGCAATCACCCGTCAATTGTCACGTGGACTCCATTCAACGAAACATGGGGATGCCAACAAGGAACATATCCTCGGCTAGTGAGCGACATTTATCGAATAACAAAAGCTATCGATCCGACACGACCCATAAATGATGCAAGTGGTGATGCGCACGTCGTTACAGATATTTGGAGTGTACACAATTACGAACGCAACCACGATAAGCTCATTGAACAATTTACTTTCAAGCCGGGCGAAGAGCCGTATAGAAATCAACCCGAAAAAAAATTCCTGGCACAATATGAAGGACAACCCTATATGGTTGATGAGTTCGGAGGATTGCCTTGGATTAATGAAAAAGATCGAAAGAATTCTTGGGGTTATGGCAGCGCTATCGAAACATTAGAAGACTTTTATAAAGCACTAGAGGACGAAATCGATGCTCTAAAAGCATCCAAACACGTTTGCGGTTTCTGCTACACACAACTCACCGATGTAGAGCAAGAGAAGAACGGCATCTATTATTACGATCGCACTCCAAAATTTGATATGAAACGCATCAAAACCATATTTGAAAAGATACCATCCAATATCACAATACAAAATTTAAAATAAAAACAGGAGATTTTTTCCAGTTTACTTATCCTTTTGATATCCATATTGAGTTGTTACTGAGCAATTACCCTAAGAATCATACATCGGTCGTAAGCCATCCTTCTATAGCCAAGAGGTACAAGGATTCTATCGTCAGAACGAGTCTCCCAGGCCCAACCGTTATGAAAGCATCCGATGGATATTTTTACTTATACGCAACAGAAAATATCAGGAACGCGCCCATGTATCAATCAAAAGATTTAGTAAACTGGAAATTTGTTGGCATAGCCTTTTCCGACGACAACAATGATTGGCCTACCGTTTCGAACACAATGCCATCAAATGAGGCTACTGCACCTTTCTTCAAATAAAAAAGCACGAGATGAAACTTGGATTACTTTTCATAAATGACGATGTCCCTTTTGCTTTATTGCAGGCAAAAATATCGAATTCGAAGATTATAGATACAGAATGCATACAAAAGGCTTATATGTCAATCGAAAACTTACAGCTGCTGCAACAGTCTATCTGCCGCCTGATTAAATGTTTTGAAAATAACAATAATCACTGCCTCTGCAATACAGAGAATGCCCCCCTACAAAAAGATCTTCCCTTCGTCCAAAGACTTGACAGCATATTGTCCAATCATTTAGCCGACGAAAGTTTTTCCATCGACACTTTGTCGGAAGAACTCTATATGAGCCGTTCCTGTCTTTTCCGAAAAGTTAAATCCATATCGGGCATGTCACCCCATGAATATATTAAAACAATAAAGATGAATAGAGCAATAGCACTTCTACAACAAGGCAATAAAATAGCCGAAGTTTCGGAACAACTGGGATTCTCTTCTCCTTCTTATTTTGCCAAATGTTTCAAAAAGCAATTCGACATATTGCCCAAAGATATTCTAAAGAGAGATAAAGATTAAATGAACTTGCAAATAGCAACCTCATACAATGCCCAATATTACTAAACGTACGAGAGTTTATTAACTTATTGCAATACGAATTCTAAAAATTAGTGACATACCATAAACAATTATTAAATTCGTTTTTTTGATGCAACGGAAATCTTTCTGGCACCGTCTAAAAAGAAACGAATAAACAATAATTATGAAGTGGTTACACAAGACTAAATTGCTTTTTATTGCCATCAGCGCAACACTTTCAGCTCATGCTCAAGAGTATTATATCAAAGGACATATCACATCCGAAAAAGCAGCTGTCGAATATGCAAATATAGTACTGCAAAAAACAGATTCATCATTTGTCACCGGATGCATTGCAGACCAAGCGGGTCATTTTCGAATGAATAATGTGCAACCGGGCAATTATAGAATCTGCCTTTCAAGCATCGGATATACTAACCGAATCATTCAGCTTCCCTCTTTTTCGCGCAACACCGACTTGGGAGATATTAAGATGGACTCGGCATCTATCGCCCTGAATGAAGTTATCATCAAAGGTTCGCACGTCATCAACGGATTCGAAAAAAAGATAGTGCTTCCGAGTGCTTATCAAATCAAAGCATCAACCAATGCAATTGAGCTACTCTGGCAGATGCACCTTAACCAATTGACTGTTGATCCGGTACGCAATTCTATCACATCGTCCAGCCAGGGCGAAGTGCAGCTACGTATCAATGGCACCAAAGCCGAGATTCAACAAATAAAAGCACTACGCCCCGAAGATATTATACGCGTCGAGTATCATGACAATCCTTCGATGCGATATGGAGAAAACGTTGCAGCGGTTATCGATTACATCACCAAACGTGCCATATCCGGAGAATATATAGCAGCCGATTTAGAGAATTCCCCGTTCACCGGATTCGGAGAGGACGAACTGACATTCAAATTCAATCACCAAAAGTCCGAATTCGGAATGAACCTCTATGGATCGTACCGTAATCTAAAAGGTTATTGGAGAAAAAACTCGGAAACATTCAACTTTGACAATGGAACCTCTTTTACGCGTAAAGAAGAAGGCACTCCCAGTACCTTCACCGAAGATCATGTTCCGTTAAGCTTCTACTACAACTACCAGGAAGGCGAAAAATGGTTTTTTAATGCAACATTAAATACTTTTTACTATAATCAAAAGATGGATACAAGAAGTCTGTTATTCCCCGAGACAGATAGGAGCAACAGCGTGCACATGATCGATTGTACCAAGAACTCTTCTATGACTCCTTCTCTCGATCTGTATTTTCAACGTAACTATAAAAATCGTCAACATCTGATATTAGACATTGTAGGCACTTATATCAACACTCGGAACCGCCGCAACTATACCGAAACAAAAGACGAAACAACAGCTACGGATATCTATTCAAAGATTAATGGTAAAAAATATTCGTTGATCGCAGAAGCCATATACGAGAAAGGACTCAATGCGTCTCAGTCTATCTGCATCGGCACGCGCTATTCTCAATCGTATACCGGCAACGAATATCTAGGCACCATAAATACCAATACAAATATGCACGAAGGGCGATCAGCAAGTTTTATAGAATACAAAGGTCAAAGCAAACAGCTCAATTATTCATTGGGGTCGTACCTCAGCTATTTTTGGACACAACAAGACAACAACACATACCACAAATTTCTTTTCTATCCAAAGGCCAAATTGGGGTACACATTCTCCGACAAAGCTTCGATCAGAGTGTCGAGCGAACTTTATTACAACGCCCCAAGCCTATCAGATTTAAGCAATGTAGAACAAATTATCGATTCTCTGCAAATACGCCGAGGCAACCCCAATCTCAAAGTATCACACGCATGGAGCAATTCTCTCTATGCCCAATGGCGTAACGGATTACTGTCCAGTGGAATCAATCTTTTCTATATGTATCAAGGCAATCCCATTATGGAAGAGACACTGCGCGAGAACAACAAATTTATACGCACAACGCTCAATCAAAAAAACTGGCAGAAGGTAAATTCAGAAATCAATCTACAGTTCGGACCTATAAAAGACATCTTGAGCTTCAACTTCACCGGAGGCATGAGTTACTTCGATAGCAAAGGCACGGATTATCATCACACATATACCAATTGGTATTATCGTGCAGGCGCATCTTTAGTATACAAGAATTTCACTTCTTCGTTCGAAATTTACAGCCACCAAAACGATTTTTATGGGGAGACACTAACCTACGGAGAAAATATCCACATGTTATCACTAAAATACAAACACAAAGACATGAGTTTCGGAATCACCACTTTCAATCCATTTGCCGGACGCAATAGCTATAATCGCCCTACCAAGAATTGGAGCAAATACGCCCCATCTTACAATACGTGGTATCTGCGCGAAAGCTCCCGCCTCGTTGTAGCGACATTCACTTGGAACATCAGTTTCGGGCGCAAATACAAAGCAGCAGAAAAACAGCTGAATAACTCGGACAACGACGCCGGAACAATAAAAAACACCAAATAAACTCAAAAGCGAACGAGTAGGACGTTATCAATAGAGACAATGTCTTACTCGTTTTCAAATTTAAACTCTCTCTCTCTTTATCGCCGAAACCTGTCTCTTGGGTTTCGGCGATAATATTATATAAGGCGACACTACAGACATTATTCGAGATACTGATAGCATACTTGAACAATGTTCTTATCGTTCAGTCTTATTTTCTCTGCAATTCTTTATCCATAAGCACTTTCATCCAATAGCCGCCTATTACGGAGCGTGCCTTGAATGCCATCATTTTGGCCGTTACCGTATCGTGCCAATCGCTAATAGGTACTCTGGAAGAAGTCTCGTTAATGTACTTGTAAATAGGATCAACAAAGCGTTGGAACGTGGCTTTATCCGGAGCCATCGCCGCAGTCCACATCACCCAGTCGGATTTCGTATAATCCTTGCGACAATCCAAAGGCAATCCGTATACGTTCTGTTTGCCCAAATAATACTTCACTTCCTTATCCATCGCTCCATTGGGAAAAAGATTCAGTTTCCACATTTTATCCCAAACCATGTTGTACTTTTGGCTCCATGTATCAGCTCTGTCGAAAGCCAATCGATAATGATCGCCCTCAGCAGCCAGACTTTCCCATTTCGCAGCCATTTCCTTAGCTGTTGCAGCATATTTGTCAGCGACGTCGGACAACCCCTGCATACGAGCCATCTCACTATAACCGGCAATACCCATAATCGCTTTGACAGAAAGATTGGCATTGTGTGCCCAATGCCCTGCAAAATCATCCGTACAGAGTTGGTTGGTAGGATCCTGACCGTTCTCGACGAGATAGTCGGTCCATGTCGTCAACAAATCCCAGTATTGCTTTACGTAATCGGTATTACCCTCAATCTTAGAGATCGATGCCGCCAACGTAAGCATATTGCCTGCTTCTTCGAGCGGCATATCTCCTCCATACACCTGTCCGTTGGCAATCGGATAAGTTCCCAAATCGTGAGCAGCAAAGGGTTTGATCCATCTTCCAGAGCGACTGTACTCAAAAATACTTGTCATCATTGCCTTCTCCAAATCGGGGTTGTAAACGAGAAAGAGCGGAGCGGATGGATAAGTCAGATCGACCGTATTGACACAACCGTTGCTATTGTTCTCTTTCGAGAAAAACAAGAGATGACCTTGATTATCGGTAAACAGCTTATGAGCAGATATTACCTGTCGGTAAGAGCCCGAGCAAATCTCTGCATATTTTTCGCCACCGGCATTAAAGGCATCGTCATAAATTCGTTTGTCAAGAGCCTGGCACTGATTCATAATTGTCTGATAGTTATCTCTGAGTTTCTCAAAAGCCTGAAAAATATCTACCTTACCGTCGTGCTTCCAATAAGCCATACGCCTATCGTACATGTATTCCAACGAATAGATATCATCATAGCCTACCATCAGATAACCCGACTGTCCTTCTTTTCCAACTTTTCCAAAATTGTGAGCATACGCCATAGCAGGCATATCAGACAGTTTACGGCTTATCCATTGTTTACTGCTCTGAAGTAATGTTCCTTGAGCTACAAACGTTTGTTTCATATCTCTACAATCGCCCAAACTTATCTGATTGTCTTTTCCCTCAATTCCGGCCAGATAGGCATATCCCCAATCGATACAAATGCCATCGCCTTTCTTGGCACAAATAGGTTGGTCAATCGTTCCGGCCTTTACATAATCAATACCATTCTTCGATAAGCGTGTCGAAACAGTGGGTTGACTAGGTTCGTTGACAGCAATTTCGGGAGTTGTAGCAACGTACAACTGAACATTATGCAATTTCTTATCTAACGAACGGACACGGTATGATATATAATTTATCGGTGTAGAAAGCAAATCCAGATTATCGATAAGTTGTGGAGCTGTGAAAACGACATCTAGCAAAACAGGACCACACGCGAAAGTATAGTAAGACGAAGTAGCCAGTACATTCACTGACTTTTGCTTTGCCACTTCCATCGGCACAGAGACCTTAGCAGTATCACGATACAAACCGAAATCGACATAAGCCCCGCCGGTAGTATTATGACAATGCGCGGCAATCACATTCTTTCCGCGGTGCAACATCTTCTTCATCTCTTCTGTCAATTTCAACACGACACCCTCTTTCCATGTTTCTCCGGTCGACACCACCTGTCGCCCGTTAATATATAATTCAAACACATCGTCATGCGAATAATGCACATACCAATCTTTCGAAAGATCGAGTTTGTCATCAAGATTGAAAGTACGGCGAACATAAATATCGGTATTGTCTCCACCCCATTGAGTGGCAACACGCGACATTTCGGGAGAACCAAAAGCGGCATTGCCATTCGTCCATCCTTGCGCATCATAATCCATTTCCTGCCATTCTCCCACCGGTTTGGTGCGAGTATACTGAGCCTCCCAAGCCTGCTCATCAGACATAGGAAGAATGGTTTCTAATACAGGACGTTGCTCTTCGCCCATAAAACGATAAGACTTGCCGTCTACACGCAGAATGCCGGACAAAGGTTTCTCGGCATCTGTCCAATGTTTGGTAGAACCATCCGACAATCTATCATAAGGCGACCAGATAGAGAAATAAGGGTCCGAAACAAGTAGAGGAACGGACGGCAAACGCAATTTCGTATCTCTATAGGGTTTGAATACCGCAGCTGTTTGGGCTTGACAAATCATACCGACAAACAAAACAGCTGTCATTAATACATTTCTTTTCATAAATTGTTTTTCACTTGAATTATTATTATCTTCAAAAATTATCTCCAAAACGAACTTTTTACTCTTACTCAACCGCCAATAGAATGGATTATTGCTTTTATCTGCAATTTTAAACAATAACATGCAATAGACAATGCAAAATAACGATTTTTTGAAAAGAGAGAAGGATAAAATATATTCAAATAAGAGTAATATCTGGTCTATTTACATACGCAGCATATTTTTTATTACTTTTTTTCATCATTCAATCACTATTTTTTATTTAGTTTGTAACTGCCTAATATCAAAGCATACCACATTACCTATTTTTGATAAGACAGTCAATTACTAAATTATAGAAGAAATATCATGAGAAAAGTTTTTTTATGGGCATTATTGCCGTTGCTCCTTTCAGCTTGTAATACCAATGACAAAACCGAATCGGGATTGTCGAAAAAGAATTTCGAAACAGTAGTCAACAACAAACAGACTGACCTCTTCGTTTTAAAAAACAAGAACAACATGGAAGTATGTGTCACAAACTTCGGTGGACGCATCGTTTCCATTTTGGTTCCCGACAAGACCGGAAAGATGCAGGATGTAGTACTGGGTTTCGACAATATTAAAGATTACATCAACATACCTTCCGATTTCGGGGCGAGCATTGGACGCTACGCAAACCGTATTAATAAAGGTAAGTTCGTATTGGACGGAAAGACATACCAATTGCCACAGAACAACTACGGACACTGCCTGCACGGCGGGCCGAAAGGGTTCCAATACCAAGTGTATGATGCCAATCAAATAGATTCGCAGACGCTGCAACTGACATACAAGTCAAAGGATGGAGAAGAAGGATTCCCAGGTAATATCACTTGCAAGGTAACGATGAAATTGACAAACGACAATGCCATTGATATCAATTACGAAGCTACTACTGACAAACCAACGGTAGTAAATATGACCAATCACTCGTACTTCAACCTCGATGGCGATGCACAGAGCAACGCCGAGCACTTACTAACGATCAATGCCGACAGTTTCACTCCCGTAGATACCACCTTTATGACCAACGGAAAGATTCTGCCTGTAAAAGGTACGCCAATGGATTTCCGTACTCCCACCGCAATAGGCAAATATATTGACGCTAATTTTGAGCAGCTCAAAAATGGACATGGATACGACCACAATTGGGTGCTGAATACAAAAGGTGACATCAAAGAGAAATGTGCCACTCTCAAATCCCCGAAAACAGGAATCACGCTGGATGTATACACCAACGAACCGGGGATACAATTTTATGCCGGTAACTTTTTAGATGGAACGATCAAGGGCAAACACGGCATCACTTACAATAAAAGAGCTTCTGTATGTCTCGAAACACAAAAATATCCCGACTCTCCCAACAAGCCACAATGGCCGTCGGCCGTCTTACGTCCGGGACAGAAATATCATAGCGAATGCATCTTCAAGTTCTCGGTCGAGAAATAAAAGTGATGGCATGAAAACAAGTTCTTTTACCCTCCGACTAGTCTTTCTGCTTATCAGCGTCAGCTGTCAAGTTGTTGTCCAAGCAGGAAATCCCATCACTAACATATCGATAGTGAGCCGCCCTGCTACCGACAAGACAAATGTAAACTACACAGGCAACCGCTCTCCCCTACTTCCTACCGCATTCATCAAACTGCCGGTAGGAAGCATTAAGCCGCAAAGCTGGATCGGAAAATACCTCGAATTGCAACGCGACGGGCTCACCGGACACTTGGGAGAAATAAGCGCATGGCTCGATAAGAACAACAATGCCTGGCTCACTCAAAAGGGAGATCATGGGTGGGAAGAAGTGCCATACTGGCTCAAAGGTTACAGCGACCTGGCCTATATACTGAATGACAAAAAAATGATAGCCGAAACCCAAATATGGTTCGAAGGCGTCTTCCGAAGTCAACAGTCCAATGGTTTCTTCGGACCGGCCAATATATCCAACGGCAAACCCGAACTTTGGGCGCAAATGCTGATGCTCGAGTGCCTGCAATCTTACTACGAGCACTCGCACGACGCTCGGGTGCTGTCGCTGATGACCAACTATTTCAAATGGGAAATGAGTGTTCCCGATAGCGACTTCCTCAAAGACTATTGGGAAAACAGCCGAGGTGGAGACAATCTCTATAGCGTTATGTGGCTCTACAACTATACCGGCGATGCCTTTCTTCTCGATCTTATGCAAAAGATTCACCGAAACACCGCCGACTGGACTCAACCATCCTCATTGCCCAACTGGCACAATGTAAACATTGCCGAATGTTTCAGAGAACCGGCAACTTATTATATGCTTACCAAAGACAGCGACATGCTACATGCATCATACAATGTGCAACGGCTCGCCAGACGTGCATTCGGACAAGTGCCCGGAGGGATGTTCGGTGCAGACGAGAATGCACGAATAGGATACATAGATCCAAGGCAAGGAGTAGAGACCTGTGGTATGGTAGAGCAAATGGCATCAGACGAGATTATGCTCCGTTTCACCGGCGACCCTTATTGGGCCGAGAATTGCGAAGATGTAGCATTCAATTCTTATCCGGCAGCAGTCATGCCCGATTTCAAGTCTTTACGCTATATCACTTGTCCTAATCAAGTGGTCAGCGACTCAAAGAACCATTATCCAAGTATAGCTAATAGTGGACCTTTTCTGTCAATGAATCCATTCAGCAGCAGATGTTGCCAGCACAACCATTCGCAAGGCTGGCCCTACTATTCGGAACATTTGGTACTTGCCACCCCCGACAATGGTGCAGCGATAGCCTTATACGGGGCTTGCATCGCAAATATGAAAGTAGCCGACGGCAAACAAATCACGCTGCACGAAGAGACGAATTATCCTTTCGACGAAAAGACAATCATCACAATCAATACAACAGAAAAAGTAGCATTCCCACTGTATCTGAGAATACCGAGATGGACAGCAGAAGCTCGAATCAAGATTAATGGACTACCGGTAAAAGCAGTATGCGAAGCAGGCAAATATATACGTATCGAAAGGACATGGTCCAACAAAGACATCGTAGAACTCACCATGCCCATGACACTCACCATGCGCACATGGCAGGCCAACAAACATAGCGTAAGCGTCAACTACGGACCACTCACCTTATCGCTCAAAATAAAAGAAAATGATGTGAAGAAAGATAGTCGTACCACAGCTATTGACGACTCGAAATGGCAAAAGGATGCTGACGCCTCGGCATGGCCTACCACCGAAATATATCCCGCAAGCTCATGGAATTTTGCATTGATACTCCCCAAAGGAAACCCCCTCAAAGATTTTAAGATAACCCGAAAAGCCTGGCCTTCAGACAATTTCCCTTTTACGCCCCAATCATCTCCTATCGAAGTAACCACTACAGGGCGTCTGGTTCCATCGTGGAAAACCGACAAGACGGGTCTATGTGGTGTTCTGCCCGACGAAGATGCCATAAAAGGAGCCAAAGAGTACATTACTCTCATACCAATGGGAGCAGCAAGGCTCAGAATATCCGCGTTTCCCAATACGGACAAATAAGGATTCACCGATAAAAGTCGGAGAGCTAAACATCAATATTATTAATAACACATCACATAAATAAAGTGACTTTCGAGTCTGCGAGATGAACAAAATCGTCGTATGTTCCTTTTTTCGGTGACGTCCTTAAGTTTTCAAAAAAACTTAAGGACGTCAACAAATTTAGGTACATACGTGGTTTTTGGGTGGTAAGAGCACACCAGTATAAGTCGGGAATATGCATCAATTTCGATCTGCATTTCAACCTTTGCCACCTCCGTATGACACCATTACGCACTATTCCACAGCATGTTAACGATGCACCGTATACAACGCCAGCTAAAAAAGGTCCGAAAATCGGCCCTAGAGTATACTGTAGAGTCCTTATTTTCAGCGGACCTCTGCTTAGAAAGAGTCTAAACGATGGTCTACAGATAGCTGAGAAGCAGTTTCGTACATAGAGGAGTGTATTCCATCCATTGAATACCTCATTTGAGTTAATCTTCGATTTTTTACTGATGAGCCCAAGACGTACATCCTCGTTGACGCAAGATTGCGTTAATCTAAAGTAGTGATGTGAATGCCGTTTTTCAGAACGTTTTTGAAGATGAATATTGAGGGCGATACTGATACTATTTTAACCATCTGGAAGTGGTACTTATTGATTTACTGAATCGACCTTTTGTACTTGAAAAATGATAAGGACAAACATAAAAATTCGTATGGACGAAACTAAAAGTTTATACTTACAAACATTTATTTTCGTCCTTATGAATTTCTCGCTATATATCAACGACTTACACGCAACGCACTTATACTTTGCTCTGATTCGATTTACATTCGAGCGCTGAAACTACAACAAAAATAGCGCCCTACAAGGGTATGTAACTGATGTTCGGATAAGAAAGTATCAGAATGTCTGGAAATATTCACATTGAAATACGTCCTGAAAAATAAATTGCAGGCAAAGTATTGTATCATAGCTCCTTTCTATGTCAATGATGTGAACCATAATAAGAAAAAGTAACAAATCAATCGATCATCGAAAACTTAAAAGAGACTCCTTGCAGAATATCAAGATACTACAGATATTGAGCAAGGAGTATCAAATGATGCGTATTCGTTACTGATACTATTATTCCTTCTCCAATTCGTCAACAATCATCTTCATTGCTTTACTCAAATCTCCAGAAAGAATCATATTTCCCTGTTTGGTTTGTGGAGTTCTTTTCCCCGATTCCAAATCAGCGAGTCTTTTCTGCAATAAGCCAAGAGCTCCATGGCGAGGCCCTTTCTCTTTACATTTTCTTATGATGGGAGTACACCATTTGCAAAGATTGAGATCGGTCACATCCAATGTCGGGTTATTCCAATATTCATTGATATAACCAATATAAGCATTCCAATTTTCTTGCAGACCAGCGATATTAATCAATGTACTTAAACGAATTTCCTCGCGATTCTCGACATTACATTCTTCCATCAGTTTGATCCATTTCTGCAACTTGTCGGTATCAATTTCCTTTTTCCCATTTTCATCAACCACCAAATCGCGTCCATAACCTGCCCATACGCTATTCAATTTCATCCGAACTGGGACCTCACCTATTGTTTCGATAAGCTTTTCAGGATGTTTTGCCGTATAGATAAAAGCCGGACAAAATGGATTATTAATATTGCGCATAAACATTTCAGCCAATAGCTTGTTGGAAGCAAATGTTTTTTCCTTCCCTTTTAACAACTCTTCCGTAACCTCATTACATTGATCGCGTTTATAAGCGCTACTCAACGTTTTAAGATAACTGAGAAGAAACTCTTCGCTTCGGTCACCATCAGCGAAACGTTTGTCCATCTCGGCAGATCCATTGTCTATACTGGCAGTCTGCACTTTCTTTATAAACTCTTCGGCAGGACATCCTCCTAAAAATCGACCGATTTCCTGTCCGTTACCATTAAAAATAATAAATGTGGGATAGGCAGAGATTTGAAACTTCTTTGCAAGTGCCACTCCTTCACCTTGCTCCATATTGATTTTGATACATACATATTTAGGGTTCATAAAATTTCCTACCAACTCTTGAGGAAACACTTTACTTGCCATCATCTTACAGGGGCCACACCATGAGGTATAGCAATCCAAGAATACCAGTTTATTCAACTGTTTTGCTTTCTGCACAGCTTGAGTAAACAAAGTGCCTTCGGGTTCAATGGCCATGCCTTTGTTAGTATCCTGTCCCTTTGCCTGTCCAAACAGACAAGCTACCAATAGTATCAAAAATACTCTTTTCAATTCTTTCATTGTTTCTATTATTTAATATTCAATTACATATTTCCATGCCATATCTTTCACTCTACCAGGTACGGTATATACCTTCGGGTCACCCAAGAGAGCACCACTTGCCGCATTTATTTGATATTGATATAATTTTCCCTCTCCCGTTTTTTCATTATAAGTAGCAATATGCAAGATAGTATTGGGATTAGGCATAATCGCAAAATAAAACGAGCTGAAGTAATACTTCTGCAAGCGAACGCAAGTGACTTTCTCATCGGGCGATGCCGCTTCCCAAAGTTTATTTGCCACTGTCGAAGAGTTATACATTAGGTTATAGACACTCGACCCTGCGCCATACAACACATATTGACCTGTATAAGCAGCAGTCATACTAACGGCTTTCCCTATTTCCGGAGAATTCGAAATATCGTACAATCCTCTACCTACATTAGTAGTTGCTGCTGTCGATGTATAAAAATTGGCTACAGCCAGATAATAGTTGGTATCTTTCTGCATCAACAGATAATCGTAGAAAGAAAATCCCCAATCACCCATCAACAGTTTCATTCCACCTGTATTATTCACATCAAAAGCCGCACTTGTAAGATCTTGCGTTGCAAACGAAGCAAACGATAGTTTATTTCTTGGCGTATAGATGAACTTACTGTTAGTCTGATCGTAAGCGACTACATCGAAGTTTGGCGTATGCACATCGCTTCCCCAAGGAGCCAACTCTCCATACGTACCCGTCTTTGCAACGCCAAAGAAATTGTTTCGGCTTAGTGCGCTATACGTTGTAGAATAGACTTTATTATCATTAATAACCATTTCGGCACGGGTTGAGGTTCCGCCTACGCCATAATAAGAGACTTTACAGGTTGAAGGTGGACTGTAAAAAAAATCTTTAAAGCCCAACGTCTTACTAAATGTTCCCTGATTTACGCCAACCATATTCTGATCGGTAGAGATTACGACTTCGTCATTTGTTACTGTCACAACCGTATGGAGTACACGAAGAGGTGCACCATTTATCGGAGCACCGTTTGAAGCCGAATACAAATTCCAGAACTCTCTATTTTTTGTGATATTCTTCTTCACCCACGGGTTAACGACCAGACCCACATCTGATGTTCCCGGTTTGTTAGTCGGCTCATAAAGTATCATCCATCCTGCCGTCAAAGACTCTTCGACCTGACAGTTCACTTTAAAGTACGACCGAATATTATTCTTCTTATTCCTCACGGTAAGTTGTACGTAATAGGCACCTGCCGTACGGATGATAGGTGCTTTGAGATTACGAGACACTCCTATCGTATCCACCGTATAATCCAAATTGGAACCTGTAGAAGCAATGTATATGGTCCATACATATTCCAACGGCACATCACTGGCATCGGTTACTTTAACATCATTAAAAGTAACATTTGGATTAATTTTCAGTGTATCGTAGCGCGATACCACATAAGACGATTGGATACCCAAGCCTACGGTATCTACAGAAACTTTATCGATAGCGGTGTAATTGTAATTACCTTTGTCATCATAACAAGAAGCCAACAAAATCAATCCGATAAGGTTGACAAATAGTATTTTAAAAAATAATTTATCCATCATTGTTCATTTTATTGTTAAAAGGTAACTGCAGCACCCGTCTCGTCCGTAAGCGGTGTAGTATGAGAGCTATTATAATTGGACAGAGCCAGCTGCATGCACTGTACCAAATAGCTGGCATAATTGGCCGATAGCGTATTAGTCGCTTCATCATAAGGCTTTATGGCAGTATAAGAGATATGAAAGTCCACAAGACCGAGCTCTTGAATCATAAACTGATATTTCACTTTACTATACTTACCAAAATAAAGAGAATAAGCTCTCAAAGGATAAATGGCAGCATCCCATTCGGTAGGTTTGCTCAGATAATTCTTCAATACAACTTTCAAAATTTGCATCGATTCGGCACCTTTGACAAAAGAGGCATTTTCGACTAGACGAAACCATAAATGTCCATCTTTCGTTGTAAAAGAGGCACTGTTGCTCAACTTGGAAGTATCAAAATGAATAGGAAACTCCGCACTCGACTCGCCGGCTTTTATGGTATAAGTATCTGTCGAGAAGCTACCCTTTGCCTCCGTCAGATCTCCACTGAAAGCTTCAATCGTAAATGTCCTGTCTACATTGGACACCGAACCAAGGATGCGAGCCTGAAACATCAGATCTTTCGCACCCAAAGTATATGAGTAATTATAGTTAATGCTATCCAATACTGACCCAGTGGTACCAAACCAAACATTTAAAGCAGAATAAGATGTATCGAACAAAGGCGTCTCATCTTCACTACAACTGCATAGGCCGATTGCCGCCAAGCAAAAAACAAATATGTACTTTTTATATTTCATAATAACCTCCATTTATCTATTGTTTGCACGTTGCGATGCTTCAGTCTCCGACAACGGGATGGGGAAAGTATAAGCTTTTTCGCCAATCATATCGGCGTCTGAACCTATCACGGTTTCTCTATTGAGGCGTTTATAGAGGAAAAACAATTGTCCTTCGCCTATAAATTCCCGACGATATTCTCGAATAAGCTCGGTGTAGTAATCGGCCGGATCGGTATCCAACGCTGCCAAGTCGCGCGCCTCTCTAAGTATATTCAGATATGTCAATCCACTGCCAGTAGTACGATAATCACATTCGGAAAGAATCAGATACATCTCGCTCAAACGAATCATCGGCATCTTATTTAAATAATAAGCATCATCAGACTTGGTCTTATCGTATTTCATCAAATACCGATTGGTGACAGACTCACCCGTCGTACCACTCTTGAACAAATAAACGTAACGATAATCTTCAGTATGAGAGTCATAATATTCGAGCAACGATGTTTCGTTGAGATAAAAGCTTGTTGTATTGCTGCTTTCATTGAAGTAAGTATCGCTTAACGTAGACAGGTTCGTATTGTTGAGAGCAAACAATTGTTCGGGTGCAAATGCATAATCATATCCCTGCTGCATATCGCTACCTTTAGACCAACTGAAAGCTTTCGAATTTATAACCTCCAAGGCACAAGCCCGAGCTTTAGCATAATCTTGCATCCACATATATACGCGTGCCTCCAAACCTTTCACGGCATAATAGTTTAAATGCATCTGTCGATTCTTCAGGTAACCATTATCTTCTGTTTCGGTAATCGTTTCGCCCGTAGCAATGGGATCTACCTTCAACAGAGCCTCGGCATCTAAAAGATCTTTTATGACACTTTCTGCCACTTTACTAACTGCGAGCTGTGGAAATATTTTATAAGTAAGATCGGTACTATAAGGAATAGAAGGCATATTTGAGTTGACAGCATAACTCACACCAAAACAACGCAACAAATCGAAATGAAGAAAAGCGCGTAAAGCGAAAGACTCCCCTTTGATAATGGAATAGTTATTCTTGTGAAATAAATTTTTATTGCCATCTATATGGTTTATCAAATTATTGATATTCGCAATCGAATTATACGAAGTCGACCATATTTTTGCAATCAAAGCAGAAGGAGTAGCTGCCGAGTATTGGTAATCGACCATATCGGTATAGGATGTTGGATAATTGTCCCATTCGTGACCCAATACCCCTATTGTTCCGAAGAGCATTTCTTTCGAATAAGTACTTTCAGAAGCCATCGAAGAATATACTCCTGCAAGCGCCTCTTTAAAGCCTTGCTCCGAAGTAAAGAGTTCGCTGTCTTCTACTTGCGACTTGGGTTGAACGTTCAGCCAGTCATTGCAAGATACCATTGATGCCCCTATCATAAACAGGAGTACACCATTCAATATTATATTTCTATATTTCATAATGTTCATATTTAGAATGTTGCCGATAAAGAAAAAGAGAACGATCGAGCATAGGGATAATCCAATCCCCGTTCGGTTTTCACTGTAGATATACGAAACAGATCGTTCATGTAGAAGGAAGCTTTCAAACGTTCTACTTTAATTTTTCTCAGAAAATCGGTAAGATACTTGAAGTCATAATAGCAGGAGAACGAAGCCAACTGCAGTTCATTATTCTTTTCGATGAAACGAGTCGTTGGATATGTTCTAGAAGGCGTATCATTTATTTTTTTGTACTTAGCTATATCGCCCACTTTGTTCCAACTATCGCTCAATACCCTACGGTCTACATTGTAAGCGATATCTACATTTTCCACTCTATTCACTAAAGTCTGATTGTAATAGTCTCCACCAGTACGATAGCTGAAAGAACAGTTCAAACCAATACCTTTATATTCTCCACTCACTCCGAAGTTACCATGATATTTGGGATTGCTATCTCCAGCAACGATATAATCGTCGTAGCTATAATCATAAGTGGTTGTTCCATCTTTCTTCCGAAACAATTCCTGTCCGGTTATCGGATCGATACCCAACGACTGAACAGCCCATATAGCTGTCATCGACTGACCGTTTTCATAGCGCAAGATAGGAGAAGTCATACCATTTTGGCTTGCATTATCCTGCTGTTGTTCGTTGAAAGACTTCAGCGCGTCGCTAATCTTTGTAACTTTATTGACGTTGTGTCCTATCGAAAAATTAGCCGACAAATAGAAATCTTTCTTTTGAATAAAGCGCCAGTTCATACTCGCATCAAAACCTTTATTCTCTACATTACCAAGGTTCTCCTGATAAGAATTGAAACCGGTTGATGTAGGTAGTGTCATTGCCAGCAAGGCATCTTTCGATTTATTGTTATACACGTCCAGACGAACATTCAACGCCTTGAACAGTTGCATATCAAAGCCCATATTCAACTCGGCGGTCTGTTGCCATTTCAAGTTCTTATTAGGCATCGACATAAGGTATGCACCTACGATATTATCGTATACAATGCTATCATAGAATTTATAAGTTGCTTTTGCCTGATACGGATTAAAGTTCTGGCTACCCGTCAATCCGTAAGAAGCACGCAGTTTCAGCAAATTGACAAAAGTAAGACTTTTCATAAACTTCTCTTTCTGCACATTCCAACCCAGACCGACCGACCAGAATGTTCCCCAACGATTATCGGCTCCGAATACCGAAGACCCATTGTAGCGCAATGTCAGATCGGCCAGATAGCGGTCGTCATAAGAATAGTTCACCGCTCCGGTTATACCGATACTGCGCGTTGTCCCTTCGCTACCCGAAGGCTTTCCGTTCTCGGCATATTGTTTGGCAAAAGTGATATAGTCCACATGATTGTTCAAAAAGCCCCAAGCTGTCATACCATGTGTATCATAATTGTTGGCATTCAAGCTCCATGCGGCATTCGCCAATATCATGTGTTTGCCAAACTGACCTGTATAATTGGCTGTAATATCCGAAGAGAGTGTAGCCGACTCGCCATCGGTAATCGAATAAGAGCCTCTCAAATAATACTGATCACCCGTCCAATCTACAAACCTGGTATGGTCGCCCGGATAAAAGTCTTCTCTCTTATTCGTCTGATAAGTATAGCCTACCCGGCCCGACATTCTAAAACTCTCCACCGGATGCCATTCAATATAGAAATTCTCGGTATATTCGGTATACTGCGAAAAGTTTTTTGTACCGATAGAAGCATTGTATAGAGGATTGTAATAAGTCACAGAACTCGAGGCGCCATTACTACCCGGATAAGTATAAGTACCCAATACTTTTTTCAGAATTCCATTTTCATCATACGGAGTATAATAAGGATTTGCCGAAGAATAATCGGAAAAAGATCCGTAAGGGGAATCATCTGCCTTATTAGATGTTACAGACAAAGAGTTGCTGAATAATAAAGACTTATAACGATAAGCCATCTTGATATTACCCGAGATGGTTCTACGATCCGAACCTTTCATTGCACCGGTAATACCATTATAAGTAAATGTACCGCTATAGCGCATCCGATCATCACCACCTTCCATATACATCGAATGTTTCTGACCTACACCCGAACGCAAGGGTTTGGCAAGCCAATAAGTATCGACACCCTCAGCTACACTCTTCTTCAGATCGTTATATTCTTCTTGCAAATATTCATTGTGATATGCCGAGGTAGCCGAATAGCGACCGGCATTCAACTCTACCTGCAATTTCTCTGCCGAGTTGCACAAGTTGTAAGAAGACAAGTCGGGAGCTTCCACATTCAAGTCGCCCGTATAAGTCAGGCGGAGTCTACCTCTTTCGGGCTCTTTTGTTTCTACTACAACCACACCATTGGCCGCTTTCGAGCCATAAAGAGCTTTGGCCGCCGCATCTTTCAATACAGTGACAGACTTCACACGATTCATATCCAAATCAAATACTTGCTCACGTGTGGCTTCAAATCCATCTACAATAAAAAGAGGTTCGTTGGGATTGCCATCATATTCGCTTTGCAACCCCGTGAACGAAGCGTTACCACGTATATTGATATTATTGAATGCATTAGGGTTCGAACCATTGGTATAATTATCGTCAATCACAAACGAAGGGTCGAGATTGCTCAGGCTCTTCAACAGATTTTGATTACCTACGGATTGTAAATCGTCCTTTGTATAAGTTCTTGCCGAACCGGTGAAACTCGCTGCACGGTAGTTGAAAAGACCCGTTACCACCACTTCGTCCAGACACTGCACATTATCTTTCATGTGAACAGTTACTCTTTGCTGCGCAGGTACCGTACGGGTCTGCATACCGATGTAAGACACTATTAAGTCTTCTCCCTCTATCACATCCGTCAATTCGAAGTGTCCGTTACTGTCGGTTACCACTCCTTTACCAGAGCTTTTTATTTTGACAGTAGCGCCAATTACAGGAAAAGGTTCACCCTTTTCATCGGCAAGCACGACACCATACACTTTAGTTAGTGCCGTCCTCGATAGTCGCTTCATCTTTACCTGCTTCAACGTTACGTTGATAAATTTCCCGTCGATTACAAAATCCAAAGGTTTATTCCCAATAATTGTTTTTAAAGCTTCGTGGATAGAAACATTCTTTAACTTTCCGCTTGTAGTAAAGCGATTGACATCATCATAGGTAAACAGGATTTTATACCCCGATGCCTTTTCTAAACGTTTCAGAACCGTTGCCATATTTTCGTTCTGAAAATCCATAGTTATCGCTTTTCCCTTTTCTTCTTGTGCATCAACAAACGATGTACAAAAAAGAGTAAGGACAAAAACGACAAGAGTCAACAATTTGCCTTTTTTCATGTGTGGGTTTATTATTTTAAAATGGAACAAATAATCTTATTTTAATACGGAAAATAAAACCAGCAATTACGTTTTTATATTATTTTTATTCTCTTGCACATAGTATTCATTAGTGTATAGAAAAATATTCTAAGACACTATTTCAAATTCAATCCGATTTGGGTTTTCTAAACATTACATCACTCTCTCTAGTATCCAACACATTCTCAACGACCTTACATCGTTATCCACGAGGTTAGCCAAACAATCATTCGCTACGTTTTATCCGAGTGCCCATCAAACGGCAAAGGGCTGTTCTATCAGCACACTGATATTTGACACATCGTTTCTCTGTTTTATAATTTTAAAACAGTTTGTAAACCTAATACGATTAAAAAAATGAAAAGGGTACGATTTTTTAAGAAAAATTGTTGAAGTAAAACAAACGACAGTAAAAGAGTATCATGATACACTTCTTCAGAAGCTATCAAGCATCGATTCGGAAACATCAAATCCAAAACGTTCCTCTATCAAACAAGATCCAATGCAATTACTGACGACGAAATGCCTCAGTATTTTTATCAAATCAAGAAACCTCTAACCGCAGTACCCAAACGATTCCCTGCAAGAAATCGCATAACCAATCAATGCACAACAATCTTATCATTTTCCAATACGACATTTACTTTCTTCATACGATTGAGCAACGTAATGATATGTGGAAGCGGCATGCTGCGATCTCCGGCAAAATGTACTACGATATCCATATCTTTCTGACGTTTGAATTCAACCGTCATATTGTACCATCTACCGATATTTTGCATCACATTCTTGAGCGGTTCTTTATCGAAATAGAAATAACCGTCTTTCCAATAAAGATACGAATCAACATCTATCTTTTGCGTAATTAGTTCGCCACTAGGCATCACATGCGCATCATCGCCGGGAGTAATAACCTTATAGCTTTTATTCTTCAGATTAGTCACACCCACACTACCGCTGATTAATACCACATGCGCATCTTCAGGATCGTAACACTTCACGTTGAATTCCGTCCCATAGACCTGAGTCTCCATATATTTCGTCTTCACAATGAAAGGATGCTGTTTATCTTTGGCAACCTTAAAATAGGCCTCTCCTTCCAAAAAGACGATACGCTCTTTACCTTCGAAAGCCGTTGGATAAACAAAAGAACTGTTGGCGTTCAGCCATACAACACTACCATCAGACAAGGTTATTTTAAAATCCCGACCACAAGGAACAGTGAGCTTGCACGATGCAACCCTATTCTTTTCTCCTTTCGCAGCCAGGTCGTCTACATTTCTCATTTGCCTGATGAGTTGAGTAGCCGAAGCACTCTTATCGTCCACTACTATTTTCTTAGAGTTAGACTGTATGGTCACTTGCTGCGGTATATGATGAGCAATGAACACTGTATATCCCTTCGCTACAACATCCTGTTTTTGATTTCTGAGCATCCAATGCGAGACTAATAGAACTAAAAACAGAGCAGCAACACCTGCCGCCGATTTTAATATGACAGACCATTTGCGAGAATTAGCCTTTTCGTATTTCAATTTAAATTTTGCCAATTCAGAATCTACATTTATCTGTTGATCGCACATGTCTAGAAGAAGCGCAAGAGAACTGTCCTGAACATCCTTACATGCCTGTCTACATGACGGATTCTGAAGACGTTGTTCTATCATCTCCGCCGATAGGTTTGTAGGGCTCTCCATTACATCAAGAGAATCTTCAATGCAATCGTCTATCTTATTTTCAAAAGCTCTTTCCATGGCTGTCTGATTATTCTTATAGTCCATTCATCTCAACATTAGCAAATAAAACATATCTAATTAGAGATAGAATATGCAATATACATAGCACTATCAAATATATTATGTGTATTTGTATAACCAAAAACAAAACACATCACCCTATGTTTGGTATCAAAATTACTCATTTATTTTCAGAAATAGGTTCATTTTTCAAAGAAATAGCCTCTGAGATCCAATGGCGTAAATCCCAATTAATGAGCAGTAATACCTAAAATCAGGAGCCTTTGGCTTGCAAAAACTAAGTCGTTCATAAATTAAATTCAAGTATCCCAAAGATCCTTTTTCCCATTCATTTCCAAACGAATCAAGCGTAGCGCCTTCACGATATGCTTTTTTACCGTGTTGACACTAATATCCAATTCTTCGGCCACCTCCTTGTACATTTTCCGCCGAATATAGCACTCTTCCAAGATATGCCTAGTATTGGCAGGAAGCTTATTCATGATCTTACGAATCATCATAATCCGTTCATCAAATTCACAAAAGTGATTATCTACATCATCTGCTGTCAGTTCTACATACTTCGTATATTCTTTGTGTATGCATAGTTTACGCAAATAGTCGATGCTCTTACTGTGTGCATAAGCATACAAATAAGATTTTGCCGTAGTGGCATTTATCTCCGAAAAATGAAGCCATAAATACTCAAAGGCATCACTAGTAATGTCTTTACTGGCTTCTAAATCATTTATGATATGAAAAGCATAACAATATAGTCTGGAATAGTATGTTTTAAAGAGAACATCAAATTCCTTCTTATCTTCCACTTTTCTACTTTTTTGTTTCTTTAGGTGATAAAATACAACGACAAAGATAGATTAATAAATCCAAAGTACAAAAAATCGATTAATTATTGACCGACACAGATAAAAGAGACACTCGACCCCGCCTGAAACGTATAGATATTCACAAAGATGATTTCATCCTCATCATGGTATCTTTATAGTATCTCCAGCTATTCCAATTAAAAAACGATTACTATTATATTTCCGTTTCCGAAATTACCCGTCCGGTTTATTACATGAAGCATATCGGTGCTCCATTGCTGAACGGGCCATCTGTATATGAACTACAGAGGACTGGATGGACATCTGAAAAGAATTCTGTTATTGAAACATTCCCCTTATACCGATGCGAGCGGCAGGACATAGTTGGACATTTTCTTGTCAATTTTTTATTAAATTCAACTATAGTCCAGAAAAAAATCTGTAATTTTGAATTCAGTTACCACAATTATAGTTGTTGTATCCTATTATTATCATTCTTAGAATTGCATAAACATCTTGTGATAGCCAATTATTCAAATAGCTTTTTTACTACTATCCTTAATATTAAGCTCAAGCAGTACATAATAATGAAAAAGAGAACTAAAATATTATTCATCCTGTTAGGATTATTGCTATTGGCAATAGTGATTATCCTTTCCAGATTAACGACCTCGGCTGAGGTAAAGATGATTGTAGAAGTCTTATTTTATACTCCTATCTTCTTTTTATTCTCACAGCCATATACAGGCTATTCATACAAAAAGAGCCTGAATTTACTATTAGTTACTTCTATTATTTTATCAAGCGTTGTTTTCACTCCCCAAATGACGTCTTTCAGATTTTTTGTGATAGGCATACTAAGTAGCGTCATTTCTTATGCCATTGTATTTTTATCTTGTTGGCTTTTTAGACAGAAGTTACGCTAAATCATATTTATCAATATAACATCACAATCTTTTATCAACTACGATTAGGTATAATAAAAATGATAGACAAATACATCACAAATCTAGCCCTAAGGTTTTCAGAAAAGCCAATATGGAAATCCATCATCATTCTATTTTTCATAATTACTGCTTGTTCCTTGGTCTCAGTATGCTTCCTATTATTAGGATATGACATGAAAGGGCCGAATACTTTTTTAGCAAAAATGAGTTTTATCAATGGCTTTTTGTTTGCTTGCATCCTATCTCCAATTTTGGAAACCGGATTATTGTATATCCTTATATTGTTAACAAAAAAGTATCTTACAAAAAGCATAACAATACAAATATTCCTTCCTGGCATTATCTTCGGATCACTTCACACCTATTCATTATTCTATATGATTTATGCCATCTTGGCTGGCATTGTATTTTGTTTCGGTTTTTGCTCCTATTATTATAACCGTGGATTTAAAACAGCCTTTTGGAGTATTACACTCATTCATCTTTTACGAAATGCCCTCCCCTTCTTATTACGACTAAGATAAGAAACAAAAGAAAAATGATGTACAAAACATTTTATCTGCAAACAGACAAACAAACACTCAGTAAAGGTGACATTCTTTTTAAGGGAATCTTTTTTTACGTAAAAAACTGGGTGATTGTCGTTACCTTTTTAATGATATTATTGTTCTTATTGAAAGCGTTCAACATCGCTAATACTGAATATTTCAAATATAATCTCGACGAGAAATTAGGTTTTCGACACCATCTATTGCACTTCTTTTTCATCACTGTGGTACTATACCCTATGATAGAAGAGCTGACTTTTAGGCTGGGAACCAATTTAAAAAAACTGAATGTGATTATTTCGTTGTCTTTCCTATTGCTGGTTTTCATAGACCGTTATGTGGGTTATAATTATTTTGACGCGTTGCAATATAAACTACCGATATGCATCGCTTTTGCCCTTTTACTCTATTGCATACCGCAAAAATATTTTCAGATAGAAAAGAAGTGGAAGAAAGGGCTTGCCGTATATGCTATCACCATTCTTTTTGCTCTGATGCACATCACGAATTATCCTTTTCACCTACTCTACTTGCCTGTCTATTGTCTGCTTGTATTACCTCAATTTATAATGGGCGTTACTTTTGTATATTTTCGATTAAACTTAGGATTTTTGTATGGGTATGGTTTTCATGCGCTGATCAATTTAATAGCATTCTGCCTCACTTTATTGAAATTTATACCACAATAGTTCGAGATAAGTTTAGAAGCTCTGTTTGTCCAAGGCATCCCCATTAAACATTTCAGATTTGTTTTCAAAGAAGCAGCAACCATAACCTCTGTTCCCAAACTAACGTATCTCGCTACCATAACTTCCGTTAGTTATTGCGGTAACTAACGGAAGTTATCATGACAACTAACGTTAGTTTCTCCTGTGACATACGTTAGTTACCGCTGCGACATACGGTTGATTTTTGGGACTCGGTACGTGTCATACCCCGAAAAGGGAAGTGGTGAAGGTGCGGATACCGGTACGAATGATGGGTGGAACGAAATCGTTTCGTGTTGTCTTATTTTACTAAAAGTGCGGAATGTGCGGAATAGAAATCCTATAAACTCAATATTTTTTTATCGACGTATAATACGTTTATCATTATGATACCCTAATTTCATGAAATATAATTACATAAAATTAAAAATAAAAAAAAATTAAAGAGGAGGGATTCCTATTCCGCACATTCCGCAGGGGTATGTCGATTTTCGAAGTCGTAGCATATTGTGACTGCGATTTTTGGAAAAAGCAATAATGGACCTCATTTTTGGAAATTGCAGTATTTGAAAATAAAACCGATGTTTTGCATATAATACAAATTGCTAAAGATATATGTTATTTTCTGCCTTTTTGTTCCATATTTCCCCTGAAAGTGATATAAAGACATTATGAAAAAAACAATAAAAACGCCTATTTCAGTGCTTTTTAGAAATTTGACCAAATTATTGCCTTAAAGAAAATAAGGCCTCTATTTGTAAACTATTTTATTCGCAGTTCTCCCTGTTTGCCAATTGTAGAAATTCACTTCTTTGTGTAGACAAAAATGAAGATTCGAATTGGTATTCGTAAGTAGTTAGGGTAAAAATAAAAGGTGATAATCCTGATGGATTATCACCTTTTATTTTTGTGATTTATATCCGTACAAAAAAGATTAGGCTTCAGCGACAACCTCGAAAGGAACCTCAACAGAAACTTCTTTGTGCAATTTGACAGTAGCAGTATAATTACCAACTTCTTTAACAGATTCTTTGATGATGATGATCTTACGATCGATCTCCAAGCCAAGCTTAGAAAGTTCGTCAGCAATCTGAATGTTAGTAACAGATCCGAAGATAGTGCCGGTAGAGCTAACTTTAGTTTTAATAACTAAAGATATATCTTTCAATTTAGCAGCTATTTCTTCAGCATCTTTCTTAATCTTCTCCAACTTATGAGCACGTTGTCTCAGATCTTCAGCAAGCACTTTGCGTGCAGATGAAGTAGCGATAACGGCTTTACCCTGTGGGATAAGATAGTTACGGCCGTAGCCAGGTTTTACCTTTACAATATCATTTTTGTAACCCAAATTGGTTACATCTTCTTTCAAAATTACTTCCATACTACTTCCTCCTTATTTCATCAAATCGGTTACATAGGGGAGCAATGCCAAGTGGCGAGCTCTCTTTACTGCTTTAGCAATCCGGCGTTGAAACTTCAATGAAGTACCGGTAATACGGCGGGGAAGAATCTTACCCTGCTCGTTCAAGAATTTCTTCAAAAATTCAGGATCTTTGTAGTCGATGTACTTTATACCGTTCTTTTTGAAACGGCAATATTTCTTCTTCTTAACGTCCACCGATGGCGGAGTTAAATATCTGATTTCAGATTGAGATGTATTATTCTGTTCCATAATTAAGCCTCCTTTTTAGATTTCAAACTTCTTCTCTTTTCTGCATATTCAGCAGCATACTTATCCATTCGGAAGGTAAGGAAACGGATAACACGTTCATCACGGCGGAAGTTTAGTTCCAATTTAGCAACTACGGACGGGTCTGCATTGAATTCAACCAGCTGATAAAATCCTGTCGTCTTTTTTTGGATAGGATAAGCTAATTTCTTCAATCCCCAATTCTCCGTATTGATTATCTCTGCGCCCTCTGTCTGGAGGATGCCTTTGAATTTCTCTACCGCTTCCTTCATCTGTTCATCAGACAAAACGGGAGTCAAAATGAAAACGGTTTCGTATTGGTTCATACTTTTTTAATTTGTTATTTGTTTAAAATGCGACTGCAAAGGTAGTTATTTTCCGTAAAGCCACAAAAAAAATTAATATTTTTATTCAAACAAGTGCAACAATCACAGAAAATAATTACATTTGCAAA
This sequence comes from Bacteroidales bacterium, assembly GCA_012517855.1. GTDB lineage: Bacteria > Bacteroidota > Bacteroidia > Bacteroidales > Bacteroidaceae > JAAYUD01. The sequence goes on from JAAYUD010000026.1 coordinate 27,057, forward strand.
TATTGTCTAAACAATAAATCAACATAGTCTTATGAAATGTCAATATACTTTCGACATGCACCTGGTATTTGCCATGATGAACGGCCGGGTATCGGCAGTACTCAACAGGAGTCTTTATAGAAACTTCAGGGCAAACAGTATCGATATCAGTCCCGAACAATGGACTGTTTTGCTTTATTTATGGGAGAAAGACGGCGTCACCCAACAAGAATTATGCAACGCCACCTACAAAGACAAGCCCAGCATGACGAGGCTCATCAATAATATGGAGCATCGTAATCTGGTACGTCGCGATTCGAATAAAAAAGATCGACGCGTGAATCTGATCCATCTGACTGAGCTGGGTAAAGGGCTGGAAGTCAGAATGCGAATCATCACTTCGCGAACACTGAAAGAGGCATTAAAAAACATTTCTACAGAAGATCTCAATACTTGCCAGATGGTGCTGCGCAAAGTATTTGACAACTGCATGGAAGAAAGCAAATAGCATTTAGAATCATTTTTCATCCAACAAGCAAAAAATGATTAGACCTGCTGAACTCGAAGATGCAAAGGCCATTGCCGACATCTACAACCGATACATAGCAGAGAGCACGGCTACTTTTGCAACCGACCCCATGACAGAAGCCGAAATGAAAGAATACATTATTTCGGTTCAAGGGCTGTATTTCGTATACGAAGAAAGAGGAAGCATTCTGGGATATTGCTATGCACACACGTGGAAACAGAAAGCAGCCTACCGGCAGACGTTAGAAACGACCGTATACATTGTATCGGAATATACAGGGCGAGGGCTGGGAAAACAATTGATGACTAAATTAATTGATGAATGCCGGCAAGAAAAGTATCATACATTGATAGCCTGCATTACAGAAGAAAATACCGAAAGTATTGCGCTACACACGAAATTGGGTTTTCAGAAAGTTTCGCATTTCAAAGAAGTGGGACAAAAGTTCGGACGATGGCTCGATGTGGTAGATTATGAACTGATGCTTGATCGTAAATAGTCAGTATCTATTAATATCGGCATCAAAGCCACAAAGTCATTCAAGCCTAGGGCTGTTTAGGGCCCAGGCAGTTCAATGAGATTACATCCTCTTCATATTCCGAGGAACAGATATTTCTATCGAAAAGAAGTTTTCATCCCCACAAGACACAGGAGCCTATTTGCTCTTTTGAAGCTTTGCACGGACTTCTGCTTGAGAAGCGCCGGCTTTGAGTGCCCTCAAGTAATCTTGCTGTGCCAGTGCTTTCTTTTTGAGACGCAAATGAATGTCGCCCCTCAACACAAAAGCTTCGGGAGCCTTGGGATCTAAAGTGATGGAGCGCTCCACATCAATCAACGCCAAATCGGGTTGTGTAATATCCATCTCCACATTAGCGCGCGCCAAATAAAGAGATGCACTTGAAGGAAATTCGGATATCAAAGAATTGAGCAATTCCATTGCCGAACGAAAATCTTTCTGTTTTTGTGCAAGCATAGCCAATCCTAGACGAGCATCGTAGCTATTAGGTTCGAGCACCCTCAGATGGTTATAATCCGCCCTTGCTTCGTCCAACTCCCCACGCTTAGAATGTAAAAAAGCACGTACCGTGAGTGCTTCTTTGTTATCGGGCTGCAATGCAAGTGCCTGATTGTAATCGGTAAGCGCCGTTGCCTCAAGTCCCTCTTCCATATATATCAAAGCCCTCTTCAATAATATTGCTGTAGATTTGGGATCTGCTCTCAATGCCATCGTATACGAATCAGTCGCATCAGAATAATGTTTCATTTGACGCTGTATCAAGCCCAAATTGCAATAGAGGGCCACAGTCTCTTTCTCATCATGATTGACACTGATAGCCTCTTTGAATAGCTTTTCCGCTTGTACCAGGCTGTCCTTTTCTACATATCGCAAGGCCTTTTCGGCAAGCGCTTTATAATTTTGCGCCGTCAATGGCAGTGCCATACAAAGCAACAAGAAGGTAATTATCTTTTTCATTTCAATACATTATTAATAAATTGTTCGGCCTCGACAAGAGTTTCGGGTTTTCCGATATCAATGAGCTGCAATCCGCTATCAACATATCCGCAAATATTTATTGAGCGACATGCAGAAAGATAAAAATCGATTATAGAGAACTTATCGCCCCAACAAGGTGCTTCCATCAACCGAAAGACCTCGGGCGAAAGGACATGTATGCCACTGAAAGCAAGACATTGGTGTTGATTTTCATCGTACACAAAATCTTGAGGTTTCGTTTCTCCTGTTTTTTTGTTTATCCATCCACAGAGTCTATTCTGCGCATCGAAAACAAGATAACGGGACGTTTGCCTCTGACTGACAAGGACTGTAGCTTTGCAGCCACTAGCCACGTGGTGAGAAAAAAGATCTGTCAGGTCCACATTCGACAATATATCTACATTATGAACGAGAAATGGTTCACTATCATTATCTAAGAAAGAGCGCGCTTTCTTAATGCCACCACCCGTATCGAGCAAGTTACCCCGTTCGTCAGAGATATGAATAGAAACACCGAAATTATCGTTGGCTTTCAGAAAATCAATAATTTGTTGGCCCAAATGATGAATATTAACAGTAATATCATCGAACCCCGAAGCTTTCAATTTCAATATAACATGTTCCAGCATGGGGCGTCCCGCAATAGGCACAAGAGCCTTTGGGAGCGTATTGGTAAGCGGTCGAAGACGGGTACCCAGACCCGCCGCAAAAATCATAGCTTTCATCTTGTGGCGTTAAACATTTGTTCAATGTTCTGCTCGCGATGAACCAATTCAACATGCACGCCGAACTTCTTGTTCAGATGCTCCGCCAGATGTTGAGCCGAATAGACCGAACGATGCCGTCCACCGGTACAACCGAAGCAAACCTGCAAGTTGCTGAATCCACGTTCGATATAACGTTGAACCGAAGCATCAACCAACGCATAGACATGCTCTAAGAAAGTCAAAATTTCTCCGTCATCCTCAAGAAACTTAATAACGGGTTCATCAATACCGATAAACGGTTTATAACGGTCGTACTTACCCGGATTGTTCACCGCACGGCAATCAAACACATATCCTCCACCGTTTCCGGTAGTATCTTCGGGTATCCCTTTTTTGTATGCAAAACTCATTACCCGAACTGTAAGCTGACGTTTTTTCAAATCATCGGTAAATTGCTTCATCTCTGTGAGCTGTTTCAGCACTCCACAGAGATAAGGGTATTCGGTATAACCATTTTCGAGTAACTCGCGAAGGTTCTCGATAGCAAAAGGAACACTTTGAATGAAATGAGGTTTCTTTTCGAAATAACCTCGAAAACCATAAGCGCCAAGAACTTGTAATGTTCGAAATAAAACAAAATGACGCAACTGGCTATAAAAATATTTCTCGTCTATAGGTTTGTAATCTCTAAGGGCAACCAAATATTCCTTCAACAATTCTTGACGCAGACTGTCAGGATAGCGTGCCTTGGCTTGCCACAAGAACGAGGCTACATCATAGTAGAACGGCCCTTTGCGACCACCCTGGAAATCGATAAAATAAGGTTCGCCATCCTTAATCATCACATTACGGCTTTGGAAGTCACGATACATAAATGTTGCCGACTGACTACGCATCAACACGTCAGCCATCTTCTGGAAGTCATCTTCCAGCCTATCTTCTTGAAAATCAAGTCCAGTCGCTTTTAAGAAACAATACTTAAAATAATTCAAATCCCACATGATAGAACGCTGATTGAATTCGGACTGCGGATAACACATCGAAAAGTCAAAGCCATCGGCCCCTGCAAACTGAATGGAAGGCAGCAGACGAACTGTCTTGCGAAGCAATACCTTTTCCTCCTCCGAGAAAACACTTGTCTTGCGTCCTTTCTCAATTGCTCCAAAGAGCAATGTATCTCCCAAATCTTCTTGCAAATAATAATAAAGATTGTCTTTAGAAGCATAATAGACCTCGGGGACAGGCAATCCACACTGACGGAAATGCTTTGCCATATAAAGAAAAGCCTTGTTTTCATCGATTGATGTACCATAAACACCAATAATATTTTTGAGGCCCGTGAGACGGAAATAACGGCGATTGGAACCGGACGAAGGAAGTTCGGTAACCGTCTCGGCTTCACTACCCATATATGCCAGATATAAATTCTTTAAATCTTCTATAATCATAACGATATGTTTGGTGACAAAGATAGGATTTTTTTAGTACTTTTGCAGGCGATTATCAACATTTTTTGGCAATGGAATTTAACTCTAAGCGTATATTAAGAATTGCGTACTGCGTAGTAGCATTTTTTATATTCTCGATTACAGGGTTTTACATCTTCCGCAATCAACTGCTCCATTATTTTGCAGATCGAAAGATACAACATTTGGAAACGACCTATGATCTATCCATTCATTACCGGCAACTGCAATTTAACGGACTGCGCGAAATAGACCTCAACGAGTTTTCGATCGTACCCAACCATCGAGACACGCTTCTTAATCTTCGTTCCATGAAAGTAAAGCTCAACTTTCTGCCATTGCTTATCGGAGAAATAGAACTTAATGACATGTCGCTCGAGCACTTGGCCCTCACCTTTGTAAAGAAAGACAGCCTATCGAATTACGATTTTCTTTTCAAGAAGAAAAATCCAAACGAGACTGCTAAAAAAAGAGGTTATGACGAACGAGTGAATGGTCTGCTGAACATGTGCTATGATTATCTGCCTGAAAACGGCACACTGAAAGACGTGCTTATCAGCAAACAAAAAGACAACAATAAATTGGCATTGCGGTTTGCCACGTTCAACGTAAAAGATAATCATTTCGACAACGAGATAGCCATTAGTGAAGACAAAGAACCCGCTCAACTACTAAGAGCTACAGGCGTTCTCAACCATTTCAGCAAGGAATTGCAACTATCTCTGACCTCCGCAACACCATACAAAAAAGTATTCATTCCATATCTTAATAAACATTATCATGCCCACGTAGCTTTCAGTTCATTGCTCTACAGCATGACAAAAAGCAAACATTTCAGCTACACATCACTTAATGGAGAACTCATGATAAATGGGCTGGAAGTCTCGCACAAAGCTCTTTCGCCCGAAGTGATTCAACTCAATAGAGGAAGGATCAACTATGCTGTCAACATAGGCTCCAATTATATCGAATTGGATAGCGCACAAACCATTGTCCAATTCAACAGGCTATTGTTCAGCCCCTATATCCGAGCAGAGAAGAACAATAACAAATGGCACTTCATGGTAGGACTTGATAAACCATGGTTTAACTCGAACGACCTATTTGCATCACTGCCTCAAGGTTTATTTGGCAATCTAAAAGGACTTCGTACGACGGGACAATTAGCCTATCATTTTCTCCTCGATTTGGATATGGCTAACCTTAATGCAATGCGGCTCGAATCGAATTTAAGTCAACGCTTCTTCCATATTGTCAGTTACGGCAAAACAGACCTTAATCGAATGAATCGAGAGTTCATGTATACAGCCTATGACAATGGTCGGCCGGTACGAACATTTCCTATCGGACCATCGTGGGCACACTATACGCCAATAGATAGCATCCCACTCATCATGCAATGGGCAGTACTTGAAAGCGAAGACGGAACTTTTTTCAAGCACCACGGTTTTCGTCTTGATATGCTACGCAGTGCTTTGATATACGATCTGCAAAAGAAACGCTTCGCTCGTGGCGGGAGCACTATTTCTATGCAAATTATAAAGAATGTATTCCTCAACCGCAATAAAAACATAGCCCGCAAACTTGAAGAAGCTTTTATCGTATGGCTTATAGAAAATGAACATATCACATCAAAGCAACGTTTGCTTGAGGTTTATTTCAATATCGCCGAATGGGCACCCAACATATACGGCATTTGGGAAGCTTCGAATTTTTACTTTAACAAACGTCCGCAACAGTTGTCGCTCGAAGAATGTATCTGTCTGGCATCACTTATCCCAAAGCCCAAACATTTCACCAGTTCGTTCGGAGTGAACAAAGAGACAGGCGAAATTATACTCCGAGGATATTATGCCAACTATTATCGGCTTATTGCACGGCTAATGGCTGCAAGAGGAGTAATCAGCCATGCACAGGCAGACAGCATACATGCTTATGTCCATCTCACGGGCAGAGCGCGCAACTCTTTCGTTATCCATCGTGATAGCACTACCATTCAGCAAAACGAGATGATACTAAACGACAGTATTGTGCCGCAAGCCGCATTTCCTCCATCCATTTAACCATGGACTTTTCCATAGACTGTTTGTCTCTTTAAGTAAAAGATATAGATTATATCATCTTGCAAAAAGCAGTTTATATGTTAACAACGATAATTTGTTAACATTTAATCTATTTTTCGTTAACAACTACATTCTTACTTTTAAACGTTGTTATAAATGAAACTAAAAATGAGCTTAGCGCTTGCAGATTCAACAAATACAATTATATTTGCATAGTGTTTTTCATAGTATTAGATTAAGGTTACAAAAAATGGTTGCTCGCGAGAGTAGCCATTTTTTGTGCCTTATATTTTATATTTGAGTTTCGCCTTCTATATAATTATTCAGGGTTAATTGCTCCCCATCGAATTCAACATAAGTAAATTGCGTTATCCAATCCCCTATAATTAGAATTCTCGCACTGCGGTTCAACATCAAGTCGAGTTCAATATGCCGATGTCCAAAGATAAAGAAATTCACCTCTGGATGAGTCCGCAAATAATCTTTAGCATATAGCACCAAGTATTCTTTATCCTCACCCATATAAGAAGGCTCTTGACATCCTACCCTCTTCAATCGGCTATGCTTGGCCCATGTCAGTCCCAAATCGATACTCCAGCGGGGATGTACATTCGAAAAAAGGAATTGTAAGAACTTACTATGAAACATCGCACGAAGCAGCTTGAACTTACGGTCATTATCACCCAACCCATCGCCATGTGCCATAAAAAATATTTTACCGAATATCTCACAGGTCAGCGGCTCACGATGAATAATCATACCACATTCCTTTTCCAAATAATCGCCACACCAAATATCGTGATTGCCGATAAAGAAATGCACTTCGACCCCACTATCGGTCAATTCGGAAATCTTTCCCAGAAAGCGGGTATAGCCTTTTGGAACTACCGTTTTAAACTCATACCAAAAATCGAATATATCCCCCAATAGATAAAGGGCACTTGCCTTATCTTTAATACTATCCAAAAAACTTACTAAACGCCGTTCTTGAGTTCTTCCGTGCTGAATGCCTCTCGAACCGAGATGAGCATCCGAGAGAAAATAAACTTTTTTCATTACTCTTACGTTTTAATTGTACATACGAATATACCACGGAATAACCCCGAAAGCATATTACATAAAGCCTAATTCTAACTTAGCTTCATCGGACATCATGTTCTGATCCCAAATCGGCTCAAAGACCAAATTAATATTGGTTGCAGTCACCCCGTCTATGGATTCGATCCTTTGGCGTACATCTTCAACAATGAAGTCCGCAGCAGGGCAATTGGGTGCAGTAAGTGTCATCTCAATATTGACTTCAAACTTGTCGCTCACATCAATTTTATAAATCAATCCCAAGTCGTAAAGATTTACCGGAATTTCCGGATCGTAAACGGTTTTGAGCATGGCGACTATCTTTTCTTCCATTTCAAATTTTGTCATAACTCTATCTGATTGTTTCCACAAAAATACTGAAATATTTCGGAATACAACAAGCTTTATTATTCTTATTAGCTTCATAAGAACAATATCACTATCCTTTCATCCATTCAAAAATGGATAGAAGAATACCTCAAAAGAATATCTGAATTTTTAAAGTTATATTTTGTCGGCTTCTATATAACCGTTCATCACAGCATAAATGGCAAGGCGCGAAACTGATTTTGTACCAAGTTTATCGATAATATTCTTGCGATGAGTAATAACAGTTGACAACCCTATATGCAACCTTTCGGCAATCTCCTTATTGAGGAAGCCCCTTACTATCATTACCAAGACCTCAACTTCGCGTGGAGTAAGATCGTGCTGCCGTTTGTCCCAATGCGGAATGCGAGCATCATCCGGATGTTTGTGATGTCCCGTCTGCTCTAACGTCAATAGATGCTTGACAAGTTCTTTTTCGGGTTGATGAATATTGAGCATACGGACATCTTTTAACTGGATAAAATTGTCTTCACCAATCAAGACTATCGTTTTATGGAGTCTACACTGAAAGAAGGAAGAATGATCCATATAAACCTGCAACGATACAAAATAATGAATAAACATATCCGGTGTATCATCTGTAAAATGAGCAAAAGTATTGAATATCCGCACAGATACTTTTGGCATAATATCAGTGATGAGTTGACGCAATCCGATACACGACAACATATTGGAATCTACTATTGCTATTTCGAGGTTTATAGAGTTGTTCATTATTTATAGTTTACTGATATACGCTACAGCAGACTCTGCACACTTTTCACCATCAATAGCAGCCGAAACGATACCACCGGCATAACCGGCACCTTCGCCGCAAGGGAAGAGCCCCTGAAGAGTGACATGTTGCATCGTTTCAGGATTTCTCAGAATCCGCACAGGCGATGAAGTACGAGTTTCGACTCCTATCATCACAGCCTCGTTCGTCAGAAAGCCATAACTACTCCGACCAAATATTTTAAAGCCTTCACCAAGACGTGAGGATATAAACTCCGGTAACCAAAAATGCAATGGAGAAGAGACAAGTCCCGCACTATACGAAGAATCGGGTAATTCATAACTCAATTTCTTCTTGACGAAATCATACATTCGTTGTGCCGGAGCAATTTGCTTCATACCACCCTGCTGCCAACAAATACGTTCCAATTGCTCCTGAAATTGCATCACGGCCAACTCGGGAGCCGTATCGGCATCTTGCTCAGCAGCAATATTCATAGATGGAATATCATCGGGATGAATCTCGACAACCATACCGGAATTGCTCCAACGCGATCCTCTTGTAGAAGGGGACATTCCATTTACAACCACTTGCTCGGGGCCACTCGCAGCTGGGACTACGAAACCGCCGGGACACATGCAAAAGCTATACACGCCACGTCCGGCAACTTGAGTCACGAAACTATATTCGGCAGCGGGCAAATAAGCCCCGCGTCCTTCTTTATTATGATATTGAATCTGATCAATGAGAGCTGAAGGATGTTCCAACCGTACACCAATAGCAAGACCTTTGGCTTCCATAGCAATATGATTTCTCGAAAACCAACGATACACATCTCGGGCCGAATGACCGGTAGCAAGTATAACAGGTCCCATCCAGACGCCGCCTTCGACAGTTTCAATACCGACAACCTTTTCCTCCTTTATTATCAACCCGCTCATTTTGGTTTGAAAATGCACTTCACCACCACAGGCAACAATAGTATTACGCATATTTTCGATGACCCGGGGCAACTTATCTGTACCTATATGGGGATGAGCATCAGCCAATATAGCAGTAGAAGCACCATGCTGACAAAACACATTCAATATTTTATCAACATTGCCACGTTTCTTACTTCGAGTATAAAGTTTACCATCCGAATAAGCTCCTGCACCCCCTTCTCCAAATGAGTAATTCGATTCAGAATCGACAGTCTGTCTAGTACTTATCAAGGCAATATCTTTTCTTCGTTCGTGTACATCTTTACCACGTTCCACTACAATGGGACGCAGGCCTAACTCTATGAGCCGTAAAGCAGCAAACAATCCACCGGGGCCGGCTCCCACAACAATCACCTGTGGTTTGCCCTCCACATTATTATATATGGTTTTCTCATATTCATCATCCGATGGCTGTTCATTAAGGTAAACACGGACTTTCAAGTTGACAAAAATAGTACGCTGGCGAGCATCTATGCTGCGCTTCAATACCCGAGTTGCCATAATTTGAGAGATAGACAAACCTTTTTCTTTCGAAAGGTATTGTTTGAGCTTATCGCTATCTGCGGCGATTTCGGGTAATATTCTCAGTTGATATTCTTGAATCATAAATTTGTATCTTATCCAAATAGAAAACGAAAAGCTTCCTCCACTTTCTTGACTGGGACCAATTCTATTTTATATCTATCGCTATTGATATTTTGCATATTATTGTGTGGCAACACAAAATGCTTAAATCCTAATTTCTCGGCTTCGCCAATGCGCTGTTCGATTCGATTCACAGGACGGATTTCGCCAGACAGTCCCACTTCACCCGCCATGCAAACTTGACGTTCGATAGCCGCATCCATATTAGAAGAGAGTATGGCACTTACAACAGAGAGGTCTATTGCAGGATCGTTCACCCTCAGTCCACCTGCAATATTGAGAAATACATCTTTTTGAGCAAGCTTGAAACCTACTCTTTTTTCGAGTACGGCAAGTAGCATATTCATCCGTCGCAAATCAAATCCGGTAGCCAAATGTTGCGGATAACCATAAACAGCCGAGCTGACCAACGCCTGAGTTTCAATTAAAAAAGGACGAATACCATCTACCGCCGAAGCAATAGCTACACCACTCATCTCTTCATGTCCTTCCGAAAGCAGTAATTCCGACGGATTGTTCACTTCCCGCAACCCACTCTGCCGCATTTCATAAATACCTAGCTCGGACGTACTTCCAAAACGATTCTTTATACTACGCAAAATACGATACATATAATGCTGATCGCCTTCAAACTGCAAGACGGTATCGACAATATGTTCCAATACTTTAGGTCCTGCAATAGTTCCCTCCTTATTAATATGTCCTATCAAAATAACTGCCGTATGCGTTTCTTTAGCAAACTTCAATATCGACACAGCACATTCTCTGACTTGAGACAGACTACCCGGAGACGAATCGATTATTTCAGTCGAAATGGTTTGGATAGAATCGATAATAACAATTTCAGGTTTTGTATTTTTAATATGAGTATAAATCTCTTCAAGTGACGTTTCACAAAGAATCAAACAACCACTTCCACCACCGACAAGACGATTGGCACGAAGTTTCAACTGATTGGCACTTTCTTCGCCCGACACATAAAGAACACGTTTTTCGGACATCTTCATAACGGTCTGCAACACCAAGGTCGACTTACCGATACCCGGTTCACCACCTATCAGCACCAATGAACCAGGTACAAGTCCACCGCCCAATACACGGTTCAATTCCTCGTCATGCATATCAATACGAGGATCGTCTTTTGTTTCTATCGCATCGAGGGCTATCGGTTTGGATTTGACGGGGTCCATCCCGGTTGCTACCCGTTGAGGTCCCGATTCTTTACGAACCACCTGCTCTACATAGGTATTCCACTCGCCACACGAAGGACATTTGCCTACCCACCTAGGCGATTCTTGTCCACAATTATTACAGACATAAACCGTTTTTTCTTTCGCCATCATTTACTAATTATAGACAACAAAGATAATGCAAGCAGAAAGCAATAACAAAAATATCACAAGATTTATTTAATATCAACAACGCAGAGATAAGTTATATTTACTCTCTTGTTATTTCGCCAACAATAGAATGCATCATTTTTTCTCGCACTTCTTCCGGAGAATAACCGTGCCCGAGCAAAAACATCAATTTGGTAAGAGCCGATTCTGTTGTCGAATCGTAGCCGCTGACACAGCCTGACTGAATGAGTTGAAAACCGGTTTCATATTTCGACATATCCACACAACCCCCAAGACATTGAGTCACATTGACAACGACAACCCCTCTTTTGCTTGCTCTACAAATAGCATCTACCAACCATGATTCATGAGGAGCATTACCCGATCCAAATGTTTCAAGGATCAATCCCTTCAAACCTGGTATATCGAATATTGTATCAACTACATATTTCTGAATACCGGGAAATAATTTAAGAATCAACACATTGGTATCCAAATAATAATGAGGAACTAAATGAGTAACTACTGCCCGATGACAATAATGGGGAGAATATCTGATATGAATGCCGGCTTCTGCCAGGAACGGATAATTGTATGAACGAAAAGCATTGAAATTTTCGGCATTGATTTTTGTCGTACGATTACCCCTCATCAGATGACTCTCAAAAAATACGCACACTTCGGGAATCATCGGATTACCATTTTCGTCTTGAGCCGAGGCTATTTCGATACTCGTCATGAGATTTTCTTTACCATCGGTGCGCACTTTACCGATAGGAAGTTGAGATCCTGTCAACACAACGGGTTTTCTAAGCCCTTCAAGCATAAAACTGAGGGCAGAAGCTGTATAAGCCATTGTATCAGTTCCATGTAGAATAACAAAACCACTAAAGCGTTCGTAATTTTCTTCAATAATACGAACAATCTTTCGCCAAGCATCAGGATTAATATCCGAAGAATCAATCGGTGGTTCAAACTGAACAGATTCAATCGGGAAGCCCAACGATTTTAATTCGGGAACGTGCTTTTGTAACTGTTCAAAATTAAAATTTTCGAGTGCGCCCGTTTGCACATTTTCTATCATGCCGATTGTGCCGCCAGTATAGATTAAGAGTATAGACGTGTTTTTATTATTCATGTACCATTTTGTTATTGTATAACACCGCAAAGATAATAAAATTAATATGATTCATATCATTTTGATATGTAATTCTTTAAGTTATTTGAAAAATAATACTTAATGATAAAATAAATCAAAAAATGCTGTTAGAATGATAGAATAAATAAAATAATTCTTACCTTTGTCGCATCAAATTAAAAATAAAACAGAATGTTATCAATGTACTATCCACATACGGTCACTGCTATGATGACAATGGGTATGACCCTTAGGGGTTAAGGATAGTTTTTGTGTATCTGCGTGATCCACGCTTGCAAGGGCAAGCAAAATCAATTCTTCTAAATTCTTTTTATTTTTGTTTAATCCACATTCAACATGTTACTCTTTTTAAAGCTGTAATCAAATCAGTAAGAGGAGTTCGATAAATAAGATTCGTTATGATAGTAATGAAATTCGGAGGAACTTCTGTTGGTTCCGCAAAAAGCATCTTAAATGTAAAAAAGATAGTTGAGTCCGCTCAAAAACCTATAATAGTTGTTGTTTCGGCACTTGGCGGCATTACCGATAAATTAATTCAAACGTCAAAAATGGCAGCCCAAGGCGACCCGGCTTTCCAAGAATTATTTGACGAAATCATTGCTCGCCACAGGGAAATGATCGCACAAGTTATTCCGGTTGGAGTTGAACGCAATACACTGAGCCGCCAAGTAGAAGTTTTACTCAACGAACTAAATGGTATATTTCATGGCATATACCTGATAAAAGATCTATCCAATAAGACATCAAATACAATAGTTAGTTATGGCGAACGGATCTCTTCGCTCATCGTAGCTACATTAATAAAAGATGCCAAACATTACGATTCCAGAGAGTTTATTAAGACGGAATACAAACATTCCAAACACTTTCTTGATAAAGAATTGACAAACGAGCTAATTAGTAAAACTTTTCAGACTCTTCCTCAAGTGGCTGTTGTCCCCGGATTTATTTCTACCGATAAAAATACCGGAGACATTACTAACCTCGGCCGTGGAGGTTCCGACTATACAGCTGCAATTATTGCAGCAGAGCTAAATGCCGAGCAATTAGAAATTTGGACTGACGTAGATGGCTTTATGACAGCCGATCCACGTGTCATCTCTTCAGCTTATACCATCAAAGAATTGACTTATGTAGAAGCAACAGAGTTATGTAATTTCGGAGCAAAAGTTGTTTACCCTCCTACCATCTACCCCGTATGCCACAAGAACATTCCAATATTGGTAAAGAACACTTTTAATCCGGAAGCTGCAGGAACGATTATCAAACAGGAAGTAAGTATCTCCGAAGGAAAAGCCATCAAAGGCATTTCTTCTATCAACGACACAGCGCTCATCACTGTTCAAGGACTTGGCATGGTTGGTGTAATCGGTGTCAATCATCGTATTTTCAGAGAATTGGCAAGAAGTGGTATCAGCGTATTCCTGGTATCACAGGCTTCTTCGGAAAACAGCACATCTATCGGCGTACGAAATGCCGATGCGGACATTGCCTGTGAAGTACTAAACCAAGAGTTTTCAAAAGAAATCGAAATAGGAGAAATATCTCCCATCCAAGCAGAAAAGAATTTAGCAACGGTAGCTATCGTAGGAGAACACATGAAACATACCCCTGGCATTGCCGGAAAGCTTTTCGGCACACTGGGACGCGACGGTATCAACGTGATAGCCTGTGCACAAGGTGCTTCCGAAACAAACATTTCATTCGTAGTTGATGCAAAGCAGTTGCGCAAATCACTTAATGTCATCCACGATTCTTTTTTCCTCTCAGAGTACCAAGTGCTCAATCTTTTCATCTGTGGACATGGCACCGTAGGCGGTAGCCTCATTAAACAAATAAGCCAACAACAGAAAAAGTTGATGACTGAAAACGGGTTACGCCTCAATGTTGTAGGCATAACCGATTCGCACTATGCTCTATTTACACGCAGTGGAATAGACCTCAGTAACTACGAAGAAGAAATGAAAGAGAAGGGAATCGAAAGTTCTCCCCAAATAATCAGAGACGAGGTTATTGGCATGAACATTTTCAATTCCGTATTCGTAGATTGCACTGCCAGCCCTGCAGTAGCGGGATTGTATGAAGACTTTCTGGAACACAATATTTCGGTCGTTGCTGCCAACAAAATAGCAGCCTCTTCGGCTTACGACAACTATGTCGCACTCAAACAAACGGCACGGCGACGTGGTGTAAAGTTCCTATTCGAAACAAATGTAGGTGCCGGTCTACCTATCATCAACACCATCAATGACCTAATACACAGTGGTGACAAAATATTGAAGATCGAAGCAGTATTATCTGGCACACTGAATTATATATTCAACAGAATCAGTGCAGAAATTCCTTTTAGCGAAACAATAAAAATGGCACAATGTGAACATTATTCCGAACCTGACCCTCGCATAGACTTGAGTGGGAAGGATGTGATTCGCAAATTGCTCATTCTCTCTCGCGAAGCCGGCTACCGCTTGGAATTCGATGACATCGAAAAGCATCTTTTCATCCCCGAAAGTTATTTCAAAGGCACGCTCGAAGAGTTTTGGGAAAAGATCCCTTTGCTTGATGCCGACTTTGAAGCCCGCCGCCAGATTCTTGAAGCTCAACAAAAGCATTGGCGCTTCATCGCGACTTTCGAGAATGGTAAGGCTTCTGTTGGATTACAAGAAGTAAATGCCGACTCGCCATTCTATGCACTCGAAGGAAGCAATAACATCATCCTACTGACGACACAGAGATATCATGAATATCCGATGATGATTCAAGGTTATGGTGCTGGTGCAAGCGTAACTGCCGCAGGTGTTTTTGCCGACATAATGGGTATCGCAAATGTTTAGATTATGAAACACATTATTATATTAGGAGACGGTATGGCCGACTGGCCAGTAGAATCGTTAGAGAACAAGACGTTATTGCAATATGCCCACACTCCCTATATGGACAAATTAGCAGAAATGGGATGCAATGGTCGTTTAAAGACTGTCGCAGATGGCTTCCACCCTGGGAGCGAAGTTGCCAATCTCTCCATCTTAGGTTACAACCTACCTAAAGTTTACGAAGGTCGTGGACCGCTCGAAGCAGCCAACATAGGCGTACAACTAGAGCCCGGCGATATGGCGATGCGTTGCAATATTATTTGTATCGAAAAAGACGTTATCAAAAACCACTCTGCAGGTCATATTACAACCGAAGAAGCCGATATTCTAGTGAAATACCTGCAAGAGAAGTTAGGTAATGAGCGAATCCATTTCTATACCGGCGTACAATATCGCCATCTGTTGGTTATTAAAGGGGGAGATAAACATCTTGACTGTACACCTCCTCACGACGTACCTCTCAAGCCCTTCCGCCCCTTAATGGTAAAACCTCTCACAACCGAGGCTAAGCCCACCGCAGACATACTCAATGAACTTATACTCAAATCGCAAGAGCTCCTCAAGACTCATCCACTCAACCTGAAACGTATCGCAGAAGGTAAAGACCCGGCCAATAGTATATGGCCCTGGTCACCGGGATATCGTCCGCAGATGGAACCCTTCAACGAAGTTTTTCCTAATGTTAAAAAAGGGAGTGTAATCTCGGCCGTTGACTTGATAAACGGCATAGGCTATTATGCCGGACTAAAAAGGATTCATGTAGTAGGTGCCACTGGATTATACAACACCAACTACGAAGGCAAAGCCGCTGCGGCTATAGAAGCATTGAAAGATGAAGACTTTGTATACCTACATATAGAGGCAAGCGACGAGGCCGGTCACGAAGGCGACATTCCTCTCAAGCTTCAAACCATAGAAAATTTAGACAAGCGCATTGTCGGTCCGATTTATGAGGCCGTCAAAGATTGGAACGAGAAAGTAGCTATTGCCGTACTGCCCGACCACCCTACGCCATGCGAACTTCGGACTCATACGGCCGATCCCATCCCCTTTTTAATATGGTATAGAGGAATCAAACCCGATGAGGTTAAGTATTTCAACGAAGTAGATGCCTGTAACGGTATATATGGACTAATGAAAGAAAATCAATTTATCAATGAATTCATGAAAGAACGATGAAATATTACAGCACAAATCAAAAGGCGCCATCTGCTTCGCTCGAAGAAGCAGTAGTAAAAGGATTGGCATCAGACCGTGGACTGTATATGCCAGAACAAATCGAACAGTTGCCCTCTTCTTTTTTCGAAGAGATAGACAAACTTTCATTTCAAGAGATCTCTTATCGAGTAGCTGATGCTTTCTTCGGAGAAGACGTCCCGGCAGAGATATTAAAAGAGATCGTTTACGATACCCTCTCTTTCGACACGCCACTGGTTCCGGTAAGTGATCACATTTATTCACTCGAATTATTTCATGGGCCGACATTGGCTTTCAAAGATGTAGGAGCACGTTTTATGGCTCGCCTACTCTCATACTTCATCAGAAAAGAAGGGAAAAAACAAGTCAACGTACTGGTAGCTACTTCGGGCGACACAGGTAGCGCCGTAGCCAATGGCTTTCTCGGCGTAGAAGGGATACACGTTTATGTGCTTTATCCAAAAGGAAAAGTGAGCGAAATACAAGAGAAACAGTTCACCACCCTGGGGCAAAATATTACGGCACTCGAAATAGACGGTAATTTCGACAATTGTCAAGCGCTCGTCAAAGGAGCCTTCATGGACAAAGAGCTTAATGAAAGACTCACCTTAACATCCGCCAATTCCATTAACGTGGCCCGTTTTCTGCCCCAAGCGTTCTACTACTTTTATGGCTACGCCCAACTCAAAAAAGCTGGGAAAGCCGATGATCATATCGTTGTATGCGTACCTAGCGGCAACTTCGGCAATATCACTGCTGCACTCTTTGGCAAAGGGATGGGACTTCCTATCTCAAGATTCATCGCAGCCAACAACCGCAATGATATATTTTATCAATATCTAAAGACCGGTGAATATAAACCGCGTCCTTCTATCACAACAGTGGCAAACGCAATGGATGTAGGAGATCCCAGTAATTTTGCTCGAATAATCGATTTATACCAGCATTCTCATAGCAAAATCGTCAACGATATTTCTGGAGCCACTTATACCGACGATGAAATTTGCGAAACGGTACACAACACATGGCAACAATACCAGTATCTGCTCGACCCTCATGGAGCTTGTGCTTATCGTGCTCTTTGCGAAGGATTAAGGCCAAACGAAACAGGTTTTTTCATAGAGACAGCTCACCCCGCTAAGTTTTTGCAAACAATCGAAACGATTATAGGTGAAAAAATAAAAATACCGACACGCTTACAATCGTTTATGGCAGGCACCAAGCAATCTATTCCACTTTCTTCAGAATTTGCAGACTTTAAAGATTTTCTTTTGAAAGAAACACGATAAATTCAGAGATTCTTGCCATATCTTTCTCGTGTTATGGCAGCGATATACAGAAGTAATTATGGCAAGATACGGAAGTCACCACAAGGACTTCCATACCTTGTCCCGATGACATAAGGACGTGGCTTGCGACTCACGGGCGTGAGTCGCAAGTTTCATAAGGGAG
>JAAYUD010000027.1 GCA_012517855.1 Bacteroidales bacterium
TGATGAACAATGCTTCTGGTATGAGTTGTGGTACCCATGCCAACAGTGATAAGGAGATGATGTCAGCACGTATGGTTTTGGCCGATGGGACAGTGCTTGATACAGGGAGTGAAATAAGTCGCAAAGCTTTTATCTCTTCTCATCCTGAGTTTATCAAAGAAATAGAGCAGATGCGCGATGAAGTTCTTGCAGACAAAGAATTTGCAGATCGTATTAGATATAAATATTCTATCAAGAACGTTACAGGGCTCAATATACGTCCTTTTATTGCCTACTCGGATCCTTTCGATATTATTGCTCATTTATTGGTTGGCTCTGAGGGGACATTGGCTTTCTTGAGCGAAGTGACAATGAAAACGGCTCCGATATACCCTTATCGGGCAAGTGCACTTATTTACTTCAATGATATCAGAGAAGCAGCTGCAGCTGTAGTTGCAATGAAAAAATTGAAAGTGTCTGCTGCTGAATTGCTGGATAAGAGATCTCTAGCATCTGTCAATGATACGACAGGCGAAGGTCTGACTGCAATTCTTACTGAAACGGAGGCACTTTCTGAAATGGAATTAGAGGCTAATATCTCGGCTATTGAAAAGGCGCTTGAATCTTATCCAACTTTTAAACCTTTCCATTTTACGAACGATCCTGAAGAGTATTCTAAATATTGGGCTATTCGTTCGGGAGTATTCCCCGCTGTGGGTGGTATGAGAAAGAAGGGCACTACTTGCTTAATAGAAGATATTGCATTTCATATTGCCGATTTGCCTGATGCTACAGCCCAACTATCTGATTTACTAGATAAGCATGGATATGACGATTCTTGTATTTATGGTCATGCTCTAGAAGGTAATTTCCATTTTATTATCAATCAATCATTCGACATCGATAGTGAAGTGAAACGCTATGAAGCCCTCATTGAGGATGTCGTAAAAATGGTGGTCGAAAAGTATGATGGTTCTTTGAAGGCCGAACATGGTACTGGCCGCAATATGGCTCCTTTTGTTAAGTACGAGTGGGGCGAAAAAGCATACTCTCTTATGCAGCGTATCAAGCATCTTTTCGATCCTGAAGGGTTAATTAATCCTGGTGTTATATTTAATGACGATCCAAAATGTCACCTAAAGCATTTTAAACCATTACCGGTGATGAGGCCCGAAGGAGAACTTGATGAAGAGTCGGAGCAGATATATGATAAACTTAATAAATGTATTGAGTGTGGCTTCTGTGAAGTAAATTGTCTCACGTGTGGCTTTTCTCTTTCTTCGCGTACCCGAATTGTTTTGCAACGTGAATTATCGCGGTTGAAGCAGACCGGAGAAGATCCTAAACGTCTTAAAACACTCACTGATCAATATCGTTATCTGGGCAATCAAACTTGTGCCGGCGATGGACTTTGCTCAATGTCTTGCCCGATGGGCATTAACGTCGGGGATTTGACCCATGAAGTACGTCGAGCTCTATTGCCTTCGTCTAGTGTAGGGTATCATCTTGGAAAGTATGTTGCAAATCATTTCTCAAATGTGAAATCGTTTATGCGTGTCGGTTTAAATTGTGCCGATGGTGCGCATCGTTTGATTGGAACAAATGGCATGACCTGGTTTGGGAAAGAATTTCACAATACTTTTGGGCTTCCTCTTTGGACTCCTTCTATCCCAAAAGGATATAAGATGCCTAAGATACAGCAAAAGGTTGAACCTTTGAAAGTCGTTTATTTCCCTAGTTGTATCAATCAGACAATGGGATTGACTGGCAAGTCTCCCGTTCGTCGTCCTTTAGCCGAAGAAATGGTCGCTTTACTTCAGAAAGCGGGTTATAAAGTTATATTCCCTAAAGAAATGGATAGTCTTTGTTGTGGAACAATATGGGAGAGCAAAGGAATGCCTGATGTTGCAGACCGCAAAACGGCTGATTTAGAAGCATCATTATGGGCTGCTTCAGATGAAGGGAAATATCCCATCCTCTGCGATCAAAGTCCTTGCTTGCATCGGATGAAAAAGAAAATTACTAAGATGAAGCTTTACGAACCTGTAGAGTTTATTTATACCTATTTGCTGGACAAATTGATATTTACGCAGATAGATCGCCCTGTTGCGGTACATATTACCTGTTCTACTCGTTTAATGGGCGTTGGAGATATGTTGATAGATTTGGCCAAACGCTGTTCTTCGCATGTATTGATTCCCGACGGGGTGGGGTGCTGCGGCTTTGCAGGCGACAAAGGATTTACTCAGCCCGAGGTCAATGCTTATGCGTTGCGTAAATTGCGTCCTCAAATAGAAAAAGAAAAAATAGTGACAGGCTATAGCAATAGTAGAACATGTGAAATCGGTTTGACGACAAATTCGGGCATTCCGTATATTTCTATTGTTTATCTAGTCAATGAATGTGCTAGGCCTAAAAAAATGATAATAATTAAATAATATATTGACAATGGAAATATCTGCTACCCCGAAAAAGAGGCTTCTTGCCTTGGATGTGATGCGAGGCATCACAATTGCCGGAATGATTTTAGTGAATAATCCCGGTGGTGATAATACTTTTGCTCCATTAGAGCATGCCAAATGGATAGGAATGACCCCTACGGATTTAGTTTTTCCTTTCTTTATGTTTATGATGGGTATTACTACTTACTTGTCGTTAAGCAAATATCATTTTGAGTTTAGCCAGAAGGCAGGTCTTAAAATATTGAAACGAACTGCGCTAATATGGCTTATTGGATTAGCCATTTCGTGGATATTTATGTTTACGGCCAGTTGGATGGCACCGGAACATGCGGGGATGTCCTTTATCGAACGTTTTGGCGTTTCATGCAATACGTTCGATCATTTGCGTATTCTGGGTGTTATGCCTCGCTTGGCTATTTGTTATGGACTCTCTGCCATTATTGCTCTAACAATGAAACACAAGTATATCCCTTGGCTTATAGCAGTGCTTTTTATAGTCTACTTCATTATTCTTATTACCGGCAACGGATTTGCTTGTGATCATACCAATATCCTTTATCGCTTCGATGCAGCTGTTTTAGGAGAAAAACATCTTTATAAATGGGAGGTTATCGATCCTGAAGGCATTTTAAGTACTATACCAGCACTGGGACATGTACTTATAGGCTTTTGTGTAGGCAAAATCATGATGCAAGTAAAGGATATTAACGATAAGATCGAACGTCTCTTTATTATTGGTGTATTACTTACCTTCTCGGGTTTTCTTTTAAGTTACGGCTGCCCACTAAGCAAAAAGCTATGGACACCTACTTTTGCTTTGACAACTTGTGGATTGGCTTCCAGTCTGCTCGCTATACTGATATGGTGCATTGATAAAAAAGGTTGTGTCAACGGTGCTACTCGGTTCTTTGAATCTTTCGGTGTCAATCCATTATTCCTGTATGTTTTAGCAGATATACTTATTCTACCGATGGGAATGTTTCATTTCTTTTCGGGTGAGAATCAGACAATACAAAGTGTACTTTACTATAATGTGTTTATGCCGATCGTAGGAGGTAAATTTGCCTCGCTCATTTATGCCTTGATCTTTGTTGGTATCAACTGGGGGATTGGTCATATTTTGTACAAAAAGAAAATATATATTAAAATATGATATTACTAGCAGACAGTGGCTCTACAAAAACAGATTGGAGTGTATTAGAGAATGGTAAGTTGATACAGAAAATATCAACAAAGGGAACGAATCCTTTTTTTCAGTCGCAAGAGGAAATACGCAATGAAATTAAAGAAGCGTTGATACCTCAGTTGCCTTTAAGTGAGGTTGATGAACTTTACTTTTATGGCGCTGGGTGTGCTTTTCCAGATAAAATAGCGATTGTAAAAGAGGCAATTGGCCAGTTTATTAGAGTCAAACAGAGCTTCGAAGTAAATAGCGATATGCTGGCTGCTGCACGTGGACTGTGCGGGCATAAAGCCGGTATTGCCTGTATAATAGGTACGGGTTCCAATTCTTGTCTTTATGATGGACAAAATATAGTAGAAAATGTATCACCGCTTGGATTTATTTTAGGAGATGAAGGAAGTGGTGCTGTATTGGGTAAGATATTGATTGGTGATATTCTCAAGAATCAATTGTCTATTGAATTGCAGAAGAAGTTCTTTATCAAGTTCCCGATGACTCGGGCCGAAATTATCAACAGAGTGTATTGTAAACCTTTTCCTAATCGATTTTTGGCAAGTTTGTCTATCTTCTACGAAGAGAATATCGCAGATCCTGCTATTCGGGCTATGCTTGTCGATAATTTTAAATCGTTCTTGAAACGTAATGTAATGCAGTATGAAGGATATGACTGTTATCCCATTAATTTTATAGGTTCTATCGCCTATTTCTTTCGTGAGCAATTAGATGAAGCTTGCAAAGCAATGGGATTGAAATTGGGAGAGGTAGAAAGAAGTCCTATGGATGGTTTGATAAAATATCATACAGAACAAAAATAAAGATTTAAATAACTTATGGCATTTGTTAAGATATCCGAACAGCCTTCGCTTTATAACGATTTGGAGAAAAAATCGGTGAAAGAATTGTTGGAAGACATTAATACCGAAGATCAAAAGGTTGCTTTGGCGGTAAAAAAGGCGATTCCGCAAATAGAGAAATTAGTGACACAGATAGTGCCTCGCATGAAAAGGGGAGGACGCATTTTTTACCTGGGTGCAGGCACTAGTGGTCGCCTTGGTGTGCTCGATGCTTCCGAGATACCACCGACTTTTGGAATGCCTCCGACGTTGGTCATCGGGCTTATTGCTGGTGGTGACACAGCATTGCGTAATCCTGTAGAAAATGCCGAAGATGACTTGGAAAAAGGTTGGCAAGAATTGCTGGAACATCATATTGATACAAAAGATATAGTTGTAGGAATTGCTGCTTCGGGTACCACTCCTTATGTCGTTGGAGCACTTCATATTGCTCGCGAACATGGAATTCTTACGGCATGTATCACAAGCAATCCCGATAGTCCCATGGCTGCTGAATCCGATATTCCCATTGAGATGATTGTAGGACCCGAATTTGTTACCGGTAGTTCGAGAATGAAATCGGGAACTGGACAAAAAATGATATTGAATATGATAACTACCAGCGTGATGATTAGGCTTGGTAGGGTAAAGGGTAATAAGATGATTAATATGCAGCTTACTAACAAAAAGCTAGTCGATCGTGGTACTCGGATGATTGTTGACGAGTTGGGAGTCGATTATGGTAAAGCACGTACTTTGCTTATGATGCATGGGTCTGTAAAGAATGCTATTGATAATTATCGCGGAAACGCAAAAGAATAAACCCAAGAAAGAAAATGAAGAAATTAAGTCTATTATTGCAGCTACTGCTTGTGTCGCTTTTTATTGGAGCGCAACCATTGCAGCGTGTGTCTCCTGCTTCGGTAGGTCTCGATGCCTCTCGGCTCGCTAATGCTGATGCCGCTATTCTGAAAGCTATCCAACACAAGGATATTCCGGGTGCTGTATTAGCTGTTGTTCGCCATGGGAAGATGGCCTGGCTCAAAGCTTATGGCAACAAAGAAATCTATCCCAAACAATTGCCCATGACTACTAATACTGTGTTTGATATGGCTTCATGCAGTAAGTCCATGTCTACAGCAATCTCGGCTATGATTCTTATAGAAAGAGGACAATTAAGGCTGCTAGATAGAGTTAATCATTATATTCCCGGTTTTCAGGATTGGAAAGATGCGAAGGGTGAAACGATACCTATACGCATCGTCGATATTATGACTCATTCTTCGGGACTTCCCCCTTATGCCCCTGTCGATTCTTTAAAGCGAAAGTACGGTTCACCCAATCGCGATGGCGTTATTGATTATATTTCGCATTGTAAGCGCGATTTCAAACCCGAAACGGACTTCCAATATAGTTGCCTGAATTATATTACGCTACAACGTATCATCGAAACGATATCCGGACAGAATTTACGTGATTTTGCAAAGAAGAATATCTTTGATGTACTTGGTATGACGCATACGGATTATAATCCCAACAGTAAACTTTGTGAACTTTGTGCGCCAACAGAGAAGCAACCCGACGGCTCTGTACTTCAAGGTGTGGTGCACGATCCTTTAGCCCGTATAATGAATGGTGGAATATCGGGTAATGCAGGAGTATTTTCTTCGGCAGATGATATTGCTGTCTTGGTAGCTGCATTGCAGAATGGTGGAGAATGGAACGGTCATCGCATTCTTAGTCCTCTTGGTGTGAAGGCTATGCGTACAGTTCCTCGTTGCGTAGCTTCTTTGGGGCGTACATTGGGCTGGGATATTTTCTCTCCTTATGCTTCGAATAATGGAGATTTGCTTGGCCCCAATACTTATGGACATACCGGTTATACGGGTACATCCATTGTTATTGACCCAGATAATGATGTGGCTGTGATATTGCTTACCAATCGAGTACATCCCAATGATGCTGGCGATTGTATACAACTTCGTTCATTGGTGGCCAATGCCGTTGCTGCTTCTATCATACCTGATATGGGCAAATCTAAAGCAAGGAAATGAAACAAATATTAATAGCAATTCTATTATTTTGCTGTGCCGCAACGACTTGTTCGGCACAGCAAAATAATTCTAAAGAGTCTATGCATAGCTTACATTATAAGCAGCGTGTGGCGTTGTTTGATAGTTTGCCTCCGATTTCTCATTCAGATATTGTCTTGCTGGGCAATAGCCTTACAGAGTTTGGTGGTAATTGGAATTTGCGACTTACCGGCAAATTGAAGGGACATTATGTCAATCGTGGCATCATAGGTGATGATGCAATGGGAATGTACGATCGACTTTATCAGATTGTACCTGGAAATCCCCGAAAAATCTTTCTATTGGCGGGGGTTAATGACGTATCTCATGGCCTTTCGGCAGACAGTGTTGTAACATTGGTCAAAATATTGGTTGACAAAATTCGTACTGAATTGCCACAGACCAAACTATATATCGAAAGTTTGTTGCCTATCAACGAATCTTTTCATCGTTGGCGTACGATGGAAGGGAAAACGGAAACGATAGTAGCTGTTAATAAGCAATTGTGCCGGATGGCTGCCGATCGCGGGCTTGTTTACATTAACCTATTCCCTTCGTTTGTTATTCCTGGTACCCATATTATGCGCCGTGAGTTTACTATAGATGGCTTACATCTAACGCCGGCAGGATATAAAGTGTGGAGCGGAATACTTAAGAAGTATTGAAAATAAGATGGGCATCGATGTCTTTACATATTGAGCGTTTAGCTATTTGCAGTTTTGTATATTCCATTAATGCAATAAGAAGCTAAATCACAATACATTACGCACCACTTGCCTTTCGAGACATTTTTCAGCCTCAGTTAGTACTTAAACTCTTAAAACGACGTATGCCCCTAAAAAGTTTTAGGTCCATACGTTTTCAAAAAAACTTAAGGACGTCACCGAAAAAACTAACATACGACACTTTTGACTCATTATTATGAGTAGAAAGTGTTTTATTTTTTAGAGTATGCATCCCCATTTATGAAATAACGTATTTATTTATGGTCTGCTGAATAATTGTATTTAATGCTTGAGTTTGGGATAAGAAATCAAGTATTTATTGTATCTTATCGATATTCAAATATAAATTTATAAAAATATATTATGATAGCTTATTATTTCAATAGCTTTTTTACTACTTTTCTTATCCAGAACTCAAGTTATTTATAAAACAAACTAAAAGAGATGAACAAACTAATACTTTATGCCGCCACACTGTTTTGCACTCTCAATACATTAACATTGTCAGCCCAACCTATCACAAATCCCCCAATATTAAAAGTAGATGGAGGTAGAATCAGTGGAGTATATAGCCCGTCAGAGTCTTCCGTTGCTATTTACAAAGGCATTCCATATGCTGCCCCTCCCATCGGCAATTTGCGATGGAAACAGCCACAGCCTGTCAAGCCATGGAAAGGAATACGCAAATGCGACAAATTCGGCGCAGCATCATTACAAGCCGACCATGCCCCTATAGGAGCCAATAATGGCTTTGGCGTAGACTACATCAAAGAATTCTATCAAGCAGGCAACCCGGTAAGAAGTGAAGATTGCCTTTATTTAAATGTTTACACCACAGCACCAAAAGTGCAAAAGAACCTGCCCGTTATGGTATGGATACACGGTGGAGCATATCTAGGAGGGTTCGGACACGAAATAGAATTCGATGGTAACAAACTCGCAAAAAAGGGAATTGTTTTAGTTACCATTAATTATCGATTAGGGATCTTAGGTTTTCTAGCTCATCCTCTACTCTCTGCAGAAAATGGCAAGGGCAGCGGCAATTACGGACTATACGATCAACTTGCCGCACTCAAATGGGTGAAGAAAAATATTGTAGCATTCGGCGGTAATCCCAACAATATAACAGTGTTCGGTCAAAGCGCAGGAGCCGGAAGTGTTCAAGCACTCATTTCTTCTAAAATGGCAAAGCCTTATATCCAACGAGCTATTATCCAAAGTGGAGGGGGACTACAAGGAATCATCTCAACAACGTCGCTCAAAGAATCGGAAGCTGTGGGAAAAGCGATTTTTAACGAAGCAGGCATCTCTACACTCAAAGAAATGAGAGCCTATCCAGCTGACAAATTAATTGAACTATACAACAGCTACATAAGGAAACAAAAAGGTTATCAACTCGTCCTGCGCCCTACAATTGACCGGCAATTAATTACCGACAATTTCGACAACATAGCTCGCAGTGGAAATGAATTGAATATACCATATATAATAGGATATACTACCGACGATATTTCTCCCGAAATCATGAAAAAAGCCGCTGATGATTGGAGCCTACTACTTGAAAGGCAAAAACGACATCCTGCATATATCTATCATTTTGACTACAAACTACCCGGCGACAATGCAGGTGCTTTTCATTCATCCGAATTATGGTTTGTCTTTGGATCACTCAAACATTGTTGGCGTCCTTTCCCAATCGAAGCTTATAAATTAAGCAATAAAATGATGAACTATTGGACAACTTTTGCTCGCACTGGCAATCCGAATGGAAAATCTACGCACGATTGGCGACCTTATACCAAGTCCGATAAGTATGAAGAAATATTCCAAATAAAATAGCATTTGAAATAAATCAAACAAAGTGTTCAAATTACGAACAATTCGGAATTTTAGCGCCGCTTTTAGTTACAATTTAAAACTTATTTGCCGATTAATTTCGTTTTTTTCATTTTAATACAAGCAGGCCATACTTTATCAAAAAAAACAGGATGAAAAGGTACTAATTTGTCAAAAACTTCCTATCTTTGAGCAGAATTAGTCATATAACGCTTAATTTAGGAATATGAAAGAAATAAAATTTAGTCTTGTCTACCGCGATATGTGGCAGTCATCGGGTAAATACCAACCACGTAAAGACCAGCTGGAACGCATCGCCCCACTAATTGTTGACATGGGATGTTTTGCACGCGTCGAAACGAACGGTGGTGCTTTCGAACAAGTCAATTTGTTGTATGGAGAGAACCCTAACCATTCTGTCCGTGCTTTCACTAAACCGTTCCATGATGCAGGTATTCAAACCCACATGCTCGACCGTGGTCTGAACGCCCTTCGTATGTATCCTGTACCTGCAGATGTTCGTCGTTTGATGTATAAGGTAAAACATGCTCAAGGTGTCGATATCACTCGAATATTCTGTGGTTTGAACGAAACCCGCAACATCATTCCTTCCATCAAATATGCTTTAGATGGCGGAATGATCCCCCAAGCTACTTTGTGTATTACCTTCTCCCCTATTCATACGGTAGAATACTATACCAAGATAGCCGACCAACTCATCGAAGCAGGTGCTCCAGAAATATGCTTAAAGGACATGGCTGGTATCGGTCGTCCTGTAATGTTGGGCCAGTTAGTAAAAGCGATCAAGGAACGTCATCCTAAAGTAATTATCCAATACCACGGACATAGCGGTCCGGGACTTTCAATGGCTTCTATGCTTGAAGTCTGCAAGAATGGAGCCGATATTATCGATACGGCAATGGAACCTTTATCGTGGGGAAAGGTTCATCCGGACATCATCTCTGTTCAAGCTATGCTGAAAGACGCCGGATTCAAGGTGGCTGATATCAATATGGATGCTTATATGGCAGCACGTACCATGACTCAGTCTTTTATTGACGAATGGCTTGGCTATTTCATTAATCCGGGCAATAAAATCATGAGTTCACTGCTTCTGGGATGTGGGCTTCCCGGAGGGATGATGGGCTCTATGATGGCCGACTTAAAAGGCATGATGAATGTCATCAACAACAACCGCAAAAAGAAAGACTTAAAGCCATTCTCCGAAGATGCATTATTGGTTCGCCTTTTCAACGAAGTTGCTTATGTTTGGCCACGTGTGGGTTATCCACCATTAGTAACGCCATTCAGCCAATACGTAAAGAATATAGCTCTCATGAATTTACTATCCGAAAGTATGGACGAACCTCGTTTCACTAGGATGGATGATAATATGTGGGGAATGATTCTCGGCAAAAGTGGCAAATTACCCGGTCAATTGGCCCCCGAGATCATTGAACTAGCCAAGAAACAAGAACGTGAATTTACCGATGCGGATCCCCAATCGTTCTATCCCGATAAGTTAGACGAGTTCCGCGAAGAGATGAAGAAAAACAATTGGGATTTCGGTCCTGACAACGAAGAACTCTTCGAACTGGCCATGCATCCCGAACAATATAGAGACTATAAAAATGGCTCCGCTAAAAAACGTTTCGACCAAGAATTGGCTAATGCCAAAATGGCTGCCCTATCAAAAGGCGTTTCGGCCGAAGAAATTCTAAAAGTCAAAAGAGCTAAATATACTCCTGTCGTAGCTACCCAACGCGGACAGATATTATGGGAAATCGATGTAGATTCCACTTCTACTGAGCCGACCGTAGGAAAGAATTATACAGCTGACGATACATTCTGCTATGTGATGACTCCATGGGGCTCCAGTGATTCGATGAAAGCGAACTTCAATGGCAAAATTGTTGAAATTTGCGTTAAGCAAGGTGACCGTGTTAACAAAGGTGACATCTTAGCTTATATTGAAGAAGCTAAATAAAATCGACAGAAAACGACATCATATTTTCCCGTTTTGCAGAAGCAAAACGGGATTTTTTTATTCAACCATCTAATAATATAATATATTTTTCATAATATTTTGTGGATAAACAGATTATTTATAACTTTGCATCGAAAAGATGATTGGGGAGGGGCGATTAAGGCTCCTTTTTTTGTTTTAATTATTGATACATGATAGAAAAAAAAGCTGTCTGCCAAATTGTTGGCGAGTGGTTGCAAGGAAAAGATTATTTTTTAGTATCGATCGACATTAGCACCGACGATAAAATTATTGTTGAAATAGATCACAAAGATGGTGTATGGATTGAAGATTGTGTGGAGCTAAGCCGCTTCATCGAATCGCGTCTGAGCAGAGATAAAGAGGATTATGAGTTGGAAGTCGGTTCGGCGGGTATCGGTCAGCCATTCAAAGTACTACAGCAATACTACAATCATATAGGCAAAGAAGTAGAAATTCTAACAAAAGAAGGAAAGAAGATTACCGGTCTACTGAAAGATGCCGATGAAGAGAAATTTGCAGTAATCGTCGAAGCCAAACAAAAGACAGAGGGTTCTAAACGACCTAAATTAGTAAAAACGGATCTCACGCTCCGTTATGATGAAATAAAATATACAAAATACTTAATACGTTTTAAATAACTATGGCCAAGAAAGAAGAAACGATTAGTTTAATCGATACTTTTTCAGAGTTTAAAGAGCTGAAACATATTGACAGGGCTACGTTGGTGAGTGTTCTCGAAGAATCCTTCCGCAGTGTAATAGCAAAGATGTTCGGGACAGATGAGAACTATGACGTAATCGTTAATCCCGATAAGGGCGATTTCGAAATTCGCCGCAACCTTAAGGTCGTTGCCGACGATAAATTAGAAAATCCAAACTTAGAGATTTGTTTAACTGATGCCCGCAAAATTGATCCTTCATACGAAGAAGGCGAAGAGGTATCAGACGAAGTGAACTTCGCTTCTTTTGGCCGAAGAGCAATATTGAACCTACGCCAGACACTGGCATCAAAGATATTGGAACTGGAAAAAGACAGTATCTATAACAAATACATAGACAAAGTAGGCTCTATCATCACTGCCGAAGTTTATCAAATTTGGAAAAAAGAGATACTGTTGATGGACGACGAAGAGAACGAGCTCTTACTCCCAAAGAATGAACAGATACCAAGCGATTTTTACAGAAAAGGTGAACAGGTACGCGCTGTTGTAGCTCGTGTAGACAACACGAACAACAATGCCAAAATCATTTTGTCGCGTACTTCACCGGTTTTCCTTCAGCGACTATTCGAACTGGAAGTACCCGAAATCAACGACGGACTTATTACCATCAAGAAAATAGCCCGTATCCCCGGTGAGCGTGCCAAAATAGCAGTCGAATCGTATGACGACCGTATAGATCCTGTTGGAGCGTGTGTTGGCGTAAAAGGTAGTCGTATTCACGGTATTGTCCGCGAATTAAGGAATGAAAATATTGATGTCATCAACTATACAAGCAATATTTCATTGTTCATACAGCGCGCTTTAAGCCCAGCCAAGATCTCTTCTATCAAATTAAACGAAGAAGAGCACAAGGCCGAAGTATATCTAAAGCCCGAAGAAGTGTCGCTTGCTATAGGTAAAGGGGGCTTGAATATCAAGCTTGCCAGTATGTTGACAGAGTACACCATAGACGTTTTCCGTGAAATAGAAGGCGCTAGTACTCCTGACGAAGAAGATATTTATTTGGATGAGTTTAGAGACGAAATTGACGGATGGGTCATCGATGCCATTAAGACTATCGGTTGTGACACCGCTAAATCTGTACTGAATGCACCGCGCGATATGCTGATTGATAAGACTGACTTGGAAGAGGAAACTGTTGACGACGTAATACGCATTCTAAAACAAGAATTCGAGAAAGAATAAGTCTTTGGCTTCCATCAATTCTATAATTTAAATATGACGATTAGATTAAATAAAGTAACAAGAGATTTGAATGTAGGACTCTCTACGGTTGTAGAATTTCTACAAAAAAAAGGGTATGACATAGAGTCTAATCCTAACACAAAGATTACGGAAGAAGAGTACGAACTTCTGGTCAAGGAGTTTAGTACCGACAAAAGCCTTCGAATGGAATCGGATCGTTTCACCCAGCAACGGCAAACGAAAGAACGTAAAAGTTCAGTATCGATCGAAGGCTACCAATTTGAAAAGGATAAAGAGAAACAAAAAAAGGAAAACGTAATCAAAACTGTTATCCCCAGTGAAGTACGTCCTCATGTCAAGAGCGTAGGAAAAATCGATTTGAACAACTTGTCCAAAGGCATTGTTTCAAATAATCAACCTGCTCCCCAAGCGGACCCTATTGTCAAAGAAGAGACAAAACCGGCTATTCAAGAGCCTGTTAAGGAACCCGTATTGAAGGTTGAAAAGAACGACATAAAAGAGAACAATACTCCCGAAACTCCGTCAGAAAAAACAAAGCCGGCACCTACTGTTAAGACACAACAGACAAAACAGCCAGAGAAGGCAGAAAATCTATCAAAGCCGGTCGAAGGCACAAGCAACAGCGGTGAGTCGACAACGGTCAATTCACAAAATCATATAACCCGCGAAGAGAAAAAAGAAAAGATGAAAACTGCTGCTGTTCAAGAAGAAAACAAAAACACAAAAGGAGAAGAGAAGCAAGAGCAGGATGCTGTATTTACCATTCACCCCAATACAGCAAAGCCGAAATTAAATATTGTCGGCCAGATTGACTTAAATGCTTTAAATCAGTCTACCCGCCCAAAGAAAAAAACAAAAGAAGAAAAGCGTAAAGAGCGCGAAGAAAAAGAACGCCTCCGCCAAGATCAGAAAAAGCAGATTAAAGAGGCTATCATCAAAGAGATTCGCAAAGATGACCCCAAAAGCCCCAAACCTGCCCAAGCAGGAGAAAATAATAGTGGTGGTAACGCAAATAAGAAAAAGCGCAACCGCATCAACAATGAAAAGGTAGACATCAATAAGGTTTCTGCTGCAGGTGGCAATCAGCGCAATGGAAATCAACATAGCAGCGGTAGCAACGACAGAAATGGAGTGAAAAAAGTAGAAGGCAATCGCAGCCAAGATCCACGCAGAAGTCACGACCGCTTCAAAAGACCAATTCCTAAGGAAGGAGTTAGCGAAGAAGATGTTGCAAAACAAGTTAAGGAAACTTTGGCTCGACTTACAAATAAAGGGAAAAATAAAACTTCAAAATATCGCAAAGAGAAACGCGAGCTAGCTTCCAACCGCATACAAGAACAAGAGCAGGAAGACAAAAGAGACAGCAAAGTCATCAAACTTACTGAGTTTGTGACAGCTAATGAGCTGGCTACCATGATGAATATTTCTGTCAATCAGGTCATTAGTACCTGCATGTCTATCGGCATGATGGTTTCTATCAACCAACGTCTTGATGCAGAGACAATCAACCTCGTTGCCGAGGAATTCGGTTTCAAAACAGAATATGTCAGCGCCGAAGTAGCTCAGGCGATCGTCGAAGAAGAAGATAAAGAGGAAGACTTACTTCCCCGTGCTCCTATTGTTACTGTCATGGGACATGTCGATCACGGTAAGACATCTTTACTCGACTACATCCGAAAAGCGAATGTTATCGCCGGTGAAGCAGGTGGTATCACTCAACATATCGGTGCCTACAACGTGAAACTTTCCGACGGACGTCGTATCACTTTCCTCGACACCCCAGGTCACGAAGCTTTCACTGCAATGCGTGCCCGAGGAGCTAAAGTAACAGATATCGCTATTATCATTGTAGCGGCCGACGACCATGTGATGCCACAGACCAAGGAAGCTATCAACCATGCCATGGCAGCAGGCGTACCAATCGTTTTCGCTATCAATAAGATCGATAAACCGGGAGCCAATCCCGACAAAATAAAAGAAGAACTTGCCGGAATGAATTACCTACTCGAAGAGTGGGGCGGAAAATATCAATCGCAGGATATTTCGGCGAAAAAAGGTATTGGTGTCAAAGAATTGATGGAAAAAGTTCTTCTAGAGGCAGACCTTTTGGATTTGAAAGCCAACCCAAACAGGAAAGCAACAGGTTCAATCATTGAATCTTCACTCGACAAAGGCCGTGGCTATGTTGCAACGGTATTGGTTTCGAACGGTACACTAAAAATTGGTGATGTTGTTTTGGCAGGTACCAGTTTCGGCCGTGTAAAAGCCATGTTCAACGAACGCAACAAACGACTCGATACAGCAGGCCCATCAGAACCGGCATTAATCCTTGGATTAAACGGTGCCCCGCAAGCTGGTGACATGTTTCATGTAATGGATTCCGATCAGGAAGCCCGGGACCTTGCCAATAAACGCGAGCAACTTCAACGCGAACAGGGACTGCGTACACAAACCCGAGTAACGCTCGACGAATTAGGACGCCGTATCGCATTGGGCAACTTCAAAGAACTCAATGTCATCATCAAGGGCGACGTAGATGGTTCTATCGAAGCACTCAAAGATTCACTTATCAAACTGTCTACCGAACAAATACAAGTCAATGTTATCCACGGAGCTGTAGGACAGATTTCCGAATCGGATGTTACGTTGGCAGCTGCATCGGATGCTATCATCATCGGCTTCCAAGTTCGTCCTTCGGCAGCAGCACGTAGGCTTGCCGAACAAGAAGGCGTTGATATTCGTCTTTACTCTGTAATCTACGCGGCTATCGAAGAAGTAAAAGATGCCATGGAAGGCATGTTGGCTCCACAAGTTAAAGAAGTGGTTACAGCTACCATCGAAGTTCGTCAGGTATTCCATATTACCAAGGTAGGTACGGTTGCCGGAGCTATGGTGAAAGAAGGAAAAGTAAAACGTTCCGACAAAGCCCGTGTCGTTCGCGATGGTATTGTTATCTTCAACGGTACCATTAATGCCCTGAAGCGTTTTAAAGATGACGTTAAAGAGGTAGGAGCAAACTTTGAATGTGGTATAAGCCTGACAAATTATAGCGATCTCCACACCGGTGATATATTAGAAACTTACGAAGAAATAGAAGTAAAGCAAACGCTTTAAATCAAATTTCCGATAATAAAAAGAGATACGGTTTTTCCTGCTGCAAAGCAAGAAAGACCGTATCTCTTTTTTAATGATATCATACAGAGAAGCATTCATCTGGCAATTGCATTGCTGTCATTGTACTATTACAGTACAATGGGATTATTTATGATGCCGTGAAATGCAGCCAATTTGTTCACCCAAATCACACATACCATTATCACGCTAAACGCCATTTGGATCTTATTTGTACTCTTGAAAGACGTTAGGTTCGAATCACTCGGCAAAGGCCTACTCATTGGGATCATTATATTCGTACCTGTCTTTGCAGTCATACAGCATTATTTGCAAATGCATCTGACAGAATGCATGCAGATACTTCAGAAAATACAATACTAATTATTTTCATGCGGGTGTGTCAAAAGTCACTCTTGAGCCTACCCTTTCTATAGATAGCTGTAGTAAAGGTGAATATAGAAATCCCCGACTTTTGACACATTCCCTTGAAGTCTTTTCATTAAAAACACAGATAGATACCACAGGGGGTATAATTGCTTTTATACCAATCGGCCAATATTATAAATGCTCCTCAACATATATTTAATATGAATCAAGTTATTCTTCCTAAGATAGATTTTTTCTTTTCTTGGAAAATTTGTTTATGAATATTGGCAATATGATAGAAACAAATGATAATATTAAAGATTTAGCGAAAATTATAGCTGTTAACTTTAAGTCGCCGTAAATAAACGAGAATACAGTATGTACTACTGCATAATTAACAGCAAAAGATATTAATATTTTTTTATTCATAGCAAGACGTAATTAAATAGTTTATGCTCGATTATTAATTTATTATGTAGATATAACTTCTTTCTGATGCAAACGCTATAGACAATTATGCTGCGATAATATTTTTACAATATTAGTGATAATTTGTGATAAATCAAAGTAACAGCTTGCTAAAAAACGGCTACTTAATACTGACATGTACTGAATAAGTTGACACAAACTTATTCAGTACATGTCATTCCAAGACCATGAAATCATCTGCATTTCAACCTTTGCCACCTCCGTATGACACCATACGCCACTATGCCACAGCATGTTAATGACACACCGTATACAACGCCAGCGAAAAAAGGTCCGAAAATCGGCCCTAGAGTATACTGTAGATTCCTTATTTTCAGCGGACCTCTACTTAGAACAAGTCTAAACGATGCCTTACAGATAGCTAGGGAACTGTTTTACACATAAACGAGTGTTCCATCCATTAAGTTTCTCATGTCACTAAATTTCCTGGGGCTTTGCTGATGAATTCGAGACGTGCATCCTCATTGACACAAGATTGCGTTGATCTAAAGTCGTGATGTGAATACTGTTTTTCAGAACGTTTTGGAAGGTGAATATAGGAAGCGATACTGATACTATTTTAACCATATCGAAGAGGTACTCCTCGATATACAAAATCGAGCTTATGTCCTCAAAAAATGATAAGGACGAAAATAAAAATTCATAAGGACGAAACTGAAAGTTTATACTTACAAACTTTTATTTTCGTCCTTATGAATTTCTGTCTGGGTATCAATATATTGCACGTGGTACATTGATACCTCGTCCTAATCTGGTTTACACTCGATCAGTGGAATGAATTCGAAAATAGTGCTCTACAGGGCCTTAACTCTTAGATTCGGATAAGAAAGTATCAGAATGTTGGTGGATGTTCACCTTGAAATACATTCCGAAAAACGTATTTCACGTAACATATTGCATCACAGTCCGTTTCTATGTCAATGGGGTGTGCCATCCAACTATCTGCATAGACCAAAACGACACCTACATGACTATTTACACATCCTTTTTTAGGCAAAAATAACGATTTCACATTCTGCCATTGTACCTCATCAATATAAATTCATTCTCTTTTTCAGTTCCAAGTACCCGAATGCCTCTAACTTAATCACCTCACTTTTCCGATAATATTGATATGATAAAAAGTCCTAAATATCGTCATTTTTTTAAACTAAAAGAGTATATTTGTGGAACAAAAACGTGGAACTTATTCGAATGCGGAAAAACGCCATATATATTCTGATATTGTCTCTTGTGTTGTTCGGCTGTCACCAGAAACCTTTACATCCCACACTGCAGAAAGCGGAAAAGTTGATGCACTGGCGGCCGGATAGTGCATTAGCTATACTGGGGCATTATACAACCCGCAGTTTTTCCGATTCGGCAGATATTGCCGCTTATACGCTATTGCGAACTCAAGCGGACGATAAAAACTACATTGACCATACTTCCGATTCACTTATAAAAATCGCCGTCCGTTATTACGACCGCCACGGCTCAAAGCTACAGCAAGCCCAAGCACATTATTATTGGGGTAGAACCTTTCAGGACAGAGGGGACGATGTACATACGGCAGAACAATTTCTTGTGGCTTCTCCTTTAGCCGAAAGAGAAAAGGATATCACGTTACAATGTAAAGTTAAAAATAATCTTGCTTACCTCTTTTGGAGTAATAATATGTATCCAGAAGCCGATTCAATATTTAAGCAACTTATACATATCGAAACACGCTTGCATGATATAGAAGGAGTCGCCATCTGTTATAACATGCTTGGAAACATTGCTATGGAAAATGGAAAACAATTCATAAAGGCAGAAAAATATGAAAGGGAAGCATTAAAAATCACGACATCTTATAACTATATCGAAATAAAAAGGAGTGTTTTATCCTCTTTGTCTGTACTTTTTAGATATGCTCATAAACCCCTACTAAGTATTGCATATGCGAAAAAAGGTATTAGTATCTCACCAGATAGCTTGTGTGATGGATATTTTTATAATATAGGGGCGTCATTTGCAGAAATTGGGAAAACAGATTCAGCATCTATTTATCTACACAAAAGCTTATCAATCCCTTATTGTACTACAAAAAAAGCAGCTTTTCTTGAACTTCGCGAAATATCCCGAAAATTGGGCGATGCTAAAACAGCTTTATATTATAATGACAAATACGAAAATTGTAAAAGTCTTGAAGAAAACAGCCGTAATACTATAAAAGTCATAAGAACTATTGAAAGCATACTTTTTAAACAATTACAAGCCACGTATAAGGAACAAAGCAGATCTTCTGAAATTATTGCTTCAATAATTCTTCTCTGTTTTTCTCTGTTTAGTATAGGGCTCTTAGTTAATAAAAAAAAGAAAGAAGAAGCTATAAACAAAAATGAAAGACTACCAGAGAATTTATGTGAAAGAGAAATAGAAGGATATATCAAACAAATCATTTCTAATGGTAAGAAAGAAATAGAAACACTTAATGAAAAACTAATTGTTAAACAAGATATTATCCAAAATTTACAAAAATCATTGGAGCAACAAGAAGTCAAAGCATATTCTAATCTCTTTGTTGAGTTTCAGGATTTAAGCACTTATAACAAGAATCATCCAGGAGAGGAAAAATATTTGAACGAAAAGAATTGGCAAGAAATAGAGGCTTGCATAGATAAGATTTCACCAAATTTTGGAGAAAAACTTCAAGCCAAATACATGAACCTTTCGGAAGAAGATATACAATTCTGTTATTTGGTGCGATTAAAACTAAAATATTCAGACATAGAATTTATCATAAATAAATCGAGACCTGCTGTATATAAAAGAAAAGATAGCATACTCTCTCGGATGAATCGTAAAGGCGAACACCTCATTGATATACTTATTGATATCAGTCAGCAAACCATAAAATAGAAGTATGCTAACATTCTTTAAAACAAAGTAGACAATTTTTCTACCTTAGCATAGTCTATTTTTGTATTAAATATATAGCAATGATGATTAATTATTTTGTGGACTTTTAAATATATTATGTTATTATAAAAGAAAAAAGAATGGAAAAAATTAAAGAACCAAGACCTTTTTATGGCGGTCTATTTGTAGAACTTGTGTTGTTTTTTCTGTTGAATGTTTTGTTATTAACTTCTTGCTCTAAAGATAATAAGGAAGAGCCGGCCGTCAATAAAACGAACTATCAAATGAAAACATCACAACCCATAGAGTTTAAGTACTATGAAGCTAGTAAGGGAAATAGTACAGTGCTGTCATATACTAATGTGGAGTCTTATTTTGGCAAACGAGTAGAATTGGGTGTTCCTTTGTCGTTACAGTTTGAAGACGATAAAATCGTAATCAATAAAGCTTATGGCCTTAAAGAAACCTATAAGGTAAAGTGGGCAGACAATACACTTTTGCTCTATGATGAGAAGACCGATAAATGGATTGAATTTGCAACAAAGTCAACGGATGGCAAAATAATACTTTATATGGAATTCTATAGGCAAGAAGAGAATACTACTAGCCGGCAATTAGTCTCATTGGGACAAGGATATAACTTATCCCTACTTGATGGACTATTGAATGCTATGAATAACACCTCTAAGGTTGTATGGCTGAAGATGGCTTATACTTTTGAGTAATTAAAATCAGTACTTTAATGTTTAATCGTTTTATTTTATGAAAAC
This sequence comes from Bacteroidales bacterium, assembly GCA_012517855.1. Taxonomy (GTDB): domain Bacteria; phylum Bacteroidota; class Bacteroidia; order Bacteroidales; family Bacteroidaceae; genus JAAYUD01. The sequence continues at coordinate 20,648 of JAAYUD010000027.1, forward strand.
AAAAATATTTACTACAGCTATAGTATTAATAATGTATATATCGGGATGGGCTAACAATGAAAATGTACAATCTTCCTTTAAGTTTATTCCAAAAGTACCTTCGGAGATCTTTATTGGTAGAATTATTGATGCTACGACACTCAATAAAGAACAATACCAATATATGACCACCCCATTTGAGAGTGTTACTATCAGCTTTTCTAATAACGCCAAGTCTGTTAGTATCAAGCCTACTCGGGAAGCAATGATGGCAGCGGTTAAAGCTGCTTTCAAAGCTCCAACAAATATAGACCTTGGAATGTCTATGCGTACTCTTAATTCTTATGACGAACTACAAACATTGTTCGGACAAAATTTGTCGGTAGCTAAACTCCTGGGAAAAGCTGAAGATTGGCATAAAACCCATCAAACACTTGCGCTGTTTGATTTTACTCAAGTCTTTCTTACTCTCTCCATGGATATGCCTGATAGCCCATCAAGAGAAGCTGCTGACAACCATATATACGTTAACTCTATCAGTTTTGGACGTCATATTATAGCATTGGTAGAATCTGATTTTGCGGAAGCTGATGTGAAGTCTGCTATTAGTGCTGCACTTGGGGCTGAGACAAAAGCTGTCGATGTGAAAACTGCGGCCGTGCTTGCCAATTCTATCATCCATATTGTAAATGTGAGTGATGCAAAAGAACTCAGTGTTGACCCAATAAATCCCTTTACTACTGTAGCAGCATATCTCAAGGCTATACCTACCATTGATAACTTTGGTCAAGTAGTTACTTTCTCTGCGGTTTATCTCAAAGACAACTCGATGTTTGTCAATGAATATTAGATTCCAGTTGAAAGACTCAGAGAAATGTGTGTCTTCTCTCAAGAAGGATGGCAATATCGGGCATCAGTGAAGTCGCTAAGAAGAAAGATTTATACAATATTATTGTATAGACATAGACGAATGACAAAATTATAGTAATATGAGAATACTCTATCTGACAATAGTCGCATTGTGTATGACGTCCTATTGTGCAAGCGCGCAGGAAACGGAAAAGACAAACAAAAAGACACAGTCATCACACTCAAAGAAGTTGTTGTAAAGGCAAATAAAAGGCTGATCAAATATGAAGCAGGGCAATATACCGTAGACGCGACCTTGCTGCGAAAGGGGAAAATAAATTTGGTAGACTTACTGAGCAGCGTACCCGGAATAATTGTGACGGATAAGGATATTAAAATTCTGGGAAGAAACGATCTCAAAGTGATGTTCAACGGACGCATCAAGAAAATTCCGAAAGACGAACTCATAGGTATGCTAAAATCGTACGAAGCGTCAAACGTGAAGAAGATAGAGGTGATAAAAGACCCCGGAGCGAAATATGATGCGGAGGGCAACTATGGGATACTGAATATCATCACTGAAAAGAAAGACAATTATATCGGAGGGGAGCTGTCCGATGAGGACGATTCTTCCCCAACGTACATCTGACTTACAGCTTAGAAGGCGGTTCTTCTTTCGATTTAGGAATAAACAGCGGTACCACACGCCCCAATATAAAAACGGTTAATCCATTTATCTTCTATATAAGTCCCTATTCCACCTCGAAAGGCAATCCCGAGATCGAACCTTCGCATTATATCAACCTGCGATTGACTAACGATTTTGTGTTCAGGGGAGGTGAATTCTCTACAGAACTTACTTACGCCAAAGAATACAAATGCATTGCGCAGGTTGAACAGATGGATGCCCAAAAAGGGATCTCGGCTGAGCAATGGAAAAATGCCTACAATGAAGAAGTATGGTGCTGTGATCTCAATCTTTATTACAGTCAGTTGAGTTGGCTGAAAATAACGGGTATCGGAGAATTGGCATATACTAAAAGCTCATCAAACAGCATATACAGTCTGCAAAGCGAGAAATCCTTTATACCCTTCTTGTATGGCTACTTCAATTTTATATTCGACAAGCAGAGCAATCTTACAGGCTATATTACGGCCAATGTCAGTGGTAGGAAAAAGGATGTTACGGGCACTTTGAACCGTACGTACGACGCCGGTTGTGGTCTTGCCTATTCTTGTATGAAGAATCGTCTGACTCTTAAATTAGGTGTCATGCATCTTTTTGCAAGCAAGATACGTGGAACGGGATATTCAAATAATGGGATGAGTATGACATTCAAAAACAACTACGCTCCCATGACCATATCATTCGGCGCGTCCTTCAACTTTGGAAAAGACATCAAAACCAAATCAAGGCAGCATAGCAACCGTGATATAGAAAATCGCTTCTGATACAATGTATAATATTTTATAACAGTAGAACACTGTCGTATTCTTATCAGCATGAATCAATACAATATGACATTGTCTGTCTGTTGGTGCTTTGTTAGGATTTATATGTGGATATTACTTGGTACGACTATCTATGGCCCATTTTGATATAAAAATGATGGATGATATACTACAACGAATTAATGATTATTTGAGATATCAGAATCTCTTGGTGCGCAGCCTAGAAAAGTTTCTTTTTGTTAAATATGTAATGCGAATTGCAACAATTTAGATAAAGGTAGCGTCTAACAAATAAAATAAACATCTTCTTGTTCTTTATTATTGAAAAGAAGAGAGTGTGATAAAATAATATTCAAATTATTTACGAACAAACTAATTTTATTATGATGAGAAAACAATCGTTCTTTGCATTGTTCTTGCTTCTATCTTTTCTGACGATAACAATTAATGCCCAACAGGCTGCCAAAAATAACGAAAACAGCTCAGCCAAGATATTTATAAGAGGTACCCTGCTCGACTCGCTGACAAAAAAGTCGGAACCTTACGTTACAATGCGAATCGTACAGAAAGGAGATGCTATGGGAAAAGCAATCAAAATGGCAGTCAGTGATAATAACGGAAATTTCAAGATAGAGATGCCAACTCCCAAGGGAAGCTATATACTTGTAATTTCTTCGATCGGTAAAGAGACTGTGAAACGGGATTTTCAAGTAGGAACGACCTCCTTAAAATCTTTGGATTTGGGAAAGATATATTTGAAAGAAGAAACCACCGCACTGAAAGGTGTAGAGGTTATAGCCAAGAAGCCTTTGGTGAAGATGGAAGTCGACAAATTGTCGTATGATATAGAATCGGACCCTGATTCGAAAACAAACTCTGTAATAGAAATGCTTCGCAAAGTGCCACTCGTAACAGTAGATGGAGATGACAATATCAAAGTGAATGGCAGCAGCAATTTTAAAATTTATGTAAACGGCAAACCTAACACCATGATGAGCAACAACCCCAAAGATGTTCTTAAAAGTATGCCTGCCTCTGCCATTAAAAAGATAGAAGTCATTACTTCCCCAGGGGCAAAATATGATGCTGAGGGGACGGCTGGAATTTTAAATATTGTAACTGCTCAGGGTGGTATGGAAGGTTATAGCGTCAATATCAACGGTCGGGTAAACAATCGCGGTGAAGGAACGAATATCTATGCCATAGCCCAAACAGGTAAACTTACAATGAGCATGAATTATGGTTTGAATCATCACAATAAGCCGGAATCAACTAACGAAAGTCATCGAGAAAATTATGACTCCAGTGCCCAAAAATTCTTGGATTCTTATGGTAAATCAAGTGGACACGATAATTTTCAATTTGGGACACTCGAAGCTAGTTATGAAGTGGATTCTTTGCAGTTGCTTTCTACTTCTTTTACCATGTACGGCAGTTCGGGTAGGAATTATAACAACAGCATGGATCAAATGTGGAATTCAACCCGCGACCAATTGGCTTATCAATATGGAAGTGTAGGAAAGGGATCTAACTCATGGAATTATATCGAAGGGAGTGTAGATTATCAACGTATTTCCAGAAAAAATAAAGAACGGATATTTACTTTGTCATACAAGTTGAATACTCAGCCGATGAAGAATGATTCTTATCTTCGTTACGATAATATAAAAGATAATACCGACACAGATATTATTAAGAACTTCTTTTTGAACAATACTCATTCTAACGATAAGAATACTACGGCAGAGCAGACCTTTCAGGCAGATTATAGTACTCCTATAAGTAAGTATCATAAATTGGATATGGGCATGAAATATATTTTACGGAACAATTCTAGTAATGATAAAATTTATCAAGCCGATGGAAATAACGACACTTATGTATTTCAGAATGATCGAAGCAGTCATTACAAACACTTGAATGATATTTTTGCTGCTTACCTGAGCTATACATTCAAATATAAGTCTATCTCTCTGATGCCCGGTTTACGGTATGAATTGACCAATCAAAGAGTAAAATATCTTTCGGGCGCTATTACTTCCGAGGCTAATTTCAGAACTCATTACGGAGATTTAGTACCATCGGTAACTGCAAATTTCAAATTGAGTGAAACCAAGAACCTCAGGTTTGAATATAACATGCGAATTATGCGTCCCAGTATTGAAAATTTGAATCCATATTTCGATAACCGCACCCCAATGAGTATCAGTCAAGGCAATTCGAACCTAAAGAGCGAAAAATCACATACATTCAACCTGAACTATGGTTCGTTTTCCCCGAAATTTAATTTAAATATCAATTTCTCACATGCGTTTAATAACAATGGTATTGAAAGTATAAGTCGACTTATTGGTGAAAAAGGCGAATGGTTTGATGATAATAAACACTATGCTTCTACAGGAGCTATGTATACTACTTATGAGAATATCGGACATAGCCGGAATACGGGATTAAGCGGTTATCTTAACTGGAACCCTACAACTAAATTTCAAATATATATGAATTACAGCGGGTATTATTCACATATAACAAGTCCTGCACAGGGGTTAAAGAATTATGGATGGACAGCCGATTTATGGTCAGGTATTCAATATACGATGCCTTGTAAAATCCGATTCGGAGTAAACTTTGGAGGCAGTACACCTAAATATATGCTGCAAGGAAAAAGTAGTGGATATCGATTCTATTCATTTAGATTAAACCGTAGTTTCATGAAGGAAGACAGACTGACAATATCTGCTTTTGCTTCGAACATATTCAAAAAACACTATAATTACAATAGTACCACATCTGCTTCGAACTTTGTAAATAGAACTTCTTTTAAAACTCCTCAAGATTATTACGGCATCGGAATAAGCTATCGCATAGGCAGTTTGAAAGCAGCGGTAAAGAAAACAGAACATTCTATCAGTAATGATGATGTAAAGGGAGGAAAGAGCGGTAGCGCTAGTAGTGAATCGAATTGAAAAATTATTAAATTGAACGAACAATCAGGGAGTAATATGATTGAGGCAAAGCCCTTTATTTTATATTGCTTCCTGCCTATTTGCATTACACTTTTGGTTAAGTAAACGCTACCTTAACAATAAAAATCACTAAATTTATTTTCTATTGTCTTTGGCTTATGTTATCTTTGCTACGTAATATGTTCTATTGAACTTTTTCTAAATATATAATGCAAGATAACAACCAAAATAAACTAGTAAAACAGATAGCAGAAGAGAAGTATAAGTATGGTTTTACAACCGACGTTGATACGGAGGTAATTCAACGCGGGCTGAACGAAGATACTATTCGACTGATATCTGCCAAAAAGGAAGAGCCGGAATGGCTACTTGCCTTTCGATTGGATGCTTACCGTTATTGGATTACTCAAAAAATGCCGCATTGGGCACACCTTCGTATTCCGAAAATAGATTATCAGGCTATATCTTATTATGCCGACCCGACGAAAAGGGCTATGGCAAAAGATGGTGAAAAAGAACTTGATCCGGAGATGATTAAGACCTTTAATAAACTTGGCATTCCCCTACATGAACAAAGACAATTGAGCGGAATGGCAGTTGACGCGGTGATGGACTCCGTATCGGTGAAAACCACTTTCAAAAGTACATTGATGGAGAAGGGTATCATCTTCTGCTCTATAAGTGAAGCCGTAAAGAATCATCCGGATTTGGTGCGAAAATATCTGGGTTCGGTTGTTTCACCTCACGATAATTTCTTTGCATCGCTCAACTCGGCTGTATTCTCCGACGGTTCATTTGTCTATATTCCACAAGGAGTACGTTGTCCGATGGAACTATCAACTTACTTTCGCATAAACGCCCGAAACACCGGACAGTTTGAAAGAACGCTAATTGTTGCCGAGGACGAATCGTATGTCTCTTATTTGGAAGGTTGTACAGCGCCTATGCGCGATGAGAATCAACTTCATGCGGCTATCGTCGAAATTGTAGTAGGCAATAACGCCGAAGTAAAATATAGCACAGTACAAAATTGGTATCCCGGTGATGCTCAAGGTAAAGGTGGCGTATACAATTTTGTAACAAAACGCGGTCATTGCAAAGGAGTCAACAGCAAATTGTCGTGGACACAAGTAGAAACCGGTTCGGCCATTACATGGAAATATCCATCGTGTATATTGACTGGTGACAATGCTACCGCCGAATTTTATTCAGTAGCCGTAACAAACAATTATCAGCAGGCTGATACGGGTACGAAAATGACTCATATAGGTAAAAATACCCGAAGTACTATTGTAAGTAAGGGCATAAGTGCCGGTCACAGTGAAAATTCTTATCGAGGACTGGTAAAGGTAAACAAAAGTGCCGATGGTGCTCGAAATTACAGCCAATGTGATTCGTTACTATTGGGTGACAAATGCGGTGCCCACACTTTTCCGTATATGGATATCCACAACAACACGGCCGTAGTAGAACACGAAGCGACAACCAGCAAGATTAATGAAGATCAAATATTCTATTGCAATCAAAGAGGCATACCTACCGAGGATGCTATAGGATTAATCGTAAACGGATACGCCAAAGAAGTACTCAATAAGCTACCGATGGAATTTGCCGTCGAAGCACAAAAACTACTGGCCGTATCGCTAGAAGGAAGTATAGGTTAAACACATTAAACAATAGAAATTGCTATGTCAGATATAATGCTAGATATAAAAGATTTACATGCCAAAGTCGGCGACAAAGAGATATTAAAAGGTATCAATCTAACTATTAATAAAGGAGAGATCCATGCTATTATGGGACCTAACGGTTCGGGAAAAAGTACATTGAGCAGTGTATTGGTTGGCAATCCGACTTTTGAAGTAAGTAAGGGGAGCATCACTTTCAATGGAAAAGACTTACTTTCCCTCAAACCGGAAGAACGGAGTCATGAAGGTATCTTTTTAAGTTTTCAATATCCTGTAGAAATACCAGGTGTTAGTATGGTGAACTTTATGCGTACAGCTCTCAATGAAAAACGTAAATATCACGGACAAGAGCCACTCAGCGCTACAGATTTTCTTCATCTGATGCGTGAAAAAAGAGCTGTGGTCGAACTAGATAACAAACTCACCAACCGCTCTGTAAACGAAGGCTTTTCGGGAGGTGAAAAGAAACGCAATGAGATATTCCAGATGGCTATGCTTGAACCGACACTTAGTATCCTTGACGAAACAGATTCGGGCCTTGACATCGATGCGCTACGTATTGTAGCTGAAGGAGTGAACAAACTAAAAACCGCTGAAACGAGCTGTATTGTCATTACACACTATCAACGGTTGCTGGATTATATTAAGCCGGATATCGTTCATGTATTATATAAAGGCAAAATAGTAAAAACTGCCGGTCCTGAACTGGCTGTTGAACTTGAAGAAAGAGGTTACGACTGGATTAAGAAAGAATTAGGAGAAGAATAATCATGAGCATAGAACAACAATATATCGACTTATTCGTTCAGCACAAAGCCGAAATATGCCGTCAAAGTGCTCCAGCAATGAACGAGTTGCGCGATAAGGCTTTTGAAGACTTCCAGAAGTTGGGCTTTCCCACTAATAAGCAGGAAAGATACCGTCGTACCAATATTGCTGAATATTTTGAATCGAATTATGGCATGAATATCAATCGCATCAATATTCCAGTTACGACTGATGACGTATTCAAATGTGATGTACCCAATATGAGTACTTCGCTCTACTTTGTTCTCAACGATATGTTTTATCAATACAAACTACCAAAAATAGCATTACCCGACGGCGTGATTTTTGGAAGTCTGAAAGACTTTGCCATAAGTCATCCGAAGTTGATAACACAATATTACGGTAAACTTGCTAAAACAGAAGAAGACGGTGTGACGGCATTCAATACAACCTTTACGCAAGATGGAATAGTGCTCTATATCCCGAAAGGTGTCATTGTTGAACGTCCTATACAGCTTATCAATCTATTGCGTTCGGATGTTGATCTGATGGTCAATCGTAGGGTACTCATCATTCTTGAAGAAAACGCACAAGCAAGAATGCTCATTTGCGACCATGCCATGGATAAAGTGAATTTTCTGGCTACCCAAGTTGTCGAAATATTTGCAGGAACCCATTCGACTTTGGATTTATATGAAATAGAGGAAACTAGTGACCAGACAACTCGCGTAAGCAACATGTTTGTGCGGCAAGATGCAGGGAGCAATGTGTTGCTCAACAATATGACACTCTATAATGGGCGCACTCGCAATACAACTGTCGTCACCCTTGAGGGTGAAGGTGCTGAAACCAATCTTTGTGGAATGGCAATAGCCGACAAACGACAACACGTGGATAACTGTACAAAGATAGACCATGTAGCTCCCCGTTGTAATAGTAATGAGCTATATAAATATGTATTGGACGATCATGCCGTTGGTGCGTTCTATGGTTTAGTATTGGTACGTCCCGGAGCGCAGAAGACAAATTCGTTGGAAACGAACCGCAATCTATGTGCTACCAAAGACGCAAGAATGTACACTCAACCTCAACTTGAAATTTACGCCGATGATGTCAAATGTTCACACGGTTCAACTGTAGGTCAATTGGATGAACAAGCTTTGTTTTATATGAGATCTCGTGGTATTAGTGAACAAGAAGGTCGAATGCTACTAATGTTTGCCTTCGTTAACGAAGTTATAGATACCATTCGGCTTGATGCTTTGAAAGACCGTCTTCATCTATTGGTAGAGAAACGTTTTCGGGGAGAACTGAATAGATGCGGCAGTTGCCACAAATGCAAATAAACAGAAAAATGTACGACGTAAAGAAGATAAGAGACGATTTTCCGATACTCGGAAGAACAGTATATGGTAAGCCCTTGGTTTATTTCGATAATGCAGCGACGACACAAAAGCCACGGATGGTGGTAGATTCTATTGCAAATGAATATTATTCGGTAAATGCCAATGTTCACCGAGGGGTACATTTTTTATCGCAACAAGCTACCGATCTGCATGAAGAAGCCCGCGAAAAAGTCAGAGCCTTCATTAATGCAAAAAAAACAGACGAAATCATTTTCACCCGTGGTACTACCGAAGCCATAAATCTTTTGGTAGATAGTTTTGGTAACGAATTCATGTCTGAAGGTGATGAGGTGATTATCTCTGCGATGGAACATCATAGTAATATTGTACCTTGGCAAATACTTGCAGCAAAAAGAGGTATTTCTATACGGGTTATTCCTATAAACGACACAGGAGAACTATTGCTTGACGAATACGAGAAGTTGTTTACCGAACGAACAAAAATAGTAAGTATAACACAAGTGAGTAATGTACTCGGCACTATCAATCCCGTAAAACAGATAATAGCTATTGCTCATAGCCACAATATACCCGTTCTAATAGATGGAGCGCAATCTGTTCCGCACATGAAAGTAGATGTACAGGACATGGATGCCGATTTCTTCGCTTTCTCCGGGCATAAAGTTTATGGACCGACGGGTATAGGTGTGCTTTACGGTAAAGAAAACTGGTTAGACCGACTTCCACCTTATCAAGGCGGCGGAGAGATGATACAAAGTGTTAGTTTTGAAAAAACAATTTTCGAGAAACTGCCTTTCAAATTTGAGGCGGGAACTCCAGATTACATCGGCACCAACGGACTAGCCAAGGCCATAGATTATATATCAACTCTCGGAATGGAGAATATTGCAACCTACGAACATGAACTTACTCAATATGCCATGCAACGAATGAAAGAAATTCCAGGTATGAGAATTTATGGTGAAGCGACCGATAAAGGCTCAGTTATCTCTTTTTTAGTAGGAAATATCCACCATTTGGATATGGGAACCTTGCTGGATAGACTTGGCATAGCTGTGCGTACAGGGCATCATTGCGCCCAACCGCTAATGATTCGCCTTGGCGTAGAAGGATTGGTTAGAGCTTCATTCGGACTTTATAATACAAAAGAAGAAGTAGATACACTGATCGCCGGTATTCTAAGAATAAGTACAATGTTTAATTAAAAACAGTTTATAATTATGATACTAACGACGACCCCTTCACTCGAGGGACATCAAATCACAGGCTATTTAGGTATTGTAACAGGCGAAACTATTATTGGTGCCAACGTATTCCGTGATATATTCGCAAGTATTCGCGACATTGTTGGTGGTCGTTCTTCATCATACGAAGAAGTATTACGCAAGGCCAAAGACACGGCTTTGCATGAAATGCAAGCACATGCAGAAGCAATGGGTGCAAATGCCGTTGTGGGCATAGACCTTGATTATGAAACTGTAGGAGGAAGTGGTAGTATGCTTATGGTTACTGCAAGCGGTACGGCAGTACGTTACGAATAAGAATCAATAAAATCAAAATCATAGAAAAAAAAGGCGGTTTAAATTATTTTTGAAGAATTATTCTTTGATTTGTCCTATTAAAGTATTATTTTAGGGCCGCTTTTAATAATTAAAAACAAGTTTAATTCTATGATTACTCCTATTTTTTGGCTCATTCCTGTAGCCGCAGTACTTGCACTCGTTTTTGCCTGGCTGTTTCACCGCCAGATGAAAAAGGCTGAAGAGGGAACTCCTCAGATGATTAAAATTGCTGGCGCCGTTCGAAAAGGTGCCATGTCTTATCTTAAGCAGCAATATAAAATTGTGGCAATCGTTTTTATTTGCTTATGTTTGCTATTCTCCATTATGGCAGCTTTTGGCGTTCAAAACGCATGGGTGCCTTTTGCTTTCCTCACTGGCGGTTTCTTCTCCGGTTTGGCAGGCTATCTTGGAATGAATACAGCTACTTATGCTTCAGCTCGTACAGCCAATGCTGCACGTAAATCACTCAATGCCGGTCTAAAAATTGCTTTTCGAAGTGGTGCCGTAATGGGCCTCGTTGTGGTTGGGCTCGGATTGATTGATATTTCTTTCTGGTTCATTGTACTAAACACTTTTGCTCCAGATTCAATGTCTCAGGCGGCACGGCTTTGCTTCATTACAACTACAATGTTGACTTTTGGAATGGGTGCCAGCACACAGGCTCTATTTGCGCGTGTGGGTGGTGGAATCTATACAAAAGCAGCTGATGTGGGTGCCGACCTTGTAGGTAAAGTCGAAGCAGGTATACCTGAGGATGATCCACGCAATCCGGCAACGATTGCCGATAATGTAGGTGACAATGTGGGCGATGTGGCCGGAATGGGTGCCGATCTTTACGAATCATATTGTGGTTCTATCTTGTCTACCGCTGCTCTTGGGGCTTCTGCATTTGCAATGAATCCTACGATGCAATACAAGGCAGTTATCGCTCCCATGTTAATTGCTGCCGTCGGCATTCTTCTTTCCATTGTCGGAATCTATTCTGTGCATACCAAAGAAGATTCCAGTATGAGCAACTTGCTTAAGTCCCTTGCTGTTGGTACCAATTTGGCATCTGTCCTTATCACGATAGGTACATTCCTCATTCTTTGGATACTTCAACTTGATAATTGGGCTTGGATAGGAGGATCTGTTGTTACGGGGTTGATAGTGGGTGTAATCATAGGACGTTCAACTGAATATTATACTTCCCAATCGTATGCTCCGACGCGTAGAATCAGCGAAGCAGGTAAAACCGGACCCGCTACCGTCATTATTGGTGGAATAGGACTTGGCATGATATCCACTTGCATTCCTGTCATAACGGTTGTCATCGGCATTATTTGTTCTTATTTATTCGCTTCCGGATTTGATTTCAATAATGTAGGCATGGGACTCTACGGCATCGGTATTGCTGCTGTCGGCATGCTCTCAACTTTGGGCATCACATTAGCAACAGATGCTTATGGACCGATTGCCGATAACGCAGGCGGCAATGCAGAGATGTCAGGCCTAGGAGAAGAGGTTCGTAAACGCACAGATGCTCTCGATTCTTTAGGGAACACAACAGCTGCGACGGGTAAAGGTTTTGCCATAGGCTCGGCAGCCCTTACAGGACTAGCACTACTGGCATCTTATATCGAAGAAATCAGAATGGGCTTAGAACGCATCGGGCAGACGACACTAAACTTTGCAGGAGGTAGCTCTATACCTTTAAAAAACGCATCAATTACAGATTTCATGAGATATTATAACGTCAACCTAATGAATCCAAAAGTGTTAGGCGGTATATTCATCGGTTCGATGATGGCATTTCTTTTCTGTGGTTTAACGATGAATGCCGTAGGTCGTGCTGCAGGAAAAATGGTGGACGAAGTGCGTCGTCAGTTTCGCGAAATAAAGGGAATTTTAACAGGAGAAACAGACCCCGATTATGAACGTTGTGTTCAGATTTCCACAAAAGGTGCGCAACATGCCATGATCGTTCCATCACTGCTCGCTATCATTACTCCGATTCTAACGGGAGTCATTCTTGGTGTAACAGGTGTCGTTGGCTTACTTATAGGCGGGCTAAGCAGCGGTTTTGTTTTGGCTATCTTCATGGCAAATGCGGGTGGCGCTTGGGATAACGCCAAAAAATATGTCGAAGAAGGCAACTTTGGCGGAAAAGGCAGTGAAGTGCACAAAGCTACAGTTGTTGGTGATACAGTCGGTGATCCGTTTAAAGACACGTCCGGACCAAGTCTCAATATACTTATCAAATTAATGAGTATGGTGGCTATCGTTATGGCGGGTCTTACAGTTACTTGGAGTTTATTATAAATAACAAATAGAAATACTATTACCTTGTCTACATACAGGAGTTGTCGAAGCCGGTTGCGACGAGGCCGGAAGAGGCTGTCTAGCAGGAGCGGTATATGCCGCTGCTGTTATATTGCCTCTTTCTTTTCATAACGAACAACTTAACGATTCGAAGCAGCTCACCGAACATCAAAGATATACACTAAGACCGATTATAGAACAAGAGGCCATTGCTTGGGCGGTCGGAGTAACTACTTCTGAAGAAATTGACAAAATAAACATTCTCAATGCTTCTATCCTGGCAATGCATCGTGCGATCAATGCGCTAAAAGTCGTTCCCGAAGAACTTATTATTGATGGTAACCGATTTAAACCATATGAGAAGATACCTTATACTACCATTGTAAAAGGTGATGGCAAATACCTATCTATAGCGGCGGCTTCGGTTTTGGCAAAGACCTACCGTGATGACTACATGATAAAGCTTGCCGAAGAATACCCAATGTACGGTTGGCAACAAAATAAAGGGTATCCCACCAAGCAACACCGAGAGGCTATTAGGCTATATGGCACGACACCTTATCACCGAAAGACTTTTAATTTATTGGGCGACGGACAGCTTAGTTTCGGTTTTTAGAACCACTTTATCTTGCGAAAAATAAAGAAAGTACATGCGGAGAATCCTATTGAGAATAAGACAATATAGAAAAATGCATGAGGTATCTCGGCAGCATGAATCTTAACATTCATCCCATAAAAACTTGCAATCAATGTAGGCACCATTAATATAATGGAGAAGCTTGTCATGCGTTTCATGATTGTGTTGACATTATTGTTGATAATAGAAGCAAATGCATCCATTGTTCCAGTCAAAATATCACTGTATACGTTAACAGTATTGAGAGCCTGTTTTAATTCGATAATTGCATCTTCGGCCAGATCTTTATCCATTAAGTCAGTGTCTTGAAAAATGGTCTTCAATCTGCTTATCATCACTTCATTACCACGTATGGCTGTATTGAAATAAACCAATGCCTTTTGCAATTTCATAAGTTGCAAGAGGTCTTCATTTCGAATACTTTGTTCTAACGCCTTTTCGGCATCTGTCACATCATTGTTGATCTGCTTCAAGTATTTTAAAAACCAAACAGCAGAAGAATAAATAAGCCTCAAGATAAGATCCAATTTATTGCGAACAACCAATCCCTTTCGTCGGGTATGCTGAATAAAATCGGGCAATAATTCCGATTGATAGTAACAAACAGAAACCGTAATATCGTCTTTGGTAATGATTCCTATAGGAATGGTATTGAATGGAACTCCTTGCTCGGAACTTGTAGTAATGGGAATACGAAGAATTGTGAGTAACCAATTACCTTCAGTATCGTTACGAGGTCGTTCGTCTGTATCTGCTATGTCATTCAAAAAAGATTCGGGAACTTTTAGCTTCTCTTTCAGAAA
>JAAYUD010000028.1 GCA_012517855.1 Bacteroidales bacterium
AAGATGAAGCTGTCAAGACAAATAAACTACCCTCCTTTTGATTTCTTATCTCGAACTCAAGTAAGAATCTGACAATATTTTGGTCCTTATGTTTTCAAATTTTCATAAGGACGAAAATAAATTTTCTCCCTTATGAAACTTGCGACTCACGGCCGTGAGTCGCAAGCCACGTCCTTATGTCACTGCAACAACATATAGAAGTGATTATGACGACTTCTGTATATTATCATTATCACTTGCAGAAGTGATTGCGACGACATAAGTATCTTTCTGAATCGACATCAATAAGTTCTTTCGTGTGCGCATACCTACCCACCACATTGAAGTAAAAACCTATTGAATAGAATTATTTCTTATCAACAAATTTATCTTGAAGAGCACTGTATCGTGGCCCGATATTAGGAAACCTTTTTAAAACCTCTTCAATGTCCAGAATATCATCCCCGCTAAGAGAAACGTTGACGGCCCCGATATTGTCGTCAAGATACTTAATATGCTTTGTTCCCGGAATAGGAATAATGTTTTCTCCCTGAGCAAGCAACCAGGCCAAAGCCAATTGTGCCGGAGTGCAGCCCTTTTTTGAAGCTAGCTCCGCAAAAGCTTCTGCCAAAGAACTGTTGTTTTTATAATAATCGCCATTGTATCGGGGAAGTGTGCGACGAAAATCGTTCTTATCCAACATATTTACGTTCAGCGTATTGCTCATCAAGCCACGTCCCAATGGTGCAAATGGCACCAACGTAATACCCAATTCCGTACATGTGGGCAGAATATCGTCTTCAACCGTACGGGTAAGTAACGAGTATTCGCTCTGCAACGCAGCAATCGGATGCACGGTATAGGCCTTACGTAACGTTTCGGCCGAACATTCGCTCAACCCTATGTACCGGATTTTTCCTTCTTTTATCAAGTCGGCCATCGCACCAACAGTTTCTTCTACGGGAACATCCGGATTTAGACGATGAGCATAGTACAAATCTATTGTCTCTATTTTGAGTCGGCGAAGGCTGTTTTCTACCGCTTGCCTCATCCACTCCGGCGACGAATCGATATATGTATCCTTGCTCGAAAAGACATCGCTCTTTTCATCTTGCAGTCTGAAACCAAACTTGGTGGCAATAAATATTTTATCCCTCTTCACCGTAAGAACTTTCGAAATCAATGTTTCGTTGGCACCGTTTCCGTAAGCGTCGGCCGTGTCCCAGAAGTTCACACCCTGCTCTATGGCATGGTTTAATGTTGCGACGTTTTCTTCATCATGCGCAGTGCCATAAGCGGCACTCATCCCCATACATCCCAATCCTATTGCAGAAAGGTTTACATTCGTTTTTCCTAATGTTCTATATTTCATAATCAACTAATTAAGTTTATATCTTATCTTTTGTTGGTGCAAAAGTAAGTATAATGTTTTGACATACAGTTATACGAATTACAGGTTTTCGTACCTTTATTACAGATTACGCCGACAAGCACTAAATAATGTGATATAAAGAACTATCTTTGTAGCTAATAAGTATATAATGATGAGCGATATATTACGATTAGACCATGTGTATCAATACAATGAAATGATGGGATGCACCTCGCTCCATCCGTCGGTGAGCGTCATTGATTTTTCTGAATGCCAGCCTGTGATGCCCTCGCAAAAATATTTCGGTTTTTATGCTGTGTTGCTGAAAGACTTCAAACATGGAGAACTCAAATACGGCAGGCATTACTACGATTATCAAGAAGGAACCCTTGTGTTCTTTGCTCCCGGTCAAATAGGAGGAATAGATAATAACGGAGAACCTTTTCAACCCAAAGGATGGGCCTTGTTATTCGATTCCGAACTACTGCAAGGAACTGATCTCGCACGCCACATGAAAGACTACTCTTTCTTTTCGTACGAAGCGGATGAAGCACTTCACTTATCCGAATCGGAGCGTGAGATAGTGCTCGATTGTCTGCATAAGATCAAAGAAGAGTTGATGCACCCCATAGACCGACATAGCCAAACATTGATTGTCAACAACATCGAGCTACTGCTGAATTATTGTGTACGTTTTTATGATCACCAATTTCTTATACGCAGTAATGCAAATAAAGACGTGTTAACCTATTTCGAAAGCCTGTTGGAAGAGTATTTCGAAACAAGCAAATCGCAACACTTAGGATTACCGTCAGTACAATATTTCGCAGATCAATTGCATTTGTCGCCCAACTACTTCGGCGATCTTATTAAGAAAGAGACAAGCAAATCGGCTCAGGAACATATTCAAACTAAACTAATAGACATCGCCAAAAATAAAGTGTTGGATACGAGCAGAACACTGAACGAAATAGCAGATGAATTAGGATTCAAATACCCGCAACACTTCAGCAGATTTTTTAAAGAAAAAGTGGGATGTTCGCCAACCGAATATCGCACAATGATGTAGTCATTTTTTAGGGAACTGGACTCACGAGTAAAAGTCAGGGAACTAAACATAAGTATTATTAATAGGGCCTCACATAAATTTTCATTCACCGTTATGAGGCAAAATTGTCGTATGTTCCTTTTTTCGGTAACGTCCATACGTGGTTTTAGAAAGATAAGGACGACATCGATTTATTTGAAATTTACCAACTGTTTGAAGAAAATAAAAGTTTATAACTAGAAATACTACTTTCAATTGCATATCTACAATACTATTAGCAGAGATATTGCCTATAAAGATATTAATAAAGAGTGAATTTGTGAGACAAAAAAGTATATATCCGCGTCATCAATAAAATATCGTTGTTATCGGTGGTGCATCATTACTACTCTTGAGTTAAATTTGCTAGCAATTAAACATCGTTACCGTAGAATGCGGCAAACCTTGTCGATAAACGGTAATTATTTGGTGTACATTCTGAAAGAAAGCTCTTTTGATAAGCCTTTATCTAATTGTTATTGGTCAGTCATTGCATTTCAGTTTAATATCTTCCTTTAGGTACACCAAATGTCGTGCAAAAATACTTGAATAGTTTAGAATATACTAAAAACACTACTCCAAATGAAAAATCTAATCACAATCGTTTTTCTGCTGCTTTCATTCAGTATCAATTTTGCATTCACATCCGATCAGGACAAAGGCGCCGGTATCCTTTGGCGCGTATCAGGCAATGGCCTGAAAAGTGACTCCTATATTTTAGGAACCATTCATACGGTTCCAATTTCTTTTTTAGACAGTCTGAAAGGCTTTTCCGAGGTCTGGGCACAGGTAACGCAAG
>JAAYUD010000029.1 GCA_012517855.1 Bacteroidales bacterium
ATCACTGATAGACAGCGAGAAATTCATAAGGACGAAAATAAATGTTTGTAAGTATAAACATTTATTTTCGTCCTTATGAATTTTTATTTTTGTCCTTATCAATTTTTGGAAACATAGGTTCCATTTTGTATATCAAGAAGCACCACTTCAGTATGGTTAAAATAGTATCAGTATCGCTCCCAATATTCACATCCGAAAACGTTCCGAAAAACGACTTCGAGATAACGAGTTATCAGTCAGCGCAATCTTGCGTCAATGGGGTGTGCACCTTGCAAAATACAAATCGAGTATTCGAGGTAGCAATTCTTGTACACGAATCTTCAAAAGCTGCTTATATCACTCATTCTCAGTGCACTTTTGCAAAGATCATAATTCATTGATTGTCAGAGAGAAGATGCACTTTACAGGGCCCCATTTTGCTGCCACATCACACTATCTAATTGATATACAACTGATAAAGGTGACGGGAACAGGTAGTAAAAGTATTATAGAAAAACATCGAAATTATTCATATCGGTACGACCCCTTTTAAAGTAGTCAGCGGGACACGATTACTTCAACAAACCGATGTCATTTCGTTCGTTTCTCCGTCAATGGGGTGAGCATTTCGTATTTTGAATGTTGAGGATGTGATGCTTTAACGATGGGATCTATTCGGCTGAAATGAGTAGGGCTGAATGGATAAATGATGTTAATTATGGAATGTCTGCTTTGCTATATGTAAAGTATACATTACATTTATAAAATAATAAAAACTATAAATTATGAAAGCAGATTATTTATTTCCAGCAGTGATGAAAAAGGTTGGTTATGTGATGTTCATAATCTTCATGGTTCCTAGTCTTTTGTATATTTCGGGACACTTTCCAACTGATTTTTTGAATGCCAAGACTTTTGCAATCATCGGCGGAGGCATTTTCGGAAAGACAACCTATTTTTCTATTATAACCAATGATTTGTCTGATGAGTTACTCTTTATAGGCTTATCTCTATCGTTGCTGTTTATCTCTTTTTCTCGGGAGAAAGATGAAGACGAATGTATTTCGAAAATTCGTATGCAGTCTCTAATGTGGGCATTGAAGGTCAATACGCTATTGATTATTCTGATCTCTTTGTTTGTATATGGCGAACCATACCTGAGTTTTATGGTCAGTT
This sequence comes from Bacteroidales bacterium, assembly GCA_012517855.1. Taxonomy (GTDB): domain Bacteria; phylum Bacteroidota; class Bacteroidia; order Bacteroidales; family Bacteroidaceae; genus JAAYUD01. Next base: position 1,156 of record JAAYUD010000029.1, read on the forward strand.
TTATCTTTACCGTATATATTATGTTTATCATCAAATTCAATATAGCACTTCATAAATTCAGAGCGAACGATGAAAAATAATATAAAGGTAGAAAGAGCCATACACAATCTTACACAACTGAATTTGGCTGAATTGGTGAAGGTGAGCCGGCAAACCATCAATGCCATTGAAAAGGGAAAATACATTCCTTCTACCATCTTGTCGCTTAAGATAGCCAAGATATTTGCGAAAAATGTAGAGGATATTTTCACCTTGGAAGATACTGACTTGTAAAGATCCGTTTATAGTGTGTATGGACTCTATGAGGCATGCAAAACATTAAATATTGCTTAGTCTATATTCTTTAGCTTGATGCTGAGCAGACTCGCCAGTAACGGTAATGCGGTGAGGTTATAGATGGTAACGTTGAAGCCTGCCGTGTCGGCAACGATTCCCAGAATGCCAACGCCCAGACCACCAATACCTTGTCCGAAGCCAAGAGTGAGTGCCGATGCTAGGGCATTGTTGCGTATCACTTTGTGGGCAGTCGTAAGCGTTACCGAGAAAGTAGCTAGTAGGCAGGCCTTGGCTATGCCTGGAAAAAAGCCACTGACCAATCTTCCTATCGAACCGGTGAATAGTATGAACGACAATATTCGGCTACTGGTGACTAGCGGAATATGGCGTTCTTTGAGGTAGATGGGCAAGAAGGCTATCAGACTGCTGTATGTGAGCGAACGCAGTGTCACGATGAGCAATATTCAAGTCAGTTCGTGCGAATGTTCCTTTAATAGGCAGCTTTGTTGAAAAACCATAACAGCGTGTAGTAATTGTGCCTGTGTGGAGAGGTGGCAATATCCGTATTGATCTCTTCGGCTTTTCTGATTATAAAGGGTGATATGGCGCCATTGTATTGCAACATGCTTTCGTTGCGTGTGTCTATTATTATGATGTATGAACTGTTTCTCTGATTTTGTTGTGGTAACGACGAATTCGTTTTGATGTTAATCGGTATAGAGTATCATCTCGTAAATCTTTTTCAGTCTTTTGCGCAAGAAGGTTACGGCATAGTGCTTTCGGGAGAGCAACGTCTTGACCTGAACGCCTGAAGTTGATGCGATGTCTTCGTACGATTTGTTCTCGAATTCTGTTTGTTCGAAGACGTCTCTTTGCTCTTTGGGTAGTTCGTCCAACGCCTTTTCGATTTCTTCCCAGATAAACTTGCGCAGGTATTCTTGTTCGGGGTCCGCATCTTTCTCTATTAAAATATTGGTGATTTCTTTCAATGGTACGTCATCTTCGTCTTCGTTGTCCGAAGTTGCCGATAGGGCTGTCTCACCCTTTTTGCGCCGATAGTCTGTAATCCGGTTTCGGGTAACTTTGTACAGCCACGCCGAAATTTGTTCGATCGACACATTTTCTTCTGTCTGCAAGAAACGAAGAAAAACATCCTGAAGAAGATCTTCTGCATCTTCTTCGGATGATACCCGACAAGTGATGAACGTGAGCAACTTTTGTCGGAATGCGGTAAAAATAGCTGTCGGATTATTCTTTCCCGTCAGTTTCATCGTTTACCAAATTTTGAAAGCGTCTGCGGACAAAGGCTTCTCGCTCCTGCGGCGACATATTGTGTAGCCTGCCGTGATGATGATGGTGATGATCGCAATGATGATTGTGCGGGAAACATCCTCTGAAATGATGCATCGTGCCGCACAAGAGGCGAAACAAGACGGCAAGACCTAGTGCCTGCCAAAAATTGATACTGCTCCAATGGGTAATGTCTGGAAGGAGTAAATTCCACAATCCCATAATAATCAGTATGAGCACTACATACAAAACCAACATTATAGCAAATGTTGCTGCCGAGCCAATATTCTTTTTCCCAATTCTCATATTATATTGTTTTTTGTATTTGTTACTTTTATGCACATTCGTTTATAATCCGGATAGCGTGGCGTCTGCACACTTCTTCGCAATTTTTGCAGCCGTTGCATGCCTCGGCGTGTGCTACATTGATGAAGCGTATTTTGCCATTGTCTATCAGTTTCAGTACATCTTTTGGACATACCCTTATACATTTGCCGCATCCGACGCAGGAATATGTGAAAAGATCAATTGTTGTTTTCATTGTGTCTCTTTTCTTAAGTAGACGAATGAAGGACGCAAATATTTTATCGAATTTGAAAAAAGAATGTAGGTGCCCCTTTTTAGAGTGAGACGGAACGTGCTATTGATGTACTCTGGATACGTAAACGATGTTGGACACTTTGCGTTCTCCCGCATGGTCGAATAAGTGATTGTCGCAGGGGTAATTGACCACTCCCAGCTCTTTTGTCCATAGCGTGGAAGATCCGCCTCCATCGAGATTCAGCACATTTTCCATCTTCAAGTAGCGGGCTATAGTGGCCGATTCTTCGAACGACACTCCGTCGGCTTTTCCTTTGAAACGTCCGTCTATGACGAGCATGATGACTTCTTTGCCCTTTGCCGTCGTTCCGATGATGGTGCGTGGATGGCGTTTGGTATTGCTGAAAGAGGGAATCTTGTGATTGGTCATCAGCACGGGGCCCGATACCAATGCCGAAGTGTAGTTCTTCCGGATGATTTCCCATTCGTTTGGTTCGTAAGGTCTGATGTCTATGTGACAGCGATTGTTGGTCTGGTTGATGAGCAATATGCCGTTAATCCATTTTTCATTTTCGTTGAGCTTGTTGACTCCTTTAATTTGTTTGTCTACCATGACAAACGTAACGGGCTCTCTATTGTCCATATTGAAAAAGCTGCCGTTAATGGCAAATTCGGCATTTACACTCTTGGCTAGTTCGCTGGTGGTACCTGCTTTGTCGGCTTGAAGGATATGAGTGGCGTAATGTTTGGCAGGATAAATTAATACTGAAATCGATTGGATGGAATTGAACAGATGAATTTGAGCGTATCGCAATTTGGCGCCGCTAGCTAGTTTCTTTTCTGTCCATTTGGCTTTTACGAAAGCAATTGAATCTTGTCTCTCGGTTTGGAGCTTGTTCTCTTCGGTTACTGTGACGTTGCGATTGTCTCTATGGATCTCTGTACCCAAAGAGTGACTTGGGATGCTTACAAACGCTATACAGCATAATACTATAAGGCTGTAGCAGTAATTCCTTTTCAATAAATTTCTCATAACAAGTATTTGATAAAATGGTTTCGTTTAATGGATAGTAAAATTACTAAAATATTTTGTTGGTAAGACGAATTGTGAACCGATAATTTGGAAACTGGTGTTAAAATAAGTATAAAAAGAACGGATATCGCATAAATATATGTTAAGTATAGCACCACGTATTCTATTTATATTTTACCTTTGCATCAACAAATTTGTTGAACAATAATGATTAAAGAGAAAGATAATACAACGGAAGAAAGAATATTAGAGGCTGCAAAGAAAGTCTTCTTGCGCGACGGACTTCAAGGAGCCCGCATGCAAGATATTGCAGACTTGGCTACGATCAACAGATCGATGCTTCACTATTATTTCCGTGATAAGGAAATGTTATCTCAAGAGGTGATGAAAACGGTGGTCTCTAAATTTGTTGTAGCGTTTAAAGAGAATCTGAATTCGGAACTTTCTTTTGAGGAGAAGGTCGACAATTATATTGCTGCTGAGATTAACCTGGCTTTTGATAATCCGGATCTATTGATATTTGCTCTTCATGAATCTTCCAAAGATCCTGACTTCTTTAAAAAGATAATAGAGAGTAAAATGAGTGTCGTTTTCAGAAAACAAATGAAAGAGGCTTACGAAAAGGGACAGATTGTGCCCAAGAACATAGAAGAATTTGTGGTGAGTGTTTCCAGTCTCTGCATGTTTCCATTTATTGCAGGGCCACTCTATATGATGATTTTCAGATGGGATGAAGAAAAGTGGGCAAGCTATCGTAAAGTGCTGAAGAGGAGCTTGCCGAAACTTATAAAACGAGTTATATTCAAATGAGTATAACTTATTTTTTTATAGGATATTCAACAAATTTGTTGAACAAAAAAGTATGAATATGAAAGTGAATAGGGTCAATGGAAGAATATGTTTGGGTGAAAAAATACTTGATTTACCGGTGCTTTTAATGTCGTTTACCGATGAAGTATTGCTTTCTAACACCTTATGACCGAATTTTGCAAGCGTAATGATGAAATGAGAAAATAAATAAATAGTAATAACATTAAAGTAAGGTAGTGAGTTTATGAAGAGGTCTAAAAGAAAAGCCTTTATTGGTAAATGGGGCTTATGGATAATCGGAATTGTTTTTCCCGTGTTTGTTTCCGCTCAAACGCCTAAACATTATACGTTGGACGAACTGGTGCATTTGGCAAACGAAAGGTACCCTTATGCAAGTCAATTAGGATTGGTGAACAGGCAAAACATCGAATCACAAAAGTCGATCGATACTCAATGGTTGCCACATACATCGGCTTTGGTAAAAAGTTCTTATCAGTCGGAAGTCTCGTCCATCAGTATTCCCAAAGATATAGAGAGTAAGTTCGGTATTGATATAGGTGAAGGTAAAAAGCTTCAATATCAAGGTGGAGTATCGGTCTCTCAGTTGGTATACGATGGTGGGGCGGGGCACATACAAAAGAGAATAAGTGGACTGAACAGTGATATGCAAGCCCGTCAGATCAAGTTGTCGATGTTGCAGATAGAAGACGAAATAGACAATCTGTTTGAAACGGTACTAGTTTTGAAAGAGCAAATCAAGATCGTTCAATTCAAACAGGCTGATTTAAAGCTTAGAAAGAAAGATGTTTCGTATGCCATTCAGAACGGTATCTCCTTGAAAACGGACATGCAGGAGATAGATGCCAGCATTATTCAACTGGGACAACAAGAAACGGAATTGACAATGTCGTTGTGTCAGAGATATGTGGAACTGTCTTCGTTTGTGCAAGAACCGATTGACTCGACTGCCATCTTTGAACTTCCTCAATCGGAAGATATAGCAGACAAAGACTATTCGACACGTCCCGATTACGAGATGTTTGCATTGCAGATTCAGAATGCCGAATGGAAAATGAAAGAACTGAATGCTGAGATTGTTCCTCGGTTGACATTGTTTGCAAACGGATATTATGGTCGACCGGGTCTGAACATGATGGACTATACGGCGCACTACTCAGGAATAGTGGGAGTATCGTTGGCATGGAACCTTGATGCGCTATATAACAATACGCACCGTCGGAACTTGATTAAAATAGACAAAGAGATAACAAGAAACCGACAATCTATTTATCAAATCAATATGAACAAGCAGATTGACGATTTGGACATCGATTTGTCGAAAAACCGCAAACTAGCAGATAGCGACGATGAAATGGTGAAGATACGTTCGAATATAAAAGAGGTGGCTTCCATACAATTGAAAAACGGAACGCTTACGCTCACGGACTATTTAATCAAACTGAATGATGAGGCTCAGGCAATGATAAACAAATCGATTCATCGGATAGGATACCTGATGGATGGCGCCAAAATGAAGACATTATTGAATAAGAACAATTAATAGGTAAAAAGATGAAAACAACGAAGATTTTTTCTAAAAAGATGCTGATTATAGCAGTGGCAGTTGGAGTTGTAATATTGTGCTCGGGATTTAAATTGGCATACGACAGTTGGTGCCACGAAAGTACGGACGATGCTTACATTGACGGAAACATTATTCCACTACGTACGGCAGTGACCGGATATGTGAGCAAAATATTGTTCAAAGATAATCAGAAAGTATCCAAAGGCGATACGTTGGTGATATTCGATACCGTGAGTTTGAAATCTCAGATGGTGCAGGCCGAAGGGCCGTTACTGTCGGCTCAGGCAGAACTGGAATCGTGCAAGAAACAAACATCAGCTTCTGAATTCGGCGAAATAGTAGCTGACTTCAATGCCGGATCGGCCAAAGAAAACATTGCTGTGGCCAAAGCCAAGTCATGGCAAGCACAGGCCGAATACTTGCGTATAGAGAAAATGTATAAAGTCGGAGCTGCTACCCAACAGGCGTATGATAATGTGAAGGCTTCTTATCAGATGGCAAAAGCTCAAGAAGGGGCATCGTGCAAACAATTTAGTGCGTTAGCTGCTCAGAAATCGACCACTCATTTGCAGACCAATGTGCATTATGCCCAGATCAAACAGGCTTTGGCTCATATCAAGCAGGCCAATGGACAACTGACGTTGGCAAGAGACCAATACAATCATGCTTTTGTGACAGCTCCTTATGCCGGTATCATATCGAAGAAGAGTGTTGAGGCGGGACAATTCGTATCTTCGGGTACAGCATTGGCTTCGCTCGTCAATGTGTCGGATATGTGGATTACGGCTAATTTTAAAGAGACACAGCTCGACGATATGAAAGCGGGGCAGCCTGTAGATATAAAGGTAGACGCCTATCCCGAATTGAAATGTATCGGCAAAGTAGAAAGCTTTTGTGCCGCGACCAGTAGTAAGTTCTCCTTGCTGCCCGCCGAAAATGCAACAGGTAACTTCATTAAAATAACACAACGGGTTCCCGTACGCATTCATTTTACCAATGCCAATGACGATAAACCGTTGTATCCCGGAATGAATGTGGTTGTATCCGTAAAAACAAGATAAAATGCAGAACTCTCTCGCCACGGCCAATGCGGAGTATCCTACCGGCATTCTCCGTACCATTATCGTTTTTACCTGTATCACCGCCTCTTTGCTGGCTATGATCGACTCGACGGTAGTCAATGTGTCGTTGCGTCACATTGCTGGGAGTATTGGTGCATCTACTACAGATATTGCATGGGTGATTACGGCGTTTGCCATTTCCAACGTTATTATCATCCCACTGAGTGGAATGCTTTCAGAGTTGTTCGGAACTAAAAATTATTTCACGATCTCTATCATTATTTTCACGATCGCTTCGTTCATGTGCGGCAACTCTACTGAATTGTGGGAACTGATATTGTGGCGCTTTATACAGGGATTGGGTGGGGGTGCCTTGATGACACAATCTCAGACCATATTGGTTGCCGCCTTTCCGCCTGAGAAGTTAGGCTTCGCGAGCGTTATTTATGGTATTGGCATTGCTGCGGGCCCGGCATTAGGACCTACCTTGGGCGGATTTATTACCGATAATTATTCTTGGCACTGGATATTCTTTATAAATGTACCGCTGGGTATATTGGCTGCAACGACATCTTGGTTGACCATACCGAATGAAAAGAATCAGAAACTGAAAGGAAATATAGATTGGTGGGGCATTCTGTTTCTATCCATAGGTATCGGTAGTCTTCAATATGTATTGGAAGAGGGTAACTCGAAGAACTGGTTCGATAGTCATATTATTCTTCTATTTAGTATTATTGCGGCTGCGGGGCTCATTGCCTTTCTGATTACCGAATCGGTTACGAAGATGCCGGCGGTGAACATCAAGTTGATGCGATACCGGAATTTGGCTGTCGGTGTCTTTTTCAATTTCATCATGGGGGCGATACTTTATATTGCTGTATATACATTCCCATTGATGGCTCAAATAAATTTGGGATGGACGGCCACGTTGAGCGGTATGTCGCTTATGCCGGGAGCTATCATGTCTACTATCGGTATGATTTTTTGTAAGAAGATGATGGATAGAGGGGTGAATCCGAAGCTGTTGATTACGTGTGGGTTTCTGTGTACTTTTGTATTTGGAGTATGGATGAGCTTCCAATCGGGCGATTCTTCTTTTGCAGGCTTGTTCATTCCGTTGCTCTTTAGAGGTCTCGGTATAGGTCTTTTCATGTTGCCTGCCATTATGATGGCTATCGCTGGACTTAAAGGAGCCGATCTGGGGCAGGGAGCCGGTTTGAGTAATATGGCAAAGCAGTTGGGCGGAGCCGTCGGACTGGCACTAATAGGCACTCACATATCCGATATGCAGGCTATGTATCAATCGCAATTGTCGGCCAACATCAATTTGTATTCCAATAATAGTATGGGAACCATACAAGGCATCTCGCATTTGCTCCAAAGTACTGGAATGAATGCCGATACTGCCGGTAGCGTATGCAATAGTGTGCTGGGTATGGAGATTATGAAGAACTCGGAACTGCTCAGCTATCTTTCTTCTTTTCGGATGTTGGCGGTGATTAGTTTGCTATCGCTTTCTTTTATGTTCTTTTTGAGGAAGAAAAAGAAAAATCAAGTCGTTGAACAGCCAAAGGAGGATGTTCATACTGAAGAGTCTTAATAACCGTGCGATGTGTATTGAATCGCCATAAAAGCAAAAGCAACTATAGAACGAAGTACAGTTCTATAGTTGCTTTTGTATTGGGGTAAGAGAAAGCAACATACTTCTCTTTCTCGATTCTTGCTTGCCCGATGACAGGCAATGGCTGTTATTCGTCTTCTTTTTCCAATTGGTTCACAGATTCTACTGCTTCTTCGACCACCGCTTGGTTGGCAAACCGCTTCGTGTAAGATGAGTAGTCGGAACGAATGCGTTTGTAGCTTGCATCTAGGAACAGTGGACTCGAGATAATGTGATCCGCCGTTGATCGGTTGCAACATAGTACTACGTTCTCAACGCTACACAGACGGGTTAACGCTCTAACATCCGAATCGTGCGGCTGCATAGTCATAGGGTCGGTAAAGAAGAACAAGTAGTCGATACTGCCATCTACGATCAGCGAACCCATTTGCTGGTCGCCTCCCAGCGGACCGGAATTCAAGATGGTAAAGTCCCATTCTACCTCGGGATGTTTCTTCGACAATGCTGCGCAGATCAGTTTACCAGTTGTGCCTGTAGAGTAAAACTTGTGTCCTACCAGTTTATTAGAGTTCCATAAACACCATTCGATAAGGTCTTTCTTATTGGCATCGTGTGCAACGAGCCCAATATTACGCTTTACAAAATTTTCCATCATAATACGTTTTACAAAAATTCTAGTTTCAAAAGAGATCTTCTATTTATTTCATATCGCTAATATACGAATTATTCTTGTTTTACTCGTTATAATGGTGTTTAATTTTCTGTGAAATTATCAATACTGTTATCTTCAATACAACAGATGTTTAAGATTCTGCATATTGACTGTTGCGTGTAGACGCCCATAAAAATAGCCCCTTTGATCTTGACTAACGATCAAAAGGGCTATTGTCCATTTACCTTCTATAAATAGGTGTTGAATGGTTTAGAGTGCTGTCTCTAGTATTTTGCGGGCAACGGTTCCTGTTACATCTCCGTTCTCTCCATACTTAACACCCCGTTCATTGAATCGGCGTTCTATTTCGTTAATCGTATCTTCTCCAATGTTTTCTTCGTGTAGACGGGTGGTCAATCCCAACGAACGGAAGAAGTCTTCGGTGCAGCGAATAGCTTTTTCGATGCGCTCTTCTCTAGTGCCGGTGGTGATATTCCATACTCTTTCTCCATATTGTATCAGCTTATCGCCCTTTGCTTCACGAAGTACTTGCATTGTTGCCGGCAGGATGATAGCCAAGGTATGTCCGTGTGTCAGTCCATGCAGAGCGGTAAGTTCGTGACCGATCATGTGGGTAGCCCAGTCTTGCGATACTCCCATGGCTATAAATCCATTGAGCGCCATCGTAGCCGAAAGCATAAAGTCTGACATCAGTTTATAGTCGTGCTTGTTCTCTTTTATTTTGGGTGCTATTTCGGCAAGGGTCTGTAGAATTCCTTCTGCCCAACGATCCATCAACCGGCTTTGTCCGGGGGTGGTAAGGTATTGTTCCATAACATGAACAAAGGTATCTGCTATGCCGCATGCTATTTGATAGTCGGGTAGCGAGAACGTTACTTCGGGGTCGAGGATCGAAAACAAAGGATAGCCGGCATAGAACGGATACTTCTCTTTTGTTTCATGCCGAGAGATGACAGCGCCTGCATTCATTTCCGAGCCGGTAGCCGGCAGCGTTAGTACTGCAGCCAGAGGAATGGTGTGGGTAGCCGGCTTTCCAGAAAGGACTAAGTCCCAAGCGTCGCCGTCGTACAACAATCCTGCCGAGATCAGTTTGGTTCCGTCAATGACCGAACCTCCACCTACTGCCAATAGAAAGTCTACTTTGTTTTCTTTGCCATATTCGATAGCTTTGCGCAAAGTCTCTATGCTGGGATTGGATTCGATGCCCCAGAATTCTATTGTATAATGGTCTTTGAGTGCTGCTTTAACTTGCTCGTATACGCCATTGTTCTTCACACTGCCTCCACCAAATGTTATCATGATGCGCTTGTTACTCGGTATTTCGTGAGCGAGTTGGGCGATCGTACCACGTCCCATAATCAGTTTGACCGGATTTTGAAAGCTGAAATTTTCCATAACTAATTTATTTTTGTTGTTAATGAACTAAAAGTCTGTGGTCTCGTATTGAAGCATAGATTTGTATCTTACCAATGAAACCTCATATTGGTATTAGAACAATATTTGTACCAGACAGCTATAACTTGCTAAATTAATTCTTTTTCTTAAGAATATGCAAGAATCTTTTGGCTATTTTCTGATTGTTTGCTGTTAATCTTTGTATGTTGAGCGTATTTGTTGCTGATATTGTTTCGGTATGTTTTAATTTTCTCTATTTTTGTGTGTAGAATAAAGCATTGAAATATAATGGTTGAAATCGCTTATATCATTCGGAATAAACGAAGACTGCTAGTGGGGGGATTGATTCTCGTCATTGGCATTACGATTGTCCTTATTGTAAAAACAATATCGTGGACAAAGGATTTTGAAATTACCGACGATTTGGGTGGCAATATCTTTCCTTCGGCAATTTTGTCGACTGCTACGACAGATGTGTATATTGTCAGACCCTCTGAGCCTCCTTTCATTGGTAATCCCAAGTCTGCTATATCTGTCAGGTTGTGGTCGCCTGCACCAAATAGCAGAGTGAGAATAGAGGTAGGCGAAAGTCCTTTCTTTCGGCATTCGGTTTCGGAATTTGTGCTGCCTCATAAAAAGACATATTATACGATTTATCCGGATATTATTTGGAATTATGAGCGGTTGCGCAATAATGAGATGGCCGAACCGATAAGTGTGGCTGTCAAAGTAGAGGTGAATGGAAAAAGCCTTGGACAGAAAGTACGTACATTCTCGGTGAGAAGTATCAACGAATGTCTCACCGGTTATATGGATCATCGCAACAGGTATCATCCCACTTATCTATTTTTTGCTGCTTACGTCAACGAAGAAAATCCTCTTATTGACGGTATCCTTCGTGAGGCGTTGAATACTCGTATCGTCGACCGCTTCTTAGGATATCAAACTCACAGCAAAGGATATGTCGACAGGCAGGTCTATGCTCTGTGGAATGTGTTGCAAAAGCGTAAGTTCCGTTATAGCTCCATATCTTATAGTAGTTTGTCGAGCAATGTGGTCTTTTCGCAGCGGGTGCGTACATTCGATGATGCTCTGAAAGCTTCCCAAATAAATTGTGTAGACGGCAGTGTGCTTTTTGCATCGTTGCTTCGTGCCATCAACATAGATCCGATACTTGTACGTATTCCGGGACATATGTTTGTGGGGTATTATACAGACCCGAGCCATCGCGAAGCAAATTATTTGGAGACAACAATGATTGGAGATGTCGATTTGGATGACTTCTTTCCCGAAGAAAAACTGGACTCTATCAATATTGGGCGCTCACAAAACGAAATGTCGTTGCTTACTTTTACAAAGTCGAAAGAGTATGCACGAAACAAATTCTTGGCACACAGCAAATATATTCGCTCGAACAATAGAAAATATATGTTTCTGGAAATATCGAGAGCTGTGAGACGAAAAATTCAGCCCATCGGCAAATAAAGCAAAATACATTCATATCCCATCGTCTCGACTTGCTGAGGATGTTGCAACGACTTCTAGGTGTGTCGACATTTACATCCTTACGAAGCTTGCGACTCACGCCCGTGAGTCGCAAGTTTCGTCCTTATGATTTTTCCGACTCACGGGCGTGAGTCGCAAGCAATGTACTTACTAAAATATTTTGCAGTGCTTATATTCGTTTGAGTAACTGTTGAAGGCAATAAAAAAAGGAAACTCATGATAGAATTTCCTCTTTTATTTTTTTGCGAATCGAGAAGATTAAGCGTTAACTCTTTTCTCTTTGATTCTAGCTTTTTTACCCGTAAGTTTGCGGAGATAATAAAGTTTGGCGCGGCGAACTTTACCAATCTTGTTTACTTCGATGCTATCGATAGCCGGAGATTCGATGGGGAAAATTCTTTCTACACCAACCGTACCGGACATCTTGCGAACGGTGAAACGTTTCTTGTCGCCATGACCGGCAATTTTGATAACGACTCCGCGGTACATCTGTATACGCTCTTTGTTACCTTCTACAATACGGTATGCTACTGTGATGGTATCGCCCGATTTGAATTTCGGATACTCTTTTTTAGTAGCAAATGCTTCTTCTGCAATTTTAATTAAGTCCATTGCTTCGCTTTTTATTTATATTATTAAACGTTAGTACGCAACATATCAAGTATCTCTTTCTTGACAGCGATTGCGCTAAAGCGGTGCAAAGTAACTAAAAATTGTTGAGGTGAACAAATATTTTTTATATATTTGTAGGTCTAAAAAGAGATAATAATGATGAAACATCGATTGATACTACCTTTCTCTTTTGCGATGGCGTTGTTAATGGTTTCTCCACAAGCAGCTCAATCGCAATCGAACAAAGGTGAAAATACTCGTCGCTATGTAGTAACAAGCGTTAAGGGAAAGTTCCTAACGGTCGATTCGACTTTTGATAGGAAGCATAATATGGAAGCAGAGAACGTGCTCCTGACGTACAAAAAGAAAGTGGAAGAAGTGATGTCTACTCAAATAGGCACTTCTGCGCAAATGATGAAAGCAGCGGAACGTGCCAATCCCGAAGGGCTTTTGTCTAATCTGATAGCTGATGTGATACGTTCTAAAGGAAGCGAAATCTTGGATAAATCTTGCGATATGGCTTTGATGAATATAGGAGGCATTCGCTCTATCTTGCCCAAAGGAAAGATTACAGTGGCCAATATTTATGAAATATTGCCTTTTGAAAATACAATATCTGTAGTGGTATTGAATGGGACGCAATTGATGGAACTGATGAAAGAAATCGTTCGTTATGGCGGGGGCGTCAGTGGAGTGTCGATGGTGGTTTCGAAAGAACCTTTGCGGTTGATTGATGCGACTGTTGGCGGACAGCCTATCAAGGCCGAAAAAAATTACACGGTGGCGACACTCAATTATCTTGCAGAGGGAAATGATGGCTTTAAAGTATTCGCAGACAAGGGCGTGAAACATATAAATCGAGAAGATGTCTTGGTGAGAGAAACCTTTATGCAATATGTGAAGACTCAAACGAAGCTAGGCAAAGAAGTTGAGTCGAAAATAGGAGGACGTGTCGTTTTCCAATAATCGTATGTCAGTAATTATTAGGTAAAAGAAAAATGATGATGAAAAAAAGTTTTAGATACTCTATAATTTCTCTATTTGTTTGTTGTATCAGCCTTTCGCTGTCTGCACAACAAAAGCATTTGCTTATTTTGCAGACGAGTGATACTCACAGTCAGCTCGAACCGGTAGATCAGGCAGGCGATCGGGATTATGGAAAAGGTGGAACGCTGCGTCGCATTGCTCTATTGGAACAAATGCGCAAAGAATATCCACACTTATTGCTCTTTGATTGTGGAGACTTTTGTCAAGGCACTCCTTATTATAATATGTTTAAGGGAAATGCTGAAATCGATATGATGAATGAGATGAAGTACGATGCGGCAACGATAGGCAATCATGAATTCGATTTAGGTTTGGAGAATATGGTTAGGATATTCAAACGTGCGAAGTTTCCTATTGTATCTTCCAATTATGATTTTAAAGGGACGGTACTTCAAAATATAGTAAAACCTTATCTTATCTTTGTGCGAGAGGGTATTCGTATCGGTGTCTTTGCTCTCGACCCTAAGTTGGCGGGCTTGGTGCAGGCTAAAAATTATGGTAAGATAATATACAAAGATCCTGTTGCAGTCGCTAATAAAATGTCTTCTATGCTTCGCTGTGATGAAAAATGTGATGTGGTGATTTGCTTATCGCATCTGGGTATAGATGTTGATAAGAAAATGATACCTCAGACACAAGGTATTGATGTGGTATTGGGCGGACATTCTCATACGTTCTTGAAAGTCCCTCTCAATATAGCTGATAAGACAGGCAAGTCTGTCTTGTTGGTGCACTCGGGTAGTAGAGGAGTAAAAGTAGGTGAGGTAGATATGACATTGGAGGCGAAATGAAAAGATTAACGATAACTTTAATATCTTTTATTCTCTTTTTGTGTGCTGTAGGTCAGGTAGAGCCGTTGTTGCTTTTCAAAGCCCAGCATAATAAACAATGTACCGAGTGGGTGGAATCTACCATGGCTCGTATGACACTGCGCGAGAAAGTGGGCCAACTCTTTATTTATACGATGGCTCCGGAGCAGTCCAAAGCCAATATGAAGATGCTCCAGAGGGCAGTGAAAAAGTATAAAATAGGTGGTATCTTATTTTCGGGAGGTGACCCCATTACTCAGGCTAAGGTAACGAACGCTGCTCAAGCGATGTCTCAAATTCCTATCATGATCATGTGTGATGGTGAATGGGGATTGGCTATGCGGCTTCGTGGAACTCCATTATTTCCGAAAAACATGACGTTGGGTTGTATTCAAGATGATAGATTGATATATGAATATGGTAGAGAGATGGCTCGCGAATGTCGTTTTATGGGAATTCAATGCAATTTTGCTCCTGATGCCGATGTTAATATCAATCCTAAGAATCCGGTGATCAATAGTCGTTCGTTCGGAGAGAATCCTATTCGTGTGGCCGATAAAGTCATTGCTTATGCTTCGGGTTTGGAAAGCGCAGGCGTGCTTTCTGTTTGCAAACATTTTCCGGGGCATGGCGATACCAATGTCGATTCTCATAAAGCATTGCCTGTGTTGCCTTTTTCGAGAGAACGTCTCGACAGTGTCGAACTATATCCTTTTAAAGAAGCGATTCATGCGGGATTAAGTGGCATCATGGTGGGGCATCTTCAAGTTCCTATCTTTGATCCCGTAGGTGCCCTTCCTTCGTCGCTTTCGCGCAATATTGTCTACTCTTTACTCACCGAAGAGTTTAAATTCAAGGGGCTGATCTTTACGGATGCTTTGTCTATGAAAGGGGTTGCTGGCGAATCGAATGTATGCTTGCAGGCGCTTAGGGCAGGAAACGATATGGTGCTGGCTCCTTCTGATCTGGAAAAAGAAATAGATAATGTAATGGCTGGTGTTGCTAACGGGCAGCTATCGGTGGGCGATATTGAAAATAAATGTCGTAAGGTATTGACATATAAATATGTATTGGGCCTGTCGCACAAACCTTATATAAATACGTCGACTTTAATGGCGAATCTGAATACGCCCAAGGTGCGCGATCTGATTCGACGGCTCAATTTGGCTGCTATAACTGTTGCCGATAATAAAGATAAGGTGTTGCCTATGTCGCCCGATATAAAAGAGATGGCATTGCTTGGGGTGGGCGATCCTAAATCGTATGAGGCCTTTGGGGCACAACTTGCAAAATATACTTCGATAACTTCTTTTCATTTACGTCCTAATTTGTCGGATGTGGAACAGAAGCAACTCCGCGATTCGTTGGCTCAATATAAAAGGATAATAGTGGCGGTTGCCGAGGAGCGATTAATTCCGTACGAATCTTTTTTCGATAAATTTGCTCCTAAGTCTCCTATTATATATGTCTCTTTTACCGCTTCTAAGATGATGCTACAGTTGGAGAAAGGATTGGCGTTGGCTTCTGCGGTGGTCTTATCGCACAATACTCGTGCCGATGTGGAAATTCAAACGGCAAAAGCCTTGTTTGGTAAAGCTACTGTTGACGGTCGGTTGTCTGCAGGCATCGGAACTCTTTTTGCTGCAGGAATAGGCGAGACGATAACTCCTAGTACTCCTTATCATTATGTCCCCGAAGAGTATGGATTGAGTTCGACTGTTTTGAAACGAATAGAAGAAATTGTAGGTGAAGGATTGAAAGAAGAAGCTTATCCCGGCTGTCAAGTCGTTGTATTGAAGGACGGTCGAACGGTTTATGATAAGTCTTTTGGAACGCATACGTATGCTGACAACTTCCTCGTGCGCTCAACCGATATGTACGATTTGGCATCTCTTTCTAAAACGACGGGTACACTTCTTGCTATAATGAAGCTATATGATAGAGGAAGTCTGGCACTCGACGATAAAGTATCCAGGTATCTGCCTTATCTGCGAAAGACCAATAAGAAGAATATTACTATCCGAGAGTTGTTGCTGCACGAGGCCGGGTTGCCATCGGGAACGACATTCTATATGAGTGCCATTGATCCTAAAAGTTATAAGGGGTCGCTCTTTAGTCCGCGTAAAGATGAAATGCATACCGTTCAAATAGGAAAAGGAGTTTGGGCAAATCCTAACTTCAAATTTAAGCAAGGACTGACTTCACCTTCGGCCCGTCCAGGGTATTCCATTGAAGTCTGTGACGGCTTGTGGCTTGCAGATTCTTTTAAAAATGATATAATGAAGAAGATCGCAGCACTACCTATGGGACCTAAACGTTATCTTTATAGTGATATAGGCTTTATTTTATTGAAGCAAATTGTAGAGCAAGTCACCGGTGTTACGCTTGATAAATATTTGCGTCGGGAGTTCTTCATGCCTATGGCATTACAACATACGGCTTATCTTCCGCTCAGATATTATAGCGCTAGTGAGGTTATCCCTTCTTCCATAGATCCCTTCTTGCGTAAGAAAGAGCTTCATGGTTATCCGAATGACGAATCGGCTGCGTTCTTGGGAGGAGTTTCTGGTAATGCGGGATTGTTCTCTTCTGCCGAAGATGTTGCACGTATCTATCAGATGATACTAAATGGTGGAGAACTTGATGGACAACGCTATTTAAGTGAGGAAACTTGCCACTTGTTTACGACGGTAACCTCTCGTATTAGTCGTCGAGGACTGGGATTTGATAAACCTGATAAAAAGAATGCGATAAATAGCCCTTGTTCTCTTTCAGCTCCTATATCTGTCTATGGTCATACCGGTTTTACCGGAACATGCGCTTGGGTTGATCCGGAAAATCATTTGGTATATGTGTTCTTAAGCAATAGAACTTATCCTAATGCTTGGGAAAATAAACTGCATGATTTGAAGATAAGAGAGCGGATTCAAGATGTGATATACCAAGCATTGAAAAGAAAATAGTATCATTTGTTGATGACAATATAAAGGGGACCTGACTACGAGTCCCTTTTTTTATATAGCAATGATGATATGTAATGTAGCTGATAATAAAACAATTAAGAAAATATTCAAAAAATATTTAGAAAAAAGTTCATTAAATATTTGGAGGGGATACAAAAAGTTTCTACCTTTGCACCCGCTTTGCAAGAGAAACAAAGTCGTATTTGAAAAGAAAAAACGAGGTTTTGAAAAAAAACTAAAATTTTTGCTTGAAAGTTTGGAAGATTAAAAGAAAAGTTCCTACCTTTGCATTTACGACGCCGTTGAAAAAGCAACGCGTTAAAAGAAGCGATATTTGAAAGAGTTACATAAACAATAGAGTAGTACAAGAGCAGGTACGATGCCTTTCGAGGTATTGGTATCTGGGTAAAAGAAACGAACCGTCAATAAGAATAGAGACAGGAAATTTCAACAGGTCTTGGA
>JAAYUD010000030.1 GCA_012517855.1 Bacteroidales bacterium
GGTCGAGAAAGAGCCGGCCGGAGCCATGAGCGAGGTTTTTCGAGAGGACGGGAGCGCCCCGCTCCCCACCCCGGCCCTCCCCCAAAAATTGGGGGGAGGGAGAGAGGGAGGAGGGCGAGAGTCCGGGGTGGAGGGAACCAGTGCTTAGGCATGGTACAATCGCAAAAGGGACGGGTGGGATCGAGTGTGGCCGAATACGGCGAGAGGAGGTCAGAGGACGAGAAAGACCAGCCGGCTGCTGCAACGCATATCGGTGGACCATCGAGTCTGTTTGGGAAAACCCTGCATCCGCGGCACCCGTATCTGGGTGTCCCTCATCGTGGACAACTTGGCTGCCGGCGTGAGCGAGGATGAGACCTTGCAGGCCTACCCGACCCTGGAGCGCGCCGATATTCGCACCGCGCTGGCCTATGCGACAGAGCTTACCCGCGAGCGGACGGTGTCCGTTACCTCTCGAAAGGTTGGATGAAGCAAAAGCTCGACGAGAACATCGACGTCTGCATTGCGGAGTACTTGGCGCGAGCCGGGCACGACGTGGAGACGGTTCGCGGAGAAGGACTGGGCAGGAAGCCCGCCGGAAATAGCCAGTAATGCCAAACCGGATACCATGCCCGTGTTGAACGTTATAAAAAAGCCCTGAGACGGGAACGATCTGGAATGGCCGCAACTTGACACTATGAGGCTATTTTATATACAGGTTATTTATTTTTTGCCGATAAAAGCTGACATATCTAGCCTAAAGTAAAAATGAAAACTAAAAGAATATTGATTCAGTCTGCAATTTTTGCTTTTATTGTTGTGCTTATTTACTACCTTCTTTGTGGTTTTTCTGAAAAATTAGCAACGATAGCTTCATTAACATTGTTTTCTGGAGGAATTGCTTTCATCATTCTGTATACAAAATATATTCTTGCTAGCCTTTCTCTTGATAATCAAGCCGCTGTTCAATTATCACATTTGACATTCAATACAATAATACCATGGAGTCACTTCTCTTTGCAGCCAAGAACTATAACAAAAATTTTAAATGAAATACAATTACGCAATCCCAAAATAATAGTTGAATGTGGATCGGGAGTGAGCACGATATTTATCGCTAAGGTTCTCTCTGCAAACGGTGGCCACCTGTATTCTATTGAGCATGAACCGATATGGGCGTCGTATATTTCGCAAATTGTCAAAACAAATAGTCTCTCACCTCATGTAACAATTATCCATGCAAATCTAGTGAAATATAGCTGTTATGGGCTATCAACACTCTGGTATGATAATGACGTACTCAATAGTTACATCCCTAAAAATTCATTGATTGATATGCTTGTTGTAGATGGTCCGCCACATAAGTCTGGACCAATGGCTAGATTGATGACATTACAATATTTTGCTCCGCTACTTGCACCTGGTTCTCTTGTTGTTCTAGATGACTACAACAGGTCAGACGAAAAAAAGATTGTAAAGAGATGGAAGAATTATTATGACCTAACAAATCATAGTACTATTGATGGTAGAACAAGTTTTTATATATTTAATAAAAATGATTCTCACAACTGTAATATAAATTCATTCAAATAATTTTTTCTGCTATCTGTTTTGAATAAGACCATACCTATAGTTCCAAGCGCGAATAATGAGTATTATGAAAAGAATAATATTTTCATAAAGAAATCGATTATTTCTGTTGGTATCCTTTTCATTGCTTTTGTTGGCTTAATATTATTACCACAACAACTTAGATTGATATTCTCAATAAATGTTGGCAATACATCAGTCAACGTTTTCGAAATATCAATTCTGCTGTTATGTATTTTCAATAGAAAGATTGTGAATTATAGATTATTTTTATGGGCGACGGCAGGTTTTATATATTGTTTATTAAATGCATTATTTATCGCTAGAGATGTTGAAGTTGCGATATGGTCGACAATAGAGCTGTATTTGCCATTTGCAATAATATCATTTTTACCAATCGATGATGATTGGCAAAAGTATTTAAAATATTTTGTTGCTATTATTGTAATTCTGTTATCAGCCGAGGTGTTTCTATACTCATCTGGAATAATGGAATATTCGATTCCACTTGGAAAATCACGTCTGGGTGAATATATTAGAATCAGTACTACTGCTGGCTCGGCAACAGCAACGGGTCAAGTGCTATTTCTCCTGGGTGTATGGTGCACAGATCTTTGGAAAAACAATCGCTATTTCGTGTTGTTGATAACAGTAGTAAATGTAATTGGTATAGGATCTACATTTTCTCGCGGTTCTATCATTATGGTAATATTATCGTTTGTTGTGGTAGTAGTATCATATTTATTTTCAGCTATATTGACTAAAAAATCTATCAAACGCTATCTTGTTCTGTTGATAACTTTTATTTTCTTCTGCGTTACTTTAGTTGTTATTGCTTCAAAAATAGGTCTCATTGCAGCAATACAACAGCGAACTGAACAAGAGGACACTATTGCAGATAGTAGAGTTGAAAGGTTCAATGAGGCATTAGATGTGTTTTATAGCAGCCCGATCTTTGGTGTTGGCATCGGACAGTATTATAATAGAATGCGTTTTGATAATTCTAGCTTTCGAGCAATTGGTAATACATCTCCACATAATCAGTATCTGCTGATTCTCGTCGAAACCGGCATTTTAGGTGTAACATTACTGTTGGCTGGATATATCATTGTTATCAGAAATATTCTTCGAAAATGGCGAAGCAATCATTATGGATTAGCGCTGTTGAATATTTTTATGATTGGAATGAATACAGAAAATATTCTTGTTGAATATAAATACAACATACTATTTGCAATTGTTATAGCATGGTTTATTAGAAAAGAAAAAGCTGCGTGAAATAAGATATTATAGAAAATATATATCTAAAAGAAGATAGAACGTATTATAAAATATTGGTCGATAAATATCTATAAATTGGACTATCGGGAATATTGCAAATGGTGAAAAAAACAGCGCTATTAATAACATATCATAATTGGAAAGGTAAAAGGCAAGGAGGTTTTCATAAATTCGCAGAAGCTTTTTGCAGGTCAGGCTATGATGTGGGATTTTTATCATTTCCTAGACCATGGTATGGCATATTAAAGAATACTGAGCTTCATAATGCAAAGGTATTGTGGAATCTTATTTGTGGAGAACAATATAAAATAGACAACAGCAGACTAGTAAATTTTACAGTTCCAACTTTTGGTATACCGGGACCAATAAGAAAATACGTTAGCAATAAAATGTGTATGCATTTTGACCTGATGTCATTACCAGATATCACAACAGTCTGTAGATATAGATTTCCAAACGTAGATGTAATGATGTATGAATCAACTATTGGAATAATGTTATATAATGAGCTGAGAAAAATCTATCCGCAATCGATGATAATATATCGACCATCAGATCCACTTGTGGCAGACCATAACAATACAAATATTTTATTGGAAGAAGAAAAATATCTTATGAAAAATGCAGACATTGTTTTTCTTGTGGATGATTATCATCGTATAATATATAATAAATCAGGTATAATTTTTGGAAATAATATGTATATATTGCCAAACGGTATAGATGTGGAATCATATAGTAAAAAATATTATAAGCGAAAAGAAAACAAAATAGATGATAATGTATTATACCTTGGAGCACAGGTACCAGATTGGAGATTATTAATACATCTTGCAAAAGCGTTGCCTTCATGTACAATAAAGATAGTATGTCCAGAACGTCCTAAAAGAAAAACGGCGATGGAATTGTCACTGCTTAAAAACATTATCTATATAGATGGCGTAATGCCAGATCAGGTTCCTGAATTGGTAATGAGTTGCAATGTTTTTGTGGTTCCTTATCAAAATAGTGATATGAGAATAAGGAATCTTGGGCTAACAGCGAAATTGCTTCAAGCTATAGCAGCGAGGAAGCCAATAGTTGCAAAAAATGTAAATCCTGCTCTAAAAAAGTATGGAATACAAATATGCGGAAGTGAAAATGAATTTATAGCTAGAGTAAGAGATAGTATGAATTGCAAGGAAGTGTCGTATTCTATAAACATTGATAAATATGATTGGAATAAAATACAAAATGAATTTATTGGTACAATAAATAAAATAAGTAATATGAGAACATATGAATGATAAAAAATTAAGCGCTGTTTTATATATTACTCCAATATCTCCTTCTCTTGTGGGTGGTGGTAATATACATTGTTATTCAAACCTTAAAGCGCTATGTGAGTACCCAGAAATTGTTGTTGACTATGTTGGACCTCCTATAGTTAGTAATATAACAGATTTTAAAAATCTTAGGATTTTACATGCAAGAAATTATCGTGTCCTAGATAAATTGTATGCAGCGTTTACTATGAGTGCAACCAGTCTGAAGGGTATATTTATTGAACTAGAAAAAGATATAGGTAAAAAGTATTCGCTATGCTTTGTTGAGTTCTCAAAAGCTGGTTTTATATTTAATACTATAGGTAAAGAAACAAAAACTATTTGCTGCTTCCATAATGTAGAAGCTGATTACTCACGGATTAACAACAGAGGCACTTCGCGACTTGCAACCGCATACATAAGAAAGTCAGAAAGATTGTCTCTGCAGCTAAGTGATCATGTTCTTGTAATGCACAAGGATGATCTCAGAAGGTTGGTAGAAATATACCATGTATATAATAATGACAAATATTATATACATCCAGTATGCTATCCTAATTCATTAGTGCTACCATTGAAACTGTCAGAACGAGAAAAATATGTGCTAATTCCGGGTTCACTTAGTGAGCCATTTAACTCCCAGGGAGTAATAACGTTTATAGAGAAATGTTGGCCAGCATTATATAAAGCTGGAATTCAATTGGTGGTCGCAGGAAGAAATCCTCATGAAGAACTCAGAAAAAAAGTAAAAGGAAAAGATATTACGCTAATTGTAAACCCGGAATCCATGACAGATATTGTACGACGAGCAAGAGTTGTTGTTGTGCCGGATAAATATGGTCTCGGAATGAAACTGCGGGTCGCGGAAGCAATGAGTTACGGCGTTCCAGTTGTGGGAACAAAGTTAGGGCTACGAGGTTATGGTGATGATATATCATTCGGAATCACGGTTGATAGCATAGAAGAGATGGCAGATCCGATAAAAGAAATAATATGCAATGACGATAAGGCTTCATATTTCATGTTGGCTGCTAGAAAAGAGTGGGAGAATAATTACAGCTATCATCAGTTTAGGAATAGATTGCATTCGTGGATAAAGTTGTGGCTGGATAATAATTAATAAAAAATAAACAATTATAATTGGAAACAATAATAAAATATTAGACAATCAAGAAATGAGAATAAGATGAAACTAATAACATTACCATGTAATCCGAGTGATTACGGTGGCTATGGAAGGGCAGTGCGAGATGATCTTGCACGTCTTAAAATAGGCAATAATGATGTAATAGTAATCTACGATAGAAAAGAATCTAGTGATGATTCTAGATATGAATATATTCCTAGACATCCGGCCATCTCTTTACATGGAATAATGAACATCGCTCGTGGTAGAGTTTGGGCAGAACTAAGTAAAGACTCTCTAAGAAAGATAGTAAATAGATATAATATAGAGGAGGTATTTGTTGGCGATACAATTCTTTACAGAGCTGTAAAAGAGTTGTTTCCGGCAGTAAAAATGACGGTACGTTTTCATAATTTGTATTTGCTGCCATGGGTTAGAGTGAGAACGCGAAAAATAAATATTGATTTAGCGGCCAGAACGCTTTTGGAGTTGGCAAGCAGATTAGAGTTACAAATACTGAATGATGAGCTAGCGAATCATATTTTTATTTCCGATAATGATGCAAATATGGCCAAATTATTGTTTCCAAATATTTCGTATAAAGTATGGACTATCGAGAAAATAGTTGCAGGTGTTGAGCCAACGCCTCCTGGTTGTCAAAGATTAGTCTACTCCGGATCTTTAGCAGCACATCAAAAATGTGGCGTTGTCGAGTTTATAAGGGGACCATATAGAAAATTAAGAAAAAGGCATCCCAAAACAAGACTGGAGATTTACGGAAGACGTGGAAGAGAATTAGAATCAGTTGGTGATAATATTAAATGGTGTGGAGATTGGAAGGATACGCCAGTGCCGAAGCTGGACGGAGGGGGTCTATTTGTGAATCCTGATATACTTGGTGCAGGTATAAAATATAAGATAGGAGATTGGATTGCGAGTGGAACACCATTTATTTCAACGCCGTATGGTATTCAGGGATACAGAATAACTGAGAGCCCGCATAGACTCATAGCTCCATTGGACAAATGGGATACGGAGATTGAAAAGTATTGGGTAAAATGGAACGTAGGCTGATAAAAAGCAATAGCAAAACAACCATTGGAAAATAACAGCATTGTAAAATAAAAGAACAAATTATGATATTGATAAAAAAGCCAACATTCTTATTATCCGTCGGCACGGGGACGTTTGGGAACGCTGTTCTGCGGCGCTTCTTGTCGGCGGATATTTCTGAGATCCGCGTCTTTTCCCGTGACGAAAAGAAGCAAGACGACATGCGTCGGCGGTATCCGAACCCAAAGCTCAAGTTCTACCTCGGCGACGTGCGAAACGAGCAATCCGTCGCTGACGCATTGACGGGTGTTGACTACGTATTTCACGCCGCGGCGCTCAAGCAAGTACCGTCTTGCGAATTCTTTCCCATGGAGGCGTTGCGAACA
>JAAYUD010000031.1 GCA_012517855.1 Bacteroidales bacterium
GTGATTCGATCAACTCACATATGTGAGTCGATCGTTCCATATATGTGAGTTGATCGAATCACATATGTGGAACGACAAAATATTAATGAGCCGACAAAAATGCCTTAAATACGACAACTATGATTCAATAAGATGTGTACAAAATACCTTTTCCCAGATAAAAAGAACCGAACCGCTTCCACCCATAAGGAGTAAGCAAAAGAGCTTATACACGGTGCGCACGCCACAGATGCCAAGTAATGACTTGACCGGTTGATATATGAAGTGCGCGCCATATTTCATAACACGCTAACAATAAGCGATATAACGTCTTCCCGAGGTCCCGTAGACAAGCCATACCTATGTATCTTACTCATAATCAAAAAGATAACATGACGGATAGAGTTTCAAAACTTTTTTTGCGAAACATCAGCCTGAATCATTCATGCTCTCCTACTTTTACAAGCGTCCCCAATCATTAGAAATACAAAGACCCCTTATAAAACATTAATAGCACCAGAAGAGTCTTCTGATGCTATTTTCTATTTATCTTAACTACTACCTAACTAGACAAGTTTCTTCAACAACGAAACAATACTGACCTTATCAGCAATCATATTATTCAACTCAGCAATAGGGACTCTCTCCTGCTGCATCGTGTCACGATTACGAAGAGTAACACAATTATCATTCAGCGTATCATGGTCAACGGTCACGCAATATGGAGTACCAATCGCATCTTGACGACGATAACGCTTACCTATACTATCTTTTTCATCATATTGACAATTGAAATGAAACTTCAGATCATCAACAATGCGTTGTGCTACTTCAGGCAGACCATCTTTTTTTACCAATGGCAGCACAGCAAGTTTGACCGGAGCAAGTGGAGCAGGTAGTTTCAGAACGACACGTGTCTCTCCCTTCTCCAATTGTTCTTCCGTATATGAAGCACTTATCACGCTAAGAAACATACGATCCAAGCCAATAGAAGTTTCTACACAATAGGGAGTATAAGACTCGCCAAGCTCAGGATCATAATATTTAATACTCTTACCACAATACTTCTCATGTTGAGAAAGGTCAAAATCTGTACGAGAATGTATACCCTCAACCTCTTTGAAACCAAAAGGCATCAAGAACTCAATATCTGTTGCAGCATTAGCATAATGAGCCAATTTCTCATGATCATGGAAACGATAATGATCGTCGCCAAATCCCAATGCCTTATGCCATTTTATACGAGTAGCTTTCCACATTTCGAACCACTTCATCTCTTCACCGGGACGGCAGAAGAACTCCATTTCCATTTGCTCGAATTCTCTCATACGGAAGATAAACTGACGAGCCACAATCTCATTACGGAACGCCTTACCTATCTGAGCGATACCAAAAGGTATCTTCATACGACCCGTTTTCTGTACATTAAGGAAATTCACAAAAATACCTTGAGCCGTTTCAGGGCGAAGATATATTTTCATCGCACCATCGGCAGTAGAGCCCATCTCGGTAGAGAACATCAAATTGAATTGACGAACATCTGTCCAGTGATCTGTTCCTGATACAGGATCAACAATTTTTTCATCAACAATAATTTGTTTCAGACTTTCGAGATCATTGTCATTCATTGCTTTTTTATAGCGTTCATGCAATGCATCACGTTTTTCCTGATGCTCAATAACACGAGGATTAGTTGCCCGAAATTTTTCTTCATCAAATGAATCGCCGAAACGTTTTGCCGCTTTGGCAACTTCTTTATTTATTTTATCATCATATTTAGCAATCTGATCTTCTATTAAAACATCAGCACGATAACGCTTCTTCGAATCTTTATTGTCTATCAAAGGGTCATTAAAAGCATCGACATGACCAGAAGCCTTCCATATAGTAGGATGCATGAAGATTGATGAATCTATGCCTGTGACATTGCTATGCAATAACACCATGCTGTCCCACCAATACTTCTTAATATTATTTTTCAACTCGGCGCCCATCTGACCATAATCGTAGACAGCAGCCAACCCATCGTAAATGTCACTTGATGGGAAAACAAATCCATACTCTTTACAATGCGATACCAATTTTTTAAAAACATCTTCCTGTGCCATATCTTTTTAGCTTTTATCAATTAGAACATCAAATTAAGGCAATAATAAGTCTCAACTTTTCAACTCGTTACCAAATATTCTGCAAAGTAAACGATTTTTTTGAATTAAATTAGTATTTTTGCCATTACAACCTTAAAAATAAGGTAGAAAAATTAATTTGTTGATTGAAGATAGGGATTTTATACAATATGGACGACGAAGAAAAAGATAAGGAGAAAATAACAGAAGAAAAAGAGGAGCACATCAATTATCAACCTTCGGATTTGCATGACGACAATATCAAGCACCAACTTACAGGAATGTATGAAAGCTGGTTCTTGGATTATGCGTCTTATGTTATTCTTGAAAGAGCAGTGCCCGACATTGACGATGGACTAAAACCTGTTCAACGGCGTATTCTGCATTCGATGTGGAGAATGGACGATGGGCGATACAATAAAGTAGCAAACATTGTTGGACATACTATGCAATTTCACCCTCACGGCGACGCTTCTATCGGTGATGCGCTCGTTCAATTGGGACAAAAGGATTTGCTTATTGATCACCAAGGGAACTGGGGTAATATCCTCACCGGCGACAGAGCGGCTGCCCCTCGTTACATTGAAGCTCGATTATCAAAATTTGCACTGGACGTAGTATTTAATCCCAAAACAACAGATTGGAAACTATCGTATGACGGACGAAATAAAGAACCGATATCACTGCCCGTCAAGTTTCCTCTATTGCTAGAGCAAGGAGTAGAAGGAATTGCAGTAGGACTTTCTTCCAAGATCCTTCCTCACAACTTTAATGAATTATGTGATGCCTGCGTAAACTATCTGCACGATGAAGAATTTCAACTTTTCCCTGATTTTCAGACAGGCGGTGCAATAGATGTGTCTAAATACAATGACGGAATGAGAGGAGGTTCGGTCAAAGTAAGAGCAAAAATAGGTAAGCTTGACAATAAAACTCTAGTTATTTCCGAAATACCATACGGTTGTACCACTACCTCAGTTATCGATTCTATCTTGAAAGCTGTAGACAAAGGGAAGATAAAGGTTCGTAAGGTTGATGACAATACAGCTGCCAATGTTGAGATATTAGTTCATCTCACTCCAGGAACTTCCTCAGACAAAACAATCGATGCGTTATATGCTTTTACCGATTGCGAGATAAGTATATCACCCAACTGTTGTGTCATTGATAGCAAACGCCCCTATTTTCTTACCGTAAGCGACATTCTGAAAAAATCCACAGATACCACTCTTGATTTACTGCGTAAGGAACTTCAAATACAACGTGCAGAAATACTCGAATCACTCCATTTCGCATCTTTGGAAAAAATATTTATTGAAGAGCGGATATACAAAGACAAAGAGTTTGAGCAGGCCAAAACAATGGATGCGGCATGTGAGCATATTGACTATCGTCTAACTCCACATTATCAGCAAATGATTCGCGAAGTGACGAAGGAAGATATTCTAAAACTGATGGAAATCAAAATGGCCCGAATACTTAAATTCAACAGCGACAAGGCAGAAGAGAATATTGCTCGTCTGAACGCCGAACTTGCTGAAGTAGAGAAGCACCTCTCCAATATTGTAGAATATACCTGCGATTGGTTCGAAAAATTAAAGAAGAAATATGGTAAATTCTTCCCTAGAAGAACAGAATTGCGCAATTTCGATGTCATTGAAGCTGCAAAAGTCGTCGAAGCTAACGAAAAGCTATATGTCAACCGTGAAGAAGGTTTTATAGGTACATCACTCAAAAAAGATGAGTTCGTAGCCAACTGTTCCGACATCGATGATGTTATTATCTTTTTCAAAGATGGACGTTATATTGTTACTTCGGCTGCCGATAAGAAGTTTGTCGGTAAAGGCATCTTATATGTCAACATCTTTAAGAAAAACGATATCCGAACCATTTATAATATGGTATATAGAGATGGAAAGCAAGGCAACTTCTTTATCAAGCGGTTCAATGTCACAGCTATTATCCACGACAAAGAATATGTTATCACTCAGGGCAATCCGGAATCGCGTATTATTTATTTCACCGCCAACCCGAACGGAGAAGCTGAGATAATCAGAATAGCTCTGAAACCGGGATGTGGTGCACGCAAATTGATATTTGAACAAGACTTTAGTAAAATCAGCATAAAAGGCAAAAGTGCCAGAGGCGTTACATTAACAAAACATCCGGTACTGAGAGTGTCGCTCAAATCGCATGGCATCTCGACTCTTGGCGGGCGAAAAGTTTGGTTTGATAGAGATGTACTTCGATTAAATTACGACGAACGTGGAAAATATTTGGGCGAATTCCAGGCAGAAGATCAAATATTGGTAGTTCTTAATGACGGTACTTACTACACCACCGACTTTGAATTGAGCAATCACTACGAAGATAATGTAGTTGTCCTTGAGAAATTCGATTCCGAAAAAATCTGGACGGCTGTACTGTATGACGCAGACCAACAAAATTATCCATATCTGAAACGTTTCCACTTTGAAGCTTCTACAAAGAAACAAAACTATTTGGGAGAGAATCCAAAGAGTTTACCCGTCATTCTTTCTTCTCAAGTTTATCCGCGTATAAAAATTACATTTGGAGGAGTCGACGATTTCCGTGCACCCCTTGAGATTGAAGCAACAGATTTCATAGGAATAAAAGGTATCAAAGCTAAAGGCAAAAGGCTTACTACATTCACGATTGGAGAAATTAGTGAATTGGAACCAACTCGGCAACCCGAAATTTCAGAAGAAGAGAATGAAGACGAGGAAGAGTTATCGGATATCGAAGAAGAGAATTTAGATGACAATAAAAGTGACAATGACATCATAGATGAATTGACAGGGCAAGGCAAACTCTTTTAATACACCAAAGGTTAATGAACTACGACACATTTCGAACCCTCATCCTCTGTATAGAATTGCTTTTACCAACAGTTCTTTCGGCACAAAAGTTAGATTCATTAAGAACTAACCAACTGACTGTTCGTTGTGTACAATATGGTATAGGACATTCTAATATTTTGGACACATATCTTTCGACTCAAGAATACAAAGGTATCGACTTCCGAACATCAAGAGAGACGATGCGTATGACTAATATAGGGAAAGGAAATGTATCGGTACAAAACTTTCTGCAGGCAGACTTTTCGTTCGGCAAAAATAGAGTAGACAATAATAATACTTTAGCAGGGATGGTCAATTGGAACTACGGATTGCATTACCAATTCAAGCTATCCGATAATTTCAAATTACTTGCCGGCGGACTTGGAGATACCAACTTGGGGTTCATATACAATTTGCGCAATTCCAATAACCCTGCCTCACTACGGGCATATATCAATCTCGATGCTTCGGCAATGGCAATATGGCACTTCCATATCAAAAAGAAAGCTTTCGTATTACGCTACCAACTGAATACACCGATATTAGGTGTCATGTTCTCTCCAGAGATGGGAGAATCCTATTATGAAATATTTTCTTTGGGGCATTACAGTGGAACAATAAAACTGACCTCTTTACATAACCAGCCCTCATTACGACAATTTCTCTCACTAGATATCCCAATAGGCCAACAACAAATACGTCTCACCTACCTTGGCGATCTGCAACAATCACATGTAAACAATATCAAAACACACTATTATTCTAATGTCTTTATGGTAGGTTTTGTTAAAAGATTATACAAATTAAGTAACAAAGAACTTCAAAAACTCCCAACGTCCATTCAAGCATATTAATTAAATAAGATGAAAAAGAGATTCCTCTATATTATTCTACTAATAGCGTTAATACTGGTTTGTGGCAGTTGCGTAAGTGAAAAGCAATACAGTGATACTCCGGAAGGGAACTTTGAACAACTTTGGAAAATAATGGACCAGAAGTATTGTTTCTTCGATTACAAAAAAATTGATTGGGATTCGGTACATAACGTATATAGTAAATACATCACCTCTGATATGGATGATAATGCCCTCTTCGAAGTACTTGGCAATATGCTGGGAACCCTTAAAGATGGTCATGTAAATCTCTACAGTACTGGCAACACAGCCCGATACTGGAGTTGGTATGAGAATTATCCGGAGAATTTTGACGAAAATATAAAAGACCGTTATCTTGGCACAGATTATCACATGGCCGGTGGCATAAAATACAAAATACTCTCAGACAACATCGGATATATCTATTATGGAGATTTCTCAGAATCGGTCAGCAACGGCATTATCAATGATATGCTATCTTATCTAGCTATCTGCAACGGCATTATCATAGATGTACGCAATAATGGTGGAGGATTAATGACAAACTCTTCTACCCTAGCCTCTCACTTTACTGATAAAAAGGTGCTGACCAGTTATGTCCGACATAAAACAGGAACAGGACATAATGATTTCTCCAAGCCATACGCCATTTACCTTGATCCGTCTGACGGCATAAGGTGGCAAAAAAAGGTTATAGTACTTACCAATCGTCACTGCTTCAGCGCCACAAACGACTTTGTCAACAACATGCACTGCCTGCCATCAGTCACTATTTTGGGAGATAAAACAGGTGGTGGTGGCGGTATGCCTTTCACTTCTGAGCTTCCAAACGGTTGGGCTGTACGCTATTCAGCAAGCCCATACTATGATAAAGATATGAACCAAATAGAATTCGGTATAGACCCCGATATTTACGTAAGTCTCAGCACTGAAGATGTTTCACAAGGCAAGGATACGCTTATCGAGACAGCACGCAATTTGCTCAATAAATAATTGCATTACTAATATTTCCAAATTCCTTTTGTTCATTTCAATATATTTACTACCTTTGCGGCGTTCAAAATACCAATTTGCGGCTATGGCGTAATTGGTAGCCGCGCCAGACTTAGGATCTGGTGTCGTGAGACGTGTAGGTTCGAGTCCTATTAGCCGCACAAAAAAACCTCTACAGAATATGTAGGGGCTTTTTTATTATTTTTTAGCGGAAAATTGAACTCATGGCAGCTCATCAGTAAAAGTGGCTCACCGGTAAAAGTTGGGGGAGTGCAAATTAAATAATATCTTTGCATCCATTATAAAAGAAAATAAGATGCAAGAGAATGCACTTTTATTAGCGATTGTCCATTTAATGGGCGCATCAGCACGGCGTAGAGCATGATGACAAAATAAGAGCAGCCGTCCAGCTTCTTTACATAGCGGTCATGATTACCTTTTCAGCTTATTCTTGCTATTTCTTTCCTATCGGTTAATCTTAATAGTTCCGCATAGAGTGGCTGTCCGCTAAATTGTGTATTTTTGCCCATTGTTATTTCCTTTTATGTGGGGTTACTGCAAAGGAAATAAAAAGGGCTGAATTCCAAGAGAGGAAAACAGCCTTAATTTTTTTACAATAACAACTTTTATCGGACACCAATAATTTAATTTAAAAGCTATAATATTAAAGCTTTTTTAGCTGAGGCATTTGGAATTAAAACGGTTTTATTGGTAAGATAAAGTGACCAGATATATTAAGTTTTCCGGTCTTATTGATGGGCTTTCAGTGTTAGTGAGTGCAGACCTGCTTTTAGCTGTATCTCTTTATCACCTTTTATATTCTCAGGTAAATAAAGTGTAGCGTTACTATTAGCCGGTATGTTGATGGTATAAGAAATCGTGTTCTTCTTTTTCCATTCCCAGCTGGAAGTGATTTTTCCGTATGGTGATTCGTGAGTACTTTCAAAGTGCTTTAATTCTTTCACGAAGTTAGGACGCAGAATAATGTGTTTGAAGCCTGGTGCATCAGGATCTGGGAAGATACCTCCCAGTCCCTTGAAGAACCATCCACCTATTTCACCGAACATCATGTGATTGTTGGAAATGTCACGTTCAGCTTTTAAGTCCCAATTCTCCAATAATGTGGTTGCTCCATTTACAATCCACCAGCCCCATGAAGGATAAGTATCTTGTGCCGCAACTTTGTAGGCGGCATCCGGATAACCATTTTTACTTAACGCATTTAAAATGGCTTTGGCTCCCAATACTCCTACATCAAGGTGGAAATTAGTCTCTTCAACTTTTCGATAAAGATTCTTTGCTACAACAGGAATCATATCTTCCGGTACGATTTGCCATTGGAGAGCTACACTCAACTCCGTTTGTGACCCGCCGGCATAGATACCTATTTTACGGTCGAGATATTTGTCGTTGATTGAGTTCTTGATATCTTCCGCTAATTTAGTATAATATTGGAAGTCATCATTTTTCTCAAACAACTTTGCAGCTTTTGCCAAAATTTTAGCATCTACATAAAAGTAAACTGATGAAGTGAATTCTTTGTTCGAATGTGTCTTCACCGGAACCCAGTCGCCACGACCCCAGCTTGTTAAGTGATTGACACTAGTTCGGTCCACATAGTTGACGTATCTTTTGATATTGTCATAGCAATCGTACAGCAACTTGCTATCTCCGTAGAATAGATAAATATTCCAAGGGATGATCGCAATTGTGCTGGTCCAGTCTAATCCGTTATCCGTGCCGTATCCCCATCCTCCGGTCGGTATAATATCGGGCAGAACGCCGTTAGGTTGTTGCTCGTCGCGATGGTCAGCAAGCCATTTCTCGTATACAGTAATGCCATCGTAATTATACAATGCTGTTTCTATGGCAAAATGACCGTCACCTGTCCAACCATTTTTCTCACGTTGTGGACAATCGGTGGGATATCCCATCAAGTTCGACAAATAAGCATTATTGGTAGCTTGCCACAATTTATTAATCAGTTCGCTTGACGTTTTTATTTCTCCTAACGGCTTTACATTGCTGTGCATGAAATAAGCTACGATACTATTTTGTGTCAGTTCGATGGGCTCACTGCTTGTGACTTCTACATAGCGAAATCCTTTATAGTTAAACTTTGCCATGAATTCATCTTCACCCTTCCCACTTAAAATAACAATGTCTGTCTGGAAAGGATCTTTTTCTTTGTCACCTCTGTAGTAGACATCAATATTGGACATATCCAAACGCCCATTTTCATAAAGGCGTTCACCATGCTTTATTCTGACTTCCGTACCTTCTTTGCCTGCTACTTTTATTTGTGTCACTCCCGACATATTCTGTCCGAAATCGAATACATAAGTTCTTTCGTCAATTTTGTTTATTGATTTTGCCGGAACTTTTAAAACATTACGTATCGGACAAATTTGTTGGGCTGTTATGTTACCTGAAGGTGCAGAGCGATAGTTGACTCCTTGCCATCCCGAGTCATCAAAGTTTACAGTATTCCATCCTTTTTTTTCCAATCGTGCATCATAGTGTTCCCCTGTGTAAATGCTATTAAAGATTATTGGACTGTCAGCTTTCCGCCAACTTAGATCAGTCGGAATGGTTTCTATGCTTCCGTCAGTATAAGTGATACGCAGATCCATACAGAAGGTAGGACGATTCCGCCATGGAGCACGGTGGAAATCCCAAACTGCTATCGATTGGTGATTATACCATCCATTGCCCAGCAATACTCCTACGGCATTATCTCCTTTTTGCAGTTGTTTTGTCACGTCGTAGGTCACATAGAGATTGCGTCTGTCAAATCGCGTGTACATCGGGTCAAGGCGATGGTTTCCTATTTTTTCTCTATTGATATATAGTTCATAGAGCCCCGCAACTGCGATATAAGCCCGAGCCGATAATATAGCTTTTCCAGCGGAGAACTTTTTACGGAAGTATGAAGCCGGTTGATAGTTTATATCCCTACCGTCGCCTATCCATGAACCTTGCCAATTACTGACGTTCATCATCCCTGTCTCAAAAGAATTTATAGGCGATGAAACACCTTTATTATTCATGTCCCAAACTATAACCTTCCAATAATACTTTGTAAATGGAGATAGTTTGGCTCCATTATAGGATGTGAGCATGTCATCCGAGTTAATCCGTTTTGTATCCCATTTATTTCCTTGTTCGTGGAGAACGTTTAGCGAGTCGGTGTCTACGATTATGCGAAATGCTGTTTGTATGGCTCCTTGTCGGCTATCATCCATTCTCCATGAAAGACGCGGTGAAGGGGTGTCTATTCCTATAGGGTTTTCCAGGTGATCAGTCTGTAAGCCTGTGATACTAATGTTTTGTCCACTTAGACTAAGTGTACATGTAAATACTGATAGCAAAACAATTAATGTCGGTTTTTTCATTTTTACGAAAGTTTTGGAATAAAAGAGTTATAATTTAATATGGGTGAATATAATATTGAATACTCTTCTTAATTTGTTGAACAATTGATTATAACTTCGTCTCTTACAGGCATAATCCTAAATGTAAAATCTGAATTATTCCCTTTCTTTATATCCCCTTTTGAACATGCTATTCTATAATTGAACTTTTCGAATTCAGAGTCTATATATCCTTTTTCATATTTTCTGTATGGGAGTTTCTCGATTCTTGCTTTGGGTATATCTAATTCCAACATCCATTTGGAGCCTTTTTTCATGTTTCTTTCGCATGCTATTTTAATATATTTCTCATGAAATTCAAAGATGAAAATTCTACCACTTTTATCTTTAGAATAGACTTTCAGGATTGTGCTCGAAATTTCATTAATTTTTGGATCCAATAACATCACATTTTCCTTAGTTCCGTCTTGATCGATTTCTATCAACTTCAATCCCACTTTCTTTTCCGGAGTACTCCAATGAAATCGATCAACTACAGGCAGTGTGTAATAAGAGAAGCTGTTCCCGTGCCCTGGATTTTTTAAATACTCATCTTCTAATTTTTCATTGAAAAAATGGATATCTCTAAAATAGACGCTGTTGTTTTCCCAAAATAAGTTTGATCGGTAGTAGCGGCTGTTGTACCATATTGATTTATTGTTTTTATTATTGAGATCAGTCAAAGTGGTAATAGCGGTCGCTGGAGTAAGAGGAAACTGTTTTTTGAACCATCTTCCCGATTCTTCCAATGTCTCAATCCTGATTTTTTGTACATTTCTTAGTGAATCAAAGATTGGAAATTGCATTTCCAATCCTTCTCTCATGCTGTCCCAAGTGAATGAGTTTTCTTGTCCTGCTTGTGCATAATTGAAAGCCAGGCAAGGTTCATCCACAATTGACTTAAGGAAATATTCAACCCATTTGCGACTTTTCCCGGAATCGCGGTAGACCGGTTCAAGCGATATGACTCCTTGATAATTGTTTCCTACCCCGATCTCGTATTGATACATTGGGTCGCTACCAAGCATACGGAAAATAGGAACAGGAATCTGCCCTCCTTCTGTTTGAGCCGGCATATATGCATTTCTTTTACTTGGATAGTACGCTTGATTCCAATAGCCGCCCCATAATGTATAGCCATCCGTTCCGACTTGGTCTTTGCAATTACATGACGCCACAATACCGTATTTATCGTACATATATTGCAGTGTGTGGGAATCGATAAACCATGAGCCAACCGATTTGGGATA
>JAAYUD010000032.1 GCA_012517855.1 Bacteroidales bacterium
AATACTACTGGACCGGTAAGGATGCCGGCGCTATGTCCGGCCTGCTTAAAAAGCTCAGTTATTCCCGTTCTAAAAAAAATCTTACCAACGATGATGATTCGCTTCTATACGCCTTGAACGTGTTTCTCTCGTCGATAAAAGACGGGTGGATCTTTGAAAATTTCAGTGTGACAAATATCAATTCAAAGTTTAACGAAATTATTTCTCAAATTTATGGAAAACCAATTGTTAAAACAAAATACCAATCAGCTGCAGAAAAGGCAGCAAGCCGTGAACGTCTTGAAGAACTGGCCGATGAAATACTGGGAAACAATCAACCCGATGAGCATAAAGGACGTTTTCCATTCGCCTGAGATTACGATAGGTGAATTGAAAAGGGAAAAAGGCATTACATGGGTGCGAGCCATAATGGTAAAGGTTTTAAATTCTTTCATCCAGGTCTATTCTACAACAAGCACGATGAATGAGATACAAGTGGCCGATACGATCAACTTGATCATGGAAGAATATCCGTATTACACTCTTGAAGACTTCAAAGTATTTTTCAAGATGGTGAAAAAGGGTTATTTCGGTGAGTCATACGGACGTATCGACGGGCCTATAATACTGAATTGGATGCGCCGATATGATATGTGTCGCGTTCAGGAAGCGGAAGAGGTGAGTATCGAGGAATGCAATAGTCATAAAGGACCGCCTTCCACCAAAAAGATGAAAGGGTGCATTACATACGTTGAATATCAAATGCTGAAGAAGAAAGCTGGTAATGGCGACAAAGAGGACATCGGACTTTTAAAAACACCTGCATGAAAATGATGAATACGTTGGAACTTATTGAAAAATTGCAGTTGGAAAGGATATCCAAACATATAGAACCTCCGCATATACCCTATTTGGACTTACAAAAAGCCGTTATAGCAGAACTTAAAAACGATTTGAACATCCTTTACCGAGAACGGAAAATTATCGTAGTGGAAACCATTAACGGAAAAGCTATAAAAGCGAAAATAAGGCATAAGGATAATAAAGCTGAAGATGTATAAAGTAATATAATTACTTTTTTCAGCATTATGTCAATAAAAAGCATTTATGCTTTAAACAATAAGCTTATAGATAGTATCTCCCAATGAATATCGAGATGTATTCTAAGGCTCTTTCCTAAAGAAAAAGACCATTAGCGTTTATAAATGACACTAACAAAAGGGAATGGTTTTTGTAAATGAAATATAACAAGCATTGATTAAAAAGATTATAAAAGACCTTCTTAAATCATTGAAAAACAATAGAGGAAAAAATAACATGTACATGGTATTGCATAATATCGAAAAAGATGATCCGACTCAAAACGGATCTCAAACTCAAAAGTCGATTAACAAGGAAAATGAAAGAGAACAGAAACTTGTTCCATTAAAACTTACAGAAAAGACGATTATACTCGTCAAACCTAAAAACTGCAATGAAGAATACAGGAAGAAAGCAATGGAAAAATTAGGGCTATAAACGGGGGATAACAGGATGAAATATCAAATAACGAAATATGAGTGCAAGGATGCAAATAGAATCATTGCTTCCGTTCCATGCTATATAATAGCAAACAATATTGAAGAATTCAGGAAAGATGTTCACGCACAAATAGAATGTGAGAAAGTAATCCTCACTTACAATGAAATAGAAGACTGATGACGGATATAGAGAAAGCTATTAAACATTGCAAAAAGGTCAGTGATAGAGATAAAATAAATAGAATTATAACCTATGCTATCGGTTTTACAATCTCAATCTTCATTCCAAGAGCATTTATAATCCTGTAGAATGTTCCGGCACTTGGATTGATTGCTCCGTTCTCAATACGTGATATGTATGACTTGGTGGAGTTAATTCTCTTGGCAAGTTCCGATTGAGTAACCTTGGCTTCCTTTCTTGCGTCAAGCAAGATCTGGCCCGTATAGAAAGCATAAGCTTCCTCATCGAACTTTACACGTTCAGGGGTACCTTCTTTCCCGTATTCTTTTTCCAGTACTGCGCTGTAATCAGTGATTTGATGATTGTTTGTCTCCATAATATGCCTCCTTTATTTTTAATGCCAGTTCTATTTCTGATTTGGGCGTTTTCTGTGTTTTCTTCTGAAATCCGTTAAACAAAACCACTATTTGCCCGTTGTCGAATATAAAAAACACCCGATAAATATTTCCTTCATATTCCATTCTTAGTTCAAATAATCCGTCACGTATCGACTTGATGAATTTTATTGGCAATCTGTCTTCGGTTCCCAATAAAGAGATTATGTAATTCAGTTTACGCAACTCCTTTTCAGTCAATGTCGCTATAAATCGTTCAAAATATCCGCCGTATGTCAGTATCTTGCGTCTCATATCGCAAAGATAATGAAAGTTTCAATATGATGAAACTTTAAATCCATTTTTTATGTAAAGCTTACATTTTAAGGATTGCACTGAATTAAAAAACATATTCATTTATATTTAAAGTTCTAATAATTATTTCCGCCCATTCATTCGAATATTTTATTTAATAATATATTTATTAATAGATATTTATATGTATTTATTAAAGTAATTGTTTATATTTGTAATAACTAAACGCAATACCGAAATGAGCAGTAAGAAAATCTCCATACGTGTGGATGAACATACTTTGATGATGCTCGATGAACTATCGGAGAGAACCTGCAAGAACATGTCCCTGCTCGTACGATCACTGATAAAGAGAGAGCTTGACACACTCATTGACAGTTACGGTTATTTTAAGGATGAGAAGCATAAAGAAAGGCGAAGCGGACAACCATGTGATGGAAGTCCTTGCCGGAAACTACGACAAACTTAAACAACTATGCGGATATAGGAAATCCGGATTATATTGTTCCAAGTCCTATGAAGACATCTTTGAAGATACGATCTTATTTGTGGCACAGGACAAAAAGGCTGCATCCCTGAAGAGTGACAAAGAAATAATCGATTACTTCCGCTATCGTTACAGGATGATACAGTATCAAACGATAAACGATGGCAAACAGCTGAAAGAGATTCATTATGCCGACTATCTACAAACCAAAGAGAAGACAAGAGAGGACAGGTGACAACTACTACCAGGAACGCCGCAAGATATATAACTCGGAACGCTGGCAAAGACTGCGGACATGGAAGCTGGCTAATAACCCGCTATGCGAGATGTGCTTGAAGAAAGGCATCATAACTCCCACAGAGGACATACACCATATCGTCAGTTTCATGACCACAACGGACAGGCTAGAAAGATACCGTCTGGCCTATGACATGGACAACCTCATGAGTCTGTGCAAAAGATGTCACCAAGAGCTGCACAACAAGAAAGACAAGGCATAAACCTTGCATCAATGGCAATCTAAACAGTAAATATCCAGCGGCTTTGGGCGTCGCATCACGGCAAAGCTCCCCCACCCCATATATCTATCTGCCATCCAGCCAGATAGGGGTATGGGGGTGATTTTTTTACGCGTCAAGGCCGCCAAACCTCGTCAAACCTCGCTTCACACACACGGCACTTTTTCAAAAAAGCCAAAATGTTAAAATGGTGTTTTTGTCGGACATTTCAACGGTTTTTATTCAAAAAACACGTTTAAATTATGTCAAAACCTAGCTACTTCA
The DNA here is from genome assembly GCA_012517855.1 of Bacteroidales bacterium. Lineage (GTDB taxonomy): Bacteria > Bacteroidota > Bacteroidia > Bacteroidales > Bacteroidaceae > JAAYUD01. The sequence continues at coordinate 3,639 of JAAYUD010000032.1, forward strand.
AAGTACCCAAGTGCCTGAAACACAAAGAAGCGAGAAAAATAATCACCGATCTTGTGAGGAATATGAACGAAAAAGGGCTTTTCACCGAAAGCGACGTTCCTAATTTATGCCGTATGGCCATCGCCTATGACATGTATCTCTCTTGCGTGGACATCATCTACAGTGAAGGCGGTGGAATGACCATGAAAAACTTAAAAGGCGAACTGGTAAAGCGTCCCGAAGTGAACATCATGAGGGAAAGCTGGTCGCAATATCTGGAACTTGCCAAGGAATACGGACTCACCACCAGAAGCAAGGGGTTGATCAAATCCCTGAAAGCGGATGACGAAACGAAATCTCCCATCGAAAACTTTATTTGATGCCGGTCAAGCCATACATAAAATATGCCCAAGATGTCATCGAACGGAACATACCTTGCGGCGAATGGGTCAGACTTGCCGCGGAACGCTTTTTCCACCTGATGGAAGAGGACGATTATGAATTCAAGTCTGAGCAGGTGGACAGGGTCATTTCATTCTTCAAGACACTGAAGCATTTCACGGGGCGTCATGCAGGCAAGCCGTTCATTCTCGAACCATGGCAACAGTTCATCATCGCTTCCATATACGGTTTTTATGTTCGGGAGAGTGGAAAACGTCTAGTCAACTATGTTTATATCGAAATGGCGCGGAAAAACGGGAAGACGGCATTTGCCGCGGGCATTTGTTTGTATAACCTCATAGCCGACGGGGAAATGGACGCCGAAGTGGATTTGGCGGCCAACTCAAAGGACCAGGCGAAAATAGCATTCAAATTCTGCTCGCAGTTCTCAAAGGAGTTGGACCCTACAGGCAAATACCTCCTGCCCTACCGCGACAAGGTCAAGTTTGACAAGATGATTTCACTGCTCCAGGTTTTTTCAGCGGATGATACCAAACTAGACGGATTCAACGCTTCCATGTATCTGATCGATGAATACCATGCCGCCAAGAATACAGGGCTGAAAGACGTTCTCCAATCGTCCCAGGCCATGCGTGAGAACCCGCTGGGTGTGATCATCACGACGGCGGGATTTGATAAGTTGGGGCCTTGCTATGAATACAGGACCATGTGCACGGAGATATTGAAGGGACTCAAAGAAAACGATTCCCTCTTTTGCATCATCTACTGTCAGGATGAAAATGACGATTGGAAAGACCCCGCCATATGGGAGAAATCAAACCCGAACCTTGGAATCACCGTACAAAAGGACTATTTGAAAAAGCAGGTCGTGGCAGCCGAGAATTCACCGAGTGAGGAAGTGGGCATTAAAACGAAAACATTCAATCTTTGGTGTGATAGTGAAAAAGTCTGGATACCGGAACATTATATTCTGGATGCTTCCAAGGACCTGTCATTCGGGCAATTTGCCGATATGGATTGCTATTGCGGTGTGGACCTTTCCGCCACATCGGACCTTACCGCCGCCAGTTTCATGTTTCCCATCAAAGATGAATGCTATTTCATAACAAAATACTATCTGCCACAAATGGCCCTGCAAGAAAAGCGTTTCAAGGAGCTATACGGCGGTTGGAAACGTGGCGGGCTTATAACCATCACACCGGGCAATGTCGTGGACTATGATTATATCCTGAATGATATCATGGATATAGACAAGACCGTCAAGATTCAAAAGATCGCTTATGATGCGTGGAATGCCACCCAATTTGTCATCAATGCCACCGACCAAGGGCTTCCGATGGAACCCTATTCGCAGACGGTCGGGAATTTCAACAAGCCCACAAAAGAGATGGAAAGACTTCTTCTCTCACATAAAGCGATCATTGATAACAACCTTATCAACCGCCACTGTTTCAGGAACGTGGAGATGGCACGGGACCGGAACGGGAATATCAAACCGTCCAAACAACACGCCGAAAAGAAGATCGATGGCGTCATCGCCATGATAGAGGCACTAGGCATTTATCTCGTTTCTCCACGTTACGGAACATTCTATTGAAATTGTCCGACACTTTTTTGGTTTCTTGTAAAACCTTGCAAAATGAGATTTTTAGGATATGAAATAAGGAAAGCCACAAAAACGGAGATAAACAATTTCACGGCATGGAATTCGAATACGCCCACATTCTTGTCTTCACGCAGCAAACCGATGCTTCTGAGCACCGTATATCGGTGTGTGGACCTGATCAGCGATTCAATCGGTGTCCTTCCGCTGAAGACCTACAAGATAGATAAAGACGGTTTCAAAACCGAAGACCGGAACCATCCGGCATACTATATTCTGGATTTGGAACCGAATGAGAACATGACCAGATATGTTTTCATGAAGACGCTGATGACATCCGTCCTCCTGACCGGAAACGGATACGCCTACATCGATCGGGATAAGAATAATTCGATCCTGCAGCTGGTCTATATCCCAACGCCTGCCTGTTCCATCGTATGGGTGACGGACAACCAAGGTGCCAAAAGGAAAAGATACAAGGTGACAGGATTCGGTGACCTGGTAGAGCCCAAAGATATGATCCATGTCCTGAATTTCACGTACGACGGCATCATCGGGGTTTCCACCCTGGAGCATGCAAGGCAGACGATAGATATTGCAACGTTATCCGAAGAACATGCGAAAGGATTTCTGAAAAGCGGAGCGGCCACAAGCGGGGTTTTGACCGTTGAAGGCTCGAGAATGAGCAAAGAACAGAAAGACCAGGTTTATAAGACATGGTCCGATAGAACGGATCCGGTCACGGGACATCCCAATGGCATCACGATACTGGAAGGGAATATGAAATACCAGCCCATATCCATCTCTCCGAAAGATTCGCAACTTCTTGAAAGCAGGCAATTCAACGTGGTGGATATATGCCGTTTTTTCTCCGTCTCGCCTGTCAAGGCCTTCGATCTTTCAAAATCATCCTACTCCACGGTAGAAGCCACACAACTGCAGTATCTGACCGATACGGCCCTTGCCGTAATCACGAAGATAGAACAGGAAATCAATCGGAAAATATTCATGCCCGCCGAATGGGGAAAGGAAGTGGCGGAATTCAACACTTCGGCCATTCTACGTACCGATAAGGCGGCACAAGCCAGTTATTGGCGCAATATGTTCCAGACGGCATCCGCCACCCCGAATGAGATCCGCAGGGAAATGAACCTGCCAAAGATAGAAAACGGGGATAAACCCTTCATACAAGTCAATATGCAGACTCTGGACAACGCCATCAAAGAAAAAGTGTCCGACACTCAAATGGTTAATAAGAAAGACGATAAAACGACCGAATAATGAACGAAGAGAACAAAAAGGAAACAAGGAATTTCGTCTCCAACATCAACGTTACAGGCGAAGACGACGAAAAAAGAACGGTGGAAGGATACGCCATGCTGTTCGATACCCCTTCCGACGGCCTTTCTTTCACGGAAAAGATAGAAAGGGGCGCACTGGATGGAGTGATCGGGAAAAGTGATGTGTTCGCACTGCTCAACCATGATCAGTTCCGGGGCATTTTGGCACGTTCCAACAAGGGAAAAGGCTCCCTTACCCTCGGAGTAGACGATAAAGGCCTTTTATACCGGTTTGAGGCACCGAAAACTCCGCTTGGCGACGAGTTGCTGGAAAATCTCAAACGCGGGGAAGTGAACCAGTCATCTTTCTGTTTCGACGTGGAGTCGGACACCTGGACGAAGGACAAGAACGGACACTATACGAGAACCATCCACAAGATAGGCAATCTCTATGACGTATCTCCGGTCTATAATGCCGCCTATTCAAAAACATCCGTATATGCGAGAGGAAAAGAAGACCTTGACAAATCGGAAGAGGAGATTGCACAACACGAACTTGATACCTACTATGAGAATTTAAACAGAAGTATTAATATTTAACGACAAAATGACTATGCCAAAGGAAAAAAGTACGACAGAACTGCGTGAAGAGAAGAAAGGACTTCAAAAGCGTTCAAAAGAGATCACCGATAAAGCCAAAGGTGAAAAAAGGATGCTTTCTGCACAAGAGCAGGAAGAAATCGGCGGTATTCAGTGCCGCATGCAGGAAATTAACGTGGAGGTAGACCGCCTGGACGAAGAGAACCGTTCGGCACATCAAGCCCACATACAGCCGAAAGAAAAATTTTCACTTCGCCGGGCCATTGTGGCCAGCCTTTATGGAGAAGAACAGCGGGAAGTAGAACAGAATGTAATCAACGAAGGCATACAGGCCCAAAATGGTACGGGCATTGCAACCCGTAGCGGAAAGCACTCCATTTGCATACCGATCGAGTCACGTGCGGCCTTTACCGCCGCAAACGAAGCATCCACCGGTGTGATCGTCGATACCGACAAGCAGGAAATACTCTTGCCTCTCGAGCCCAATCTGGTGCTTTCAAAAGCGGGGGTGAGAATGATGACGGGACTTCGTGGAAATATCATGTGGCCGAACACTTCCAAGGCGAACGTCTTCTGGGAAGGTGAAAATGCCGAAGCCAAGGACGGCGCAAATACCATATCGAAAGGTACGATATTCCAACCCAAACGTCTGACGGCATATGTGGACATCTCCGAACAGCTTCTCGTACAGGAAAACATGTCTGTGGAGAATCTGGTGCGCCAGCTTCTAGCCGTAGCCATTTCGCAAAAGATAGAAGCGACGGCCTTTTCCACCGAGGTACATGACGACCTGGTACCGGACGGAATGTTTCAAACGGTTCCTACGGCCGTAACAGGTGCCATGTCATGGGCAAATATCGTCAAGTTGGAAACGTTGGCGGACTGCAACAACGCCCTCTTCGGAAGTTTGGCTTATGTCATGCATCCCTCCCTTATCGGATCCGCCAAGACAAGAGTCAAGGATGCGAGCGGAGCAGGCGGTTTCATCTTCGGAAACGATGGTGCCGGAATGCTCAACGGCTATCGTGCATTCCGTTCCACGAATATCCCTTCGGGGTTACAGACGGATAAGGATGAATACGGTATCGTGTTCGGCGACTGGTCCCAGTATTTCTTGGGGCAATGGGGAGCCATCAACCTCATCGTCGATCAATACACGAAAGATTTGGAGGCGACCATCAGGATCGTAGTCAATTCCTATTGGAACATGGGCTTCGTCCGTAAGGAATCGTTTACCATCGGCTCGATGAAATAATGAAGTACGTTACGCTCGATATGGCCAAAAGACAATGTAATGTGGAATCGTGGTTCACGGACGACGATTCCTACCTCACATTGCTATGTGACATATGCGAAGAAAAAGTAGCCTTCTATCTGTGTGTGCCCGTCGATGCACTTGCCTCCATGGGTGGAAGCGACAAAATCCCCGGACCGATAGTTCTGGCTATTCTTCTCAACGTTGCGGAATACTATAAATACAGGGAAGATACCACCGGCGTCCAATCCAAAGCACTCGTGCCGAGATCGCTGCCACTTCTGGGACTATACAGGGACTTTTCAAAATGAATGCAGGAGCATTAGCATATAGATTGGAGTTTCAGGAACTCGTAAAGAAGCAGAATGAGACGGGGGAAGAGACCAAGACGTACAGCAAGGCATTCACCTGCCGTGCGGCGAAGCTCAAATCCGACACCTACATCAAATCCGGTATAAATGCCAAAGAGATTTTTGACGATATGGATCTGATATTCCGAGTACGTAACTATCCGCAGATAAAAGAGACACACAGGGTGGTCTATGACGGGAACACCTACCGCATAAAGTTTTTTGAGAGAATGGCCGAAGACAATTCTATCAAATTGACACTTGAAAAATTAAATCCATGATAGTAACGAACTACGACGAAAGGGATGTTTTGTATCTGGTCCGGAATCTCGAGGATTTTGATAAGAACAAGGTCCTCAAGAACGGAATACGTGCGGCGCTGGACATTTTTAAGCGCAAGGGAAAAGCCAACCTGCTTGAAAGGATGCTTTACCACGGTAAACATACCAATGCGCTGGAGAACTCCTTCAGGACCCAAACGAGAAGAAACAATCTCGGCGGATATACCGGCTTTTTAAGAAGTACCAAATGGATACAATACAAGAATGCCGGTAACCATGCCCACCTGGTGGATCTCGGGACAGCCGCCAGGTATACGAAAAAAGGAAGTTACCGTGGAATGATGCCGGCGAACCATTTCTGGACGGATGCCTTCGAAAGTGAAAAGGATACGGCAGCCGAAAGGATGATGGAAGCCATCAGGATAAACGTAGAACGTATAAATGCAAGAAGATGATCAATCCATTCAGTGCAACGACAGAAATAAGAAGTTTGCTTATCGCCGACGACACTTTAAAATCACTGGTGGGAGGCAAAATTTATCCCATTGTGGCGCCCGAACAGACGGAAGGCGATTTTATCTTCTATCAGCGCGACGGCATCAAGGAAAGTGAAACGAAGATGGGAACTTCCGATATGACCGCAATCGTGAATATAGGAGTCATTTCGGAAAGTTACGAACGTTCACAGCAAATTTCCATGGCCATTTATCAATGCTTGGAAGGAAATTATAGCGGGGACATCAGGGAAATAAGGTTACAGGACTCAACGGAGGACCTCGTAGACAAAAAATACATTCAAATTCTTCAATTTACCATTAAATAACAAAATCATGTCAGCAGTAAAATTAGATTCAAGTGCGGATATTTTCACCGGTTCGCTTATGCTGTTTCTGGGTGATAATCCGCTGGCATTCGAGAAATCGAGCAAATTATCCATCAATACGGATGAAATAGACATTACCAACAAGACAATGGGCGATTGGGCGGGCGCCCTGTCCGGTAAGAAGTCGTTTTCCATTTCAAGTGACGCCCTTACGACCAAGAAAGAAGGTGCCTTCAGTTATGACAGCCTCCTGGACGCGCAAATAGCAGGTACGCCCCTTGACTTTAAATTCTCTCCCGGAACATCGGCGGATAAAGATTCTTTCGGCGGGACATTCACGCCCGACACCAAACAGAGATCATATGAGGGGAAAGTGATCATCACATCCCTTGAATTATCATCCGAAGCGGGGACTTTGGTTACCTGCAGCGCAACGTTCAAAGGAGTGGGCGCCCTTAAACCCGTGGAAGCGGTTAAAGCCACAAGTTAAATTTTCGCTTGTCTAATTAAATGGAGGTGGGAGGTGATAAGCCTCCCTCTTTTTATATGAAAATAACGCTTAAAGATATCATACGATGGGAACAACTTACCGGAAAGTCTTTTTTCAATATCGACTATTCGAATGAAGACGATCTTGAATATCTATTGTATGTATGTGATAATTCAGAGGTTACATTCGATACCTTCAAGGAAGTCTTTAAAAATAGAAAGGTCGTCGATAAGATGCTGGGAGAGTTCAACCGGTATCTTGCCCTATCTTCCCAGTTCATGCCCGGACAGGACGATGGCAAAGGCGGGGAAAAAGACACCAGATACATGAAAGACATCGTCTCCTTCATTATCGTTTCAGGTGTGGATCCCCACTTTGTAATGGAAGAAATGGAGTTACAGGATTTACCCCTGATCATGAAAGCGTTGGAGACCAAAAGACGGATAAGCCTGGAAGACAAGAGGACTTTCACGTATCTCACCATGTTACCCCACATGGACACCTCCAAACTGAAGAACGGAATGGAAGACATCCTTTCTTTCCCTTGGGATAAGGAAAAGCCCAAAGCCCCAAAACAGCCCGTCATGAGCGAAGAAGAATTTGACAGGATAATGGAACAATACAAAAAACACGACAATGGCACAACTTAATTTTTCAATCGCACTGAATCTGCTCACCGACAAGTTCAAAAATGGTGTAAGCAGTGTAAAAAGCGGATTCGCTTCCATAAAGGTACAAGTAATGACTTTCGTTGCAGCCCTCCGGGTTGCGGATTTGTCCTTATCTGGATTTGTATCCAAACTTGTCGATACGGCCCGTGAAACGAACAGGGTTACTACGGCACTTAAAAATATCTCTCCCAATATAGAAACCTATGTGAAGAGCCAGAAATGGCTTATTGATTTATCCGAGAAATACGGTGTGGAGGTCAATTCACTTACGGGTGAATTCGCCAAATTCACTGCAGCGGGTAATATCATGAATATGCCCCTGAAAGATCAGAAGAAGATTTTTGAATCGGTAGCCCGCGCCTGTTCGGGATTCGCCTTGACGGCGGACGATACCAATTCCGTCTTTCTGGCGCTTTCCCAAATGATGGGTAAGGGAAAGATCCAGGCTCAGGAACTCCGGCTGCAGATGGGCGAAAAATTGCCTGTGGCGATTCAGGCCATGGCACTTGCCGCAGGCGGTTCGGTGGGCAACATGGAGAAGATGATGAAAGATGGCAAGTTATTGTCGAAGGATGTCTTACCCAAGTTTGCCGACGCCTTGAACAAGCTGATTCCCAATGTGAATACGGATAACCTCGAAACATCCGTCAAACGTATGGACAATGCATTCACCTCCGCGGTCAAGAATACAACCGTACAACAAAAATACAAGTCCCTGATAGATTGGATCACATCGGCACTTAGAACGGCTTCGGACAATATAAAAAATATCATATCCGGCTTTTGGTCGGTCGTTATCGGGTATGTCGTTTCTAAAGGGGCCGAATTCATCCTTACTAGTGCGAAACAGGCAAAAACACTGGAAGCCCAAGCCTATAAATCAAACACGGCGTTGCTTAATGCAACGAAAGAAAGGATCGCCGCCGAAGTGGAGGTTGAAAGAAGCGGTGGTTCTTTACAATCGAAAATGAGGCTGAGTGCCGCCCTGCAAGCTGAAGAGTTGGCGAAGAAAGATACTCGGGTGGCGCTGGATAAAAGACGTAATGAGGAGCTTATCAAAAATGCGAATCTGTCATCCGATAAATTAATAGGCATTACAAAACAGCGGTTGGCTGCAGAAGAGGAAATGAAGCTTGCCAATACCGCGCTTGTCAATGCCAAGACAGAGGAAGAAACACAAGCGGCACAAAAAAGGATAAAAGACGCTGATGCTTCCTATTTCAAATATCTCAAGAAAGAATCAGTCGCTGCAGAGGAAGCCCGGGTAGCGGCAATAAATGCTTCTTCCGCTGAAATTCCAAGCAAATGGGAGAAAGCGTGCAATACCATGAAAACAGCTACCGCCCGATTCGCTGTGGCCGTTAAATCGATCTTGTCTTCCATGATTCCAATGGCATTCTTCACCATCATAGCCATGATAGGGACAAAGTTATATAATACTTATGAGCGTTCGAAACAGATAAAAGAAATGTTGTCGGATGCCAAAGAGGGGATCAAAAACGCCGGTAATACGGAAGATGTGCAAAAATTAAAAAATGAACTTGAATTTGTAAACAACATAAAAAATAACCTTTCAGCCAGGAAAAACGTATTGAAGGATCTGAATACGCAGCTAAACACCAACTTCTCCATTGATGCAAAAAGTTTGATAATCAACGGAAATATAAACGGCAAAGTAAAGGAAAGAATCGATTTGCTCAAAAAGGCTGCCATAGCACAGCACTCCATTGAAGGGGAACTAAACACGGCGGATAAAAGAAGGGATGTCCTGAAACAAATGTCAAAGGATCTGGCAGGTTTTCGGGATATAAGAAAAAGGACTGGAGCAAGAGGGGACGCAAACGCTTTCAACAGGGCATTGAAAAACGATTTGGATGAACTGGGAGAACTTGCGAAAACAAAGAGTTATTATCACAAATTGGGGCAAACCAACTTGAGTAATAAAAACAATAATGTGACGATCCCCCAAGGAGACACTACAAATCATAAAAAAAAGAAAAAGACAGAACTTGAAAGATTGGAGGAAGAATATTATAAAGAATACGTCAAACTCCGCATCCAACTCAAATATAAGGAAATAACCCAATCAAAATACAATAAGGAGTATGATGAACTGAATGTGAAAACCCTGTCCGAGTTAAGGGGAAACAAGATAACAACAGGATCGTTTTATGGTTTGATGCTTAAAAAAGCAAATAACCCCGTATCCAATCCCAATGATTCACTGAAGGATATTGAAAAGGAGTATTCCGATAAGATGAAGGTGAATGAAAAGTTATATGCCAATCATGCCATCACCCAACAGGAATTAAGTGATGCTACAAAGAATCTTGCCTCTCAATACATGCAACAGGCGCAAGGCATCAAGAATATCGGCAACAAGGCAAACGGTTTCTTAGCCAAGCTGAAATCAGACGTGGCCCTTTCAGATCTTTCGGAAGTAGAAAACAGATATAGTGAAGAGGTGGAAGCCAACAGAAAAATGCTGGAAGCCGGACTCATGTCGCAGGAAGATTACAACAAAGCGGTCTTGGACCTTTCACTTCAATCTGCAAAATCTGCCGCATCAATTGAAAATATAGGCAGGGGTGCTGACCAATTCGTGAAAAACATGCAAAAAACGGCATTGAGCAACCTGGACATACCAAGCCTGAAAGACAAAAAGGCGGATACCACTTTTGACTATCGGAAACAAAAAAATGAATCCAATGAAGAAGACTTGCAAAGAGTTGAAGAATATATTCAAATACTCAAAGATAAGGCAAAAGAACTGGGAGATACCATATCCACCGAAATCGATAAAAAGATCGTAGAAGCGGAAAGTAAAGAGAAAGTTCTGAAACTGGCTGTCTTAAAACAAGATATTAAAGACATTCAAAAGGAATTGTCCCGGAATAGTTGGGACGGGATAAAAGATGCCGTCAGTGGTGTGGAAAATGTCTCCAGCTCTGTAGAAAACCTCACTGGCACATTGAAAAGCAATGCGAGTGCATGGAAAAAACTAATGGCTCTTTGGGATGCTTTTTCTTCTGTGGTGGATACGATCAACTCAGTATCCGACACGATCGAGAATTTGACGGAATTAACCACTAAACTAGGACTTGCCAAAAAAGCGGAAACGGTCATACAAGCAAGCACGCAAGCAACAGAATCAGCAGCTGTAACAGCCGGAGCGACTGCCCATGTTACGGCAAAAGGGACAGAAATAACTGCAAATAAAGCGGCACAAGTATCCGCCCAGGGGTTGATGGCCGCAGAAAGCGCAGCCGCTTACGCAGGTATTCCATTTATTGGAGCCGAACTGGCATCAGGTCAAGTCGCAGCCTTATTAGCCATGATTAAAACAGCGGAAATACCCGCTTTTGCAACAGGAGGTATCATCGGTGGGACAAATGATGTCGGGGATAAGGTCATAGCCAGAGTAAACAGTGGAGAGATGGTTTTAAACAAATCACAGCAATCCAATCTGTTCAAGGCTATAAACAGCGGAGCATTAGGCAACAGTTCCGTCATAAACAGCATCATTACCTCCCGAGTCAGGGGAACCGATATTTTATTGACCATAAACAATGAATTAAAGCGGAAAGGGAAAAAGACGTTATGAGCTACGGTTTAATATACATAATACCTTTTATGACCTTGGAGAATGAGCCTTGCGTCATAAATATCGAAAAAAAAGACTATACAGGGCAGTCTACCGAATTACAGGCTGGGGAAACACCCTTTACAATAGATATCGATGATGAGGATTTCCTCTATACCCCGACAAGATTTTCAACGGCTAAGATCGACATAGTCGGTTGTGATTATCTGCAAGGAATCTATTCCACTTCCTATCAAGAGTATAGGGTGACTTACCTCAAGAATGGTAAAGTCCGGTGGTGTGGATTTGTCAAGCCGGAAGCGTATACCCAAGATTACGTCACATCCAAATTCACCTTGGAAATAGAATGTCTCTCCGCATTGTCAACCCTTGAGTATATCGATTATGCAAAAAAAGAGGCTTCACTGCAATTCGTTTCCCTATGGTACCTGTTTTGGAAATGTATCACTTCTGCAAATGGCAACTATACATCCATCTATATACCGTATGTATACTCGGACAGTAAGGATAATTATAAAACAGGTTCGGTGAATGTCCTTGAAAATCTGACGATTTCCGAACAGAATTTTTTCGATGAGGATGGTAAGGCCATGAAGTTGAAGGAAGTGTTGGAAAGTTTATGCAAGCTGCTCTCATGGACATGCGTTGATTTCAAAGGTTCCCTTTACTTTGTGGATTGTGACCATACAGGTGATTATTGGGTCTATGACGGTACTTTAGCGACCAAATCGGATACTTATACACCCGGCACCTTAATCATTCAAGACATAGGGTTTAAAGGCGGCAACCATACGTTGGACATCCTTGGCGGATATACGAAATGCACCGTTAAAGATTCCAATTATAATGTGGGTGATATTTTCCCCGAGCAGAAATACTACGTCCTTTTGGAAAAGACCGGGGATATTGACGAGACGCACGAAAAATATGGCTTCAAGCCCGATTTGGAACATGCGGGTAACGGCCTTGACAAGGATCAAAATATCATGTATTACTATTTCGGCGGAGTCGAGCAAACAGAAGATTTGGTATACAACTTTTTGGATTATTCATCAAACTGGCCGGCATTGTTGCCATACAAGGGCTTATATCTAAGCTATCTGTATTGCGGCTCCACAATCATGAGGACGACGATCGTCGAAATAGTGGAAAAGGATGGGAAAAGGGTTTATAGCACAAATGAACTGAGTTATGACAATTGCATTGCCATTTTCATGCAGTCCGCCACGCTTCCAGACCCTCATAGTTTATTTCCGGCCGGTACGATGACATTACCCGACGGAAAAGAAGTCCTTTCATTCAAAAAGGATTTGCCCCTTTCCAAATATTCCGACGGTGCCTTTTTCATCAGCGGCAATATCGCCCAAAGCGTGGATCCTTATTTTCATGTATGCAGTTCGGTCGTTGGTAGCGGTGAAGAGATAAAACTGAATTTTTCTTTGCAGATAGGAAGTTATTATTGGAACGGGACGGAATGGAGCACGGCGGAAAGCAAATTTGACATAACGATAAAGAAAGAAGACACCTATTCACAATACAGGAGCATACCCGATACAAAAGTACTCGGCCAATGGTATTCGGGCAGCAACGGATATATTATAGAGATACCGAATGAACTGAATCTGATGGGAAGCCCTGTCTTTAAAATGTATACGCCTACGGTAGATGGAAATGTCACGGCTGTCTATCTGAAAGATTTTTCCATGAAGTTCGTGAAAAAGGACTCCGAGAAAAAAGAGGAGGAAAACAAATCCGATCGTACTTATGAGAATGTCGTCAACGGTGAATATGTCAACGAATTGGATGAAATAGAATTGAAGATTTCGACCTATAACAAAGATGGTGCATGCTATTCCAAAGTGGCCCTTGGAAATATTTACCTCACGGATAATTTGTATTCCGCCATTGAATTAAAACCGGTGCGTCTTGAAGAATCGCTTATAAAAAGGATCATCAACCGATATGACCATACCAGGATAAAACTTACTCAGGAAATAAATAATTTGGATGAGCTGTCCCCGATATCCGTCCTGTCGGACAATTATATGGTTAATAAGAAATTCATGATTACCGGTGGCACCATAGATGCGGCGATGAATAAATTCGAGTGTAAGATGATAGAAAAATAATGCCACCAAGTTTTCTTTAATGAATAAATGGAAAATGAAAGAGGTCACTATCATATCAAAGAGCATTCCTTCGACACCGAGAAGCAAAAATTATCCGAAGGGAAGCACTGTTATAAACAACGGTAATGTTTCGATAGTACCTAATGGTACAAATAACGTGGACATCGTTAAAAAGCTCGACAGTACCGTATTTACGGACAGCAACGTATTGTCTTCTTTGCGAACTTTGTTTGAGATAACTTCAAGGATTATCACGGAGAGTTCCAACGAGACATTTTCCGATGAAAAAGTACCATCGGCAAAAAGGCTTTCGAAAGAAATATCCGCTGCGATGGAGAACCTTAAAAAGATATATCTTTCCAAAACGGATGCCGATACCGCTTCTGAAGTCATCACTTTTATCAAAGGTCTAAAAATAGGTGGCAAATCATTGTCCGACATCATCCTTTCTACAGATGAAACCGGTGATAGCAATATAAAAGATTCTTCCATTTTGTCGGCTTTGAAAGCGGTGGGCATGTTTCTACGCAAGGACAAAGAAGATACAACCGAATTCCTCGTCAACTTGCTTGGCGGTATTGTCACAAACGATCTCAAATCAAAAGATTTCACGTCCGGGCAATCAGGCTCGGGACTTGCGTTATATAACAAGGACGGTAAGTCCTACCTTGAAGTGGATGAACTTTTCGTGAGGTTGAAGGCGGTATTCGCCGAATTGGAAATACGAAAACTATCGTACGTCGGTGGTAACATCATCCTCTCGAGTGCAGGTTCGAAGATCACCCGTGTGGAAGAGACTTCAAACGCTTATCGTTGCTATTTCATGGCCGATGACGGAACAACGGCCACAACGAACGGCTTTGCCGTTGGAGATCAAGCCCGCTGCCAGACTTTCAACGTCAAGGCGGGCAAATATACCGGTGTGGCGAATAAATACTATTGGCGGCTCGTTACGGCTGTCGGTGACGATTATATCGAGCTTTCAAAAACGGATTGTGACGGAACGGACATACCTGCTGCCGGTGACTCGCTTGTCCAGATGGGTAACAGGACGGACACCGGCAGACAGAATCTGATCGAGATTGTCGTGACGGGCGACGATACTCCGGCGTTCATCGAATATGCGGGCGTCAATACCTATTCGTTGGAAGGTAAAAGAAAGACGGTATTATCTCCGAAGGGGGACGAGTTTGTAGCCAAATCGTTCAAGATATTGGTGAATAATGGTGCCGTACGTATCCCTGCTGAGCGTGGCGAATGGATTAAGGATACTCCATATTCATATTATGACCGTGTATCACATAAGGGTTCATTGTGGCTCTGTATTATTTCCGAAGACAAAACAACGGCCGACGAGCCGGTAGACGGCTCAACCTCTTGGCAAAAACAAGTATCCAAAGGCAATGACGGAACTAACGGTAAAGATGGTACAATAGGTCCGCAAGGTGAAAAGGGTGATAAAGGAGATACAGGTAACACAGGTGCGACCGGAGCAAAAGGAGACAAAGGTGATAAGGGCGATACAGGTACACAGGGTATACAAGGATTACAGGGTTTACAAGGAGAGAAAGGTGATCAAGGTATTCCGGGTACTAAGGGAGAGACCGGAGCTAAAGGCGATAAAGGGCAAACTTCTTATTTCCATGTCAAGTACAGCGATTATGCTGACGGCACTGGCATGAATGGAAATGGCGGTGCATACATCGGCACATACGTCGACTTTATACAAGCCGATTCTACAGACAAGACAAAATACATATGGGTACTTATTAAAGGTATACAAGGCGTAAAGGGCGATCAAGGTATTGCAGGAACAAACGGTACGAACGGTCAGACGTCTTATTTGCATATAGCCTATGCCGATAGCGCGGATGGTAAAACAAACTTCAACCAAGACTCGGGAGCATACATCGGTCAGTATGTGGATTTCACACAAACCGATTCTTCGGACTACACCAAATACAATTGGACTTTGATAAAAGGAGCCAAAGGAGATACAGGTGCAAAGGGAAATAAAGGTGATACCGGAGCTACGGGAGCCACAGGTGCAAAAGGAAACAAGGGGGATAAAGGAACAACCGGAAATGACGGTTATTCCTGCTCTCTCACATCGTACTCAACGATGTTAGATTCGGATTCGAACGGTGTGATAGGAAGTCTTGCAGCTGCCGTAACGACGGTGAAACTCTATCAGGGTTCCACGGCCGTTACTCCTGTCATTTCTATCAATTCCGCTTCCAACTGCTCTGCCGGCATTTCGGGGCTTAATGTGTCCATTGTATCTGTTCCTAATAATACCAAATCGGGATACGTCGATATAAAGGTTGTTTATGGCAGCTTTGTGAAGATAGAGCGGTATACGTTTACCGTCGTGGATTATACGGTCGTCAAATCCTATACACAGTCAATTGTGGGCGACCAAATGAGCAGTTATGCAACTAAAGCTACCGTTGATGCTCTTGGCAAGACTGTTTCTGGTCAGTCTACTACGATTAAACAAAATTCGGACGCCATAGCTTTAAAAGCATCACAGGATAGTGTTGGCAAATTGGGCGATCGAATGACTTCAGCCGAAGCGAAGATAACACCCGATGCAATCAATCTGACGGTCAAATCACAAATAGAGACAGCAATCGGGAATGTACAAGACGAAATAAAATCATCCTTTAGTATTGGTACAGACGGCATCTCCATGTTAGGTAAGAAAATCAGTCTTACAGGAATGGTTTCGTTCAATTCATTATCGGATTATAAGAATGTTGATGGACGTATCAGTACTGCACAGAATACAGCCAACACGGCAAATACCGACCTAGGCTCTTTAACAAAGAAATTGGGTGGGCTTGCCTACAAGGCTCAAGTCGAACAGGCGATGAAAGACGAAGGTCTGATTGATGGCGCTTATCTAAAGATGGACTTGATAGACGTTAAAAATGTTGTTGCACAAGGTATCAGTGCCCAAACGATAGATGCGGGTAATGCCACTATCAAGAATCTGAATGTCGATACGGTAAAAATGACCAATGCCGATGTATCCGGAAAGATAACGGCGGCATCAGGTGCCATTGGCCTTTTCTCCATCAATGATAACGGACTCTATTTTGGTGATCCCACCAAATGGACTACATCGACTTATAAACAGGATTTGGCATCCATCGTGCCGGGATGTATCAAGATACAAAAACAGATCGGATATTTCCATCCCGGTGATATTGCCAATATCAAGATCGGTATTGGTAATGGGGCCGATCCTTCGGTGGATCCTACCGGCTCTTCATTCTGTGCTTCTGCGGGATATTTCTATCGTCAAATGAATTCAAGTGACGATCCATATTTTCCTGCCGTCCGCATTATCAGTGATAACGTGGTCAATCGGAACGTCGCTCTCGAATTGACCGGTGGTTTACGTGTATATGGTGGCCTGATGGAAACGGGAAATTTTATGAGTATCATAAATTCTGATAGCGCCAATGTAATCGATTTAAGTTTCGGAACTACCATTTTAATAAGAAATGCTTATTCAAATAACAGTCTTCAAATTTTCTTACCTACCCTTACAAATTTGAGGGCACAACTTGGAGTTTCGTCACCGTCAGCGTTTTGCGTCCCTTTAAGAATTACCATAGCAAAAGACAGTCCCCATAATATCAGGCTTTGTCCCCAAAGTAAGGCGGCCAATCCTGTGAGTGTTGCGGAAGCGGGCATGTTGATTGATAACGACGGCAATGAATGGAACAGGTCGATCATTAATATGGCTCCGGGCGACACGGTCAGCTTCTTTCTCATATATACCCTTTCTACAGGTTATTACGCTCAATTGGCAACATGGATGAATTAATTTTAAATACAAACAACAATGAAAATCGATTTTAGAAAAATCAAAGTGAAAGATTACGACGACAAAGAAATGTGTTTGGACATTTCCAAAGAAGTCGGAGACTCCTTCTTAAGACACACTTCAGATTACGGGGAGTTTGATTACGGTCATGAAATATTTCATCATGGCCTGGTGGAGGTCAATGCTCAAAATGCAAAGGCCATAAAATGTTATATGGAACAGGAACATTTTCTCGCCCTGATAAAGAAAGCGGTTTTTCCTCTTTTGGACGAGATCATCAATCCTAAAAATAAGGAGGATAAAAAATGAAAATGTTATTCATTAACTATTTGTTGTCCGGTGATTATTCCAAAGTGGCTATATGGCTGCTTGTCGTTGCCATTCTGGCCATCATACCGAATGTGGCCAGTATATTCGACTTGGTTACCGGTATCAAAGCCAGCAAGAGGCTTGGAAATTTTAAAACGACATCTTACGGACTTAGGAAAACGGTGGGAAAGGACAAGGAATATCTGACTTATTTCTTTCTCTTCGCCCTTATTGACTGCTGTCTTAGTTTCTTCATTGAGATGCCTATCCTGTGCATCTTCTGTGCGATTGCTGAAACAGTCATAGAAGTCGTATCGATAAGGGAGAACATGCACAAGGGACAAAGTGATATCCACGATCCGGTGGAATTGATGAAAGCCATTGCCACCGCTTACGGGCAGGATAAAGCCGATAAGATATTCGATGTCATTAAACAAAGAGAGGAAAAGGGCAATGAAAATAACGGTTGACAGGCTTTGGAAGAAAGAGACGTATACCATCGGAAAGATGGCCATTGATGGAGAATATTTCTGCAACACACTTGAAGATAAAGTCAGAGACCTTACAAAAGAATCGAAAGTATTCGGCAGGACGGCCATTCCTGTCGGGACTTATCGGGTAACAATGACTTACTCTCCGAAATTCAAGCGGGTAATGCCACTCGTTAACGGCGTTCCGCAATTCGAAGCTATCCGCATCCATCCGGGTAATAAAGCTGAAGATACGGAAGGTTGTATCCTTGTTGGAGAGAATACCGTGATAGGTGGTCTGACAAACTCACGTAAATGGTCAGATAAACTGAACAAACGTATTCAGGATGCTTTAGCTGGTAAAGAGGATGTTTTAATAACCATTAAAGATTGATGATATGAAACAAAAACAAATGAACATATACACAATCATCCTATTCCTGATGTTGTTGACTTCATGCCGATCGGTCAAGTATGTACCAGTTGAAAGTGTGCATATGGAAACGAAGTATATTGATAAACTGGTGCAAAAACATGACTCCGTCTATTTGCACGATTCGATTTATTCGTACATCAAAGGGGACACGGTATTTTGGAATAAGTACCGAACAAAATATGTAAACAAGTATATCTTTGGGACGGACAGCATTTATCTTAATAAGACGGATTCTATTCGTGTTCCTTATCCAGTAGAAAAACAGTTCACCAAGTGGCAAAAGGTAGAGATCAATACCGGCAGAATTACGATTATTGCATTGATTGTGTTGGCTATTTTATCAGGAGTTTATATTTTTGTGAAGGATAAAATTAGGAAGTAAACCGAGAGGTTGAAGAAATAATATCAGAAGAAATAAGGCGGTCAGAAATGATCGTCTTATTTTATATGCAATGATGAAGTATTTTTTTAGTGCTAGTATCATAAAGTTAATTCTAAAAATGTATAGAGAAAAATGATAATTCTTAATTTAAAATTATCATTTTTGATAATTTATACTTATCTTTGCGAACAAAAAGTGATCAATCATGGAAATCGATTACAGCGATGAAGAATTGAAATTGTTGATAGAAAATGGTTGTAGTACTGATAAACGTTATAAAAAACTAAAAAGTAATGGCACTTTCCTTAAGGATCTGAATAAAGTGATATTTATTTTAAGATCAGTTCCTAATACAAAAAGCTTGGAAAGTTTTCAATCTTTACATTACGAAGCTCTCAAATATGATTGGATAGGTAAAAATAGCGTAAGAATCGGTTATAAAACAAAATATCGTCTAATTTTTGAAGAATTTGACGGTGGTATTAGAATCAACTTAATAGAAATAAATGAGCATTATGGAGACAAGTAGAAATGCTGCAATAGTACCATATATGGTTACTCACCCTACTGCCATCATTAAAGATGAGCTCAATGCAAGGGGAATGTCGCAAAAAGAATTGGCAGAGCGTATGGACATGAAACCGTCCAATCTTAGTAGACTATTGAAAGGAGAAAATTTAACTCCATCAATTGCTGCAAAATTGGAGTATGCTTTGGATATTCCTGCTAACTTATGGTTAAGTTTACAAACTCAATACGATAAAGATGTGAAGGCTGTAAATATCCGGGACGAGCAGGAAAGAGCATCTTTTAATACTGAGCGAATGCTCTCTACAATATTGAACTTACCTGAATTATATAAACGTCTAAATATTAATACTTCTTTTTTTATTCAAAAAAAACTCCAAGTATTAGAAGATTTATTAGGTTTTCAACCATTAGATATTCGAGAAAAAAGATTTGCTCAACAAATTTGTTATAAAAAAAGTGATAAATTGAATATAGATGAGAAAAATCAAGCGACATGGCTTACATTGGCTTATATTAATGCAAGAGGCATTTGTTTAGAATCATCTTATTCGAAAGGGAATGCTCTTACAGCAGCAAAGGAAATATCTCGGAAGGTTCATATTGGAAATCTTTCGGAAAAAGAAATTCAACATACATTAAATAATAATGGTATTGTTTATGCTGTAGTCGAAAAATTAGAAAAAGCTCCAATTGATGCAGTGTCTATTAAGATGGAAAATCATCCTGCAATTGTGACAACTCATCGACACAATGATATGAGTCGGTTAGTATTCAATATCCTTCATGAATTAGGTCACATTGAATTACACATGAATGAAGATGCGAACAATGCTGTGTTTGTATCATTTGACGAAGCCTATTCGATACATAATTCACAGGAAAAAGAAGCCAATGAGTTTGCGGAAAATATGCTAATTGATCAAGTTTTATGGAAAAAAATAATGCATACTGAAACTAATAGTTTATATAGTAGCAACATCGTCAATAAATTAAGAAGACTCTCTGAAGAGAACCATTTAGATTTTAACATCGTTATATGGCGATATAAATATGAGAGCCATCATTATAATCTATGTGGTGTAAAGCCTACTCATATACGATAACTATATTAAAAACAGATATGCTAGATAAAACAAGTATTACATCTGTTATGTTACTCTCATATGTACCCTATTTTTATATATTAAGATTTTTGCTATCTTTGTAATTTATTACTATTAAATTTAATTATCATGAGATTTGAACTTGAAAAACTGACAGAAGAGCTGTTTTTTGCAAAAGACAATAAAACAGGTATGACTGCTAACTTTGACAGAGGTTTTAGCCGTGGAAATGTTTCATATCATAACTTCGATCATCCCATTGGAAAGAGCCCTACAAAAGAAGAGATTGAAAGGGTACGAAATGAATGTGATATATTACACGCGTGGGTATTTAGTTTGGGAGAGAAATTAAACGAAATAAGAGCAGGAGGAAAGTTAGGAGAAGATACTAATTTATTCGATTAATAACAAAGGCGGTTGAAAAACCGTCTTTTTACTTTATATAGGTTGCAATTCTACTCTATAATGCTAATACTCCGACTCCCCCACTCCCTTTTTTCATTATTGCATAAATCGATCCTAATTATTGAGGTAATCTATAACCCTTCTATTCGCATCATCAATTTTATTCTGATCAAAATTGATATAGATATCGGTGACAGAACTATCCGCATGACCCAAGGCCTTACCTATCGTCTCTTTTGAAATATCCAACTCGGCAGCAAAAGTAGCCCAAGTATGCCGACTCCAATACGACGACAAATCAGGGAACAATGGAGACAATATTTTTGTTCCCCCTCTACCCCTGCGTTCTACTTTTCCTATTTTTTTCAACTCATCATTCATGTGGTGAAGAAAATCTTTATAATTACTATATTCATCAAGAATATTAAGAAGATATTTTCGCCCCTTATACTTATTAATAATCTCCATAGCTTCAGATTCTACCTTGATTGAATATAGCCTGTGCGTCTTAGCCCTATAATACTCTATACGTCCGTCGGGAGTAATATCTGTCAACTTAAAGAGATCCGCTGCATTTATTCCTATCAAATAAAACATTAGCATAAACATATCTCTATATTTTTCTTGGTATTCTTCTACAGGATAATCCCTCAACATTCTTAACTGGTCAACAGTAAGGCATCTTTTTCTTGTCTCTTCATGTTTTATTTTAAACTTGCGAAAAGGATAAAGTGTCGTAATTTCTTCATCGATGGCATAATTGAACACTGCCCTTATATTTCTTAAATGAATCGCATAAGCATTTATTTTCATTGTCTGTGCCATCCATTTCTCGAATTCCGTGAGCCATTTACGATCCATTGAGTCAAACGTACAATCGGGATCAAACAAAAGGATTTTTCTTTTTGTCTGCTCGTATACAGATTTAGTTCCATCGTTCGATTTTAATGCAATATATTCATCGATATAATCGACGAACTTCTTAATCTCCTCCTTTTCTTTTCCTTTTACAATAGAAATTACTTGATCTTCAAGAAAAGAATCTTTTCCTGGACGAGGGGCATAATCGAGAAGGAATCTTCTTACTTTACAAATAATAGTGCCAAGTTTCAGATTTTTGATTTTGTAATCCGGTTCATCTTTCGATAAGAATAAATTCTTATTGAAATGAGCTGCATTCATTACAAAGACATTAGTACTAACTGCTAATTTCCGCTGGTTGTAACTTAGAATCACCCGTACGGTATAGCCTTCTCCTTTATTTTTTCTTAAACTTAAAACAGCATTCATTGATGTTCCCATTTTGTTCCCAACAAAAATAATCAAATGCTTCCAAAAGCGTCTGTATGCGGGTAGTGTTTTAAGAAAAGGTAACAAAAAAGGTAGCTACAATATTTGTAACTACCTGATTTTCAATGGGAGCGGTAAGCGAGATTCGAACTCGTGACCCTCAGCTTGGGAAGCTGATGCTCTACCAACTGAGCTACTACCGCATGTTTTAGTAGCGCAAAGATAGTTATATCTTTTGATTTTTGAAATTAAATAGCATAGAAATTTTAATTTTTAACCGAAAGAAAGTACCTAAATGAGTCTACTTCAGAAAAAACGACCTTCACTACAATACATGTAGCGAAGGTTATATATAAGATGTACTTCCGAATAATGAAAGTATATGATCTGAAATTATGACAGTTTGTGGATAATCAATCCAGAACGAAGTTTTGGTTCAAACCAAGTGGCCTTGGGGGGCATAATGTTTCCTGTATTGGCAATATCCATAATCTGTTTCATCGTTACAGGATAAAGTGCCAATGCCATTCTCATTTCGCCACTATCGACACGCGATTTCAGTTCGCCTAAACCTCGAATACCTCCTACAAAGTCAATACGCTTGTCCGTACGCAAGTCTTTTATATTAAGGATATCATCCAAAATGTACTTGGAAGAGACCGAAACATCAAGTACCCCGATTGGGTCACTATCATCGTAAGTGTTCGGTTTAGCTGTCAAGCTATACCATTTTCCATCAAGATACAATGAGAAATTGTGCAAAGCATTCGGTTTGTAGAAGTCCATACCTCTCTCTTCTACAGTAAAGTTCTTGGCTAAAGCCTGTAGAAATTGTTCGGAAGTTAGACCATTCAAATCTTTTACAACCCTATTGTAATCAATAACAGTTAACTGAGTAGCCGGAAAACAAACAGCCATAAAGTAGTTGTATTCTTCTTTGCCGGTATGATGAGGATTTTGTTTGGCCTTTTCTGCTCCCACCAATGCAGCTGCAGCAGAACGATGATGACCGTCGGCAATATATAATGCAGACATCTTGGCAAATTCTTTCGTTATAGTAGCAATATCATCATCATTGTCAATGATCCAAAATTGATGTCCAAAGCCATCATCAGGGGCTACAAAGTCATAAACAGAAGGATGCACCGTATACTTTAGAACCAACTCATCAAGGATCTCATCATCTGGATAAGCAAAAAATACCGGTTCTATATTCGCATTATTAACGCGAACATGTTTCATACGGTCTTCTTCTTTATCCTTACGAGTAAGTTCATGCTTCTTGATAACGCCATTCAAATAATCCGGAACATAAGCGCCAACTACCAGCCCATACTGTGTCTTGCCGTTCATGGTCTGCGCATATATATAATAGCATTCCTTTTCATCTTGAAGCAGCCAGCCTTTATCTTGAAACTTCTGAAAATTCTCGGCAGCCTTGGCATAGACACAAGGATCACTTTCACTGGTACCTTCAGGGAAATCAATTTCAGGCTTTATAATATGATACAAAGACATTTCATTACCTTTGGCTTCCTCTCGAGCCTCTTCTGAGTTCAACACATCATAAGGACGAGAAGCTACTTTCTCTACCAATTCTTTTGGGGGACGAATACCTTTAAATGGTTTTATTGTTGCCATTGTACTATTTATTCAAAAAGATAATTTTATTTGTTTACTCTGAATTTCTCGCAACCGTCTTTGATAAAGCCTACAATCTGTTTTGCAGCAGCAATGCCGGCATTGATATTAGCCTCAGCAGTCTGAGCCCCCATTTTCTTAGGAGTTGAGAAATAACGACCAGCGAATAGTTCAACAAACTTATCGTTCTGATCGGGCATGATATCGGTGATATACTTCAGATCAGTACGCTCCTGCATCAATTTGATCAATTCATCTTCATTGATTACCTCTTTGCGAGCAGTATTTAACAAGAGACCTCCTTTAGGCATTTTATTGACCATAGCATAATTGATCGATTGTTTGGTTTCAGCCGTAGCAGGGATATGTAGAGAAACGACATCGCATTTTTCAAACAAAGCCTCGGTAGAATCTACAGCATGAACACCGGCTTCTTCGATTGCAGTCTTAGGACAAAAAGCATCGTATGCATATACTTCCATACCAAAACCTTTTGCAACGCGTGCCACATTACGGCCAACATTTCCAAATGCAAGAATTCCTAACTTTTTACCTTTCAATTCAGTTCCCGACGTACCATTATAGAAATTACGAACAGCAAAAACCAGCAAACCGAATGCAAGTTCGGCAACGGCATTGGAATTCTGACCCGGCGTATTCATTACGCAAACATGGTGAGCTGTGGCAGCTTCCAAATCTACATTGTCGTAACCGGCACCTGCACGTACTACTATTTTCAACGATTTAGCTGCATCAAAGACTTCATTATCTACTTTATCGCTACGGATAATAATAGCTTCGACATCTTTTACAGCATCAAGCAATTGTTTTTTCTCTGTATATTTTTCAAGTAATTCAAATTGGAAACCGGCGTTTTCAATTTCGGTACGAATACCGTCAACAGCAACTTTTGCAAAAGGTTTTTGAGTTGCGACTAATATTTTTGTCATTTCTATAGAATTTTAAAGGATTGAAATACTTAAGAAGAAATATAGTGATGAAAAGCTAGTATAAGCCATCCATCACTATTATATTATACTGCAATAATATTTGAATTTGATTTTAATGTTTATTCTCAAATTCCTGCATGCAATCGATCAAAGCCTGAACGCTTTCTTTCGGCATAGCATTGTAGCAAGAAGCACGGAAACCTCCCACTGAACGATGGCCTTTGATACCGATCATTCCTTTAGAAGTAGCAAATTCCATGAATTCCTTTTCAAGCTCAGCATATTCGGGTTTCATTACAAAACAAATATTCATACGAGAGCGATCTTCTTCTTTTACCGTACCCACAAATAATTTGTTACGATCTATTTCATTGTAAAGCATGTCAGCTCTTTCTTGAGCACGACGATCCATTTCTTTCACACCACCTTGTGCTTTGATCCAACGCAATGTTAACAATGCAGAGTATACAGGTACTACAGGAGGAGTATTGAACATAGAGCCCTTTTCTACATGTGTGCGATAATCGAGCATAGTAGGAATCGTACGAGGAGCTTTACCCAATTTATCCTCTTTTACAATAACGAACGTTACACCGGCCATTGCCAAATTCTTTTGAGCACCGCCATAAATACAATCGTATTTAGCCACGTCGACAGGACGAGAGAAAATATCCGAAGACATATCGCCAATCAATGGAATGGGAGAATTGGGATCCTTTTTTAATTCTGTACCGTAAATCGTATTGTTGGTTGTAATATGGAAATAATCAGCATCAGCAGGAACGGCATAACCCTTTGGAATATATATATAATTATCAGCAGCAGAAGATGCCACTTCAACAACGTCACCAAAGTTCTTCGCTTCTTTCATAGCCTTTTTAGCCCATACACCTGTATTCAAATAAGCAGCTTTCTTAATTAAAAAGTTGTAAGGTATCATACAGAACTCAAGACTTGCACCACCGCCAAGGAACAGCACTTTATATCCATCAGGGATCTCAAGAATCTCTTTGAAGAGAGCTTCAGCTTCATCAACAACCGGTTGAAAATCTTTTGCGCGATGGCTGATTTCCATCAATGATAAACCTGATCCATTAAAATCTAAAATAGCCTGAGCTGTCTGTTCGATCACTTCGCGAGGAAGTATTGAAGGTCCTGCATTAAAATTATGCTTTTTCATTTGAAAATTGTTTAGGTTTAATATTCTCTTTAAAGTTTCTGCGAATTTACAAATATTTTTCCGTCCAACAAGTTATTTATCTTGAAAATAATATGAATCTATATTCCAAGTTTCATTCTGTTATATATGGTAAGGAAAAACTTAACAAAAGCAGAAATAAGAAGCGAATACTAATATAATTATAAATAAATATCTATCATTTTGATTCTTCAATTATCGTCTTAATCCCCTTTATCTTTTCACCTTGTACCAATTGGATTAAGTGTTTCACTCTGCTTTGTCTGACAGAAACATACGTACAATGTTCTTTTACGTCAATCGAGCCTATATCTTTACTTTGCATTTGGCCTTTTTTATATAAAAAACCGGCGACATCTCCCTTGCTTATTTTATCTTTCTTCCCTTTACCTATATACAAAGTAGACCAGATAGCTTTAGGAGGGACCGGAGTTTGTTCATCCAATTCATACACAGGCAGTTCTTTGTCCAAATAATCAGGTTGGACTTCTGCTTCATTCAAAATCAAAAAAGATTCTCCAGTCGTATTCCATCTGGCTGTTCTACCGTTACGATGGGTGAAAGCTTCTTCATTCACCGGCAAATGATAGTGAATGATATGTGCCACATCCGGAATGTCCAGCCCTCTAGATGCAAGATCTGTAGAGATCAACACAAAAGCGCTCCCATTACGAAATTTATAGAGAGAACGTTCTCTATCTGCCTGTTCCATTCCGCCATGATAACGTTCATTCGGAAAGCCCATTTCACGCAATAGGTTACTCACTCTATCTACAGCTTCACGATGATTGCAAAAGACGATGCTAGAGCTATTGTTCAAATGGCACAACAAGCGATAGAGCGTATTTATTTTATCTTTCTCGGGCGAAAGCACTTTCATTAGTCGGATACGCGAAACAACATCTGTATTTTCTTTCAGAAAGTCAAGACGCACCGTATGACTCATTTCTACAAAATTCGGTATTTCCTCTGTATCTGTAGCCGAAGCCAATATACGCTTCTTGAGATGATGCAACTGCCCGATAATCATTTCCATCTCTTCTTGAAAACCATATTCCAACGATTTATCGAATTCATCTATTACAAGATGTTCGATACTATCAGTTAAGATTGTTCCTTTCGACAGATGATCGGTTATCCTTCCAGGCGTTCCTATTACAACAGCCGGATGCATAGTCGACAATACCTTACGTTCTTCGCTCATAGAATGCCCACCGTAGCAACAGCAGCATTTCCAAGGAGTGTTCATCGCAGTAAATACTCCAGCTATCTGTAAAGCCAATTCGCGAGAGGGAACTAAAATCAACGACTGAACGGCTGTACTGTCACCATTCATATTATTAATGAGGGGCAGCAAGAAAGCTATTGTTTTACCTGTTCCCGTAGGCGACAATAATACAATATTCTGATCGGTCGAAGAATGAGATAATGCAGTCTGCTGCATTTCATTCAACGCTTCTATTTTAAGATTTAATAGCGCAGATGCTAATATTTTTTCTTTGTCTTTATCCAAAATTGTCATACATTAAGTTTTTTGACGGAACTCCCAAATCGTAAAGCATTTTTTCTACAGCAGCACTCATCGGGCCAGGTCCGCACATATAATATTCGATGTCTTCAGGAGCATCGCAATCCTTCAAATAATGGTCGTATATCACCTGATGAATGAATCCGGTATATCCCGTCCACTGCTCGTCGGGACGAGGATCACTCAGCGCTATATGGAAAGAGAAATTAGGAAATTCTTTTTCCAATGCACGAAAATCTTCTTCATAAAAAAGATCGGCTGTCGAACGAGCTCCATACCAATAAGAAATCTTTCTATCGCGGATATTCAAAGTTTTCAGCAGATGCAAAATATGAGCTCTTAAAGGAGCCATACCTACACCACCGCCAATATATAGCATTTCGTTCTTTGTGTCCAATATCGGATGAAAATCTCCATACGGCCCACTTATATTTACTTTATCGCCAGGTTTCAAAGAAAAAATATAAGAAGAAGCAACACCTGGGTTCACTTTCATAAAGCCGCCATGAACTTTATCAAACGGAGGAGTTGCAATGCGCACATTCAGTATAATGCGATCTCCTTCTGCCGGATAGTTTGCCATCGAATAAGCACGAGTAGTCTTTTCAGTATTCACTACGCTCAGCCCATACATTTTAAAGTGCTCCCAATCATACTGAAAAGGTTCGTCTATCGGAAGATCGAGATACTTCAGACTATATTCGGGTATATCTATTAGACAATAGCTTCCAGGTACGAAATCCAGATGAAAATTTTCTGGCAGTTTAACCACAAGTTCCTTTATAAACGATGCCACGTTTCTATTCGAAACAACCTCGCACTCCATCCTCTTCACTCCCAAGATGAATTCAGGAACTAGTATTTTTATATTTTGCTTTACCTTAACTTGGCAACTCAAACGCCAAAAATCATTCTGCTCTTTCCGTGTAAAATGCACTTTCTCTGTAGGCAGAATCTCTCCTCCCCCTTCAATCACTTGGCAACGACACTGACTGCACGATCCTTTTCCACCACATGCCGACGAAAGATATACATTATGTTCAGCTAAGGTAGAAAGTAGACTACTTCCAGGCCGAACATCAAGTTTTTTTTTGCCGCCATTAATGGATATTCTAACTACCCCCGACGGAGAAAGATATTTCTTTGCTATCAGCAATAAAATGACAAGCAGTAATATAACTACCAGAAAGACACTGACACTTGCAAATATTAGTCTAAACATCATTCAATATATTAATCGTTAGCCTACAACTTCAAACCGGAGAAACACATGAAAGCCATCGCCATCAACCCCACAGTAATGAACGTTATGCCAAGCCCACGCAACGGTGCCGGGACATCCGAATAAGCCATTTTTTCCCGAATAGCAGCTAGCCCTACTATTGCAAACATCCATCCTACTCCAGACCCTAATGCATATACGATCGAATCGGTCACACTCGTTATAGCTTGAGGATCGGCAGGCGATTTGGTTATACGTTGCTGCATGAACAGCGATGCTCCCATAATGGCGCAATTCACTGCAATAAGAGGCAAAAAGATACCAAGCGAATTATAAAGCGAAGGACTGAATTTCTCTACCGCCATCTCTACCAATTGTGTTATAGCAGCAATAACAGCGATAAACAATATGAAACTTAAGAAACTCAAATCAATGCCGAATATTCCATTTGCATCCAACACCTTGGTCTGTAATATATAGTTTACGGGCAATGTCACTACCAATACGAAAGTAACTGCAATACCTAGCCCTATTGCCGTTTTCAGATTCTTCGATACAGCCAGATAAGAACACATCCCCAGAAAGAATGCAAAGATCATGTTGTCCACAAAGATCGAACGAATGAACAGGCTGAATAAATGTTCCATCATGATTTTTCTTATTAACTATTTTCTTGAAGTTCTTTATCTCTACTACGTTGATACCACACAATGCAGGCAATAATGATAAGTGCCATCGGTGGCATCAGCATCAATCCATTATTTAGATAACCGGTACTTTTAATACATTCATAATTCAATATATTATACCCCAACAACGTACCCGATCCAAACAATTCGCGTACAAAAGCCACAATAATCAATATCTTAGCATAACCAAGCCCATTGCCCAGTCCATCCCAAAAAGATTCCCACGGTCCGTTGCTCATAGCAAAGGCCTCGAGCCGCCCCATTAAAATACAATTCGTAATAATCAGCCCCACATACACCGAAAGCTGAACACTTACATCGTAAGCAAAAGCTTTCAGCACTTCGCTCACAATTGTTACCAAAGTCGCCACTACTACCAATTGTACAATGATTCGTATCCGAGTTGGGATGGTATCTCTCATCAAAGATATGATCACATTGGCAAAAGCTACAATTACCATCACAGAAAGTCCCATTACAATTGCCGGAGCCAATTTGGCTGTTACGGCCAGCGCCGAACAGATACCCAATACCTGAACAGTTATTGGGTTGTTTTTACCCAATGGGATAGAGAATGTATCTTTATTTTTTTTCGAAAACAATTCACTCATCAGTCATTATCCTCCTTATTGATTAGTAAAAAAGACGATGTAATTACTCAAACATTTTTTAAGCATGGCATCTACCCCTTTCGAGGTAATAGTACCACCCGAAATGCCATCCACTTCATATTTTTTATCAACAACTTTACCATATTTCACTACTGAAAGCCCAACTTTACCGTCTTTCATTACTTTCAGTCTCTTAAATTCACTCTGAAACTGTGGCGAAGCTATTTCAGCTCCCAGTCCGGGCGTTTCGCTTTGGTGCGAGAAGTAGGCTCCATATACCGTATTCCGATCATCATTCAGAGCCACATATCCCCATATAGGTCCCCATAGCCCGACACCGTTCAACGGAAAGACATACTTGGTCTGTCCGTTCACGTCACATTGGAAAATGTGAAAACGCTTTTTAGAGAATTCGGTAGTGTAGTTCGAAGAGAAGCCCCCACTATTCACTACCAACGTTCCGTCAAGCTGCAACAGCATATCCAGCTTTACATATCTATTATAGACCGCTTCAACATCCTTCACGTCGGTGATATTCAACGCCGCCAGAATTTGTCTTTTAGTATCGAGTTCTATATTCCTATTCTGCCGGGGTCTCAATACGATGTTCGTAAACGCCAGCAGAAATGCAACAACTACAACGATTACCGAGGCATAAATGAGTATATATGAATTACTATTTGTATCCCCCTTTTTCATTATTCATCAGAATTAATGGTCGTTTTCGTCACTCGTTTCACCCTGCGGCTTATATTGTGTTGCACCACAAAGTAGTCTATCAGTGGAGCAAATATATTCATAAAGAGTATGGCAAACATCATTCCTTCCGGAAAGCCGGGATTCAACACTCTGATGAAAATAGCCAATGCTCCTATTAAGAAACCATATATATATTTTCCTGTCTCGGTGCGTGCCGAAGTCACCGGATCAGTTGCCATGAAGACAGCTCCAAAACAAAAGCCACCCAGCACCAGATGTTCGTACCACGGCATGTGAGCCATTGCCGTATGCGGTCCACAGAAATTGAATATCCATGCCATCAAGGCGCCACCTAGAAACACGGAGAGCATCGTTTTCCAACTGGCAACACCTGTCCACAACAAGATCAAAGCGCCTATCAATATGGCTATCACACTCGTTTCGCCTATCGATCCCGGAATAAATCCAGTGACCATATCCCACGAGAACGGTGGACAACCGGCAGGAGTAGCAGACGTAGACGCAATGCCCAAACTAGTGGCGGCAGTCATGCCATCTACAGTCTTGCCCAACCCGAATATGCTTTTGCTTGCTACCCAAACAGCGTCACCACTCATTTTGGTAGGATAACTGAAGAACATAAAAACACGGGCTACCAATGCAACGTTGAATATATTCATTCCCGTACCGCCAAACACCTCTTTGGCAAATATCACGGCAAAAGCCGTAGCTATTGCAATAATCCACAACGGACAATCTACGGGAACAATCATAGGGATGAGCATACCCGTTACTAAAAAGCCCTCTTGTATTTCTTCTTTTTTCCATTGGGCCACAACAAACTCAATACCCAAACCTACCACATAGGTCACCACAATCTTGGGAAGTACAGCCAGAAAACCGTAAAGAAATTTATCGAAAAAGTCTCCTTCGATACCTACATGCACATAATACTGATAACCCACATTATACATTCCAAAAAGCATTGCGGGCATCAGTGCAATGACCACAAACGACATGATGCGTTTACTATCTATGGCATCGTGAACGTGAGTTCCGGTTGTAGACGTGGTATTGGGAACAAACAAAAAGCATTCGATACCCTCATACACCGAATGCAAAGCATGACAATTGCCACCTTCTTCGAAATGAGGTCTTACTTTATCGAATATTTTTTTTATCGCTTTCATTGTTTAAACGTCCTTTATCTTTTAATTCATTTCAGCTCGAAACATATCCAAACCTTCTCTCACTATACGTTGAAGCTCCATTTTTGATGAACAAACAAACTCACAAAGGGCAAAATCCTCTGGAGCCACTTCGTATATACCGAGTGCCTGCATTCTGTCTATATCACCGGCAAGAATTGCCTTTATCAGATATTCGGGCAAAATGTCCATTGGGAACACCTTCGTATATTCGTCAGACATGATCATGTGACGTTGCCCCCCTTTAATACGGGCATCAAGCGTATACTGTTTTTTCTTACCCAATAGCCAGCTGAAATACGAACGGTTCATACTGAAATCATTCAAACGCGGTGCTATCCACCCAAATTTCTCATGCACTTCATCGCCCTCAGGAATCACCGTCAGCTGATTGTCATAAGCTCCAAGATAACCATCAGCACTTATTTTCCGTCCGGTCAATACATTGCCGCTAATATAGCGTAAATCTTTTCCAGCACTCACTCTCCCATCAAAGACATTGGTCAATTGCGCCCCGAGTTGCAGACGTACGTATGCAGGATGCTCGACTTCCGATCCGGTAACGGCTACCGCACGAACAAAGTTCGTATGTCCTTCTAAAAACAGCCGTCCCAAATAAATCACCGATTGGGCCGAGAGAGTCCAGACTACTTCATTCTTGTTTACCGGAGCTATATGGTTTATCTGAACACCTACATTGCCGGCCGGATGAGGTCCTTCAAACACGGAGACCGTTACATTTTTGGCTTCGGTCAATGTAACAGCCGACTGATTAGAACGAATATTTAGATATGTTTTTGCAATTCTAGACAATGCTGTAAGCCCTGTTTGAAAAGCTTCTTCTTCCCCTTTCAAAACAAACTCAAAGTCGGGAGCCAACGGATTGGTATCGAAAGCCGAAACAAAAATAGCTCTAGGCTCTACCGCCGGACACGATACAATATCATAAGGCCTTTGTCGCACGAAAGCCATAAGTCCCGATTCTGCCATCAAGACTTTTATTTCTACCGAAGACAATGCCTCTACGTCTTTTCGACCAAAATCGACATATTCTTGCGTTTCTGAGGCGGTAACCGATACAGAAAGTATTTTCCGACGTGCACCACGTTCTATTTGGTTCACAGTGCCGCTCACCGGCGAAACGAATTTCACTTCAGGATGGTTCTTATCTACAAACAACGCACTACCTGCCTTTACATAATCCTGTTCTTTGACAACCATCTTCGGAGTTATACCGACATAATCATCCGCAACAAGCGCATAACGCTCAGAACCTTCAACGTCAAAGAATTCTTCGGCTGCAACACCTTTCAATTTTATGTCAAGGCCTTTTGTTAATCGAATAACATTTGCCATAGTGATAGTATAAACATTAGTGCAAAAATAGTAAATAAATTCTTAGATTGGGAATTTAAACAAAGAAATATGCCCTTCAGACATTTATTTTCCATTTAAATTGTTTATTACTTTTAAAAAAAAATGTATTTTTGTAACTCCAAACAGACTAAAAGGTAAAAAGATATGAGTTTAAACATTGAAAAAAACGACAAGAAGCGGGTAATTATTGTAGGTGGCGGATTCGGAGGCCTTCAATTGGCAAAAAGACTCAAGAAATCCGGTTTGCAAGTGGTATTGATGGACAAAAACAACTATCATCAATTTCCCCCGTTAATATACCAAGTTGCTTCGGCGGGTATGGAACCGAGTTCTATCTCGTTCCCTTTCCGCAAAATATTTCAACGTACCCGAAACTTCTATTTCCGTATGGCAGAAGTAAGAGCGGTATTTCCTGAGAAGAAGATCATCCAAACTTCGATCGGAAAGGCAGAGTACGATTATTTGGTTTTCGCTGCCGGTACCACAACAAACTTCTTCGGCAATAAACATATCGAAGAGAATGCTATCCCTATGAAAAATGTATCCGAAGCAATGGGGCTACAGAATGCCATTCTATCCAATTTGGAGCGTTCTATCACATGTGCTACCAACTTAGAACGCCAAGAATTGCTCAACGTAGTCATCGTTGGTGGTGGTGCTACAGGCGTCGAAGTATCGGGTGTACTTTCCGAAATGAAAAAATTTATTTTACCTCACGACTATCCCGATTTGGATAAAAGCATGATGAATATTTATCTCATAGAAGCCAGCAACCGATTACTTTCGGGTATGTCACCCGAATCGTCGGCAAAAGCCGAAGAGTTCCTTCGTCACATGGGCGTAAACATTCTATTAAACAAGAAGGTCGTAGACTATAAAGACAATAAAGTGGTACTTGAAGACGGTAGCGAAATTGCGACTCGTACCTTTATATGGGTCAGTGGTGTTGCCGGTGTTACCATCAACAATATAGATCGCTCGTTTTTCGGACGAGGCAACCGTATCAAAGTAGACGAATTCAATCGTGTACCGGGTATGGAAGACGTCTTCGCCATTGGCGATCAATGTATCCAGACCACCGACAAAGACTATCCCAAAGGACATCCTCAGCTGGCACAAGTTGCTATTCAACAAGGCAAATTGTTAGCCAAAAATCTATACCGGCTCGAGAAAGGTAAGAAAATGCAGCCGTTCCATTACCGCAACCTCGGATCGATGGCTACAGTAGGCCGAAACAAAGCCGTAGCCGAATTCAGTAGAGTAAAGATACAAGGATGGTTTGCTTGGTTCTTATGGCTGGTTGTACACTTGCGTTCCATCTTAGGCGTGCGCAATAAAGTGATTGTTTTCCTCAATTGGATATGGAATTATTTCAACTACAATCAGTCGCTCCGCATGATCTTCTCACCCAAGAAGGCCAAAGTCGTAGCCGAACGCGAAGCACTCGAAGCTGTTACCCATTGGGGCAAAGATTTGATAGAAGAAGAACAAGACAAAGAGCACCCAAACGCAGAATAGCGCGCCATTTCCACTCTTTTGATATATGAATCAAGGCACCCTTTATTCTTCACCAGAGAGCTGTTACGAATTCCGTCGGGCTACAACGACCGACACACAACGTATCATGCAGATTATTGCCCAAGCCAAAGCCCAGATGAAACGTCTGGGCAGTCATCAATGGCAAGAGGGATATCCTGCTGTGCACGACATCACATCCGACATTGATCGGAAAACGGCGTATGTACTATGCCTTGATCAGTCGGTTATTGCTTATGCCAGTATATCTTTTGATGGCGAACCGGCCTACAATGATTTAAACGGCCACTGGTTGAGTGATCAACAGTATGTAGTCGTTCACCGCTTGGCCGTTGCCGACGAAGTAAAAAACCGTGGAGTGGCAACCTACTTCTTTCGACGCATCGAGCAATACGCTCTAACATGCAATGTACATAGCTTCCGCGTCGATACTAATTTTGATAACCACTACCTGCTGCGTCTCCTCCGGAAAACAAGATTTGCAGAATGTGGAGAAGTCTTTTACGACAGAGCACGTGGTAGCCGAAAAGCATTCGAGAAATTGTTATAAACCTCTCTCTCACTTCGATGCAGGCTTTTGCAACTCTTCACCGTCATTCAAAATCAGACTCTTAACAGATACCGATAATTGTATTAGGTTAAGTAATATTAAAAGAGAGGAAACCTGTATCAGAAATAGAAAATAATAGTAATTTTGCGCTTAATGCATATATCTCAATCGACAAATAATAAGTATCTGGCTATTATCATGATAGCGCTATTGTCGCTCTCTTGCCCTATAAAGAGAGAAATAAAGCAATGGCTCCAGATTGAGACCCCTCAACAAACGATGGAATCAAGTTGCCCGAGAACTTGCTACACCAATTCAAATGATAATATCTCAAGTCGCTTTGTCAAGAAGCAGGGAGAGGAAAAAGCATTATTCCCCTTTAGAATTTGTACAAAGTGTATTGACAAGTTTGCGTTGCTAAATAATGTCGATTTACACCATTTTTCTATTTCCCCAAAACAGAAGATACCATTTTTTCTGTTCTTCCGAAAACTCCTGATTTAGATAAATACTTTTCATTTAAGAAACTGTTTTGAACTTTTATCGAAAGTCTTTTGAGGTTATTTTTGAGCGAATTTATTGGATCTATTTTGAAGGTTTAGTGGGCTAAATAGAGAAACAAGTCCGAGAAATGCGCCCAAAAGAGGCTAAAAGAATTCGAAACAGTTTCATCTTATTATTTTTCTAAAAATTCACAACAATTTCTTAAATAAGCAATCGGCAAGACGCCAATTCCTCTCGCCCAGCGAATAGAGTTATATATTCGTGCCAATAATAACGTTTCACACAAACAAATACATAAAAATGAAAAAGTATATAATGATATTATTGTTGTTCTCATTTATTATGGGAACAACAAATGTGAGTGCACAAAAAGTAAAAGAGATCAACCAAGTAGAACAATCAATTAAAAGCAGTGGGAAGTACGCATTGCTAGTGATGAATCCGAAGCATTTAAAGGTCGCTATCATGACCGGTGAAAGATTTAAAAATAAAAGCAAAAAGATAGATTTTCAAATAGTGACATGTGGAGAAGTAGTAAAAGAAATCTCTGCCAACGAAGAACTGAAAAAGACAGTTGTAGAGGCTGTACAAAAGTATGGATTGAAAATAGTCGTTTGTGGTTTGACTGTTAGACAACTAAATATAGACAAAACACTTCTTCCTACCGAAACACCAATTGTAAACAATGGCATCGTTTATATGTTTGGACTGGAAGAGTTAGGCTACAAATCGATAAGCATATAATACATACTGAAATGAATAGTAAAAATTATCAGTACCCGCTGCAGATTGGTGTCAGCGGACTTCTTAGTTTATCAATGCGCTGGGTGATCGGTTGGACCTACTTTTCTGCATTTTGGCGCAGAGTTGTATTGGAGAATAAGTTGGACCCCCACATAGCAGGCTATGTGGGAGAAAAGTTCAATCACTTTCTTCCCAATGCACTAGGTATAAAACCTATTATTGAATATATGGTGATGCATCCGCATGATTTGCAACTTGCCATGATTCTGTTTACAATAGTAGAGGCTATTGTGGGCTTATTCATGATCCTCGGACTGTTCAGCCGATTAATGAGTGTCGGTGTGTTTGGGCTTGCATTCGGTATTCTTTTAGGTTCCGGATGGTTGGGCACTACATGCCTTGATGAGTGGCAGATTGGAATTTTAGGATTGGCAGGTGGTTTCACTCTATTCTTAACAGGTAGTGATGTGTATTCGCTCGATCATTATTTTATGCTGCGAAAGTGCAAATTCACTTCTACCCGTTGGTTCAGATGGATTGGTTCCGGTCCATTGCCGTTGAAAAATATGAAAACATTCATATTGTCTTTTTCATTATTCATTTTCGGCATAGCCCTATTTACTAATCAATCCTTCCATGGTGGAGTATGGGGAAATTTGCACAATAAATCAGT
Source organism: Bacteroidales bacterium (assembly GCA_012517855.1). GTDB lineage: Bacteria > Bacteroidota > Bacteroidia > Bacteroidales > Bacteroidaceae > JAAYUD01. The sequence goes on from JAAYUD010000032.1 coordinate 41,000, forward strand.
AAAGCCGAAGATCGAAATATCTAATGTACGCCTCAATAGTTCCGACCTTACATTCGAAGTGTATCGAACGGAAGGTGTCGATGTATATGGCTCATTCTTGATAGGCATACAAATAATCGGCCCGAATGGTCAAGTTATCAAATCATTGAATACTGATGCCCTTTCAACGTTTCCTCTTGGAAGGATAAAAAATCAGTATGTTACAAAAGTAAAACCAGGCAAACATAGTTTGATAATACCTTTGGGTGCAAAAGCCGACCTAGCCATTGATGTGAGAGGTTTGCATATTAGTAATCGTGATACGTTGAAATTGATAGATGTCAGTGGAATAGAATGGACAGCCAAGATACAATGAATTAGATATTACAAATTTGCAGCTTTAAAGGTGTTTGGTAACAAAAAGGTTTCACCCTTTCCGCTCTTAACCAATAGGGAGTCGTGAGGGTGAAATCTATTCCATAAGATCCATGATATTTTCCATCTATATGTTTACAAAGGGTACGACAAATAGAATAGCGAACAGGATCTGAATATTTCTCTTCATACACCAATCACTTTTTTATTTTTTGTATTTTCCGATAGGATAATGCTCTTTTTCGTATGCAATAACAATATCAGACATCATGGATAATTCAATAGCATTCTTATCCGTAGCAAGTTTATCAGTTACTATGGGCAAGAGTTCCTCCACCCTCTTCAACGCATCCTCATATTGTTTCTTCGAAATTTTATTCATCGCAATAGTTGGAATCCGGAGATTATACCATTTCCAATTTGAAATATCTTTTTCTGATAATCCATATTCTAAGCAGCCAAATGGCGAAAAAGCCATTACTTACAATCTCGTAAATGCCACCCCATGGCGCCGGGATAGTAATGAATCTCTTTATGAGCCATAGAACAAGATCCAGATTGAATAGCCAGTTCCAAAACTTCTCCCGATCGGAAAAAACAACTTTCTTGGATTCTTCATCTCCAATCCGAACGGCAACTGTGCTCTCTATAAACTTATAAGCACTTCGTACGGTGATTTCATAATTACCTGCCGGCAATTGTATATTTACCGGTTTCCCTTTCATCAGTCCCAGCAGTTGCCCGTCTATAAGCAGGTAATGTGGAAGATTAATTATTTGTTTCCGCTTAGAAGATATTGTTAAAAGTGCCATTGTTGTTTCTATTTAAATGATCAATAAATGCTATCATATCCTTTTTGAAAGTTCACTTTCCTTATATACATTTTGAGTTGCCATGTTTTAGTTTCAGCCATCTAATTGTTTCGTCCTCATTCGGCTGAGAAATGAGAATAAATTGATCAATATTTGCTATCCCATAAACATGATTAAGAAGCCAATAATCTCACCTTATAAAAACGCTGATATATTTACTCTCGTTATCTCTTCTTCACTATATGCCCCTTCTTTATTTTTATAGCCTTCAGTATAGCAAATATAACTATGCATTTTACCATCATATTCAACATTACGAACATGCATTAATGTCTTATCTGAATTTCTAGAGACTAAACATCCTTTATATAAGTTCTTGCCTTTTAAAAATAAGTTGTTATAATCAGATGCTAAATAGAGACATTCAATAGCCTTTGGCAATTTTTCTCCAATTAATTCTAGACCTAACTGCAATTCATTTTTTTTATCGATAATAGAATCAGTCTGATATCTCTCTTTTACTTGTGATATGAATCTATTAATCATTAATTCCCTTGCTTCAGCCTTATTCCCCAATAGAAGGGACCGTTTTATTTTAGAATTATATTCGAAACCCTTTTCAAATTCAAAAAGTTTTAATCCATTCTTTATCTTTTGTACATTATTTGTCATACTCCACAATTTAAAGAATAATATGACTTGCAAAAGACCTGCAACAATAAAAACTAATCCAATAAAAATAACCATACCAGGGATGTTACTGTCTGAACTAGAACCGTATTGAGCAAACGATGATATACTAGATAACAACAAAGGAATCAATAAAAACAACTTTTTCATATTAGTCTATTTTAAATCAAACATTTTCTCTTATTTTATTGTCATAACTTTCTTTAATTCTATCTCTATGATACTCGCTTGGGAACCGAACGAAGCACCGCAGAGATACAAAACTTTACTTCGTATGGCACGAATTGCAACAATAGTAGCAACCGTCTACATCCGAATATTGTTTCCTTGCTTCCTCTAAAAGAGCTGATAGATAATATAGTTCCTCTCATTCTACATATAATTTAGCTTTTTCTACTAATTTATCTGAGAAGTTATATATATCATCTAGAGAATTTAACTTGTACCGTTCCTCTTTTTTGTTTTCGTCACGAAACGCTATTCGCAGATTATTTTCATTATTAAAATATAGTCTGCAAATATTTTTCCATGTATTATCTATATTTATAGCAAAATAATCGATGCTATCTTTATATATAATTCTTTCGACAGGAATTATTGTTCGTATTATTGATTTAACGATATAGAATCCGTTTAATTCTATTTCAGTAGTTACAATACGGCTATCTCTATTTAAATAATCATCATCTTGGTTTTCTTCTTGATTGCTTTGTTGTGTATCTTTAGGTATTTCTGAATTATCCTCTTTGATAGCAGCCTTTAATCTATCGGAGATTAAATCATTTATACATGAATTAATAGACCTCTTTACTAAATCTGTAAATTGATCTAATATACTTTGAGTAAACATACCGTCATAAACTTGTTTACCGAAGTATTTGACAAAATCAGGAGAAGGGTTCGCAAATTCATTTAAAATTACAGCCCTTAATTCTCCTGTATATTTCAATTCATTTGCTGAACTTAAAATAATATCAATATCAAAATAGGATTTATGGAACTTCTTCAATTCCTCTATTTGATTATCTTTAATATCAAGTAGGTTAACTTCTAAAAATGGTTTATTATCCATTTTGTTAGGTTCAGCTAAGTCCGTATAAAATCTATATACAATTCCATTTGTCAATATACCAAATTTAGCGTTAGATACATTGAAATACCGTAACAACTGGTTATCATGCAAATTCAAGTCTTGCTGCCAATGTTTACATTCCATTAAAATGATAGGCTGACCATCCTTTAAAATAGCATAATCGATCTTTTCTCCTTTTTTTGTACCAATATCGCATGTCATTTCGGGTAACACTTCAAGGGGATTAAACACATCGTAGCCTAATGCCTGAATAAATGGCATTATTAAAGCATTCTTTGTAGCTTCTTCAGTAGGTAAGTTGTCTTTTAACTTTTCTATTCTACCAGAAATTTGTAGTATTAAATCTTTAAAGTCCATGATATTATTTTTTAGGTTTAAATATTACGTCTCATTTTCTTTTTTTTGTTTTGATTCTTCATCATTTTTTGCGCCAACGAACACAGATGCTATATATGCAGTGAATGTTCCAAACAAAGCTACCCCAGAAGCATTAAGCAATATTCCTATTATTCGTCCAATGTATGTAACAGGAAATTTATCGCCATAATTGTATGTTGTTAATGTCGCAATTGTCCACCATATAGCATCATCTACAGTCTTAATATTACTTTTTGGATCAGTTTCTACTGATAATATGGCTATAGAAGATAAAATAGTTAACAGTATTGATATAATGAATAAAGACATCATTGTTCCTTTTATCTTGCTCTTAAATATATATTTCATTAAAATTTTAGTAGACCTGAATGCTCTTAATATACGTAGTAATCGTATAAGTTTAAATAGCCGACCAACTCGCATAAATCCAAATGAAGGTATGCTTGATATTAAATCAATCCAACCCCATTTCATAAATTTAAGTTTGTTTTTAGCCTTACAGAAATCAACCATAAAATCAACAAGAAAGACAATACATATACAATCGTCAATAATATCAAGTAATAGCATCGTTTGTTCTGGTATTTTAAATATAGCAGTGAACACCAAAGCAAATAATACATAAATAGATAAAACTATTATGACCAAATCAAAGAAGCGTAATCTATTATTCATTATCTTTCCACTATCTTCTATTAACTAAAATATTTACCAATTTCCAACCATTCATAATGAGAAGGTGAAATCATATATTGGAAAAAATGCTCCAAATCCAGATGGGATATATAGACAAAAACATATTCACATTTAGCTATATATTTTATATATAGATAGTTTATATACACTTTCGCTTATTTTTCCATATTAAAGATTATATCATCTTCCCATCAATATCTTGTGCACTGCAATCGGAATTTTAAGGAACAAAAGAAGTACTCATCACCCCATTCACAATGTAATGATAAAGATACGAATGCCAAAGTTATTAATTATGAAAATTAAAAACAAATTAAATTTGAGGAATTTTTATTAAGAAAATGGACTTACAAAAGAAATAGGAATTGAATTTAAGTACCCAATACAAACCGTATATAATACTTTGAATTACACACAAACAGGAATGCCACGCCGTTGTCGTATGTTAGTTTTTTCGGTGACGTCCTTATGTTTTTTGCGCCACGTACATACGACAACAAAAAAACATACATACGTGGATGGGGCGATGGATGGAACATCGGTGAGAAATTGCAGATACCCACCCAATCCTGTCACTCTCACGAGCGAAGAGGAACGTTTTACCATAAAAGAGGAAATATATTAACCAAAGCGGGCGTTAACAGTCCCCATTGTCAACCCTCTCAGGTATAACGTCCGCAACGCACTGATACACAGCTAGAAATTCGTATGGACGAAAATAAATTTTCGTATGGACGAATTTTCATTTTCATAAGGACGAACTTTTATTTTCGTCCTTATCATTTTTGAGGAATGCGGATGATATTTGCACGGCAGCACAAGAGGTGATAAATAAAGCCTTTATTTTAGTTGCGATTTGTTGCAATGTTTTACTATGCATCGGGGTGTTCGGGGTGTATTTCCTTAGGGACTTTTTGAGTTTTTTTACTTTGTCAATATTTAGTACTATCATTATGATAGTA
>JAAYUD010000033.1 GCA_012517855.1 Bacteroidales bacterium
ATGAAAATTTTAATGCTTTGAAATATTCGTGATTATAAGACCGTAAAGATGTTTTAGCACTCTAAATGCATAAATAAGCTTTAATGGATATTGCTTCGACCAAAACACCTATAGATCATCTTAGTTGATACTAGCTTATGAACAAATTTATATGTTTTCTACAGAGCCTATATTTACCCATTTTGTTCATTCTTTGAGTGACTGCGTTTTGTTTAATTGCAACTTCAAAACGGTTATCTATCACATGCCAATCAAAAAAGTTTCCAAATCCGCGCGTTTTTTTTCTTTGAAAACTGCATGGGAATTGCTATTCTTATTCAATCGCACCTTGCCCAACTCTTCGCGAATATCATACAACGTGCTAAGAAAGGTCTGCTTCTCGGTTTGTTCGAGTTTAGGATCATAATACACATAACCATGGACTTCAATCGAGCCAATATTATATGTGATTGGCTTGGCAAAATTAGGATCTTTGTTAAACTTATGGAGATATTTTACGTCATCGATATCCTTTTGTGCTTCTGTCATAAGCAACTTCAGATCATTTATATAATTGCAATTTAGTGGCCATAATAAACGAAATTTTGCTATCTATCAACTCACATAGATTGCCCAAGCTGAAGAATCCGCGATCCATTACTGCGACATAATTCTCGATACCATGTGCTCTTATTTTTTTTCAAGGTACCGGAAAGTGTGTAGTCTACCTCAGTCATGTTTATTACTACTATAGTATGAATAGTATAATCGGGGAAGGCAATGAAGGCAAATCGATTGGCTTTAGCAGGTTCGTTTTGCTGGAATAGCGATTGTCCCGATTATGGTCTGATAGATCATGGGAACATTGTCAAGTACGGTAGAACCGATAAGGGTACCCAGCGACTAAAATGCAAGACCTGCGGGATAGTGAGTGTCGCGAACAAGGGAACTGTGTTCTATGGCGAGCATCACAGTCCCAAGGAGATCCTTGAATGTCTGGTGATGGTCGCCGAAAGAAATAGCCTTGCATCCATCCATAGGATCAAAGGAATCAAAGAGGAGACCGTCAATACGTGGCTTCGTGAAGCTGCAAACCACGTCGAAGTGATCGAGTCATTGCTTCTTGCAAACTATTCTCTCACTCGCGTTCAACTCGATGCCATGTGGGCTTATGTGGGTCACAAAGGGGAAAAAGTGGACATCCCGAAGAGGTTGATCGGGGCAGCTTCTGGCGAGGCACTGCGATAGATATTGACACAAGGCTGAAGAGTAGGGAGAGCTATCGGCAAGAACGAAGATGAAGTTGCGGCGGCTATGATGTCTCAAATCAAGGATCGCTGCAATCCCATCGAACCGCCGGCGATAGCTAGCGACGGATGCGATAGTTATCCGGAAGCAATGCTAGAGACCTGGGGGACTTGCTGATTTTGATACCAATATCAGGAATGTCGATTATGGATTATTTTTCACAGATAGGATTAAGATATCTTGTGATTCCGGTATGAGCATTATGGTTGGAAAAGCCTTGGCAAATAAAGAGTAAGAGAATATTATGGTAGGAGGTTTAGAACATGAATAAATAAAAATAATCATTTTCGGATTTTTGGTTTGGTTAGCGCCATTTGTGGTTTCATTTTTCATATATCCACTTAAAACCACTGGAAACCCCCTTTTTGAATCTATAATGCCGTTGGTCCTAACCATTATGGTTGTGGCACTGGCTTATTTATATTTGAAGAATATAGAAAAAGATTTCATCAAGGAAGGTGC
>JAAYUD010000034.1 GCA_012517855.1 Bacteroidales bacterium
ACATATGTGGAACGACATTCTTCTAAGAACAAAGCATAAAAAACGTTCTGATATGCACCAACTTTCATCAGTATGTTTTATAGATTTCACCCTTTTAAAGGGTAACATGGAAAGGTTAAAAGCGTTTTGGGTAGAGTATTGTGTCTTTCGTTACAACACCTTGGCAGAGGCGTGCGAATTGTAGAGCGCGCAAATTGCAACATGATTTTGTTGAAATAGCCCGCCGCGTTCACAACAATAGACTTGAGTTCTTATCCCGAACTCAAATATAGATAGAATGAGTAGTGGCTATTTAGTATAAATAGTGAAATATTTGGGGTGGATGATTTAAGTATAAATCTGATGAATTTCTACTTTTTTTGTGTTTTATATAAAAAAGTGCGTTATACCATGTAACGTTTTGGCTGCTACTTTCGTCTTATATATAGAAACGTTATAAGGAGCCATGATTAGATTTGGCTATTCTGTTCCTTAGAACGTTCTTATGTGCTGTAGATCGATTGATGTTGTTGATGTGAGGCAATCTCGAAATAGTTCTTTGATCTGGATGGATACAATAATGTGAGGCTTGGACTGACAGTTGTTCTCTTTTTATACAATCTATTATAAGCGGGTCTATTAGCTATTGTTATGGCTGTCATCATAAGACTTAATAATTCCGATGAAATGGGGTTATTTTAGCCTGTCGAGACAGCCTCGTATTAGGATATTTAAGAAAGGCCGATAAATACCGATGGAATGGGTAATATTCTTATTGTTGCATTAATTGTAGTAGACTTGGATATACCTAGAATAGGCAGGAATGAGGACCTTAAGGAGAATGGTTGATTGTAATATAGAAATAATGAATCTAATAAATATAAGATTAAAAAGATGAATTCAATTTTAAAAAATGTAGCATGGCTGATTATGGCATTGGCTATGTGTACTAGTTGTTCGGCATCGAACAAAGCTGTGTCGGAAAACCAAGGAGTGAATCGTTCATTCAGTGTGAGAGATTTCGATGCTATTGAGCATAGTGGGGTAGGTGCTATCGAAATTATTCAAACATCTGGTGAATACTATGTTAAGGTGAGCGGTACCGAGCGTCTGGTAAACGCTACGTCGGCCACTGTAAATGGTCGTGTGTTGAAAATCGGCCAAGAATCCGATCATCATGGATCGAGAAGTGCAGAACATCTGACGATTATTATAGGGATGCCTTCTTTGAAATCTGTATTGTCTCGTGGCGTAGGTAATATCACTATTAATGGACTGAATCAAAAATCTTTGAGTATTGAAACGCGAGGAGTTGGTAACATTAAGATCAGTGGATTGAAATGTGAAAGTCTTGATGTTGAATCTCGTGGTGTAGGTAATGCTACAATCAGTGGTGAAGTGGAAAATGTGAAATTGAGTTCTCGCGGTGTAGGTAATATAGATACGTTGAACTTGATCGCAAAAAGTGTGACCGCAGAATCTCGTGGTGTGGGCAATATCAATTGCTATGCTTCAGAGAGCATTGATGCTACGTCCCATGGATTGGGCAATATTAAGTATAAAGGAAATCCTAGTGTGAAAAATATATCGGCTTCAGGAATGGGGCATGTTAAAAGCTATTGATAATATTTCTTCTGTCTTAAAGAGCTGCACCTTATGGCGTGGCTCTTTTTTTTGATTAGAAATTATTATTTGGTTATATAGCTGGCGTAGAATATTTTCCTGAAATCATAATCTTTTAAATAGTTGATATATATAGATGCCTCTTTATGATATAATGTGGCGCTTAGTTTGCTATCAACTGATAAAAAATGGATTCTGATAAAGAGGAAGAAACGAAAGCGCAGTATGATGAGGCGTATATGAGGAGCTTTAGAACGTGTTGCTGCTCGGTGAAAGAAAAACTTTTTGAAGAAATGATCACTATCGTGCTGTACCAGCTTTTCCATTTTGACAATGTTCCATCCCTTATGTTGTGCATATCGGCGGGCTATGTATCCTGATATTTCAGATGAGGTGCAAAGGCGGCGTAAATTGTAGCTGGCTTTTTTCATGCCTACATAAGTGTCGAGCTTCATACGATTTACATCTATCAAAAGGAATTTATATTTTCCGTTGGGGCCTTTCTTGAATAAAATGTTTCCAGGTGAAAGATCTAAATGTAGAATGCCTTGATAGTGAGTATGAATGAGAAAATCGGTGAAATCATTGAGTATCTCTTCATTGCCTTTTACCGTACCTCCCATTAATTCTCTCACAGTCTCGGCTTCTTCGTATTTATTGATATAATAGCTATTTGTAAGTAAACCACCCCTCGATTGTATAATGCAGGCAATAGGGGTAGGTGCCGGAATGTTATACTCTAGTAATTTTTCTGAGAAAAGATATGAGCGTAGCGCTTTTGATTTGCGGATAAAAGAATAAATTATCCGATTGAAGAATTTAGGCTGATGGAAACTTTTAATGACGACTTTTATCCCTTTCAGCTCTACAACCCTTAGTATATTACGTGCTTCGTATATGATTTCTCCTGGCTGTTTATCGAATTCTTCGGGGATTTGCAAAATATCCTCCCGAAGATACTCGTACTTCGGATTGATTATGATCTTCATCAGATATTACTTCCTTTAATATATGATACCTTCTATCTTTTTGATTACTCGTTCCGGATCGATGTTGTTCATACAAGCATAATCACCCCTGTAACAAGGACTTTCGCCATATACGGAACAAGGGCGGCAAGGCATATCGAGTTGAATGGTATTGACAGGAAGTTGTTTCCATCCCATGAAGCCTCCATATGGATGTGTTGCTCCCCAAATTGAGATAACCGGAATATTAACCAGTGAGGCCATGTGCATATTTGCCGAATCCATTGAGAGCATCACGTTGAGATAACTCATTAAGATCAATTCGGTTGACATGTTCAGTTTACCCGTTGTAGATATTACCGTGGGATATTTTTTAATCCATTCCTCGAAAATGCCGATTTCGTTTTTGCCTCCTCCAAAGAGGAATACCTTGACATGTGGTTGGGCGGCAAAATGTGCGACTACTTTTTCTTGTAGATGAATAGGATAGATTTTGCCTTCGTGCTTTGCAAAGGGAGCAATACCTATCCAGATGTCTTTTCCCTTTTGAGGTACTACCGAAGCGATTTTAGAAAAGTCACCTCTTTTATCGCCGTAGATAGATGAAAAATCGAGTAACACAGGGAAACCTAATTTCTCAAGTACATCTGCAAAACGGCGGAAAGAGTTTTTCTGGTTTTTCAGCTCTTTGTGGCGCCGGCGAATGAGTTTGTGCTTCTCGGAACGCCCTTTCTTCACCGATTCAATACGAAGCCCTGTTGTGCGAAGTAAAAAGCACAGTAGCTTGGTGCGAATAACACTATGGAAATCGGCGACCATATCAAATTTCAAATCTTTTAATTCTTTGTACAAACGATATATACCTTTTAGTCCTTTGTGCTTTCCTTTTAAATCTGCCGCATAGTAATGTACATTTTGTGGCATCTCTTGGAACATAGGCTGCAATACACGTCTGCTTAGGAATGTAATATCAATATCTGGATATTGACGGGCAAAAGAATAAATAACGGGAATTGTCATCGCTACATCACCGATGGCAGAAAAACGGATAATAAGAATACGTGTCATTTTTATTTTTTTGTATAGAGAATCGGATTGAGATTTGGGTCGTTGTACATTTTCATTTGTTTGTAGACCTTTATTAGAATCTTTCCTTTCTCTATATTATTTAATAGAGTGTCAATAGCTGCAGACAAATCATTCTTTTGTTCGAGCAATATATTGAGTTTCGCTTGGCAACCTGCAATATGCTCGGAGGTCGCTTCACTGCGTTTTACTTCCTGTTCCATATGGTAGATCTTTAAAGCAAGTATTGAGAGGCGATCAACCGCCCATGCCGGACTTTCAGTGTTGATTATGGCGTTTGGCTTCGGTTCGATCGTTTTATATTTGTCATAAACATAACTGTCTATCAGTTCTACCAAATCTGTTCTTTCTTGGTTGGATCTGTCTATTCGGCGTTTTATTGCCAATGCTTCAACCGGATCGATCTGGGGATCGCGAACAATATCTTCCAAATGCCACTGAACTGCATCTATCCAATTCTTTAGATAGAGATAATATTCGATAGTCTTTAATGCATACGGATTGTTAATAGGAGTATCAATATTATCTTTAATATGATAATCTGTTGTCGCTTTTTCAAAAATCTCGTTGCAAACGTTGCTAAAGGTCATCATCAAAAATGAAAGTTAAATGTTATAAATGGCAAAGCTATACAAAATAATTTAATGCGGCAACCGTTTCATGCATTTTATTTGGAAACTCGTATGGCTCACGAATAAATTATGTACCTTTGTAAAGCTTGATAAAATAAAACGTGAAGTAAATGAAAGTTATTGTTGACGATAAGATACCCTATATTAGGGAACCTCTTGAAAAGATTGCAGACGAAGTCGTTTGCTTGCCTGGCAATTCTTTTACTCCTGCTATCGTTCGTGATGCCGATGCATTGATAATACGCACGAGAACACATTGTGACCGGAACTTGTTGAACGGTAGTAAAGTGAAGTTCATAGCAACCGCAACAATTGGCTTTGACCATATTGATGTGGATTATTGTAGAGAGGCTGGAATCGTGTGGAAAAATGCACCGGGTTGTAATGCATCGTCTGTTGTGCAGTACGTTCAATCAGTCTTGTTGATATTCAAACAACTGAAAGGAAAAGATTTGAACCATCTTACATTAGGAGTCGTTGGCGTTGGCAATGTTGGAAGTAAAGTGGTGAAGATGTCTCAAGAATGGGGGCTACGTGTTTTGCAGAATGATCCGCCGCGCGAATGGTCTGAAAGGAATGGTAAGGTAGAAAATCATTTTGTTCCATTAAAGCAATTGATGGAGGAGTGTGATATTATATCGTTTCATGTTCCTTTAAATAAAGACGGTATTTATAAAACGTTTCATCTTGGTGATGAACATTTTTTCTCTTCTCTAAAGAAGAGTCCTTTTATTATTAATACTTCTCGCGGGGAAGTAATAGAAACGAAAGCATTATTGTCGGCTATCGACAATAAGCAAATATCTGATGCCGTAATTGATGTTTGGGAGAATGAACCGAAAATCGATCGCGATCTATTGAATAAAGTATTAATAGGTACTCCCCATATAGCTGGATACTCTGCTGACGGTAAAGCCAATGCTACTAGAATGTCTTTATGCTCATTTTGTAATTTCTTTGGATTGAGTCATAGTTATAACATATTGCCTCCTGAACCATTGTCGGATATAATTAAAGCCTCCTCAAAGGTAGAAGCTTTACTCAAAATATACAATCCCCGCCGGGACAGTGATTGGCTAAAACAACAACCTGATAAGTTTGAATACTTTAGAGGAAATTATCCACTTCGTAGGGAACCAGACGCTTATCAAATAGATATTATTTAAGTTGTTTTTGAACTTATTATGTGCGATTTATGTGCGATGATTTATAATTTGGAAACGACTCTCTCAATGATTAACGGAAACCATTTGTATTCCAAAGCATGAACTTTTGTTGCTACATCTTCGGGAGTATCAGTGGGTAGAACTTCGCATTTTGCCTGATAAATGGTTTGTCCCTGATCATAATGTTCATCAATAAAATGAATGGTGATACCACTTTCTTTGTCTCCATCAGCAACTACTGCTTCATGAACTTTATTGCCGTACATTGATTTACCGCCATGCTTGGGTAATAATGCCGGATGGATATTCACAATTCTTTGAGGGTAAGCTTCGACTAATATATGGGGCACTTTGAGCAAAAAACCGGCCAATACGATAAAGTCTATTTCGTTTTCCTTCATTAAATCAAGGATTTTCTCCCCTGTAATCCAATCTGCTTTCGGACAAATTGCTGAACTAACATTTAGTCTTTTAGCCCGTTCCAGGACGAAGGCATCACTCTTGTTAGATACAACTAGCTTGATGGTAACTTCGTCATTCTCTTTAAAATAGTTGATAATGTTTTCGGCATTAGTCCCAGAACCGGAAGCAAAAATAGCAATGTTTTTTCTCATGTTTATATTACTTTGGTGCACAAAACCGTGAAAAATGTGCAAAATATTGAATTTAGTTAATCAAAAATTTGTTTAGGACGATAAATATTTATTCCTTTGCAACCGCAAATTTAAAGAAATAAAACTAATTACTAATTAAAAATTTAAAGTTATGTCAGAAATTGAATCAAAAGTTAAAGCGATTATCGTTGACAAATTAGGCGTTGAAGAATCTGAAGTAAAACCTGAAGCAAGTTTCACAAATGATTTGGGTGCTGATTCATTAGATACAGTAGAACTCATCATGGAGCTCGAAAAAGAATTCGGCATTTCAATTCCTGATAATGAAGCTGAGAAGATTCAGACAGTAGGCGATGCAATTTCTTATATTGAAAACAACGCAAAGTAATTAATTGCCATTAGTTTTAATATGGAATTAAAAAGAGTTGTAGTAACAGGTCTTGGTGCCATTACTCCTATAGGTAACACTGTCCCTGAATTTTGGGAGAACTGTGTTAATGGAGTTAGTGGGGCAGGCGCTATTACTTATTTTGATGCGTCGAAATTCAAAACTCAGTTTGCATGTGAGGTAAAAGAATTTGACCCGCTTCAATTTATCGATCGTAAGGAGGCCCGTAAAATGGACCGCTACGCTCAATTTGCGGTTGTCGTAGCAGAAGAAGCAATTAAGGATGCAGAGTTAAACATCGAAACGGAAGATCTTAATAAGATAGGCGTCATTTTTGGAGCTGGTATTGGTGGTATCCGTACTTTTGAAGAGCAAGTAGGTAACTATTATCAGCACTTAGAGGACGGTCCCCGTTTTAATCCGTTTTTCATTCCTATGATGATTTCGGATATTGCTGCCGGTCAAATTTCTATTAAATATGGTTTCCACGGTCCTAATTATGCGACATGCTCGGCTTGCGCAACCTCTTCTAATGCTATTGCCGATGCATTTAATCTTATTCGTCTGAACAAAGCTAACATTATTATTTCTGGTGGCTCTGAAGCGGCTATTGCTCCTTCAGGAGTAGGTGGATTTAATGCTATGCATGCGCTTTCTACTAGAAATGATGCATGTGAAACAGCTTCTCGTCCTTTTAGCGGTAGTCGTGATGGCTTCGTAATGGGCGAAGGTGGTGGCTGCTTGGTTCTCGAAGAATTAGAACACGCTAAGGCTCGTGGTGCTAAAATTTATGCTGAGCTTATTGGCGCAGGAATGTCTGCAGATGCTTATCACTTGACGGCTTCTCATCCAGAAGGTCTGGGTGCCAAATTGGTGATGCGAAATGCATTGGAAGATGCTGAATTAAAACCTGAAGATATTGATTATATCAATGTTCATGGAACTTCTACTCCAGTTGGTGATCTTTCTGAAGTAAAAGCTATTAAAGAAGTCTTTGGTGAACATGCCTATAAATTGAACATTAGCTCTACAAAATCCATGACAGGTCATTTATTGGGTGCTGCAGGTGCTGTTGAGGCTATTGCAGGTGTATTAGCTATTCGTGACGGTGTTGTTCCTCCAACGATTAATCATGCTGAAGGAGATGATGATCCAGAATTGGATTATAAGCTTAATTTTACATTCAACAAAGCTCAAAAGCGTGAAGTAAATATAGCTTTGTCCAATACATTTGGATTTGGTGGACATAATGCTTGCGTTATATTCAAAAAATACGCAGAATAATCCGTGTTACGAAATTTTATAGATAAAATAAGATTCTCTATTCGAAAGGATAGAGAATCTTATTTTTGTTTTTATAGAATAATGGGCTTTTTCCCCCATCGTATTTCATTATACGAACAGGCTCTATCTCATAAGTCGACTTTTCTTCGTACAAAAGATGGAGTTCCTATTAACAATGAAAGACTTGAGTTTTTGGGCGATGCTGTCTTAGATGCTATTGTGGGGCATATCGTGTATGTCTATTTTAAACGACGGGGCGAAGGCTTTTTGACCAATATGCGCTCAAAAATAGTTCAGCGCGAAACGCTCAACAAATTGGCTGTTTTGATAGGATTGGATAAAATGATTAGATCTACTTCTCATCTTTCGTCTCATAATAGCTATATGTGTGGCAATGCCTTCGAGGCATTGGTTGGTGCTATATATTTGGATAGAGGATACGAATATTGTAGATTTTTTATCCAGAAGAAAATAATTGATCAGTATGTTAACTTAGATAAATTGTCTCATAAAGAGGTCAACTTTAAGTCGCGGCTTATTGAATGGGGGCAGAAACAGAAAATCGTTGTCGATTTTAGACTGGTTGATCAACAAAAAGATGAATCGGGTAATCCTGTGTTTAAAACCGAAATCATGCTCGAAAATATTTCGGCAGGACAAGGTGAAGGTTATTCAAAAAAAGAATCTCAGCAGATTGCTGCCAGAATGGCTCTTGTCAAATTGCACGATCACGATTTTGTGGAACTTATAGACCATGCTCGTGAAGAGCGAGAGGCAGCTGTTGCTCAAATGTTATCAGAATCCGTTATGACTGAAATGCCTTTGATCAATGATTTAGAGAAGAGTTTAGATAGATTGTCGGCTCAATCGGATACTGAAATGGAAGTCGAGCTAAAAGATGATTCTACTAATGAGCCTCCTCTATTGGATGATAAGAAGTTAGAATAAAATTGCTTGTCTGTTTTTAAGAATCCTTTTTATCCAAAACAAATTCCCATGTGCTTTCCTTCAATCACCAGATCGTTGTCCTCTGTTACCAATTTCAGCTTTCCGGCAACCTCCGATAGTGGGACAGAAGATATTTCGTTTCCTCTATATACCACCATTTTTCCGAATTCTCCCTTAGCAATCATTTCTGTGGCATAGCCTCCCATTCTGGTTGATAGATTCCGGTCGAATGGTGTTGGTGAACCTCCACGCTGAATATAACCTAATACGGTAACTCTCGTTTCAATATTGGTCGTCTCTTCTATCATTCTAGCAATGTATTCTGAAGGACGGCCTTCTCCTGGATTTTTAACGCCTTCAGCAACCACTACTATTGAAAAACGTTTGCCACATTCTATTCGATGGAGGATTGTATCTTTGATGTGTTCTATGCTATATGGAAGTTCCGGTAGAAGTATGACGTCGCCTCCTCCTGCCATTCCCGAATATAGGGCTATCCAACCTGCTTTGTGCCCCATGACTTCTATCACCATCACTCTTTTGTGGGAACTTGCCGTAGAATGTAGCCTGTCAATGGCGTCGGTTGCGATATTCACAGCTGAGTCGAAACCGAAAGAAAAGTCTGTACCCCATATATCATTGTCAATTGTTTTTGGAATGCCAATAATGGGAACTCCTAATTTGGCAAACTTGGAAGCCGTCTTTTGGGTGCCGTTTCCACCGATACAAACGAGACAATCGAGGCCCAAATCTTTCATGTTGTTGATAATTATATGCGGCTTGTCTGTGATTTGTCCGTCTACTTTTTTGAATGGCTTTTCTCGTGAAGTGCCTAATACTGTGCCACCCAAGTTAAGCAAACCGGATGAAGTGAGGTCGTTTAAATCTTCAACATCTTTATTCAGAAGCCCTAAAAAACCGCTATGTATTCCAACGGCTTCGAAGTGGTAGTGATTAATGGCTGTTTTGCATACTCCACGAATCGTGGCATTTATACCCGGACAGTCACCTCCCGCTGTTAAAATTCCTATTTTCATTGGGACTCCTCCATTTTTTTAGTCTGTTTTTGAGAAGATTTTCTCTGTAAAGTTACAAAAAAGATAAATAAGCGTTACTTTTGTAACGTAAAACATGATGAGTTGATCCAAATTTTTTTTGATTAGATGAATATTACAAGATTACTATCACGATTATTCGACTCCCGTTTAAAAGCGATAGACCTTTATAGCAATGATGCAGGTGGTATTCAAGAACGTGTATTGTTGCATTTGCTTCGTTGCGCCAAAGATACGGAGTGGGGAAGAAAGTATGATTTTCGAACTGTTCGCAGTTATCGGGATTTTAAAGAGCGATTGCCTATTCAGACTTATGATGACATCAAACCTTATGTAGAACGTCTTCGCAAGGGTGAGCAGAATATACTGTGGCCATCCGAAATTCTTTGGTTCGCAAAATCATCCGGCACTACCAATGATAAAAGTAAATTTTTACCGGTCAGCAAGGAAGGATTGTGTGACATTCATTATAAAGGTGGAGCCGATGCGGTTGCTCTTTATTTGCGAATGAATCCGGAAAGTCGTTTCTTTTCTGGCAAAGGGCTTATATTAGGTGGTAGTCATAGTCCCAATTTGAATACAAAACATAGCTTTGTGGGTGACTTATCGGCGATTCTAATGCAGAATATTAATCCTATTGTCAATTTCATTCGGGTGCCTAGCAAGAAGATTGCATTGATGGATGAGTGGGAAAGCAAAATAGAAGCTATTGCTGATAGTACGATTCATCAGAATGTGACAAACCTTTCGGGAGTCCCTTCGTGGTTTCTTGTTCTTATAAAACGCATATTGCAAAAAACAGGAAAACAATCGCTCGAAGAGGTTTGGCCTAATTTGGAGGTCTTCTTTCATGGGGGGGTGGCTTTTACGCCTTATATAGAGCAGTATAAACAGGTCATTCATTCTCCGAAAATGCACTATGTAGAGACTTATAACGCTTCTGAAGGATATTTTGGTACACAGACAGAGCTCGATGATCCGTCCATGTTGCTGATGATAGACTATGGCATCTTTTATGAGTTTATTCCGCTTGAAGATGTCGGTATGGAACATCCCCGCACTTTTTGTCTTGATGAAGTGGAGTTGAACAAAAATTATGCAATGGTCATTTCTACTTCCTGTGGGTTGTGGCGCTACATGATAGGAGATACCGTGATGTTTGTTCACAAGAATCCTTATAAGTTTAATATCACCGGTCGGACAAAGCATTTTATCAATGCTTTTGGCGAGGAACTGATAGTCGATAATGCAGAAAAAGGACTTGCCAAGGCTTGTGCCGTTACTGGGGCTATGATTACCGATTATACAGCTGCTCCTGTTTTTATGGATAGCCGTGCCAAGTGTCGCCATCAATGGCTTATTGAGTTTAGCAGACAGCCTGATTCTTTAGAGTACTTTGCTGCAATTCTTGACAATTCGCTCAAAGAGGTTAATTCGGACTATGAAGCTAAACGTTGGAAAGATATTGCTTTGCAACCATTGGAGGTTATTCCTGCCCGTCGTGGACTTTTTCATGATTGGTTGGCCCAGAAAGGTAAACTTGGGGGGCAGCACAAAATACCTCGTTTAAGCAATAATAGAGATTATATTGACGAAATGCTCAATCTTAATAGGGCTTGATATGATTATTGCATTATTTTTATGCTGAAAATCTTGTTATCAATGAGTCGAATAAATAACTTTGCAATTCAGAAAAAGAGAAATAATAAAAATAGTTATGGAAAATAAATTAACTCTTTACAATACGCTCGACAGAAAGAAAGAGCTTTTTGTTCCTATCCATGCTCCTCATGTTGGAATGTACGTTTGTGGACCGACTGTCTATGGTGATCCGCATTTGGGACATGCTCGCCCTTCTATTACTTTTGATGTCTTGTTTCGTTATCTCAAACATTTAGGTTATAAGGTACGTTATGTACGTAATATCACCGATGTCGGTCACTTGGAGCACGATGCTGATGAAGGTGAGGATAAAATAGCTAAAAAAGCTCGTCTGGAACAACTCGAGCCGATGGAAGTTGCTCAATATTATGAGAATCGCTATCATGATGCGATGCGGGCGCTCAATGTGTTGCCCCCTAGTATTGAACCTCATGCTTCAGGGCACATCATCGAACAAGAGGAACTGGTAAAAAAGATTCTCAAAAATGGTTTTGCTTATGAAAGTAAGGGTTCTGTATATTTTGATGTAGAGAAATACAATACTAAATATCATTATGGCAAGCTTTCGGGGCGCAACTTGGAGGATGTGTTGAATACTTCCCGTGTCCTCGATGGTCAGGAAGAGAAGCACAATGCCGCCGATTTTGCTCTTTGGAAATGTGCTCAACCCGAGCATATCATGCGTTGGCCTTCTCCATGGAGTGAAGGATTCCCTGGTTGGCATACCGAATGTACGGCGATGGGGCGTAAATATCTGGGCGAGCATTTTGATATACATGGTGGTGGCATGGATCTGGTATTCCCTCATCATGAATGTGAAATTGCTCAGTCTGTTGCTTCGCAAGGCGATGATATGGTGAAATATTGGGTTCACAACAATATGATAACGATCAATGGAACCAAGATGGGTAAGTCACTTGGTAATTTTATCACGTTGGAAGAATTCTTCACCGGTTCTCATAAGTTATTGGAACAGGCTTATAGCCCTATGACTATTCGTTTCTTTATTCTTCAGGCTCATTATCGCAGTACGGTCGATTTTAGTAATGAAGCTTTGCAGGCTTCAGAAAAGGGACTCTCTCGTCTCATGGAGGGATGGGAGAATCTGAAACGTATTACTCCGTCTGCAAAATCTTCTGTCGATTTTAGGGAATTACGTGCTAAATGCTATACTGCAATGGATGATGATTTGAACACGCCTATCGTTATTTCTCATCTCTTCGATGCAACTCGTGATATCAATAATGTAGTAAGCGGTAGTGCTACTATATCGGTTCCAGATTTGGACGAATTGCGGGAAACATTCCGCATCTTCATGTTCGATATAATGGGACTGAAAGAAACTTCAGGGTCTTCTGATGCCCGCGAAAAGGCTTACGGGGAAGTTGTCGATATGTTGTTGGAACAACGTCAGAGAGCAAAAGCATCCAAAGACTGGGCTACTTCCGATATGATTCGTAATAAACTTGCTGAACTCGGTTTTGAAGTCAAAGATACAAAAGAGGGTTTTGAGTGGAAACTTAATAAATAAAAGAATAAGATGACGCCGCAAGAGTTTTTCAAAAATGATCTTTTTGCTATTAATGCCGGTGTCGAATTGTTGGAAGTGCGTCGGGGCTATGCCCGTGCGCAGATGAAGATAACAAAAGAGCATCTCAATGCGGGTGGAAGAACCCAGGGAGGTGCTCTTTTTACTTTGGCCGATTTGGCTTTGGCTGCTTCATCCAATTCGTGCGGAAAGCTTTCTTTTTCGCTTTCTGCCAATATTACTTTTCTTCGTGCTAGTGCCGAAGGTGATACGTTAACTGCTATTGCTGTCGAAAAATATATAGGGCGTACTACCGGTTATTATGAAGTCGATATTATGAATCAAGAAAATCAATTGATTGCTTCTTTTCGCTCTAGTGTCTTTCGTATGGACCGTCAAGTGCCTTTTACCTTAGAATAAATAATATTAGAGTAAAAAAATAATAGATGTTATGACTAATTCACTGTTACAAAAACTTTTAGGATTTGATGCGGATAAGATGAAATACCGCACGGAGATTGTTGCCGGTATTACTACTTTTTTAACGATGAGTTATATTTTGGCAGTTAACCCTACTATTCTTGCTACGACGGGTATGGATAAGGCAGCTTTGTTTACTACGACAGCTCTTGTGTCTGCTGTGGCTACGTTATTATTGGCATTTATGGCAAAACTTCCATTTGCACAAGCTCCAAGTATGGGATTGAATGCTTTTTTTGCCTTTACACTTGTTCAAGCTATGGGATATTCTTGGCAGACGGCTTTGGCTGCAATGCTTGTTGAGGGGGTTATATTTATTCTTATCACTTTTTTCAATATTCGGGAAATGATTCTCGATAGTATACCAATGAATCTTCGTCATGCTATTTCGGCTGGTATAGGTATGTTTATTGCTTTCATTGGATTAAAAAATGCAGGTATTATTGCTGCCAATCCAGGCACATTTGTCACTCTTGGCCCGTTCACACCTTCTGCCATATTGGGTATGATGGGAATATTGTTGAGTGGCATTCTTCTTGTAAAAAAAGTGAAAGGAGCTTTGTTTTATAGTATTGTGATATGTACTATTATTGGTATCCCGATGGGAGTTACCCAAATACCTCATGGCTTCATGCCCGTATCGGCGCCTCATTCGGTTGCTCCTATTTTTTGGAAATTTGATTTTTCCCACTTCTTTAGTTTTGATATGGCTATTGTGGTATTCACTTTACTTATCATCAATATTTTCGATACACTTGGAACATTAGTTGGGCTTGCCACTAAAACCGGTATCGTAGGAAAAGATGGATCTATACCCCATGTGAAAGAAGCGATGATGTCCGATGCTATCGGCACTACGGTTGGTGCTATTTTCGGTTGTTCTACTATTACGACTTATGTAGAAAGTGCTTCCGGAATTGCTGAAGGCGGACGTTCGGGGATGACGTCGTTTGTGACCGGTATGTTGTTCCTATTGGCATTGTTTTTTTCGCCTATATTTTTGCTTATACCGAGTGCGGCTACTACCGGTGCATTGGTTTTAGTAGGCGTCTTTATGCTCGATTCTGTTTTGAAAATAGATTTAGGTGATATATCCGAAGCTCTTCCTGCATTTATCACCATTATTATGATGGTATTGACTTATTCTATTGCCGATGGCATTTGTATGGGAATGTTGTGTTACGTACTTATCAAACTATTTTCCGGTAAATTTAAAGATATCAGTGTTACCTTATACGTATTGGCAATACTTTTTATATTGAAATTCGTGTTCGGATAAAAAACATTGCTGATTTTTCGATCGGCATTTGCGGATACAGTAGTCATTTGTTTTGCACTAAAATCTCATTCATTGCATATGATATGTTATGACTGATGTTGGATACATTGTAATGTATACGAGACAGTAATGTTGAATAGTCTTATCTCTCCTGTCAATTGGGAATCAAGTCGCTACGTTGCATAAAATTGTCTTCCGATGAACATTCCTTTCATGCGGATGCTGTGCGACCGGGGATGTGGGTTAATGTAATTAGAGAATATACGTGTTTTTTCTATCTCTATGATTGTTCTTCCGATGACCAAAAAGAAGCGGTTAGTTGAAGTTTACTGGTGAGCTTTTACACACTCAAAACCACGTATGGACCTAAATTTATTGACGTCCATACGTTTTCAAAAAAAACTTAAGGACGTCATCGGAAAAACTAACATATGTGATTAACATGTACTATTTGAGTTCGGGATAAGAATTCAACACTTCAAACAATGTCACTTTTATCATCAATATTCGCTCTCGTCAGACAAAAAAAGATGATTTCTCCTGTGTCGTTACAAGTAAAACAGAGTTCCTTTTCTATTTTGAATAGCTTTTTTACCTTTCTTCTTATATGCCGATTCAAGTATGAATTATTCAGGCTAATGTTTCGTATAAAAAGTTTTAAGACTCTATCCGTCATATTATCTTTTTGATTATGAGTAAGATACATAGGTATAGTTTGTCTACGGGACCTCGGAAAGACGTTATATCGCTTATTGTTAGCGTGTTATGAAATACGGATCGTCCGTTTCGTATGTCAACCGATTAAGTCATTACTCGTTATCTGTGGCGTGTACACTGTGTAGCAACTCCCTTGCTTACCGTCCATGCATGGAAGAGCTCCGGTTCTTTTCATCTAGAAGAAGGTATTTTGTACATATCTTATTGAATCATAGTTGTCGTATTTAAAGCATTTTTGTCGGCTCATTAATGTTTTGTCGTTCCACATATGTGATTCGATCAACTCACATATATGGAACGATCGAATCACATATGTGAGTTGATCGAAT
>JAAYUD010000035.1 GCA_012517855.1 Bacteroidales bacterium
ATTTCGCTCGTTGTCTTTCCTGAAGGTTCACGTAGTTTTACAGGTCACATGGCGAAGTTTAAAAAAGGGGCCTTTCAATTGGCCGACGAATTGCAATTGTCTGTTGTTCCCATTACAATAGATGGCTCTTTTGATATTATGCCTCGTACTTGCAAATGGATTAGTCGTCATCGCATGATTATGACCATTCATGATCCTATTCCGCCTAAAGGAAATGGAAACGATGATGTTATGGCTCTGAGAGATGAAGCGTATGAAGTTGTGATGAGTGCTTTGCCTGAGAGGTATCAAGGTTATGTAAAGAACGATGATCAGTAAATCTTATATCATAAAAAAATGATCTTCCACGTTCTCTTGATATTTTCTTGAAATAAGAAAAGGCTTATTCTCAAAAGGAGGCGACAAAAGACATTTCTTACTTTCTATCGTATCTAAATATTCGGCATTAATAATTTGATGTTGGTTCACTTGTACAAAGTTATTCGACAGTTGTAATATATCATTTGATGTGACACCTCTCTTAATATTGACCAATTTGTCGTGGAGCGCAATATACCACAATCTTTTGATAGCGTTATATTCAAAATAACCAACATCTTTTATATCTATCATTTGGTAGCCTCTAATCGTAGTTATTAAGAACCGGACATCTTTATGGGAGTAAAGATCCGAAACTTGTGCTTTAAATGAATTCCCGTTATGTTCGTTTTGTGTGTATTCTAAAAAGCGGTTCATTACTGTTTGAAACTCTTCTTCTTTGTAAGGCTTGAGTAGGTAATCGAATGCTGATGTTCGAAGGGCTTCTAATAAATATTTGTCGTAGGCTGTGTAAAATACTACTTGCATGTTCCAGTCTACTTTGTCTTTAATGCTCTGTACTAGTTGGAGTCCGGTGATATGAGGCATCTCTACATCAATAAACAATAGATCGGGATGTGTCTTTAAAATTAAGTTTTTTCCAATTTCCGGTTTTCGTTCTGTCCCTACAATTTCAAACTTATTCATTCCTCTTAAAGACTTGCAAACATTGTTTATGCACAACTCTTCATCATCTATGATAACAACACTGTATTTTTCTTTTTTCATTTAACTTCGAATTTAAAGCTCCAGGGAATGAAAATATCAGTTTTCGTACCCGATAGAGTTGCGTCCTCTATATTATTAATATCAAATTTTATCTTTTCGCTATTTTTGTAATTTAGTATTCGAATAGTCTGACTGACTATCTTCATGCCGGTTCCTGTATTCTCTTGAGAATCTTCTTTTTTCTTATTTGGATGATACCCTACACCGTTGTCTTGAATAGAAATCGTTATGCCCTCTGGACATTGGGCTATTTTTATCATAATCCATTTCTCTCTATCAATGCCTACAAAACCATGCTTAATTGAATTTTCAATAGGAATTTGTAACAACATCGGGATAATGTTTGTTTGATTGAGGTTGATGTTTGGATCTATTGTCCAGCGGATGTTAAAACTATTGTCCATTCTGAATCTCTCCAGATCAACATATGTTTGTGTGAATTTTATTTCTTCAGCCAATGAAACGTAACTCTTTTCGGCCATCACGAGACTATCTCGAAGTAAATTCGCTAATGTATAAAAGTGTTTTTTCCTTTCTTCATCAAGTCCTTTCATTTCGTGATTTAGTACATTAAACAATAGATGTGGTGAAATTCGGTTGCGGATATTGCTAATTCTATATTGTATTATTTGATTAATATATTTTTCTCGTTGCAGCTTATGTCTTCTTTTCATATCAAAATAAAAATAGAAGGTTGCTGTGCCGAGTAATATAAATAGTAGTATCCATACGTAATATCCTAAACGTAAAGTCTTCATCTCTGATTTTTGCTGTTGTATCAGCATCCCCTTTTTTATGAGTGTAGTATCTTGGCGATAACGCAGGCTGAGTTCTGCTATTTTCTTTTGTGTTAAATCATTTCTTACCGAGTCGTTTAGCTCGTTTCCTTTTTTCAAATATTCATAAGCTTCTTTATATTGTGACTCTTGAATAGCTAGCTTTTCCAAATATTTATATCGAATAGCTAGTAAATTAGGATCCACCCCTGATTCGTCTATCGTTTTTTCTTTTAGTTTGTTGGCTTCATCATCTTTCTTTTGAGCAACAGCTAGACCGATACGTATGGAATTTAAATAATACAATCCTCGGGTGAAATTAATCGAATCAAAATATTCTTCAGCTCTGTCGGCGTAATATTTGCTCAATCTGTAATCTCCCAGTTGTAGATAGACATCTGCTAGATTGCTATAATAAAGTGATTCGGTTAGCTGATCTTTCATCTTGAGAGCTAGTGGCACGCCTCTTTTAAACCAAAGTTCGGCTGTCTTAAATTGATTTGTGAAGTAATAATAATTGCCTCTATTATTGCAATAGATCTCTTTTTCGCTATCTTTTCTCTCCTTATAATCTTTTTCGGCTTTCTTGAAGAATTTGTCTGAATTAGGGAAGTCTCTTAAATTGAGGTATAGACATCCTAAGCCGAAATAGATAGGAAACTTCAAATCATTGAGGTTGTATTTATCAGATATAGTGAGCGCGTTTCGAAGACATAAGGCCGCTTGTGGATAGTTGCCTTTCATATTGTAGTTGTCTGACAGGTTGATGTAGATATCCGGAGCTTTTGTTTTATCGGTGCAGTATTTTAGCGCCATATTACCGTAATACAATGCCGAATCGAGTTGTCCTATCCGACCGAATATTGCACAATGTGCATTATATACAGTACAAAGTAAATCCTTTTTGTTTTTGCTATTTGTTCGCTTTTTTAGATATCGTAAAGTTTTCTTTAATATAATGAAAGAAGAGTCAAACTTAGAATTATAAAGAAATGTTTTGGAATAAAGAATATATCCTTTATAATATTTCAGACTGTCTCCCGTTAGCGACATGGCCTTGTTTATTAAAGATTTGGCTACGCTTGGGTTGGTTGATAGAGAGTTTTCCCCTTCTTGCAATAAAGAGTCAGCAATAGCTTCATTCCTAACATTGTCATTCTTCTTTTGTAGACAAGAGAATACACTAACCAAAAGACAGGCGAGAATCAATATTCGCCATCTATTTGTTTTATTTTTCATTTTTCTCGTTCGGATCGCCGAGTTGTCCAGGTACATATATTTGTATTATTCACTCACAAATATAATAATTATATTATTTATATCTTTGATGTGTAATATAATTTTTTTTATTTCACTGTAAATATTTGCTTTTTATTTGTTGCGAAATAATGCATTTTATAGCTGTTGGCAAAGAAACTGAGGCATTTGTAGAATAGATTGAAGCACCTTAATATATTTTTGTATTATAAACACTATTTTATGTAACACAAGCACGACTATTTGTATTTTAATCATAAACGTTGAATCTCTAATTTTGTTTTCTTATGAGGACTTACTATCTTTGGAATCAAATTAAGAAGATAAAATTAATTTTTCGTTTCGATTGTTTCTGGAGGGGAGGATGCTGTGACTGCATTTTCCTCTTTTTTACTAATTGTAGTCAGTTTTTATTTTTCTTCTTTTGTCCTTTTCATAAAAACAAGTACCTTTGCAGTATATTAATGTTGTTGAAACATGACTATTCAAGACCTACAGCAATTATATGCTGCCCATCCAAATTTGAAGACTGCTGCCGTGGCACTTGCTAAATCAGACATCCGCCATTTTTATTTCAGCGGGATGTGTGAGTCGTGCCCTTCCTTATTTGCCTCTTTGTTGCAGTCTCAGGTAAAATTGCCATTTTTGTTTGTGTTGAATGACTCGGAAGAGGCGGGGTATTTTTATTATGATCTTTCTCAACTGTTAGGTGAGGAAAAGGTCCTATTCTTTCCTTCGTCTTTTCGTAGGGCTATTAAATATGGGCAGAAAGATGCTGCTAATGAGATATTGCGTACAGAAGTATTGAGTACCTTGCAAAAAGGTGGCGATAAAGTATGTATTGTGACTTATCCAGATGCTCTTGCCGAAAAAGTGGTATCGCACCGCGAATTGAAAGATAATACCTTGTCTATCTCGGTGGGCGAAAAGGG
>JAAYUD010000036.1 GCA_012517855.1 Bacteroidales bacterium
CTTTTGTTGCCGAAGTGCTTCGCAGCTATCAGTTTCAACGAGTGGATTATGTCTACGAACCAGGACAGTATGCCGTGCGAGGCAGTCTTATTGATGTGTTTTCTTTTTCGTCCGAATACCCTTATCGTATTGACTTCTTTGGTGACGAAGTAGAAAGTATTCGTACATTTGAAATTGAATCGCAATTATCGCAACAACGCATAAGTCAAGTGGTTATAGTCCCTGATTTAGGATTGAATTCCACTTCAGACAATACTTCTTTTTTAAGCTTTATTGCGCCTGACACTATCTTGGCAATGCGTGATTTCTTATGGTTACGTGAGCGTATTCAGTCAGCTCACGATGAATCGCTTACGGCCGAAGCTGTTATTGCACAAGAGACGGAAGGATCTGAAAAGGTGAATCTTGAAGGAATGCTTATTGATGGTTCGGAATTTTCAATGGAAGCTCTGGCTTTTCGCCGCATAGAGTTCGGCTCTCATCCTACTGGTACCCCAGATGCGACTATTGCGTTCGAGACTTCCCCACAACCCTTGTTTCATAAAAATTTTGAACTGGTATCACAATCTTTTAGTGATTATTTGGAAAAGGGGTATCATATATATATAGGTAGCAATAGTTCTAAACAAACAGATAGGCTACACGATATTTTTGAGGATAGAGGAGATCATATTCATTTTATTCCGGTAGATAAGACATTACATTCGGGTTTTGTCGATCATTCGCTGAAGATGTGTATTTTTACTGATCATCAGATATTTGATCGGTTTCATAAATACAATCTTCGTAGTGAAAAAGCTCGTTCAGGTAAGGTTGCACTTACAGTCAAGGAATTGCAAGAGTTTAGGCCTGGTGATTACGTTGTTCATACCGACCATGGCGTAGGTCGTTTCGATGGACTTATTCGTATCCCGAATGGTAATACTACCCAAGAAGTCATCAAATTGGTATATCAAAATAATGATGTCGTTTTTGTTTCTATTCATTCGCTTCACAAAATATCTAAATTCAAGGGGAAAGAGGGAGAAGAACCGCGACTTAATAAGCTTGGATCCGGTGCATGGGAACGACTTAAAGATAAAACAAAGACAAAAATAAAGGACATTGCTCGCGACCTCATCAAATTGTACTCACAGCGCCGCAAAGAGAAAGGGTTCTCATTTACTAGATATTCGTATCTACAAACAGAACTTGAAGCTTCTTTCATTTATGAAGATACTCCCGACCAAGGTAAAGCGACTACTGAGGTAAAAAGTGATATGGAACGCGACGTCCCGATGGACCGTCTTATTTGTGGGGATGTTGGTTTTGGTAAAACAGAAATTGCCGTTCGTGCAGCTTTTAAAGCTGTAGCCGATGATAAGCAAGTGGCTGTATTGGTACCTACTACGATACTTGCATATCAACATTATCAAACATTCTCAGAACGTTTGAAAGATTTTCCTTGTAAAGTAGAATACCTCTCTCGTGCAAGAAGCCATAAAAAGGCACAGGAGGTAATTAAAGAATTAAAAGATGGACAAGTTAATATTCTTATCGGTACGCAACGTATGCTGGGTAAAGATGTTCATTTTAAAGATTTGGGATTATTGGTCATCGATGAAGAACAAAAATTTGGCGTCGCTGTTAAAGAAAAACTTCGTCAGGTGAAAGTCAATGTAGATACACTTGCTATGACGGCAACACCTATTCCTCGAACTTTGCAGTTCTCGTTGATGGGAGCCCGTGATTTGAGTGTTATTTCTACACCGCCTCCCAATAGATATCCTATTCAGACAGAAGTGCATACTTTCAGTCAGGATATTATTGTTGATGCTATTAATTTTGAGATGAGTCGCAACGGGCAAGTCTTCTTTGTAAATAATCGCATATCCAATTTGCCCGAATTGCGTGATATGATACTCAAACGTATTCCCGATTGCCGGATTGCCATTGGGCATGGGCAAATGCCTCCAGCGGAGCTTGAGAATGTGGTGATGGATTTTATAAATTATGATTATGATGTATTGCTTTCTACCACTATTGTCGAAAATGGTGTAGATATATCCAATGTCAATACAATAATTATTAACTCTGCACAAAATTTTGGTCTCAGCGATTTGCATCAGATGCGGGGCAGGGTGGGAAGAAATAACAAGAAAGCTTTCTGTTACCTGTTGGCTCCTCCACTTCATCTTCTTACACCAGAGGCCCGTCGGCGCTTGCAGGCAATCGAAAATTTTAGTGATCTGGGTAGTGGCATACATATTGCCATGCAAGATTTGGATATTCGTGGGGCAGGCAATCTACTTGGTTCCGATCAGAGTGGATTTATTGCCGATTTAGGTTACGAAACTTACCAGAAAATCTTAAACGAAGCTGTGCATGAACTTCGTACCGACGAGTTTTCAGATCTGTACGATGAGTCGCTAGAAAATGAAGACAGCGGCAATCGCGAACAATATGTCGATGAATGTCAGGTGGAGAGTGACTTGGAAATGATGTTGCCGGAGTCTTATGTTACAGGTAGTAGTGAACGTATGTTGTTGTATAGAGAATTGGACTCTATCACAGAAGATCGTGATGTTGCGGCTTTTAAAGCTCGACTTATCGATCGTTTCGGTCCGATTCCATCTGAAACGGAAGAACTTTTGCGTATTGTTCCATTACGGCGTATGGCAGCTCGTCTCGGTATAGGCAAAGTCTTTCTTAAAGCGGGCCAGATGTTCATGTTCTTCCTTTCTAAAGAAGGTAGTTCATATTATCAGAGCAAATCTTTTGGCAAGTTTATTAATTATATGATGAAGCATACTCGCCGTTCTAATTTACGTGATAAGGCCGGTGTTAAATCTATGGTTATAAAGAATGTGCCCAATGTGGAAGAAGCGGTCAATGTGCTTAAAGAAATATCAATAATGGAAGATTGATAGGCCTTTGTGCTTTTTCACCGATATATGGATTATGAAAAGTTTACGTCCTTATGTTTTTTCCGACTCACGGGCGTGAGTCGGAAAAAACATAAGGACGAATCTTGCGACTCACGGCCGTGAGTCGCAAGATATATAAAGA
>JAAYUD010000037.1 GCA_012517855.1 Bacteroidales bacterium
CATACATATCACCATTATGATAATACATCGTACCATGACCTTGCTGAAGATCCTGATACCACATTCCATCATAACGATTATTATCCGAAAAATAAAAGATACCGTGTCCATGACGTACGTTATGGAACCACTGCCCCTCATATTTTTCCCCATCGGCGGTTGTGTACACGCCACTCCCTTCGCGCATACCATTCACATAGTCACCTTCGTACGTATCTTTGTTTTTGAAAATGGTTTTTCCTTTACCATAAGGCTTGCCCTTTCGCAATTCACCGTTATAAACCGAACCATCTTTAAAAGTATAGCTCCCTATTTCAGTATCGGCAGAAAGGGCATTCTTCACCTTGTTGAAGAATCCGCCATTATTTTGTGCTTGAAGATCCTTAGGAAAATAAGCAAAAAGGATAACAATTATCGTATAAAATATCTTCTTCAAAAGTTTCATACGGCAAATATACCATTTTTAATGAAAAATGAAAATGAATAGCCCTTTTTTAAAGATTCTTTTTACCGGATATGACTTCTTTTAAATTCTCTTTACATAAATATCGGCATG
The DNA here is from genome assembly GCA_012517855.1 of Bacteroidales bacterium. Taxonomy (GTDB): domain Bacteria; phylum Bacteroidota; class Bacteroidia; order Bacteroidales; family Bacteroidaceae; genus JAAYUD01. Next base: position 557 of record JAAYUD010000037.1, read on the forward strand.
CCAAACGTTGCAATTCTTGAGGTGTCACCATTTGTATAGCTTTCAATTCGTCGGAAAGAAAACTATCAGATAAATGATTGATAAATTGCATCTGATATACATCGGCAGCACTAAAAGACAATTCCATAGTACGACACAATGCGCCCGTCATATAATTGCGGACAATAGTCAGTTCTTCTTCGCTAACCAATTCGTTTTGCAAACGATCCATCTCTTGGTATACCTCCTTAATAAGGGGTTCCACATATTGCTCGCTTACTTCAGCTGTAATAATCAGCAAACTGCTATCAGGTTCGTGCGAAAAGCCCGAATAAATACCATAGGTATAGCCCTTCTCTTCACGGATATTCGACATAAGCCTACTGCCAAAATAACCTCCCAAAATAGTGACAAGCACATTGAACTTATGGTAATCGGGATGATGTTGATCAATAGTATGCATACCCAGTTTGACAGAACTTTGTTGAGAATTAGAACGTTCTTCGAATATGCGTTTACTATCGGATATTTTTATATCAAAGTTTGGAAAAGTGATACTTTTCTGACTGTTGCCAAAAGGAGCAGTACCAAAAAAATGCTCTGTTTGAGCAACAATACGGTCAGTTATCTTACCGGAAAGAACAATGTAACAATTATTAGAGTTGTAGTGCGTATCAAAATAGCGACGCAACATATCCGTATTCAATTTATCGAAGTCAGCCTCGGTAGTTCTACTACCCATCGGATGAGCGTCACCATAAAGAGCATTGCGTAGATTCCGCATTGTAGCATATTTGGCCTGGGTACTATTTATTTGAAATTTCTGCAACTCTCTATTGAGAAGCACCGCATATTCTTTCTCAGGAAAGACAGGCTCCTCTACAATCGACTCCAAAAGTCCTAGAGTTTGCTCAATATATTTATTCAAGCAATAAGCAGTGATATATGAATACTGAGGGAGCAACGACAATTCAAGCATAGAACCATAAAAATCAAATTTCTCAGCAACCTGTGACGAAGTATATTTTGCAGTCCCCTCACGCAGCATAGAATTTGTAAAAAGAGCTTGTAACTTCTGATTTTGAGTCCAATAGCCCCCCCCGAACATAAAGTCTATGCGCGATACACTTTGTTCTTCCGAATTGATTATCATTAAAGGTATGCCATTAGGCAATACAGTACGCTGTACCGGAAGCAGACCTATCTCGGAAAGATCTTTGGTCTTCGGTTGTTGAGTTCGATCCATTATTCTACTGTTTGTTTTAAGAAGTCTTCGGCACGCTGTAAATCCTCAGGAGTATCAATTCCAATGGTTTCAATATTTGTAATGCCTACCTTAATACGATAGCCGTCTTGTAGCCAGCGCAACTGTTCAAGAGACTCGGCCTTTTCTAACGAAGACATGGGCAATTGGGTAATTTCGCGAAGCACTTCATTGCGATAAGCATATAGCCCTATGTGTTTATAATAAATATGATTTTGAAGCCATGTTTGTCTGTCGGCATTACGCTGATAAGGAATGATAGAACGAGAAAAATACATCGCGTTCATATTATGATCAACCACGACCTTCGGTGAATTCACATTTTCGAGTAATTCAAACGGACTATCCGCATTGAAAGGTTTCACCAACGTAGCTATTTGTGTTTCGGGATCATCAAAACAATGCTTCACGGTTTCCAACTGTTCCGATTGAATAAAATGTTCATCGCCTTGTATATTGATCACTACATCGCAGCCGTTTCCAATCTTTGTATAAGCTTCATAGCAACGATCCGTACCACTCTTATGATTGACAGACGTCATAACCACCTTACCACCAAATGCGGCAACAGCTTGATAGATTCGTTCATCGTCGGTTGCTACACACGTATCATCGAGAATATCATTCACTCTACTATACACTCTTTCTATAATAGTCTTTCCACCAAGCACCGCCAAAGGCTTGCCCGGGAAACGAGTAGATGCATATCGTGCCGGAATAATTCCTAAAAAATTCATCTTTATTGCTATTTGTTTATATCATTCAAATAAATCGTCAATACCTTGCTCTCCCCCACTCGATCCTTTATCGGGTGTTGCTATTGGAGCACTACCACATGGATCAAAGCCATTCGGTATCTGAAATTTCTCGTTCTGTTTGTATTTGAGGGCCTTGTCAGCATAAACTTTCTTCATGTAGATACCCCATATAGGAAGTGCCATGGACGAACCTTGCCCATAAGTCATTGTATCAAAGTGAATATCTCTATTTTCACCTCCTACCCATACACCAGTGACCAGCGATGGCGTAAAGCCGATAAACCAACCCTCGGAATTACGATTTGAAGTTCCTGTTTTACCACAAACATCTGCCGAAGTGTATCGTCGCACTCGTCCTGCCGTACCATGATTGACAACTTCTCTAAGCATGATCAACATTTTGTAGGCACTATTAGCACTAATTACCTCACTCATACGAGGGGTAAAAGTCGAAATCACATTACCCTTGCTATCTTCTATCTTCGTAACAAGAAGAGGAGCCACCCTTATGCCTTTATCGGCAAAAGCGGTATATGCACTAACCATTTCGCCCACGGATATATCACAAGGGCCGAGACACAACGAAACGGTAGGCTGAATATTCTGATTTTCGATCCCGAAACTATGAATGAGTCGGACAAAAGCATAAGGATTAAGTTTACTCATCAAATAAGCCGATATCCAGTTGTTAGAGTTGGCAAGCCCCCATTTCAAAGTAACAATTTGCCCATAATTCCGTCTGCTGGCATTTCGAGGACTCCATGCTTTACCATTCTCATCAATAAGTGTCTGCTCCACATTCCGAGTCACATCGCACGGCGAATAGCCATTTTCCATAGCCAAAGCATACAAGAAAGGTTTGATGGTAGAACCCACTTGACGGCGTCCCACCATTGCCATATCATATTGGAAGAAATTATAGTTCGGACCGCCCACATACGCCTTGACGTATCCTGTCACAGGATCCATCGACATAAATCCGGCACGCAAGTAGAACTGATAATATTTGATACTATCAAGAGGCGTCATCACTGTATCTTTCTCGCCGTGCCAAGTAAATACCGACATAGGTTCTGGAGTGTGGAATGCCTTTCTGATTTGCTCTTCCGAGCATCCGGCAGCCTTCATGTCATGGTATCGGCCACTTTGCCTGATATACTTATTTAATATACTATTCACTTGTTGCTTGGAAAGCTGATTGGTAAATGGAGCCGTGGAACGCCCACTCTTTTCTTTGAAGAATAGAGGCTGCAAATAATGTCCCAAATGTTCTTCTACAGCTTCCTCTGCATATTTTTGCATGTGCGAATTAATCGTTGTATAAATTTTCAATCCATCAGTATATATATTGTAGTTGGTACCGTCGGATTTCTTATTTTTATCACACCAGCCATAGAGCGGATTAGTCTCCCAAGCCAACGAATCTTGATAATATTTCTGATGATCGTAGAAAGGATAATCGCTTCTGGACGGTTTATGAGCCGTCATCATAATACGTAGATATTCTCTGAAGTAAGTGGCAAGACCTTCTTTATGATCAACCCTATGATAATGAAGTGTAAGAGGCAGAGCCTGCAGAGAGTCACACTCGGCATCCGAAAGATAACCCGCCTTACGCATCTGATCAAGCACAACATTGCGCCGTTGTCGGGTACGCTCATTATATCTTACCGGATTAAAATAGGATGAGTTTTTGCACATACCGATAAGCGTAGCCGATTCTTCGGTTTTCAGATCTTTCGGCAAACAACCGAAATAGGTATATGCCGCAGTTTTAATACCGACTGCATTATTTAAAAAATCAAACTTATTGAGATACATCGTCAGAATTTCTTCCTTCGTGTAATATCTTTCAAGCCGCACAGCAATCACCCATTCGATAGGTTTCTGAAAAAGGCGTTGCATAGAAGTTGTTGCTTGTTCCTCCGTAAAAAGTTGTTTGGCAAGCTGTTGAGTGATAGTACTACCACCACCGGCATTTTTCTGTTGAAAGATACCACGCTTTACGACAGCACGCATCAATGCTTTGGCATCAATACCCGAATGTTCTCTGAAACGAATATCTTCGGTAGCTATCAATGCATTGATCAAACTGGAAGGTAACTCTCTATACGAGCTATAGACTCTATTTTCCTTATTAAGCGACCATGTTCCGAGAACCATGCCATCATCTGAAAGAATTTCCGTAGCAAACTTGTAATTCGGATTTTCCAACTCCTCGATGTCGGGCATATAGCCTATCCATCCATGAGCGATAGCAAAAAAGAGGATAAAAATTGATAAGGTGATGACACCTAGAAATATCCAAAATCCTTTTATTATTTTCTTAACCATAGCATGCCTAATATATTCAAAATGCAAATGTAGACATAAAACTTTATTTTTGGAAAAGATTCATCAAATAGTTGTTTGTTTGATAAATATTAATTAGTAATTTTACAACGCAAAAAGATGAAAATAAAATATGCAAAACATGGAAAATAGGAGTTTAGTAACCATCGCAGACTATAGTAAAGAAAAAATACTCTACATGCTACAGATGGCAGCAGAATTTGAGAAGAATCCTAACCGCAATTTACTGAGAAGTAAAGTTGTAGCGACCCTTTTCTTCGAACCGTCAACGCGTACACGTTTGAGTTTCGAAACAGCAGCCAATCGACTTAAAGCTCGAGTTATCGGTTTCAGTGATCCAAAAGCTACCAGTTCTTCGAAAGGAGAATCGTTGAAAGATACGATTATGATGGTAAGCAACTATGCCGACGTCATCGTGATGCGCCATTATTTGGAAGGAGCAGCCCAATATGCCAGCGAGATAGCTCCCGTACCGATAGTCAATGCAGGCGACGGCGCCAATCAACATCCATCTCAAACAATGCTCGACTTATATTCCATTTACAAGACTCAAGGAACACTAGAAAATTTAAACATCTTTTTAGTCGGAGATTTAAAATATGGACGCACAGTCCATTCCCTTATTCAGGCAATGCGCCACTTCAACCCGACTTTCCATTTTGTGGCTCCCGCAGAACTTAAAATGCCTGAGGAATACAAACTTTATTGCAAAGAATATCAAATAAAATACGAAGAACATTCAGAATTTACCGCGGAGACTATTCAAGATGCCGACATTCTATATATGACCAGAGTACAACGTGAACGATTCACGGATCTGATGGAATACGAACGGGTAAAGAATGTCTTCATTCTGCGCAACTCAATGCTGGCAGCGACCCGCCCCAACCTAAAGATTCTTCATCCACTACCGAGAGTGAACGAAATCTCTTATGATGTAGACGAGAGCCCTAAAGCATATTACTATCAACAAGCCCACAACGGACTATTTGCCCGCCAAGCTATACTTTGCGATGTACTAGGCATTACGTTAGATGAAATCAAAAAAGAACAATGAGTAATATTATCAATAAACGAGAATTACAAGTAGCCGCTATCGAAAACGGTACTGTTATCGACCATATTCCCGCCGACAAATTATTTTCGGTGGTATCTTTACTAGGTCTGCAACAAATGAGCAACAAAATAACCATCGGCTTCAACTTTGATAGCAAAAAGCTAGGCAAAAAAGGTCTCATCAAAATAGCCGATAAGTTTCTCACCGATGATGAACTAAATCGCCTGTCGATTGTTGCCCCACATATAATAATGAGCATTATACGCGACTTTAAAGTCGTTGAAAAACATAATGTTGAAATGCCTTCCCTTTTGCGTGGTATTGTCAAATGCACCAATCCGAAATGCATCACCAATAATGAACCCATGCAAACTCTTTTCCAGGTAGTAGATAAAGACAACTGTGTCATTCGTTGCCACTACTGCGAAAAAGAGCAACAACGTAACGAAATACAAATTTTATAACAAGCCTATGAGACAAGATTTCAAACCGGGGACTATGATTTATCCCTTACCGGCCGTACTTGTCAGTTGTGGCAACGATGAATCCGAATATAATGTTTTCACCGTAGCATGGACAGGTACCATTTGTTCCAATCCGCCCATGTGTTATATTTCTGTACGCCCATCACGCCATTCATATCCCATTATTAAAAAGAACATGGAATTCGTCATCAATCTGACAACGGCCGAAATGGCTCGAGCCACTGATTGGTGCGGAATTCGTTCCGGAGACGACTACAATAAGTTCAAAGAAATGAATCTTACGCCAGGCAAATGTTCCATAGTAAAAGCTCCACTGATAGAAGAATCGCCACTTTGCATTGAGTGCAGGGTCAAAGAAGTGATGTCGCTCGGTTCTCACGATATGTTTATTGCCGATGTTGTAAATATTCGAATAGATGATAAATATATGCAAGAAGACGGACGATTCGACTTGGCAGCTTCCGGATTAATGGCTTACGTGCACGGCGGATACTTCAATCTGGGTAATAAAATAGGTAAGTTCGGATGGTCGGTCGAAAAGAAAAAATAATCTTTCTACTAAGTGCGGCAATTGTGTTATGCCTACTAAGGCCAGCTATTGCGGCAGCACAAAGTTTGGCGCGTGGTAAAGAAGAAATTGCCACGCGCCAAATGAGATATAATAAAAAAATCAATTTCGGTATAAAAGGAGGCTTCCGCTCTACTACTTATATCGTATCCGATCTTTTAATTGCCGGACAAAGAGTCGAAGACCCACAAAAGAATTATCTTCTCGGCTACTATGCCGCCCTCTTTACACGTTTTAATTTCAAACGCAGGTTCCTGCAAGCCGAAATATCATACAATATCGACCGTGCCGAAGTGCTTCTTAATAAAGGTATACCGACGAGCAGTAGCACACCAATTCGCAACGTCACAAGCAACATACAATCAATCAGCTTCCCGTTAATGTGTGGATTTTATATTGTTCGAAATGGACCATATACACTATCCGTTTTTTTAGGTCCTAAAGCAGAGTATATTGTAAAATCCAATATAGATTACGAGAATTTCGAACAACAAAACATCAAAGAGAAACTGCACCCGCTCAATCTTGCTATCGTCAGCGGTATTTCTGTCAGCATTTCGAAAGTCTTTTTCGATTTTCGATACGAGCAAGAGACAATGAATATATCCAAATCCGTAAGCTATGACCCGCAAGCAAATGAAAGTGGAGCAGGGGCAGGAAACATCAAATTTCATAGGCGCGGCAGTTCGTTAAGTTTTTCGTTCGGGGTACTTTTTTAGCAGAAATATTCTTGGTGTTTTTCTTGCGGTCTGATTATTTTTGCCTAATTTTGCAACATAATGAAAGAATAATATAGTAAATAACTAATTAATCTTTACCTATTTTTAAACATAATGAAAAGAGACGATTTAATTTTCAACATCATTGAAAAAGAGCATCAGCGTCAGTTGAAAGGCATTGAGTTAATCGCTTCAGAAAATTTTGTAAGCGATGAAGTTATGCAGGCAATGGGATCTTGCCTTACTAACAAGTATGCAGAAGGTTATCCCGGCAAACGTTATTATGGAGGCTGCGAAGTTGTCGATGAAAGCGAAACATTGGCTATCGACCGCATCAAACAACTTTTTGATGCCGAATATGCCAACGTACAACCCCACTCCGGTGCCCAAGCCAATGCAGCAGTATTCCTTGCAGTGCTCAATCCCGGCGATAAATTCATGGGATTGAACTTAGCCCACGGCGGACACTTGTCCCACGGCTCACTAGTCAATACGTCAGGTATTATCTACGAGCCACACGAATACAATCTAAATCGCGAAACAGGACGTGTAGACTACGACGAGATGGAGCAGATAGCTCTTCGTGAACACCCGAAAATGATTATTGGTGGAGGTTCGGCCTACTCTCGTGAATGGGATTATAAAAGAATGCGTGAGATTGCCGATAAGATAGGTGCTATTTTGATGATTGACATGGCTCATCCTGCTGGCCTCATTGCAGCCGGACTACTCGACAACCCATTGAAATATGCCCACATCGTAACTTCTACTACCCACAAGACATTGCGTGGACCGCGTGGAGGTATTATCTTAATGGGAAAAGATTTCGACAATCCATGGGGCAAAACAACTCCTAAAGGCGAAATCAAAAAAATGTCGGCATTGCTCAATTCTGCTGTATTCCCTGGTATTCAAGGGGGACCGCTTGAGCACGTCATCGCTGCTAAAGCTGTAGCATTCGGCGAAGCATTGCAACCTGAATTTAAAGAATACCAAAAGCAAGTGAAGAAAAATGCTGCTGTGCTGGCTCAAGAATTAATAAATCGTGGCTTTGATATCGTATCAGGCGGCACGGACAATCACTCCATGCTAGTTGACTTACGCAGCAAATTTCCAGATTTAACCGGTAAGGTTGCCGAAAAAGTTTTAGTTTCTGCCGATATTACCGTTAACAAAAATATGGTACCATTCGATACTCGTTCTGCATTCCAAACATCAGGTATACGTCTTGGCACTCCAGCTATTACAACCCGCGGTGCCAAAGAAGAATTGATGGGCGAGATAGCAGAAATGATAGAAACGGTTCTGTCGAATGTAGAGAATGAAGCTGTTATCGCAAAAGTACGTGCACACGTTAATGAGATGATGGTGAAATATCCGATATTCGCATATTAAAAGAAATCGATTATTCGATATTCTTATCATTATACTAAATAGAGAAGGCTGTACTTGCAAGTACAACCTTCTCTATTTAGTATAATGCACGACAGAGCCAAAATAGGCTGATAATTAAAGGAATAGAAGCTTTAAAAAGAGCGTCTATATCCTACAAAATCGTCGTATGTTAGTTTTTTCGGTGACGTCCTTAAGTTTTTCAGAAAACGTATGGACGTCAACAAATTTAGGAGCATATGTGGTTTTACGACGCAAAGACATTCATGTCATGTTAAGAACCTTGTTTTAGCTTATGCAAACGCATAAAGAACAACATTTAGGTTACCGTACATCGGTACCGGCAGAATGAAGCGTAATAATCACCACTTCGGCAGGAGCACCCGACCTTATGGGTATCCTGGAAGTGCCAATACCATTGGTAATAATTATTGGAACACCTTGAGAAGTATATTTCAATCCGGTTAGAAATCTTTCACCATATTTCGAAGGGACCTTCGGTGCATGGCCGAAAATGAGCACTTGTCCTCCGTGAGTATGGCCGGCAAGCACCAAATCTGTATTCGTAGTAAGATGATCTTCTACATAATCAGGAGTATGAGTCAGCAAAATAACAAAATCTTTATCGTGAAGAGAGATCGTAGGACATTCTACAATTCTCTTTATTGTAGCTGCATCGGTTGCTGTAGAATTTTCAATACCAGCCAATATTAGACGGGTACCCTCCCGATAAATCGTATCACATTTTTGTTCCAAAAGATGGATTCCACGAACGGCCATTGACCGGCGTATATCATCGGTGCAACGTTCATAATCATTATTGCCCAATACGGCGTAGATACCCAATGGAGGCTTTGCCGCTTTAATAGAATCGAATAATTCTTCTATATATTGACAACCTTCCTGATAATCGCCCCCCATAAGTAAAAGATCCGGGTTCTGGTCACGCAGTAGTCTAGTAAGCGAAGGCAAACCTTTTTGATCAAACAAACTTTTGTAATGCGTATCTGAAATGAAAGCAATGCGACAACCGTCAAACGCTTTCGGCACATCTGGATGCGTAAAGCTATAATTCACTACCCTACTTATCTCTTTATAACTATTAGGCAATTTTATAACTGTCTGCTTAATCTTGGCCGGCGAAACGATACTATCACCAATGGCAGCCCGAGTTGCTTGCGCCACACACACAAGAACTGCAACAAAGCAAGTCAATAAAAAATGTTTCATACACCTATCTTTTATTATCATAGCAAATATAATTCTTTCTACCCAAAAAGGAACATCTCTGCACAATATTATTACGATACAGAAGATAATCCTCCTTATTTATTAAAATACATTAAAAACATAGACCAATATTCCATTAGACAAAGAAAAAGAGATACATTTGCACCCGCATTGACAAAAGACGGCCACCGTATTTGTTTTGTTATACTCCATGCAAAAGGAGAGATGCTCGAGTGGTTGAAGAGGCACGCCTGGAAAGCGTGTAAACCCCTAAAGGGTTTCGCGGGTTCGAATCCCGCTTTCTCCGCAAAGTTAGTTTTTCCCATCTCTACAATATTTAAGTTGAGATGGGATTTTTTTTATCGTAACATTATCTCATTTTCTTTTAAGCGTAGATGGCTGAGACAACCGCAAGCTACTGATAACAGCAGCCAAAAGAGCAAATCCAGCCCCAACCAGTAAACAGGTAACAGCTCCTCTCTCAGGCGAAATGATCATTCCCAACAATAAAGCCACCATTGTCGTACCGGTAGTTTGCCCTAACAATCGAGCCATTCCTAGCATACCACTAGCTCCACCCGAACGTTTAGATGGAGCGGAAGATATAATAGTACCATTGTTGGGCGTTTGAAAGAATCCAAAACCAAAGCCGCATAGCATAAGTCTGGGAACAATGGTAATAATTTGAGTATTCGCATCGATAAATGAAAGAGACACCAATCCTATGAAAAAGGCCGCCATACCAATACTACCTAATATGCCCGGATGTATCCTATCGGAAAGGACTCCAGCCAAAGGCGCTGCAAACAAAGTAGTAAGCGGCCATGAAGTAAGCAGCATACCCGTAAGCACCTCATTATAGCCCAACGTATCTTGAAAGAAAAAAGGAAGCGAAACCATTGCCAACATCTGAGCCGAAAACGAACAAATGGATGTAACAATAGAAAGGCTGAATATGGGTATACGCAATAGATCGAGCGGCAACAACGGGGATTTCTGATGCAACTCCCGATGAATATAAAATGCCCCTATTACCGCGACGATAGTTAAAAACAGAAACAAATGAGTATGCGTTCCTTTATGTGCAAAGCCCTCAAGAGAGTAAATAAGCAATCCGAAAAACAATGCGTTGGCAATAGAACTGACATAATCGAAACGATGTTTATTTCGTATTTCGAGACGAGGCAGATAGCGTATACCCAACACAAGGGATATAAGGCCCAGTGGTATATTAATAGCAAAAAGCCAATGCCAAGAAGCAATAGAAAGAATGGCTCCAGCCACTGTAGGTCCGGCAGCTGCCGAAATAGCCACAATCATAGCATTGATCGCCATACCCCTAGCCAATTTATTTTTAGGATATATATACCTTAACTGTGCCGTATTCACACTGGTCAATGCCGCAGCACTCAATCCCTGAAAGAAACGAGCAACAGTCAATGTCAGAAAATCGCCAGACAATGCGCAGATCAACGAGGTGATGCAAAAGAAAAAGATACCGGAGAGATAAACCTTACGGTAACCCCATATCTCACCAAGTGCAGAAAAAGAGAGCAAGGAAATAACAATAGCAAGCTGATAAATATTAACGATCCAAGTCGTCATAGAAGGTGTCGTACCGAAATCGTGTGACAAGGTAGGCAGAACCACATTCATTATATTGACATCCAGCACAGACATACAAAGAGCAAAGCCTATTGAAAGGACAGCAAAAACACGTTCTTTCAAAGGAAGTCCATCCGTCTCATCTATTCTTAAATGTATTCTTTCGGACATTTATTTCAGCAATTCTATACGTTGCGCTTCACTTTCAAAGTTGGGAGTAAAAACGCCTTTACCCAAATTATTTTTGATTTCTTGTATCGACCAGAATCTCCCTCCGGCCAATTCTCCGCTTGGCGTTATCTTGCCGTCATAAACTGTACGATGCACGAAGACCAATTCTTTTTCTCGAGCAGACTGAAAGACATACTGCGTCATTGTTTCCGACTCGAAATCGGTAATACCAAGTTCTTCTTGCACTTCTCTTTTCAATGCCTGTTCCACGTTCTCTCCCAAATCCACATGCCCCCCTACAGCAGTATCCCATTTACCCGGTTGAATATCTTTCCAATCGGGCCGCAGTTGCAGGTAAAGTTCACCCTTCGAGTTAAACACATGCAAGTGGACAACAGGATGCAATAACATACTCCCATTGTGGCATTCACCACGAGTTGCCGATGCTATAATCTGTCCATTTTCGTCTACGATAGGCAATACTTCTTTTTCGTTATCCTTCATAATGGTGTATTTAAATCAATCTTATGGAATAAGCAGCGATGAATCGCCATAGCTTAAAAATCTGAAACCATGAGCCAAGGCATAACGATATATTTTCTTCCAATCGCCATTGACAAATGCCGAGACCAAAAGTAGCAAAGTGCTCTTGGGCTGATGGAAATTTGTTATCATCTTACGAACGACATGATAGGTATAGCCGGGCGCAATGATAATCTGAGTACAAGAATGAAGTACTTCAAGATGATGGCGATCGAGATAGTCGATAATATTTTGTAATGCTTGCACAGATGTAAGCTCTTTCTCCTCTGGAATCGAATAAGGATACCATTGTTTTATGTACAAATCGTCTTCGTTAGCATCGGGATTGCCCTGAAGAATAATACCTATATAGTACAACGTTTCCAGAGTACGCACCGATGTAGTGCCGACAGCGACGACCTGTCCACCATGTTCAACAATGCGCTCCAATGTATGCCGCGATACCGAAATCCATTCGGTATGCATCTCATGTCCCTCTATTTCTTCACTTTTCACAGGTTTGAAAGTTCCGGCACCAACATGTAAAGTCAATTCTTCCAATTCCACGTTTTTCTGACGCAAGTGCTCCATCACGTCTTCCGTAAAATGCAAGCCGGCAGTAGGAGCTGCCACAGAACCTTTGATTTTAGAATATACCGTTTGATAGTTTACTTTATCACTTTCTTCTGTTTCTCTATTCAGATAAGGCGGAATAGGCAGTTCACCAAATTCTTCAAGAATATCGGAAAAAGTAATATCGGCATTATTCCACGAGAACTCTACATAGTGGCTTGTTCCCCGACATTCGCCACGAGTGGCAGAAAGCGTTACAGGAAGACCTTTAATAGTGAGTTGACGATGCAATGTCCCTTCTTTCCATTTCTTTAAATTTCCTATAAGGCAGAGCCAACCCGAATGTGATGTCTGCTGAAAATTAAGAGCATAATCAGCCGGAACTACCGGCTCGAGACAAAAGACTTCTATTAGAGCTCCGGTTTCCTTGCGAAAATGAAGCCGGGCTTGAATAACCTTAGTATTATTGAATATCATTAACTCGTTCGCTTCAATATATTCAGGGAGCGAAGTAAAAACATCTTCACTCACTTCACCGTGACGATAGAGCAAAAGTTTGGAATGATCGCGTTCAGGAAGTGGAAACTTCGCAATCCTTTCGTCAGGAAGTTCGTAATCAAAATCACTAATATGAATGTGCTTTGGATTTTCTTTCATCATTTTCCTTCTTTTATTCGGCAAAATTACGGATATTTGCGGAGATATTCGAATAAAAAACTAGAAGAGATGAAAATAGGTGATAAAGTACGCTTTCTAAACGAAGTGGGAGGCGGGATTATTAAAGGGTTTCAAGGAAAAGACCTGGTTTTGGTAGAAGATGCTGACGGCTTTGATGTTCCTGTAAACAAAAAAGAAGTTGTTGTAATCGACACCGACAATGATAATTTAGAGCGCGTACAGCCCAAAGAGAATAAAAAATCAATAGGAAGCAAAAGAATACCCATACACACAAGTTACGAAGAAGAAGAGGAAGACTTAGCTTTCGAAGCACCGGTCCTAGAATTAAAAGGTGGCGAGATACTTAATGTCTCATTGGCTTATGTGCCGGAAGACATCAAGATTATAAATGCGACATCTTTCGATGCTTACCTCGTGAACGACAGCAATTATTATTTGCAGTATATATACATGAGCGGCGAAAACAAAGCATGGAAAGTACGCGCTAAAGGAGAAATAGCTCCCAATATGAAAACATGGCTTGAAAGTTTCATGCAAAGTGATCTGAATGAACTGGAACATATATGTGTACAGCTAATGGCCTATAAGAAAGAGAAAGCTTTTGAATTACACCCCGCTTTCGATGTGGCGCTGCATCTCGACACCGTGAAGTTCTACAAAATGCATTGTTTCGACCAGTCTGATTTCTTCGAACAACCGGCCATGATCTATCATATAGTAAAAGACAACATACCTTACAAGCAATTCAAAATATCGGCAGAGGAGCTAAAACGACAAATGGTCAGTCCAAAACGTTCAGAAGAACCAAGTTCTACACCTGCTATTCTAAAAGAGCGAAAGAATAAGTCCGAAAAATTAATTATAGACTTACATATTGAAGAGCTACTCGATTCGACTGTCGGCATGAGCAACAGTGAAATACTCAACTATCAGTTGGACAAATTTCGCGAAACGATGAAGCAGTATGAAGGACAACATGGGCAGCATATCATTTTTATCCATGGAAAAGGCAACGGCGTTTTGCGCACGGCCCTCATCAATGAATTAAAGAACAAACACAATTACTCCAGTACCTGGCAGGACGCTTCATTTCAAGAATATGGTTTTGGTGCCACCGATGTAATGATCCGCTAAACATAGCGCAAGAGCGATAGAATTTTTGAAGTTAGAGAGACTACAAGTCTTTTACGAGTATTTGATTGAGCTTCTCGAATGAAGCATCTTCATGGTCTTTCAATATTTGCCAATGAGGATTAAAACGGTGTATCTTATCTATCCTGAAAGCTTCCGATCCGTTGGTTTCAATACGATTCATAACCAAGCCTACGCTTAGCTGATATATATCGATAGATGGTTGAAAGGCTATGTCTTCGCTTTTCTCATCACTCAACACCTCGTGAAGCAAATTTAAATCTTGAAGTGTATTCAATACTTGCTTCGTCAGCCGAATTGGTATACGATTCTCATTGGATAGTTCTTCCGCAGTGTAAGGTTTTTGACCCTTTTCAAAACGTTTGGCAATAAGTGAAGTGATAACAATGCAGACAAAACAAAAGTAACGATGACTGATATTGCGAGTATCTTTATCGTAACTAAAATTCTTGATATTCTGTGAAGCATAAGTCATTTGCACACCAAACAAGCATATTGACCACGAAACCTGCATCCATAGCAATAGCAACGGCAATGCAGCAAAACTACCATAAATAGCGTTATAGCTTGAAACTGATACCTGGCCGGCAATATACAAGAATTGTAACCCTTGAAAAGCCGAACCGGCTAAAATACCTGGAATGATAGCATAGCGTATCTTCACTTTGGTATTGGGCATGAAGACATAGAAGCCGATGAATACACCCCAAGTAAACACGAAAGGAAGAAGTTGGAATAGAAACTTGGCAATAGGCATCAACAAATCGAATGAAGCCATTGAGCGCAACATCGTCATCGAAAATATGGATAAACCTCCAGATACAACTATCAAAATAGGAATAAGCAGGAACATTGAAAAATAATCTGTAATCTTACGATAGACACTTCTACCTTTCTTGACATGCCATATTTGATTGACAGTTTTCTCTATATTTGCCGACAAATTAATAACAGTCCACAACAACAGTATCAAACCCACACCGATAAAAATACCATTCTTCGTCTGTGCCAAATATCGTTTCACAAATTCGAGGATGTAGTCAGTCGCTTCACCTTGCCCCGCAAGGCTGATACGAATCTGATCTTCCATCATTCTATCGAAGCCGAAACCTCTAGCAATGGCAAACAAAATAGCAAAAAGAGGAACAATAGCGAGCAATGTACTATAAGTCAAGGCAGATGCTTTCACTACCAAGCGTTCATCCACAAAACGTTTAATACAAAGATAGAGCGTCTTCAAACTGGTATAGAAGTTCTTCCTTGTCTTTGAAATATTACCATCAGAATCATGCCAGATGTCTTCCGTGATAAACTTCAACACTTTAGATGTTTTCACCTTTATCATCATATAGTCAAGTGCTGTTGTACGCCAAAATAAAAAAGACAGTCAGTCTATAAGCCGGGTTCTGTCTTTTCGCAAACGAAATGTCTGTCATTTATCTGAGCGGAATGTCACCAAGCCGCTTTAGCGATCTACCCTCTGACATGGAGCGAGCAGCCCTCATAACGTCAGTATACATGATCTTACAACTTCCAAGACACACGGCACGGATGTCACCACCCGCCCGGTAGGCTCTTACCCTACCTTCTCACCCTTACCATAGTAATATGGCGGTTATTTTCTTCTGTGTTACTCTACCCTCGCAAATAGCTTTCTGTTAGGAAGTGGAATGCTCTATGTTGCCCGGACTTTCCTCATACACCATAAGTGCAAGCGACAAACCGACCGACTGTCGACACAAAAGTACATATTTTATTTGAAAAATAAGATAAAACAAAAAATATTACTATCTTTGCTACCCTATAAGCCCTCTTTTAATATTCAGTATCATTTTTTAATATAGAGATGAAGAAGATTTTATTATTCTACGCGTTTCTGCCCGTTTTGAGCTTGCTAGCTTGCTCTACTAATAAATCGGCTACCAGTAATGATGAAAGCGAAATAGATAATATCATTTCGAAAACAAAGAAAGATTTTATCCCTGATAGCCGACTTTCAGTTTATGATATCAAATCGATAAGTAATGGCAAAAAAGGCATTACTATAAAAGGTTATACCATGTCCGCTGAAGCAAAAAAAGTTTTGTTGCAACGTCTTGCTGCAACTGGAAAAAAGGTGACTGACAGCATTGTGCTATTACCAGACGCCTCAGTCGGCGAGAAGAGCTATGGGGTTGTCGATGTGTCGGTGTGCAATGTGCGTACCGCCGATGACTTTTCCGCAGAGCTATCACTTCAAGCACTACTTGGGATGCCGGTACACATCATCCAAGACGGAATGTTTTATAGAGTACAAACGCCCGATTTATATACAGGGTGGGTTATTCATGCCGGTATCACTCCGATGACAAAGACAGAATACGATAATTGGAACCGTTCTGAAAAAATCGTAGTCACTTCGCATTACGGATTTGTCTATTCACAACCCGACACTCATTCTCAAACAGTTTCGGACATTGTAAGTGGAGACCGACTTAAATGGGAAGGCACAGAAGGCGACTTCTATAAAGTATGCTACCCTAATGGACGTATAGGCTATATCGCTAAAAATAGTTCTATACCTGAAAGAGAATGGAGAAGCAGCCTTAAACAAGATGCTGCATCAATAATCCGCACCGCATATACATTAATGGGAATTCCATATATGTGGGGAGCCAATTCGGCAAAAGGAGCCGATTGCAGTGGATTTGTACGTACGGTTCTATTTCTACACGACATAATCATTCCCCGCGACGCTTCGCAAATGGCATATATCGGCGAGCACATAGATATTGCTCCTGATTGTAGCAATCTACAACCGGGTGATTTAGTATTTTTCGGACGTAAAGCTGTCGGTAACAAAAAAGAGCACGTGTCACACGTTGGAATTTATGTAGGCAACCAACATTTCATACACTCTCTTGGCGACGTGCACGAAAGCAGTTTCAACCCAAAAGATACGAACTATGATGCCTATGACTTAGAAAGACGTCTTCACGCAGTTCGCTTCTTACCTTATTTAAATAAAGAACCTAATATCAATACAACAATAACTAATCCATTTTATAAATAAAATGCAGAACCGTAGAGATTTTATTAAAACAGCTGCTCTTGCAGCAGTCGGCACAGGCTTGTCTCTGAACAATGCCTTTGGTGCTTCGGCACCTTCCATCTTTTCTGTAGGTCATCATGGTAAAGGAGGAAAAATGAAATTTTCATTCTTCCCGTATGAACTTAAGTTACGCCATACTTTTACGGTAGCTTCTTACTCTCGAACTACAACGCCGGACGTACAATGCCAAATAGAATACGACGGAATAACTGGTTATGGCGAAGCATCTATGCCGCCTTACCTTGGTCAATCGGTAGAATCGGTCTCTACATTTTTAAGAAAGGTAAATTTAGAGCAATTCAATGACCCGTTTCAAATGGAAAATATTCTATCTTATATAGACAATATCAACCCTGGCGATACGGCAGCAAAAGCTGCAGTTGATATCGCTCTTCACGACTTGGTAGGCAAACTGCTTGGTGCACCATGGTGGAAAATATGGGGGCTTGATAAATCTAAAGCGCCTTCTACAACTTTCACTATAGGTATTGACACTGCGGACGTTGTTCGGAGCAAAACTAAAGAATGTGCAGACAAATTTAATATACTAAAAGTCAAAGTAGGACGCGACAATGATAAAGAAATGATAGAGACCATACGGTCTGTAACAGACCTACCTATCGCTGTCGATGCCAATCAAGGATGGAAAGACAAACATCAGGCTCTAGACATGATATATTGGCTCAAAGAACATGGTATAGTCATGGTAGAGCAACCGATGCCAAAAGAGCAACTAGATGACATTGCATGGATTACTGAGGCAAGTCCATTGCCAATCTATCTGGACGAATCGGTACAACGAATTCCAGATATATTGAAAGTAAAAGGGGCCTGCCATGGAGTAAACATAAAGCTAATGAAATGCACAGGAATGCGTGAAGCATGGAAAATGACAACACTTGCTCATGCCTTGGGTCTGAGAGTGATGTTGGGATGCATGACCGAGACATCGTGTGCAGTGAGTGCTTGCGCTCAGCTTTCTCCACTCGCTGACTTCTGCGACTTGGACGGTAATCTGCTTATAGCGAACGATCGTTTTAAAGGAATGACAGTCGAGAAAGGCAAGATAACGTTGAATGATCTTCCCGGATTGGGATTGAGAAAATTATAAAAACACATGAGAAAGTTATTGGGTGCTATATTACTTTTAGTGATTGTATGTGCTTGCTCTTCAAAAGGAGGTGCAGGAAGCTATAGCTGGAACAAAGATTATCACCAACGCCTGCTTACCGATTTCTGTCTTACCAAATCTCAAGTAAAAGATTATATAAAGAAATACATTCCAGATGTCACTGAAGAACAAATGCAGTCGTGGGAAAAGAGCGGTGCTTTGGAATGCATGACCCTTGACGGAGAAAAACGATATTTCCGCAATGCCGGACCTAATTTGTTTCGTATAGATTCTACCTGCCAACATATAAAAGCTGAGAAAGAAAAACAGTATCAAAGTCTGGAAGGCTGGCATTTAGATGATTATAAAAACATTCCTGGCATTATGGCATCTGTAAATCAGTCACACGGCAATTATCTTGCAGAGCCAAAACACATCACAATAACTTATACCCTAACTGTGAATGCGGATGCAGTGCCCAACGGTAAACTAATCCGATGCTGGCTGCCTTATCCGAGAACGGATATTGCACGTCAAAAAAATGTCCGCCTTATTTCTGTCAGTGAACCGAAATTCATGTTATCTCCCCCAGATAGCATTCACTCCACGCTTTATATGGAGAAATATGCTTCGAAAGGCAAGCCCACCGTTTTCCAGGAGAAATTCGAATATACCATTTATGGAGAATGGCATCCTTTGAAACCAGAAGATATCCAACCATATGATACCGCTTCGACTATCTACCAAAAGTACACCTCGCAGAGAGCTACTCATATCATCTTTACTCCTCAAATACGTCAACTTGCAGCCAATTTGACAAAAGGAACAAACAACCCACTCATCAAAGCACAACGTATATATCGCTGGATAAATGATCGCTTTCCATGGGCTTCGGCACGCGAATATTCCACTATTCCAAACATTCCGGAATATGTATTAGCCAATAAACACGGAGATTGCGGTCAGGTCAGCCTACTATTTATCACATTGTGCAGAGCGAGCGGCATACCTGCTCATTTTCAAAGTGGATTTATGATTCATCCCCACGAAAACAACCTACACGACTGGGCCGAAATTTACTTTCAAGGAATAGGCTGGGTACCGGTTGATCAATCATTCGGCATACCGACTTTCTTACCTGACAACAAAGTTGCAGAATTCTTTTTCTTAGGAGGCATCGATTCATACAGACTCATTGTGAATAACGACTATTCAGGAGCTCTATCACCAGCAAAAAAATATCCAAGAAGCGAAACGGTCGATTTCCAACGGGGTGAAGTAGAATGGAGCGGTGGTAACCTATACTTTCCTCAATGGGATTATCACATGGATGTAGATTATCATTGAACATCAAGACAGGCAACATAAATAGATAATTATGAATAATATTTTCTGATTTATATTTTCCTCAACATCTCAAGGTTTATGGAAAGTATCATCATAAGAAAAATGTTATTCATAGTTATCTAATTCTATTTTTGTCATTAAGTATGGAAAAAAAGTTAATAGATAACTAAGATTCCGTAAAAAAGCTCGATATTTGCGCTATGATTCAGATTGAAACGATATTAGATATCATATTCAAAGGCTTCATCATTGGGGTTGTCGTATCTGCTCCAATGGGACCAGTTGGCGTATTATGCGTCCAGCGCACTCTTAATAAAGGACGTTGGTATGGTTTTGTTACCGGATTAGGAGCTACGCTAAGCGATATGTGTTATGCACTACTTACGGGATATGGTATGAGTTTCGTGACCGACTACATTAACAAGAATGTCTTTATATTACAGTTATTGGGTAGTCTTATGCTATTGGCATTTGGCTATTATACTTTCCGAACCAATCCGGTGAAATCTCTTCACCCCATCAATCAAAACAACCCGAAAGGCACCTATGTTCACAATTTTATTACAGCTTTCGTCGTATGTTTTAGCAATCCTCTTATCATATTTCTATTTATAGGTCTTTTTGCCCGATTTGCAGTAGTCCAGCATGGTGTAGTCCTCTTCGATGCTGTGACAAGTTATATAGCTATTGCCATCGGAGCTATATCATGGTGGCTTCTCATCACTTTTGTCATTAACAAAGTGCGTAAACACTTTAATCTTCGTGGTATTTGGATCATCAACCGTATTTTTGGAATACTTGTTATGCTTTTTTCTGTTATCGGCTTAATATTCACTTTTTTAGGAGAATCATTATATTAAAAAGACGGAGAAAAGAAAATGAAAAAAATAGCAGACAAACTCAAAGAGAAAAACATTGCGGAATATCTCATTTATATGTGGCAAGTCGAAGACCTCATAAGGGCTAACAATTGCGATATTGATAAGATGACAGATAATGTAATATCAGGCTTTAATCTCAACCAAACGGAAAAAGAAGAATTGATTGAATGGTATGATAACCTCATAAACATGATGCACGCAGAAGGCGTCAACGAGAAAGGACATTTGCAAATCAATAAAAATGTTATATTAGAACTAGAAGAGCTTCATGGCAATCTGCTGGCGACAACTCAATTTCCTTTTTATCATGCAGCATACTATAAAGCACTACCTTTCATCATAGAACTTCGAAAAAAGAGCAGTAAGAAAGAAGAATCGGAAATTGAAACTTGTTTCGAAGCAATGTATGGAATATTGTTACTGCGCCTACAAAAGAAAGAGATAACAAAAGAGACACAAAAAGCGATCGATGCTATCAGTAACTTTTTGTCCATGCTTGCCAATTATTATGATAAAGATAGCAAAAACGAAATTGAATGGTAGCTTTATAAATTAGAAGATGAATATTTTAGTAACCGGATCCAATGGGCAATTAGGAAATGAAATCAGACTAATCGCCAAAGAACATACTGAAAACAACTATTTTTTCACAGATATTCAGGAGTTGGACATCTGTGATGAACAGAATGTAATTGATTTCGTAAACAACAATGATATTAAGTTTATCATAAATTGTGCAGCATTCACGGCTGTCGACAAAGCGGAAGACAATGCCAATCGGTTATTATGCGATAGACTCAATAGACTGGCGCCACAGTACTTGGCCCATGCTGCCGAAACGGTAGGAGCAACTTTAATACATATTTCGACCGACTATGTATATGATGGCAGAAGTTACGTTCCATATAGAGAAGATGATAAATGCCACCCCAAATCGGTATATGGAGCATCAAAATTGGCAGGTGAAATCAATGCTATGAGTATTTGCCATCAGTGTGTTATTTTACGTACCGCATGGCTTTACTCTCCTTTTGGAAATAACTTTGTAAAAACAATGTTACGACTAGGTAGGGAACGAGATAGCCTGAACGTCGTATTCGATCAAATCGGTACACCAACTTACGGACACGACTTAGCTCAAGCCATCTTCCATATTATAGAAAAAGGCGCCATACCGGGCATTTATCATTTTTCGGATGAAGGAGTCTGCTCATGGTATGACTTTGCAAAGGCTATTCATCGCACAGCGGGTATAACAACCTGTAAGATTCATCCGGTGCATACAGACGAATATCCGGCTATAGCATACCGCCCCCCCTACTCCGTACTCGATAAGACAAAGATTAAAACGACTTACAACATAGAGATACCCCAATGGGAAGACAGCTTACAACACTGCCTGAATAGAATGAAATAGCTACCCATTTTTATACGCAATTTATTTTATATGGATATAAACGAAATAGATAGAAGAAGAACTTTTGCTATCGTATCGCACCCCGATGCCGGTAAAACAACCTTAACCGAGAAGTTACTGCTTTTCGGTGGTCAAATACAAGTGGCAGGTGCAGTAAAAAGTCATAAAATCAAGAAAACTGCTACAAGCGACTGGATGGAAATTGAAAAGCAACGTGGAATTTCAGTTTCTACTTCGGTTATGGAATTCGACTATAAAGACTATAAAGTCAACATTCTGGATACACCCGGTCACCAAGACTTTGCAGAAGATACTTTCCGCACATTGACAGCTGTAGATAGCGTTATCATTGTGATTGACGGAGCAAAAGGCGTTGAAGCACAAACGCGCAAATTGATGGAAGTTTGTAGAATGAGAAATACACCGGTTATTATCTTCATCAACAAAATGGACCGTGAAGGGCGTGATCCTTTCGACCTGCTCGACGAACTCGAAAAAGAACTTCTCATAAGCGTACGTCCGCTTTCCTGGCCCATTGGACAAGGCTTGCGTTTCAAAGGAGTCTACAATATTTACGAAAATAGATTGAACCTTTTCAAGCCATCCAAACAAGTAGTCACGGAAAAGGTAGAAGTAGACTTGAATAGCGATGAATTGAATAGCCACATAGGCCATGACGAAGCTAAAAGACTGCGCAACGATCTTGAGTTGGTTGATGGTGTCTATCCGGAATTTGTGATAGACGATTACCTCAGAGCCGACATAGCTCCCGTTTTTTTCGGTTCTGCGCTCAACAATTTTGGTGTGCAAGAACTATTAGACTGCTTTGTCGAAATAGCCCCTAAGCCTCGACCTGTTCAGGCACTAGAGCGCATGGTTAATCCTGAAGAACCTAAATTTACGGGGTTCATCTTCAAAATAATGGCAAATATTGATCCGAACCACCGCTCATGTGTTGCATTTTGTAAAATTTGTTCCGGAAAGTTTACCCGAAATACTCCCTACTTACACATACGCCACAATAAAACAGTACGCTTTTCATCACCTACCCAGTTCATGGCACGCCGCAAGACGACTATAGATGAAGCCTATGCAGGAGATATAATCGGATTACCCGACAATGGCATTTTCAAAATAGGAGATACTCTTACTGAGGGAGAACAACTTCACTTCAGAGGACTACCTAGCTTTTCGCCGGAGATGTTCAAATATATAGAGAACGAAGATCCGATGAAACAAAAACAGCTGGCCAAAGGTATAGACCAACTTATGGACGAAGGTGTTGCTCAATTATTTGTCAATCAATTCAACAATCGTAAAATTATCGGCACAGTAGGCCAATTACAATTTGAAGTAATTCAATATCGATTACTCAATGAGTACAACGCATCATGCCGTTGGGAACCATTAAGCCTATACAAAGCCTGCTGGATAGAGAGTGACGATCTAGAAGAACTTGATGCTTTCAAAAAGCGTAAATACCAATACATGGCCAAAGACCGTGATGGACGTGATGTATTTCTTGCCGACTCAAATTATGTATTACAAATGGCTCAACAAGATTTTAAACGCATCAAGTTCCATTTCACCAGCGAGTTTTAAAAGTTTGCCACATAAAAAGCACCGAATAATTAGGATAGAGCATATATTTTTTCTAATTTTGTCTGCGTTTTTGGTCCGGTAGCTTAGTGAATAGAGCGTCAGATTCCGGTTCTGAAGGTCGTGGGTTTGACTCCCACCCGGATCACATACTAAAAACACGCTGTATGGCATTATATAGCCGCATTTCTTTTATGAAATGCGGCTATATATTTGGGGCGAATTTGCCGTTTTTTACTACTTTTACATAATAATGTTTCGCAATTGTTTAATATTACTGTCCGATAAAAGTTAATAGGACTTCATCCCGTGTAACACACAATTATAAGTCAAAATTGTCGTATGTTAGTTTTTCTAGTGACGTCCTTAAGTTTCTTTGAAAACATACGGACGTCAACAGTTTTAGGAACATATGTGGTTTTAGAAAGATAAGGACGACACTGATTTGTTGAGGCGATTGTGTTTTACCAGTTGCTTGTAGAGGACTCACAGTAGTGAACAAATCATCATAAATGTTTAAATCTAAACTATAAATATGCACACGAATTAGCAAGTAGAGACCATCATCTTTTAACCGTTTCTTTTGATTATCCGGATTTTTTTGACGAATATTGCAGAAAATTATATACGATAGACTTGATGTTCAATTCGCATTGTGCAATAAAACAATAAATAAATAATTTCCAATGAAAAAGCTCTGGCTATTAATGATATTAGTGTTCGTTTGTCCTCTTTCAATCAACGCAAAAGACACATATAAAACCATAACGAAAGAAAAGCTAAAGGACAAAATAGCCGGAGGTTGGGCCGGGAAAATGATTGGTGTGGCCCGCGGACATGAGATGGAATATAAGGCTGTGGGAAAAATATATGATGGCCAAATACCATGGACTCCCGATATGGTAAAAGAGTCTCTCCAAGAAGATGATATTTACGGGCAAGTGAGCCTCATGATGATCATGGAAAAATATGGTCTAAATGTTTCCTGCACAAAATTGGCAGAAGGCTTAGCAAATGCCGAATTTTCGTTGTGCCATGCCAATCTGCAATGCCGTAAGAATTATTTGGATGGAATCATGCCGCCATTATCCGGAACACCTAAATACAATATGCATGCAGATGATATCGATTTTCAAATTGATTCTGACTTCTTGGGATTTATTAGTCCTGGAATGCCACAATCGTCGGCTCTGATCTGCAATCGAATAGGGCGTATGATGTCTTATGGGGATGGTTTATATGGTGGTATTTTTATCTCATCGATGCATGCCTTGGCTTTTTTTAATGACAATCCGATACAATTAGTTTCGAATGCATTAAAAACAATACCATCAAAAAGTACTTATGCAAAATGTATTAATGATGTTATCAACCAATATAAGCTTCACCCTACCGATTGGCAAAAGACATGGCAATTTATACAACAAAAATGGGGCAATACAGACATTTGCGTTCCCTTCCACGATTTCAATATTGATGCAAAGATCAATGGTGCATTCATTGCCATTGGTTTACTATACGGAGAAGGAGACTTTGAGAAGACAATGAAAGTAACCATTGGATGCGGACAAGATACAGATTGCAATTCTTCCAACGCGACAGCTATTCTGGGAGTTATGAAAGGCTATTCCAATATACCCGATAGATTCAAATCATGCATACCATCCATTGCCGATGAAACTTTTTCTCATACGACCTATTCTTTTAACAAGACTGTTGCACAAACGCTTTTGTTCATGAATGAAAATGTCAAAGCAAACGGTGGTAGAATAGATGGAGACAAGTATCTTATTAAAATTCAGAAGCCTCTTTTCAAAGGGAAATTAGAACAATCTTTCCCCAACATGTATATGAGCTATTATGTTCAGGCAACAAATTCTACAAAATGGGACTTGAAAGGCAAATGGTCTAACTTTGTTTACGGAGACGGAGACCCCGACCTCTTTAAAATGACTTC
The DNA here is from genome assembly GCA_012517855.1 of Bacteroidales bacterium. Taxonomy (GTDB): domain Bacteria; phylum Bacteroidota; class Bacteroidia; order Bacteroidales; family Bacteroidaceae; genus JAAYUD01. The sequence continues at coordinate 26,465 of JAAYUD010000037.1, forward strand.
CGAACCGGGAGCATCGGTAACTATTTCTTTCAAAGGTACCGGAGTCACATTACTGGGCAGTTGGAATGTAGATGGAGGACGTGCCGATGTTTATGTTGATGGGAAATTTGCACAACAGATAGATACATACTATCGCGAAGATGCCGGAAAATACAATGACAACCGTTCGCATATTTTCCATATTTTAGGACTAAAGTCAGGCACACATTCATTACATTTAGTAGTTTCGAACGATAAAAATCCGAAATCGAAAGGCCACAAGATATGGATAGAACGTTATGTTGTATACAATACCAGGAAATAATGTTGAAATTACAATTGCTCTATTTCCTTTTTCAACTCGTTCAGAAAACCGCCGGCATAAGCTCCGTCCATCACTCGATGGTCAAAAGCTAAAGAAAACGTTATGCAACGAGGTCCTTTATTCAAGGAGTTTTCCGACATATCATTCGGTTTTACTTTTCCTATGACTAAGCCACCGACCATTGGTTCAGAGAGTACCATTGTACCTTGTGTCACATTAAATGTTGCAAAATTCGTTACCGGAAAATTGCCATAAAAATGTTCAATAAAATAGCGAGGATTTTTAAAGCACCTCATCTTGTATAACAATGTTTGCAGTCCACTCAATTTGTCCATCTCCATTAAAGCATTCATAAGCCGATTTTTGCCTTGCCTTATTAGCAAAAGACCCTTTTGTAATTCAACTGCTATTTCTTCCACACTTTTGCTTTCGGGATTCTGAACAAACACATACTCAACATGGTTATCAATGGATACCGGAATATTTAGAATAAGTCTTTCGCTGGTTATTATCTTCTTTTTGTAATACAAGCTATATAATAAGGGATACTTTACAAGCGCCGAAGCAATTTTCTTTAATAGAAAAGAATATATTGTGACATGTACATCCGACGTTGCATTTATTCTTTGACGTTCTAAAAGCAGTCTATCAACATTCATTTCGACTTGCATGGTAACAACTGGTACTATTTTCTTAACATCAAATTTTTTCATTTGAAATTCCCGACAGATCCGATCCCTTTCGGTGAAAGCTGGATTCATCGAAACACTATTGCGAGCATCCATTTTATTCATCCCTTTTTTCAATTATCAAAAATCGCAGTTACTCAAAGCATCATGTGTTTACACAACATCTGAGATGCAAAGAAAGAAAACGAACATCTATTTTTAATTACAAATATAGATACTTTTCATTTTATAATATACAAATTATAATTTTTAATTCAAAAGAACCTCTTATACAATGATTCTCAGCATCACAACGTACATGCTTGCAAGACAAAATTCATCATTGTTGACAACTTATCTCAAAACAATTTGCTGGTTCACTTATTTTTTACGAATATTGTATTCTGATTTTTTCAACTATCAGGTAACAATGACTATACAAAAAAGAAATATTATGAATGAATTTGTAAAAGCATTAATAAGCCATGAGAAAAGTTCTTTGATACCGGAAACTGAAAATTTATATGGCTGTTTTGTAGGCGAATGGGATTTCGAATGGTTCGACAACATGGATGCTCCTACTCCCAGACACGTAAAAGGAGAATGGATTTTTCAATGGATACTAGAGGGACTTGCCATCCAGGATCTTTTCATTTGCCCTTCACGAGAGACCCGCCATCTCAGCCCTCAAGCAGACGCCGCATACGGGACTACAATACGCATGTATAATCCTAATAAAAAAGTTTGGGATATATTATATACCGAATGGGGATGTGCCACTCTTTTGGAAGCATATCGCGAAGGCGATACAATAGTACAGACAGCAATAAACAACAACAAATTGCGTTGGGTTTTCTCAGACATAACCCCAAACTCTTTCCGCTGGCAACGTATGATAAAAGATGATAAAGATTGCTGGATAACAAAAGCTTACTTGACTGCCACGCGAAAATAACCTTTTTGAAAGGATGCCACATCAATTGTCCCACATTTATAAATTCAACAACCAACCAAATTTAAAAATGAAAGAAAACATCAGACAAATGGCTATATCGGCAGGTGCCGACGTGTGTGGATTTGCCAACATCGATAGATTCAAAGATGCTCCCAAAGGCTATTTGCCAACAGATATCTACAAAGATTGCAAATCTGTTTTAGCCCTAGGCATAGCTATACCACGTGGACTCTCATTCGTTAATCCGCAATTTATTTACGGACATTTCAATGAATTGTCCTGCCCAATGGTCGATCAGATACTGTTTAGAGTGGCCAGAATGATAGAAGACAAATACGGTGGCTATGCTATACCTATTCCCAGCGATGCACCTGTTGGCTTTTGGGATGAAGAGACGAAGACTGCACACGGACTCTTGTCAATGAAACACATCGGCGTGCTTGCCGGTATTGGCTTTATGGGGAAAAATACGATATTATGTAATGAACAATTTGGCAATCAACTCACGATAGGAGCAATATTATTAACACACGATTTACCTTCCGACGAATTATCTCAAAACCATTGTTTACCCAAATGCCACAAATGCATAGATAATTGTCCGGTTCACGCCATTCGTGAAGATGGGACAGTGAATCAGAAACGATGCCGAGAAAACACATACAAAACCACATTCAGAAATATTGGTACGGTAGAATGTAATCTATGCCGAATGGGATGTCCCCTGAAGTTTGGAGTAAAGACACAAAAAGAGTACTCGAACATATAATAAAGACTCGAAACGCTTTCAGATAAAATGCCATTGCAACACGATCTTTTATTTAATGAATGCTAATTTCAATCTATCATAGCCTAAATTGCCAAAATAATAATACCTTTGCAGGTTGTATTTGATATAATAGATATGAAATCATCTGACGATAAAAATAATATAAGTAGACTCAGCCTTATTGGTGCTATTGTAACATTGGGAATTGTATATGGCGACATTGGCACATCACCACTCTATGTAATGAAGGCTATCCTAGGAGTTAATGAACATATTGACGCTTCGTACATTATTGGTGCTGTTTCGTGTATAATATGGACATTGACTATACAAACCACTATCAAATATGTTTTAATAGCCCTACGAGCAGACAATAAAGGCGAGGGTGGAATATTGGCATTGTATGCGCTAATTAGAAAAAACAAAAAGAAATGGCTTTACGGATTTGCCATTATCGGTGCCAGTACGTTAATAGCAGACGGAGTAATAACTCCATCTATTACGGTTGTTTCTGCCATTGAAGGCTTAAGAGTTATTCATCCTACTACGCCCGTAGTGCCGATATGCATCACCATCGTAACCCTCTTATTTTTCATACAACAATTTGGGACCAATGTTATAGGTAAGTTCTTCGGTCCACTGATGCTTCTCTGGTTTTCTATGATCGGGGTTTTAGGCGCTCTCCAGATTGGTGATTATCTATTTATACTGAAAGCATTCAACCCTTATTATGCCATTGAGCTATTAATCAAAGATCCCAATTGGTTTTTAATACTCGGAGCCGTGTTCCTTTGTACTACGGGTGCCGAGGCGTTATACTCAGATTTAGGGCACTGCGGAATAAAGAATATTCGAATCAGTTGGATCTTCGTGAAAACGATGCTTATATTAAACTATTTGGGACAAGGCGCTTGGGTTATTGCCCACATCGGTAGTCTGCCCAAAGATATTAATCCATTCTATAGCATCATACCTCCCGGATTTCTAATCGTAGGCGTCATTATGGCCACCATAGCCGCCGTTATTGCCAGCCAGGCATTAATTAGTGGTTCGTTCACCATCTTCAGCGAAGCCATGAACTTAAACTTCTGGCCCCGCCAGACCATAAAGTATCCCACCGAAGTCAAAGGACAGCTCTATATTCCATTCGTAAATGTGGCTCTTTACGTTCTTTGCATATTTGTTATCCTATTCTTCCAAAGTTCCAGCAAGATGGAGGCTGCTTACGGATTGTCCATTACCATTACAATGCTTATGACTACATTGCTGCTTGGCTCCTATCTCCATTATTATAAACATATACGCTTACTATTTGCTATACCCTTCATAGCCTTTTTCTCGATTATCGAATTACTATTTCTATCAGCCAATATGTTCAAATTCACCCATGGAGGTTGGGTTACCATATTGATCGCCGGAATAGTATCCACCATCATGTATGTTTGGTATAATGCCAGAAGTATTCGCAATAACCAATTACAATTTACAAAAATAGCTCCCTACTATAAAATAATATCAGACATCAAAAAAGACGAGACGATTTCAAAATACACCACGAATCTTGTCTATTTGAGTAAAGCCAATTATAACGATGAGATAGAGAGCAAAATAATGTATTCCATCATCAACAAGAATCCCAAACGTGCCGATCATTATTGGTTGTTACATGTAGACTATCAAGACGATCCATCTATCTTAGAATATTCTGTCGAAGAACTCATTCCAGATACTCTTTCAAAAGTCAATCTACATTTAGGATTTAGGGTACAGCCCTATATCAGCCTTTATTTTAGGCAGATAATAGAGGATTTAATTGAAAATAAAAAGTTCGATTTAATAAGCTGCTACCCTTCATTGCGACAAAATAAAATCCAAGGAGATTTCAGATTTATTGTTATCAACCGCGTCTATTCAACCGAAAACTTATCTACTCTACGAGAGAAATTTATTATGAATTTATATAATATATTCCACTGTCTTGAAGTAAATATACCTAAAGCATTCGGACTGGATACCTGCAACGTCAGCGTAGAAGACGTTCCTCTTATCATAAGACGCCGCAATGTACGTAGAATACAGAAAGAAAAAGAATAATTTTTCTCCTGTAAAAAAGTGCCGTTATTATGAATGTAAAGTCAATCGGATTAGCTTAAAGTTAGCAAACGAATAAGCCCTAATCTGCGTTTGTCGTCGTCACCACAGGAGGCCACATGAAAAGCAAACAGCTTATTCCATCGAAGAAGCCTCGAACGACAACGGCAGCAAATCGGCAATACCGGCTACCTCGTAAATACATTCTTCGCCCGAAAGCAGTATTCTGATGGGATTCTTGAATCGGCTTTCCGTTTCAAGAATCACTTGCCGACAGGCTCCGCATGGAGGAATAGGTTTTTCGACGAATCCTTTTTCAGTACGTGCCGCAATAGCCAACGTTTGCACCGGTTGATCCGGATACCGGGCATTGGCATAAAACAACGTCGTACGCTCTGCACAAAGGCCCGACGGGTAAGCAGCATTCTCTTGATTAGAGCCTGTCACCACTGTCCCGTCAGACAGTCTCACGGCTGCGCCGACAGCAAAATGAGAGTAAGGAGCATAGCTACGCTTTGTCGCTTCCTTAGCGGCATCAATCAATTGGCGGTCTGGTTCACAAAGTTCTTCATACTGATAAATATGGATATGGGCGGTAATCGTATACTCTTTCATTACATTCTTTATCTTAGAAGCTGTTTGAATCTTTATCGAAAGTATTTTGAGGCTATTTTTGAACGAATTTATTGGATTTATTGCGAAGGTTTAGCGGGCTAAATCGAGAAACAAATCCAGGAAATACGCCAAAAAGAGGCCAAAAGAATTCGAAACAGTTTCATATTATTATTTTTTAAAATTCAAAATAGCTTCTTAGTAAGCTAATAAATATTACAAAGTTAGAAAAGAGATTGTGAAATCCAATTATTTTTAAGAACTTTGTGAAATAAAAGCTCAATTCATGAAGAGACCATTCCATTATCTGATATTAATCTGCACACTACTATGTGTCTGCAACACTGCCCATTCGCAACGCACTCAGTTCTCCGATTATTTCGAGAAGTACCGAGACATGGCTATCGAACAAATGCATAAATATCATATTCCCGCCAGTATCACACTTGCGCAGGGAGTCTTCGAAAGTGGAGCGGGACAAAGCACGCTGGCCAAATACTTCAACAATCACTTTGGCATCAAATGTGGCGGGTATTGGAAAGGAAAAACGACCTATTATACCGACGATGCTCCCAACGAGTGCTTCAGAGCTTACGATAATGCCCGAGATTCGTACGAAGACCATTCGCTGTTTTTAAGTAAGGGCCCCCGATACCAATTCCTCTTCCGTTTAGACATTACCGATTATCGCGGTTGGGCGGTGGGACTCAAACGAGCAGGCTATGCCACCGATCCGTCGTATGCCAACAGACTGATTGCCATTATCGAACAGTACCAGCTCTACAAATACGATAGTTCAAACTACAAAGAACATCGCCGGCACCACCGTTCCGAATCAGACCAGCCTATCTACAAGCACAACCTACTACTTGCCAACGACATTGCTTATGTCGTAGCTCGAGACGGCGATACGTTCGACGCGCTGAGCGAAGAGTTTGGCATCAGTGCCCGCAAATTGGCAAAATACAACGACGTACAAAGAGACTATACACTACAGGCGGGAGACATTGTCTATCTGCACAAGAAACAGAGACATGCCGCCAAAGGCTGTATCGTCCATGTCGTTCGTAACGGCGATTCGATGCACAGCATCTCGCAACACTATGCCATGCGCCTCAAGAACCTGTACAAATTGAACAACAAAGACGGCAACTATGTGCCGATCGTTGGAGATATACTTCGTTTACGTTAATACATAATGATAGTACTCATGAAAAAATTACATTCTATTCTACTGGTAGCAACGTTGCTACTGGGACAAGGTCTATGGGCTCAGACCAAATGGTACAACCCGCTCGACGGCGATACGCCAAACATACAAGGACGTGCATGGAATAAGGAAATAGGCAAAAGTTTCAATCGTTTCCCCAATCGGGCACAATCCACACTCCGTCCTGCCGTGTGGGAACTGTCAACCAATAGTGCCGGACTCTATATCGAGTTCTACACCAATGCCCCCTCCATCACCGTCAAGTATCTTTGCTCGGGAGGTCGCACACTGCCCAACCTCACGACTATAGCAGTGAGCGGACTCGATATGTATAGTACTGACTGCGACGGAATCACCAACTGGTGCGCTTGTCCGGCAGCCTACACTTTCGGTAGCCAAGCTACGGATACCATTTCTTTCCGCTATCGCGGCTTTGCATACCACAACACTCACCAAAGAGGCAACAAATATCGTCTCTTCCTGCCGCTCTACAACACCGTCACTCACATGGAGATCGGTGTTCCTACAGACAGCTATTTCAAATTTGCCCCCATCACTATCGAAAGGCCCATCCTCGTATACGGCACTTCTATAGCACAGGGTGCATCGGCTTCGCGTCCGGCTATGGCGTGGACCAATATACTTCAACGCCGGTTCGATATGCCGGTCATCAACTTAGGCTTTTCGGGCAACGCCCTGATGGATCCTGCCGTCTACGATCTGATCAGCGAAGTAGATGCCCGCATGTTCATTCTCGATTGCATGCCCAATATGTCTCAAATTCACGACAGCATCGTAAGCAGAACCCTCGCCGGCGTGAAAAAGATTCGCAGTAAGAGCAAAGCTCCTATTCTACTCGTAGAGAACGACGGATACATGTATGGCAAGACCAATGCGTCGATAGAGAACGAGTGCAACATCACCAACATAGAGATCAAGAAGGCATACAACCAGCTGATAGCCGACAGTGTGAAAGACATCTACTATCTGACGAAAGAAGAAATCGGACTGACCCCAGACTCTCAAGTAGACGGTTGGCACGCTTCCGACATCGGTATGCAACTGTACGCCGATGCCTACACCAAGAAGATAGAGCAAATACTCCACTACCACCCCATGCCACTCTTTGCGCCTGTCACTCAACGCCGCGAGCCCGACACCTACGAATGGGCCGAACGCCACAACGCCGTCATCAGCCGCAACCGAACTGCCAATCCCGAGATTGTCATGATAGGCAATTCCATCACCCACTATTGGGCGGGAGAGCCCACCTACACACCTCGTCAATGGGGCTTGCAGGCATGGAAAAAGCTATTCGGCAAACGCAAAGTCACCAACATGGGCTTCGGATGGGACCGCATCGAGAATGTCTTCTGGCGCATCTATCACGGAGAGCTCGACGACTGTCACCCCAAACATATCTGTATGAATATCGGTACCAACAATCTACAGTGCAATACCAACGAAGAGATTGTAGAAGGCATTCTAGGACTCGCCCAACTCATACGCGAGCGTCAGCCGCAAGCCAAACTGCATATCATCAAGATCTATCCGCGCAGAGACCAAGAAGGCAGAGTGGCACAACTCAATGAACTACTGGCTACGCGCCTGCCACATGATAATATGATCGACATTACAGATGCAACCGCCAAGCTATTGTTACCCGACGGAAGCGGAAAAATAGACGAATCGCTATTCAGAGACGGATTGCACCCTAACGAAAAAGGCTATAGCCGAATCATAGAAGTGCTAAGACCGCTATTCAAATAAAAAAGACATCTTGGCTCGAAATAAACTTCTCTATTTTATTTCGAGCCAAGATTGTTTATAGTAGAACCTTTAGACATAGGCTAAAGAACAATTCATTAAAACATAGATAATTCCAATAATAAAGACCAGTAGATTATCCTTTCAAGCTCTCTCCATCCATCAAGAACTCATAGATATTCATAAAGACTACTCCATTATCATCATGATATTTCTTTATAGGATCTTCAGTGATAACAAATTTCAAAAAGCTATCGTCTATGCTCCGTAATGAACGAAGTTCTTGTTCCCGTTTCTGCAGCGTCGGTAGCTTAGCAATTGCAATTAAGTTGCGATTGAAAAAAATGCGTAAATACGCATTTTTTTTCAATACGATAGTGTTCATACCCTCAAAGACTCATCTTAATGACTATTTTGGCTTTGGTACAAAATTATCACGATGCAATATATTTAATCGAGGAAAAAGACAAACATCGGTATCTATTCGTTTCGTGTAATGGAATGATAAATGTCTCAGCCTCATGTTCCTTATTTCAACGTTTTATCCAGGTAATCATAGAAATCATCACCCTCGCCGGTGATCATCTTCAGCACCTTGCCGTTAGGAGAGATGAGCACCTTGTGAGGATAGCCCTTCACGCCGAACTTCACTTCCGTGGTGCCGTCATCAGAGCGTACGTGGAGCCAGGACACCTGGTTTTTCCGCACGGCCTCCTTCCATTTGTCTTCCTTGTCATAGCAGTCCACGCCCACGATTTCCAACCGGTCCTTGTATTTGGCATAGTATTCCTTCATCTTTGGAAATCCCTTGATACACCAGGTGCACCACGAGCCCCAGAAATCTACGAGCACATATTTGCCCTTGTGGTATAAGGAGCTCAAGGTGAAGTCGTTGCCATTGAGATCTTTCAGGGTGAAGTTAGGAGCAGTCTTTTTTTCCTCGATAGACTTTTTGGCGGCCTTCGAAGCCTTCACCTCGGTCATGACACGGTCCAACATCGACTGGTTTATATCGAGATATCTTTTGAACCTGCCATTGCGCACCCTGGGCGAGAGAAGCTTCATCTCCTCCCCCAAATAAGAGAACATTCCACTGCCGATCAGTTGCACGGAAGCCTCTTCATCAGGATGCTGGCGCATATATTCCAATGCAAAGTCTCCCATACGCTTGTTGATGTCACGGTTCGTTTTCCCACGTTGCTCGTTCAGTTTCTCCTCATCGCCTCCGGCAGCCACACCTTGTTCATATTCCTCTGTGGACTTGTCAAATTCCTTCAGATAGGGTCTTTCCAGGTCGGCCACCTGTGCCAGTTGCTGATAAAACGCCGAGCCGCTGATTTTCCAGTCATGAGCATGGGCAAAAGCACCGCTGACGACGGCCTTCTCATTGGGCACAAAGAAGATGTAAACCTTCTTCCCGGTCGATTTCATGTCCAAAGAGCTTTTATAAGCATTCGCTATCTGACAGCCAAAGGAAAACTCCCCCTTGTCGTTTACGGGCACCTTAAAACTGATAATCTGCTTATCGGGCTCCCATTTCACATATTCCACGACCAGCGTATCGTTCTTGACATCGGTAAATGTACCACTCATCTTGAAATTGTCCTGTGCTGACACCGCACTGCAAAAGAGCAGAGCGCATAGAGAAATCAGAATCTTCTTCATATTTTCAAGTTGTTTCATTTTTTTAAAGATGTTGAAAGACCATTTTCTTGTGGAAATGCCATTACAGTTGTAACGAGCGAAGTAATTACCCTCAGAATAACTCACTACAAATATCAGCATTATTACTCTATTATCCTAAACGTTGGAACTATTTTTATTCACTTGATATATTATAGACAAAAGTTTTTCTCATGCCTTTTATTAAAATCGGAGGTATGTATTTAAACATACTCCAAAGTCCTATACCTCAGAAGCCAAAGATATTTGCAACCGTATTAAATGCTGTTTTCTCTGTAGCCAGATGGCTGTGGAAGCCATTGCCTACACTCTCGCAAATACCACCCCATGGCGGTGGAATCGTAATGAATCTATTAAAGATACATAGAACATAGTCCACAGATTGAACAGATGGTTCAAAAACTTCTCCCGATTGAAGAAAACAACCTTTTTGCATTCACATCTTATTAATTTACAACAACCGGAATCATTTTCAAGATACTAAAAAAGCTTCTATAACGATCCAAAGTTTCTTCAAAGAAATATATTCTATAAAAAACTTATGATGAATTATAAAAAGCTAGAAAAATATCTATATTTACAGTATGTTTTAGAGCAACAAAAAAATAGAAAAGACTAATACTAGAAAACGACATGTTATTATAATAATATAAAAAGAGTTGATGTCATATGGACAAAATAAAAAATACATTACTTGATTTTAAAGAATCTTTTGCAAAAGATCAACAAAATATAGATTCCGAATATAGTAAATTTAAATCACATGCAATATTGACTAAAGAATTGCCAAATTTGTTAAAACAAAAAGCGTGTTTAAACAAAGAATATAAATGTGAGGGATCTATTGGAAAAGGGCGATTAGCAAAAATAACATGGATATCAATATATGATACAAAAATAACAAAAAGTGCCATAAGAGGTTACTATATTGTATATCTATTTCAGAATGATTTAAAAGGATTCTATCTTTCTTTAAATCAAGGATGGACCCAATATAAAAATGAATTCAAGACCAAAAGAGGAAAAGAAAAGATTCGTGAAAACAAAGATAAAGCACAAGCTTTATTAAAAGGCACACATGGTTTTTCATTTGAAAAGATCTATTTGCATGCAAGTGGAGATTTACCAAATGGGTATGAATTAGGGAATATCTGTAGTAAGTACTATTCTTTTAATTCATTGCCAGAAGACAATGAGCTTATTGATGATTTAAGAAACTTAATTGGTATTTACCGAGAATTAAAAGGATTGATAGGAGCAGATATATTAAATTTTGACTCCATCAAAACAGAAACTGAATTTCAACAAGAGATTCAAAAAATAAGAAGTAAGCATGAGGTTAAAGAAGGCCTTCTTGAAAAATCGGAGGTTGGTAAAGTAGAACACAATATTTTTTCATGGAATAGGAATCCTCAAATGTCTGCGAATGCTATAATCGAAGCAAAATATCAATGTGAAAATAATCGAACTCATCAGACATTTACATCTCCAATATCCGGAAAACAATTTATGGAGGCCCATCATTTAGTTCCGATGAGGTTTCAAGAAGAGTTTAATTATAGCATCGATGTTCCTGAAAACATTATATGCCTCTGTCCTAATTGCCATAGAGCCTTTCATTTTGGCAGTAATAGTGATAAAAAAGAACTAATAAAAAGATTTTATACAAGTCGAAAAAGCAGACTGGCAAAAAGGGGCATAAATTTGTCTCTTGAAGAATTATTAAAATTTTATGACCTATAAAGTTTTTACGTTTCGAGCTTTTTAGCTTTAAATAGGGTGACTATATACGACAATAATCTAAATTAGTGACTCAATATCTTTTATAAATAATGTAACGTTGTAACTAATATTTTTAATACTGTTAATAAAATATCAAAAGGAAAATACAAGAATATTTCCATTCCTTATATTTTCCTCTTTTACAATATCTTATTATTTTCTTATTGAAATCCGATTATTAGAGAAAATATTCAGGTTCTTTTGAAACAAATCAATCATTCGTTGTACAGAAATATAGAATTCATCATCGATTATTCTATTCTCCTTTTTATACATATTGAGTAATTCTTGTGCTCTCATTACCTGATGTTGCAACTCTATGTTTAAGTGCCTCTGAACAAAGGGTGGAATTTGCTCTCTTTCAAACAAATCTTTATTACGGTCTTTTATAAGAAGCTCAAAATATTCTGGAGGAAAGAGCATTTCTGGAGAACGCAATAATTTCTGATTCATTCGAGACAACTCTAAAATTTCCTCTAGCATATCATTTTTTTGAGGTTTCACACTAATACCTTTATCCTCAACTATTTTTTCGACTTTTATTGCATTAAGGTCTTCTTGTAGTTTTGGCCACCATACTTCAAATGTTTTATCTAATAAATCATCTTTCAATCCAAATTCTGCACATGCTTTATTCAATGAGATTAGAAGTTTTTTTACATCTCCTTTATCAAAAACTGTAGACTGAAATTGTAAAATTGGTCCCTCTTTGATTTCTGCCATTTTTAAATCAAAAAGAAAAGGACAAACTGATGACTTATCAATCATCTTAGACAATGCTCCTGCCTCAAAAAGCAGCCAAGGTGCTTCCAAATTTTCCTTTGTTACACAAAGGATGCCAAATGAACTATCTTCTAATTCTTTTGCAATATCCGTACTCCACCTTGCACCTTTATCAATATCTTCAGAAGAGACATAAGGAGAAATAGATTGAATAACTGAAGGAAGCCATTCTTTAAGAATTTTAGCGACTTCATGGCTCTTATGCCCAGACCAACTTAAAAAAACTTTCATGTTATTTATGATTTAATGTTTGATAATGCAAATATTTATGTTACATATTAATTGAATTTAATTTTAACAATAAATTTTACCATTATTAGTCTATTATTTTTTTATCCCTTTCTTCAATCTTATCTTTAGCTCCTTCTGGAACATTCCTATCGTAATATTCTTTAATCTTTTTAGGCTGCGTAATTAGTACATCAGCAATTATATTCACAAAGCCAAAGAGAGCTTCTGCCACTTCAGTCTTATCATTTAAATCAATGACTCCAGGATGAACTGCATTATTCCCTACAACTCTTACACTATCTAATGCCTGTTGTATTGTCTGTGGTAAGCCTTTCTGGACAAGACTTCTGATGTCTTCATTTATATTATTTCCTTTTTCACCTAAATGGATACACAACTTTTGTATAGCAAGACGCAATAGAGCTGCGGCGCCACGAGGAGAAAGATTCACTATATTCATTGCTTCATTATAATCATCTTGTATTTCTTGAGGTAAATCCGAGTTAACTGGTTCAATATTCCCTGTTAATGGATAAACTATCTTCTGATTTACCCAAATTGAGACTTTGCCACAGTGAGCACACTTCGCAGAAGACACACCGTTCAATACATAAGATGTCTTCTCCGAATCACCATTAGAATGGTGATGAATATAGTAACCTCGAACCTCCATAGACCACGTTTGATCAGCTAAGATTCCACAATGTGGACAATGAAATGCGTTTTTATTATATTGAGGGGATATATGTTTTTCCATGGTTTTATAATTTCAAATTTAACATAGATTTTCCATCTTATTTCCACTTCCGCCAAAAGATATTTCTTAGATGGCTATGGTACTATAGTAACAGCATTTAGAAAATCATTCACATCATATCCTCTTTGGCCACCTTTAAGACCAAAATCAGAAGCATAAAAGCCCTTTTTGCGTATTTTATCTCGAATATTCTTTTGCTCTTGCGAACTAGCTTCTAGTTTTTGCTTAATAAGCATAATAATTTCTTCTGCTTCGGAGTTAGTAAATGTAGATCTGCCTTTCATACATGTTAAATTTTATAGTCTTTTTCATACACCCAAGCATTGGAAATACTTTATATACCATCGTCTTATCTATATATTGTGCACTGTAATCGGGATTTTAAGGAACAAAATAGGTGCTTTTCACCCCATTCGCAATGTAACAATAAAGATACAAATGCCAAAGTTATTAATTATGAAAATTAAAAACAAATTAAATTTGAGGAATTTTTATTAAGAATATGGACTTACAAAAAAAATAGGAATTGAATTTAAGTGCTTGACACAAACCGTATATAATACTTTGAATTACACATCAAACAGGAATGCCAAGTCGTTGTCGTATGCTCCTTTTTCCGGTGACGTCCTTATGTTTTTCGCGCCACGTACATACGACAACAAAAAAACATACATACGTGGATGGGGCGAAGGATGGATTATTTGTCAACCATTCCAGGCAAAATACGTGCAACGCATTGATACACAGTTAGAAATTCGTATGGACGAAAATATATTTTCGTATGGACGAATTTTTATTTTCATAAGGACGAACTTTTATTTTCGTCCTTATCATTTTTGAGGAATGCGGATGATATTTGCACGGCAGCATAAGAGGTGATGAAGAATGCCTTTATTTTAGTTGCGATTTGTTGCAATGTTTTACTATACATCGGGGTGCTCGGGGTGCTTTTCCTTAGGGACTTTTTGTGTTTTTTTACTTTGTAAATATATCGTACTATCATAATGATAGTAGGATATTATCCTTTATATTTACAAATAAAAAAAGTAATAATCTCCTATAGAAAAAGCACCCCGAGCACCCCGATTCAAAAAATGAATCCAACTTTAAATATACTGTAGAGCCTTTTACAAAAATGAAGAAAAATCACTTTTTTCATCCATTTATTGATTATTAGGAGGTTCCTAAAAATCACTTCGCTATGAAAAACAAGCTTCTGATATGAATAATATCAGCCATTGACGATAATATCAGAAATAAAGGCAAAATTGAAAAAGCATAAAAAAGGCCCATTTTCTTGCTTTTTCAAGAAAATGGGCGGGTAAAATGACTTTTTTAGCTAGAAGATGGTCAAGTCATTTTCTGTTGTGAAATTTCCTCGTTCGTACGATAAATAGTCATGGTACATTTACTTGGCTTTTTCAAAATCTTCGTCCGAGTGGATCAATATTTCGTTTGCCTTGTACAGATCGCGAATGGTTGCTTCGCGATGAGCCAAAAGAATTTCCAACGGCACGTATTTGTCGTATTCCAAATCGAGTACTTGGGTAGAGTCGCGCTGCTGCTCGATGTATTCGGCCTGCTCGGCGGTCAACACATAGCAGCAAAAATTGCTTCCATTGTGATGGCTTTCGAAAGGTATTTTCCTTCTTTTGAGTGCCTTGGTCAGTAACGATATGGCGCTCTTGTCGGTAGCGATATTAGGGCTCAGGCGTTTGAAAGCTTGGAGTATCTCGGCTACTCTGTATTTTGTTTTATCGGCATAATCGTCGGGATATTTGCGCACGTATTGCACGAGGAAATCGTACTCGTCGTTGTTGTCCTCGAACTGGTAGTTGTAGCTGGAGAGTATCCTGAATTGGGTCTATATTGGACGCAGTGATGTATGATTAAAAGCATTTATATTGTACAATCCTGCGAAACCGTCTTCAGCTTTACGTCTCCATGGAGTGCCGAGGATGAAGTCGATAAATTCATCTCGTTCAAACGACCATAGGGAGTGCGTTCTACGAGGGTGGTATGAAAGAGAACGACAACGGTGTGATAGAAAAGTTCGAACGCATCAAAGAGTGTCCCTGCTTCGACGCCATTCCCTAATTTGAAAGGCTGCGCAAATAACGCAACCTTTCAGACTATACTCGCTACCAGAAAATTACCAACCAAATCTTATGATAAAAAGAATGCTATTACGATCGAGTTTATGAACTGATAATCTGAATAAACCATATAATCAGTTCATAAAAAACTATTTAATAGTAACAAATGATTCACCAGATTAACATCAAATATGATTCGGAATGAAGTAACAAATATAAACTTTACTATCTTTGTAACGAAAATTAAACGAACAACAGAAAGTTACTTCACGGCAGGATGCTTTTTGAACTATATGACAGTAAATGAACAACACACACATGTAATTATAGCAAAATAGCGGTTACTTATTATCACAAATATACTATTAAAACAAATTAGACATGAACGAATTAGAAAACATCCCCTTTCAACTGATTGATTGGGAACCTATACCCGAAGAAAGGCATGAAGGGGAAGAAGGATATGCGCTATGGAAAACAATTCAATTCAAGGAATTGAGAATAAGAATGGTGAAATATTCTGCCGGATATTTGGCTAATCATTGGTGCCACAAAGGGCATATCCTTCACTGCTTGAAGGGAGAAATGATAAGTGAATTGGAAAATGGCGAGAAATCGCTGATGAAAGCGGGAATGACTTATGTCGTATCAGACGATTTAAGTTCGCACCGCAGTTATACAAAAGACGGTGTAGAGCTGCTCATTATTGATGGTGATTTCTTGAAATTAAAAAAATAGAAAATCGGAGGTAATAGACACTAAAGAGATGTATCAAAATAGAGACGACTGAAAATAGTACTAGTATTTTCAGTCGTCTCTATTTTGATACATTTTCTCCGTATAAAGAATAATCTATCAACTTGTAAATGGCCTATAAATAGCCCTACCACATTTATTCGGAAGAGACCACACTCCTCTTGGACTCGGACAGTATCCTAACCCATGTACGAATGGAATTGACGATAACGAATACGATAAGCACGATCATGACAACACTGCATACCGCCAACAGATATTCTCCTTTGGGTAAATAGAACACAAAGATATTGTAAAGACCAGCCGTAAATGCGGTGACAAACATGAACAGAAGTGGCAGCAATGTAGTTAAAGCGTATCTACCCTTACCCATTCTGAAAATAATAGTGGTACCGATAGCAAGTGTCATGCTTGCCAGCAACTGATTAGAGAGCCCGAACAAAGGCCAAATGGAAGAAATGGAACCTCCGTATACCAAATATCCCCACGTGAAGGACATTAAAGCACTGGTGATAATGACACCCGGTTTCCAGTTGACATTGCCCAAGGGTTTATAAATATGTCCGCCCAGTTCTTGAAGCAGATAACGTCCTACACGTGTACCGGCATCGATTATGGTAAGGATGAACAACGCTTCGAACATGATAGCGAAATGATACAGGAAAGACATGAGATGATTCAATCCCGGTATGGTAGCAAAAATATGTGCCATACCTACCGCCAACGAAACAGCTCCGCCGGGACGTCCGGCTACGTTTTCGCCCACCATAGCCGATAGTGCGGGAAGCTCGTGCACATGCATTCCCAATTTGCTGAAGGCTTCGGCACTGCTATTGATTGCAAAATAATCGGACGGAAGTAGACAGGTAGCGGCGATAAGTGCCATGACACTGATGAATGCTTCGGCCAGCATGGCACCGAAACCGATGGGAAGTATTTCTTTCTCGTTGGTAATCATCTTAGGTGTAGTACCCGTAGCAATGATAGAATGAAAACCGGAGATGGCACCGCAAGCTATAGTGATACACACAAAAGGCCATACCGGACCGGGAACTACCGGACCTCCTCCATGAATAAATTGGGTAATGGCAGGCATCTGGATGGCCGGATGTACGATAACGATGCCGATAGCCAACAAACCGATAACTCCTATCTTCATATAGGTACTTAAATAATCGCGGGGAGCCAGCAATAACCATACAGGAAGTGCTGCCGCTATGAATCCGTAAAGCGGCAATATAATATCGAGCTCTGTACGAGTAAGTGTAAAGAACGGAGCCAATGCAGATGTTTGAACCCACGGGCCCACAACGACACAAGCGATGACCAATACGACACCCAACACAGAGGCTTCGGCTATGCGCCCCGGACGAAGGAAACGCATGTAAACGCCGATAAAGAGGGCTACCGGAATAGTCATGCCTACAGTAAACGCACCCCACGGACTATTGAAAAGAGCATTAGAGACCGCAATAGCCATACCCGCCATTGTAATGATCAAAATAAAAATAACGGCGACAGCCGCTACAAGTCCCGTCGTTTTGCCGATCTCTTTCTCGGCGATCTCGGAAATGGAAAGTCCATCGTGCCGAACGGATGCGAAAAGGATAACCATATCATGAACGGCACCACCCAGACACGCTCCTATCAAAATCCATATCAACCCCGGTAGATAGCCGAACTGAGCTGCCAATACAGGACCGACCAAAGGGCCGGCGCCGGCAATTGCTGCAAAATGGTGACCGAATGTGACCAATTTGTTAGTCGGCACATAGTCGTGCCCGTCGTTGTGAAGAATAGCCGGCGTAGTTCTTGTGGAATCGAGGGCAAGTACTTTAGCTGCCATAAAAGCCCCATAATAGCGATAACATATTAGCAGAACCAAGGCAGAGAATATTACAATATACAATCCGTTCATTACTTGTGATGTTTTTCTGATGATTTATAGCTTAAAAGCGCCACAAAGATATAACGTCTTTGTAAATATCTGTATAAATGCACTTCGGCTTTTAACCTTAATTTACCATTCAGTCTTTTTCGATAAGCAATACTCTTGTGTTTATTACTTCTATATCATACACACAAAAATCGGCATACATCCATTTTTAATACTGGATATATGCCGATATATAAGATGTTAAGAGGGTTTATTCCAATAGTCTCAAAAGGAACACTACTCCTTAATCTATGTAAACGGATTATTTGCCTAGTGCAGTTGCTACATCAACAGCGCAAGCTACCGTGCAACCTACCATTGGGTTGTTGCCAATGCCTAAGAATCCCATCATCTCTACGTGAGCAGGAACTGACGAAGAACCGGCAAACTGTGCATCACTGTGCATACGACCCATTGTATCGGTCATACCATAAGAAGCAGGACCGGCAGCCATATTGTCAGGATGAAGTGTACGTCCCGTACCACCACCGGAAGCTACCGAGAAATAAGGTTTACCGGCAAGTAAGCGCTCTTTTTTGTATGTGCCAGCTACAGGATGTTGGAAACGAGTAGGATTGGTTGAGTTACCCGTAATAGATACATCAACGCCCTCTTTCCACATAATAGCAACACCTTCGCGAACATCGTTAGCACCATAGCAACGAACCTTAGAACGCGCGCCATCACTATATTTGATTTCTTCTACAACCTTCAATTCGGAAGTGAAATAATCGAAATCGGTTTTTACATAAGTAAATCCGTTAATACGACTAATAACTTGTGCAGCATCTTTGCCCAGTCCATTGAGGATACAACGAAGTGGCTCTTTACGAACTTTGTCAGCCTTGGCAGCAATTTTGATAGCACCTTCGGCAGCAGCAAAAGACTCGTGGCCTGCCAAAAAGCAGAAACATTTTGTCTCTTCGCGAAGCAAACGGGCAGCCAGATTACCATGTCCGATACCAACCTTACGATCGTCGGCAACAGAACCAGGGATACAGAATGCCTGAAGACCGAGACCTATAGCCTCTGCAGCTTCGGGAGCTGTTTTGCAGCCCTTCTTGATAGCGATAGCAGAACCTACTACGTAAGCCCATTTAGCATTCTCAAAGCAAATAGGTTGAGTTTCTTCGCAAGTTTTATAAGGATCGAGACCATGTTTATCGCAGATAGCGTTTGCTTCTTCGATATCTTTAATGCCAACTGCATTCAAAGCTGCAAGAATCTGTTTTTCGCGACGATCTTGGCTTTCAAATTGTACTTTTCTAATCATAATGTCTTCCTCCTTATTATTCTTTACGTGGGTCAATGTATTTAACGGCACCATCTTCGGGGTTGAAACGTCCGTAATGGCCAGTAACTTGTTTCAATGCTTCATTGGCATCTACACCTTTCTTAACAGCTTCCATAAATTTGCCCATGTGGATAAATTCGTAGCCGATGATCAGGTCGTCTTTATCAAGAGCTAAGCGGCTGATATAACCTTCTGTAAGTTCCAAATAGCGAGAACCTTTTGCCATAGTACCGTAAAGAGTTCCAACCTGACTACGCAGACCTTTACCCAAATCTTCGAGACCGGCACCGATAGCCAATCCATTTTCAGAGAAAGCAGATTGTGTACGTCCGTATACAATTTGCAAGAAAAGTTCGCGCATTGCCGTATTGATAGCATCGCAAACGAGGTCGGTATTGAGTGCTTCGAGAATGGTCTTACCAGGTAGAATTTCTGATGCCATAGCAGCAGAATGAGTCATTCCAGAACAACCGATCGTCTCGATCAAACATTCCTGAATAACGCCCTTTTTGACATTCAATGTGAGCTTGCATGCACCTTGTTGAGGAGCACACCAACCAATACCGTGTGTTAAACCTGAAATATCAACTATTTCTTTGGCCTTCACCCATTGTCCTTCTTCAGGAATAGGAGCCGGTCCGTGATTAACCCCTTTTTTTACAACACACATGTGTTCGACTTCGTTGGTATAAATCATAACTGTATCTTTTTAAAACATTAATGGTTTTCTGTTTTTTTTCTTTCGGCAAAATTAACACAATTGTTGCGTTCGACAAAGTATCGTTTGAGGTTTTAAGAAAAAATAAAGATTAAGCAGGTGTAAGTATCGTTTTTGCAAACTGGAGATAGCGAATAACCCACTTTCGCCAGAAACGACATCAAACAAACCTACTATTTCAATTCTTCCATAATATACTTTGGCGTGTAGCCGGCAGAACTTAACGCAACTTGTTCGGGTGTGCCGGTAGTCAATACCTTACCTCCCCCTTGTCCTCCTTCGGGACCCATATCGATAATGTAGTCGGCCATCTTGATGACATCAAGATTGTGTTCGATCACGATAACCGTATTGCCTTTGTCCACCAAACGATTGAGCACGGTCATCAAGACTCGTATATCTTCAAAATGCAATCCGGTAGTAGGTTCGTCTAATATATAGAGTGTCTTACCGGTATCTCGTTTGGCAAGTTCGGTGGCCAGCTTCACACGTTGGCTCTCGCCCCCCGAAAGCGTAGTAGATGATTGGCCCAGTTTGATATAGCCCATACCTACTTCTTGCAACACCTTTATTTTATTGAGTATCTGAGGTACGTTTTCGAAGAATTCTACCGCCACATTGATAGTCATATCAAGTACATCGGCTATAGATTTGCCCTTATAGCGCACTTCGAGTGTCTCACGATTATAACGCTTGCCATGACAAACTTCGCAAGGTACATATACGTCTGGCAGGAAATTCATCTCAATGGATTTATAGCCATTGCCTTGACACGTTTCGCATCGTCCGCCTTTGACATTAAAAGAGAAACGTCCGGGCTTGTATCCACGTATTTTAGCTTCTGGAAGTCCCACAAACAAATTGCGAATATCCGAAAAGACGCCTGTATATGTAGCCGGATTGGAACGCGGAGAACGCCCCAAGGGAGATTGGTCGACATTAACGACCTTATCAATATGTTCGATACCTTCAATGGCGCGATAGGGCAAAGGATCTTGCAAAGAACGATAAAACTTCTGAGACAAGATGGGCTGCAATGTATCGTTGATAATAGTAGACTTACCACTACCCGAAACACCGGTGATGCAGATAAGCTTACCGAGCGGGAATTCGACATCTACATTCTTCAAGTTGTTGCCGTTGCAACCACGCAACCAAAGCGATTTTCCGTTACCGGAACGGCGCTTTTCGGGAACTTTGATTTCTTTCTTACCATTGAGATAAGATGAGGTGAGCGTATGGGAAGAAAGCATTTCTTTAGGAGTACCTTCAAACATTAATTCGCCTCCCAAACGTCCGGCTTTCGGTCCCATATCAATAATGTAATCGGCAGCCAACATCATCTCCTTGTCATGCTCCACAACGATAACCGTATTGCCCAAATCACGCAACTCTTTCAGCGAGTTGATAAGCCTTACATTATCACGTTGATGCAAACCAATACTTGGCTCATCGAGTATATAGAGCACATTGACCAACTGAGAACCTATCTGCGTTGCCAAACGGATGCGCTGGCTTTCGCCTCCCGACAAACTCTCGGAAGAACGGTTGAGAGTGAGATAATCCAACCCGACATCCAACAAAAACTTTAATCGGGTGCGAATTTCTTTTATAATTTCTTCGGCAATATGATTTTGCTTTTCCGATAGATAAGGAGTAACATTGCTTACCCATTCATACAAGTTGGATATTTCCATGTTACTGAGTTGGTTGATATTCTTGTCGTGAATGCGATAAGAAAGGGCTTCTCTATTGAGACGTGCTCCATGACATTCGGGACATACCACAGAAGAAGCAAACTGTGTAGCCCATTTTTGTGCTGTCGCCGAAGTCTCGGAAGATTCTTGCAACATCTGGATATATTTTACGACTCCTTCGTAAGAGACAAAATAATCGGAAGTGGTGCCGACCAGTGACTTTTTGATCTTAACACGTTCGTCGCTCCCATTTAATATTTCATCAAGAGCCTCTTCGCGCAAATCACCAATAGGGGTATGAAGGTTAGCTTCGTAACGCTCCAACAAAGAGGCAATCTGCCAAAATATCATAGAATTTTTGTACTTGCCAAGTGGAACGATAGCGCCATCGTAAATAGACAAAGAACGGTTAGGAATAACCTTGTCAATATCAATCTGATTGACCACCCCAAGACCTTTGCACCTAGAACAATAGCCCTGTGGCGAATTGAATGAAAAATTGTGAGGAGCAGGCTCCTTATACGATAGTCCTGTCTTGGGATCCATCAAGTGCTTGCTATAGTAACGCATTTTTTCATCCTGCATATCAAAGATCATCAACAAACCGTCGCCCTGTTTTACCGCTGTAGCAACAGTCTGTTTGAGACGCTGTGTATCTTTTTCGTCGACAACCAATTTATCAACAACCACCTCTATATCGTGATTTTTATAACGGTCGAGCTTCAATCCGGGAGTTATCTCGCACATTTTACCATCAATACGGACATTGAGGAACCCTTTTTTGCGCACTGACTCGAAAAGCTCCTTGTAATGACCTTTACGAGAACGAACCAACGGAGCCAAAATATACACGCGATGCCCTTGATAATCTTTCAATATCAGTTGGAGAATCTGTTCTTCCGTATATTTTATCATCTTCTTGCCCGAAAGATATGAATAGGCATCACCGGCTCGGGCGAATAGCAAGCGCATATAATCATAAATTTCAGTAGTCGTACCGACAGTAGAACGAGGATTTTTATTCGTGGTCTTCTGTTCGATAGAAATAACAGGACTGAGTCCGGTGATCTTGTCGACATCGGGGCGTGCCAAATTGCCCAAAAAATTACGGGCATAAGCAGAAAAAGTTTCGATATAACGCCGTTGGCCTTCAGCAAAAATCGTATCGAAAGCCAATGAAGATTTACCGCTGCCACTCAAACCGGTAATCACCGTAAGGCTATTACGAGGGATGACAGCATCGACATTCTTAAGATTGTGTACTCTTGCTCCATACACATTTATATAGTCCTTTGACATTTTTACCTTTCACTATTAAACTGCAAAATTAGTATTTTTTTCTTTATATACACTCATAACTCGATATTTTTGGCTAAGTTTGCAGACTCAAAAACAATAAAAGATAGATGAAATTACTCAGACTATTTATATTCGTATTGTTCATTGGTTTACCAAGCTTGAGCGGCATTGCTCAAGAAGAGAACATTTTTTTTCTACATACCGTAAAGGCAGGACAAACATTATACTCCATAGCCAGTATGTACAATGTAAGTGTGGATCAAGTAACAAAATTAAATCCGGGAGCAAATGAAATGATCTTCACCGGAGAAGTGTTGCGCATCCCTCAACAAAAGAGATCGACTATTACCCCCCTCTTTCATACCATAAAAGCTGGCGAAACACTATATAAACTTTCGCAAATATACAAAGTAAGTGTCAAAGAAATCTGCGATTTGAATCCGGGCTTGAATGCCGAAAATTTTCATAGCGGAGAAGTGATTCGAATACCCTCCATAACAAAAGAGACCTCGCAAGCAAAAACAGACGTTGCGATCAACACTGTTGTATCAAAGACAGAAAAAGAAATTGAAACTCCTATCATAGAGAAGTATAAAGAGATGCATAAAGTAAAACGTTCGGAAACGGTATACAGTATATGCAAAAAATACAAGATATCAGAAGAAGAGCTATTGGCTGCAAACCCCACAATAAAAACGCAAGGATTGCAAAAAGGCGACATGCTATATATACCCTACCCTGCCCCACCAAAACCTGTAGAAAAGATACCTACAGATAAAGAACTCTTTGAAGCGAGCCGAACAATAGCGAAGAAAACAGGATCGATAAAACTGGCAGTAATGTTGCCTTTCAAAGAAGACAGCCGAATGGTAGAATACTACGAAGGGATGCTTCTTGCCGTTGATACTCTCAAACGCAGCGGAATATCAATGGACGTTTATGCCTATGACACCTCTTCAAAAAACATAGATATATTACTGAAGGAAAAATCGGAGCTTGCCAATATGGACATCATATTCGGGCCACGCGATAAAGCACAAATAAGACCAATGTCCGAATTTGCCCGTAAGCATGAAATAAAACTGGTGATACCCTTCACCTCAAAAGATAATGAAGTCTTTTCGAACCCTTTCATATATATGATCAATACACCTCAACTGTTCATGTATAGTACCGTATATAACCATCTATTAAAACAATTCAGCAATCCGAACGTTATATTTATAGAAAACAGCGTAGGAGATAAAAGTAAAGAACAATTCATAAGCGGACTGAAAGATTTTTTACTTCGCAGTGGAGTAACATACACAACCGTTGGAGACGGAGCTTCGATAGAAAACATGGCAGAAACACTCTTCAATGGACGCACCAATATCTTTATTCCTACATCTGGAACTCATGTGGAAATGATAAAGATCCTTACAAAAATGGAATTGCTTAAACGCAACAACCGGTCGATGGCAATCTGCCTATTCGGTTATCCCGAATGGCAAACCATGACTAAAGAACATTTGAAACAATTTTTTGCCGTAAGTACCTATTTCTATACGTCGTTCTATACAAACAGCCTGTTGCCCGAAGCCAGACGCTTCGATATAGAATATCACAACACTTATCGCAAGGTTATGGAAGACAGATATCCCAAATACGGGATGTTAGGCTACGACACCGGTTTTTATTTTTTGAGAGGAATCTCGAAATGTGGGAGCAGATTTGACGAAGATATAAACAAATTACCTTTCAATCCGGTTCAGACAGGATTTTTAATGAAACGAGTGAACAACTGGGGAGGATTTATCAATCAGAAAGTCTTCTTTATTCATTATGCAACCAACTCGGAAGTAGAAAGAAACGACTTCGATTAAAAAAACAGAAAGTCTATGAAAAGAGAGATATTACTTATCATATCATTTATATTTATTTGTGAAATATCGACCTATGCCCAAATTGGAGAACAGCGCAACAACCTCTCGGTAGGCTTTAGTGGTGGATATGTGAGCAATTCCGTGAGTTTTCAACCGACAATCAAACAAAGTGGAATGCCCGGCATTACGTTTGGCGTGACAGGTAGATACATCTCCGAAAAATATTTCAATATGATATGTGGAGCACAGCTTGAACTGAATTTTGTTCAGATGGGATGGAACGAGAAAGTGCCTGATGGATCAATCGGCACATACAAACGAAGAATGAACTATATACAAATTCCATTTTTGGCGCACTTGGCTTTTGGTAAAGAACAAAAAGGAATGCAATTTTTTGTCAACGCAGGCCCTCAAATAGGCTTTCTGCTAAACGAAAATCAAACATTCAGTAAGGATTTTGACATATCAAACCGCATCGTAACTATGCAATACGGCAAAATGGCGGAGCGCAAGTTCGACTACGGCATAGCAGCCGGAATTGGATTAGAACTGAAAACAGGAATAGGCAGCTTTCTTGTAGAAGGAAGGTACTACTATGGTTTATCTGACTTTTATAAAACGACAAAGCAAGATTACTTTTCAAGAGCAGCCAATACGACCATGTCTGTAAAAGTGACTTATCTTTTCGATTTATCGAAATAAAAAGAATCAGATTGCTAAATTTATCGTATATTTGTCTGAAATAATTTGAAACAATAAGTTATGAATGCAGATATCATATTTAGATTTTTAAGAGATATTGCAGTCCACAATGACCGTGAATGGTTTCAGGCTAACCGTAATGAATGGGATAATGCAAAAGTGGAATTTGAAAATTTCATGGCAGCCGTTATAGGCAGAATTTCTATTTTCGACGAAACAGTTCGTCATATTCGCCCACAAGATTGCATGTACCGTATCTATCGCGATATCCGATTCTCATCCGACAAATCTCCATACAAGCGCCACATCGGGGGATACATTAATAGTAAAGGCAAAAAATCTGCTCACTCCGGATACTATATTCACATGGAAATAGGCAACTGTATGCTCTGTAGTGGCAGTCTATTTGTTACCGGCGAAATGCTGAAAGCTCTGCGCCGTAGTGTATATGACAACATAGATGAATATAGAAAGATAGTAGAAGACGAAGAGTTCAAAAAATACTTTCCAACCATAGGATTCGAACATCTAAAAACAGCCCCAAAGGGATATCCCAAAGATTATCCATATATTGACTATCTGAAATGCAAAGATTATTCGGTATGCATGCCTATATCGGATAATTTCTTCAGTGAACCCGACCTCTTGGAAAAGCTTGATGATATATTCAAACAAATGAAACGTCTCAACGATTTTTTAAATGAGACGATAGACAATATGGAAATATAAAATGAAAGCCTATTTAAGGCACATACAATAATAATAAATTAGCGAACAAACCAATTATTATAAGATATGGAAAAGAAATTGGAACTGATAGAAAACGACAGCTGGCTTGCGCCCTATACCGATGCTATA
Organism: Bacteroidales bacterium; assembly: GCA_012517855.1. Taxonomy (GTDB): domain Bacteria; phylum Bacteroidota; class Bacteroidia; order Bacteroidales; family Bacteroidaceae; genus JAAYUD01. The sequence goes on from JAAYUD010000037.1 coordinate 53,298, forward strand.
CAGGGTCGCCACCAACACGCTTTAGATAAAGAGGCTCAATTGACTGACCAGGGATCGAAAAGTCTGTCTGAATTTGCTTCTGGTTACCTCTATTTTGGTCTTCACCCTACCGACAAAGGCTGGGTCATTAGGGAATGGGCTCCAAACGCTACACATATCTATCTAATCGGAACATTTAATAATTGGCAAGAAAAAGAAGAATATGAACTAAAGCCTCTTGATAACGGAAATTGGGAACTCACATTACCAGAAACTGCCATACACCACCTAGATCTATACAAACTAATGGTGCATTGGAACGGAGGTTGCGGTGAACGCATCCCCGCATGGGCAACACGAGTTGTACAAGACGAAAATACAAAGATTTTTTCTGCACAAGTATGGAATCCTATACAACCATATAAGTTCAAAAATCCAATAGTTCCTCAAACCAACCCTCTGTTGATATACGAATGCCATATAGGAATGGCACAAAATGAAGAGAAAGTAGGAACATACGATGAATTCAGAGAGCATATTTTACCTAGAATAGTAAAAGATGGCTACAACTGTATACAAATAATGGCGGTGCAGGAACATCCTTATTATGGAAGTTTTGGATATCATGTATCAAGTTTATTTGCTCCATCATCCCGATTCGGGACTCCCGATGAACTGAAACAACTTATTGACGAAGCTCACGGACTAGGTCTGGCAGTAATAATGGATATTGTACATTCTCATGCAGTCAAGAATGAAGTTGAAGGGTTAGCAAATTACGCCGGTGATCCCAATCAATACTTCTATCCGGGTGCCCGTCGTGAACATCCTTTATGGGATTCGCTATGCTTTGACTATGGGAAAAATGAAGTCGTACATTTCTTATTATCAAACTGCAAATATTGGCTGGACATATTCCACTTTGACGGTTTCCGCTTTGACGGAGTCACATCTATGTTATACTATAGCCATGGAATAGGAGAAACTTTTCAAAACTATGCCGATTATTACAATGGACATCAAGATGATAATGCCATTTGTTATCTGACGCTCGCCAACAAGTTGATACACGAATTCAATCCCCATGCCCTAACCGTAGCTGAAGAAGTATCTGGAATGCCTGGAATAGCTGTTAGCGTTTCGGCAGGAGGCTATGGATTTGACTATAGAATGGCAATGAACATCCCCGACTATTGGATAAAGACAATCAAAGAAAAAGTGGACGAAGATTGGAAACCCACCAGCATGTTTTGGGAAGTAACCAACCGTCGCACTGACGAAAAAACAATATCATATTGCGAAAGCCATGATCAAGCATTAGTAGGCGACAAAACAATTATCTTCAGACTGATAGATGCTGATATGTACTGGCATATGCAGATTGGTGATGAAAACTATATTGTTCATCGAGGCACAGCTCTACACAAGATGATCAGACTACTGACTGCTACGACCATCAATGGTGGCTATCTCAACTTCATGGGCAATGAATTCGGTCATCCCGAATGGATAGACTTTCCAAGAGAAGGAAATGGATGGTCATACAAATTTGCCCGCCGCCAATGGAATTTGGTAGACAATCAAAACTACGTATATCATTATTTAGGCGATTTTGATCATGCCATGCTAAATATAATCAAGAGCATCAAGAATTATCAAAGCACACCGATAGTAGAAATTGCCCATAATGATGCAGACCAAATATTGGCCTACAGCCGTGAAGATTTGATCTTTGTCTTTAATTTTAATCCGGTACAATCATTTACCGACTATGGATTTCTGGCAAAATCGGGAACATACGAGGTAATACTCAATACCGATAGCAAACTTTTCGGTGGTTTTGGTTTAGCAGACGACAGCGTGAAACATTTCACCCTTCACGATCCGCTTTATGAGAAAGATGAGAAAGAATGGCTAAAACTATATTTGCCTGCAAGATCGGCTGTAGTACTGAAAAGAACAAAATAATTAAAAAAGTCTTTTGATTATAAATAAAAAGCAGTACCTTTGCAACCGCAAAAGCGGAGGTCCGGTAGCTCAGCTGGATAGAGCAACAGCCTTCTAAGCTGTGGGTCATGCGTTCGAATCGCATCCGGATCACTTTAGAAACCTCACATCAAGCGTTATAATACGCTGAAAATTAATAATCAATTATTTTGAAAATCGATTGAGCATGTTCTACATTAACAGAACATGCTTTAATACTATATTTATATCCATCATATAGTAGCTAGCAAATCTGAGGGTTGAGAAGGCTATATTTAAGGGATCTAGAGAAAGTACGGCTCATAGGCAAAAGCCAGAGAGGAGCTAAACATAAGTATTATTAATAGCACATCACATAAATAAGGTCTACTGGATAATTCATTTTGCTTATGATTAAGCAAAAGTATGGCTTCTTTCAGAAAAAGAACATGAATAATGGCATTTATGTGCAAAATTAATACGATAAACTATCGCAAATATTATTTTTTACTTATAGCGATAGGCTGTTAATACAAGAAATTATGTATTTAGTGTTAGAACCACAATATTTTAAATACTATATTCTTCAATATCAATAAATAATAATTATTCAGCAAACCCTAAATACAAGCCTGTGGCATGAACAAAATCGTCGTATGTGAGTTTTTCCGGTGACGTCCTTAAGTTTTTTTGAAAACGTAAGGACGTCAACAAATTTAGGTCCATACATGATTTGGGGTGTAAGGGTTCTTTGCTGCATTCCAAGACCG
>JAAYUD010000003.1 GCA_012517855.1 Bacteroidales bacterium
GTTGAGCGATATTGGCATGTATCGGCCCGATGCCCGGATAGTCCAAACCTGCCGATACCGAATAGGGCTCCTCTATTTGTCCGTCTTCTGTCTGAATCACGTACGTTTGCGATCCATGTATAATACCTATTTTACCTAGTTTGATTGTAGCTGCTGTCTTTCCGGTTTCAACGCCCAGTCCGCCAGCTTCGGCAAGGGTAATCTTTACTCGCTCATCGTTTATATAATGATAAATCGTTCCGGCTGCGTTACTTCCGCCTCCTACACAGGCTATCAACATATCCGGATAGTCGCGTCCTTCTTTTTCTTGGAGCTGTTGTTTGATTTCGGCACTGATGACCGATTGCAAACGGGCAACCATGTCGGGGTAGGGGTGAGGTCCTACTGTCGATCCGATCAGATAATACGTATCTTCCGGATGACAACACCAGTCGCGTATGGCTTCGTTCGTGGCATCTTTGAGCGTCATATTCCCAGATGTTACGGGAACGACTGTAGCACCGAGCATTCTCATTCGTTCTACGTTCATGTGCTGACGAGCAACATCCGTCTTTCCCATATACACGATACATTCCATATTCATCAGCGCGCATACCGTTGCGGTTGCCACTCCGTGTTGCCCGGCTCCCGTCTCTGCAATAATGCGCTTTTTGCCCAACTTCTTTGCTACTAATATCTGCCCCAGCGCATTGTTTATCTTATGAGCACCTGTGTGATTCAGATCTTCGCGCTTCAGGTAAATTTTGGCATGGTATTTCTCCGATAGTCTTTTGGCGTAATAGAGAGGAGAAGGACGGCCTGCATAATCATTAAGCAGCTGATGGAATTCTTTTTGAAACGATTCACTTTCGATGATGTCCAGATAAGAATGCTGTAAGTCACTAACACATTTATGAAGAATCTCGGGGACAAATGCTCCTCCGAATTCTCCGTAGTAACCGTTGTTGTCAACTAAATAATCCATTGTCTTTTATATTTTTATTATGATTTGATTTGAGGCATAAAAAAAGAGCCCTGTCGCAGGTGCGACAGGGCTCTCAGATATATTTCTTTTTATAGTATATACATACGGCACTGCTTCCTCACGACTTTCGAAGTTGTAAGAGACGCCACCACCAATATGTATTAACTACAGAACGATTCATATACAATTTGTTTTGTTTACCTCGCAAAAGTATGAATTCTGTTTTTAATTCCAAAGAAAAAATCATATTTTTTTTATTTTCCAATAATTTTTTTAATCTCACATTAAACCTTTTATCTTTTATAGTGTCTAATCTAAACAAAGTGACAAGCAATAAAACACAATTTAAAACATGATGAAAATGAAACGTTTTTATTTATTACTAGCATCCTTTGTCCTTGTATGCGGTATGGCCATGGCTCAACCGCAAGGAGAGCCGGGTGGACAAGGAAGGGCTTTTGACCCGTCTAAAATGGCAGAAATGCGTACAGAGCAAATGACAAAAGAATTGTCTTTGAACGATATGCAGAAAGCTGCGGTCCTATCTTTGAACAAAGAGTTCTTTTCTAATATGCAAGCTCAGGGTGCTAAAGTGCGTCCCGAAGGATCCGAGAAACCCGATCGGGCAGAAATGAGAAAGATGTTCAAGCAAATGCAAGCCATGCGGGCCGATTTTAATGGGCGTTTACAGAAGATACTGACTCCCGAGCAGTATCAAAAATATCAGAAGAATGAAGAGGCACGCCGTGCTGCTCGTCGTAGCAACCGCGCTTCGATGCCTCAGAATTAAAACAACGATATCGTAGTCTTTTTAAGACAATGTGTTTATTCTCTTCGTCGAACTTTCCGTCGTTATGATGCAAAGTTCGACTTTTTTTATGAAAATGATTTGAAAAAGTTTGTGGATTCAAAATAATGACTTATCTTTGTACCCGCAAAACAAAAGGGTGCGTTAGTTCAGTTGGTTAGAATACATGCCTGTCACGCATGGGGTCACGAGTTCGAGTCTCGTACGCACCGCCAAATAAAATAGAGAATCTCTGAAGTAAATAGCTTCAGAGATTTTTCTTTTTTAGGGGTATTTATATAAAAGAAAACGGGTTACGACTTACTATTAGAGGTTTCTAAAAAGGTCATGAGCCGCTCGTTTATAAATTGGTTTGTATCAGTTTTAATAGAGAATGATTGAACGCATCGATCTTGCCCAATTTCTTGAAAAAGTTTTTGTCTACGATGTCTACATCTACTATTGCTTGCCTGATGAGTTGCTCTCCCGTCTGTGATAAAAAAACAATTTTTGCTCTTGTATCTGTCGGATGCTCCTTTCTTATAATATAGTTTTTGCTTTGCAATGATTTTAATATTTGTGAGACATTCATCGATTCCATCTTGGTATGTTGCGCCAATGACACTTGAGTCACTTCATCGTTGTGTAGCGTTAGCCAATGTATACTGGTCATGATCACAAATTGAGAATGGTTTAATTGATATTTGTCGTTAAGCACTTTTTTTATCTTCTGTTGCCATAGCGATGTTACTTGCCATAATAAGAAGCCGCTGCTATCTTCTGCGCGCTCAACGCTGAATGTATTTTCCATCATCCTTGTATGTTATTTTGTTCGATTGCTTTTTATTACATTTATTTGTTTGGCAATGTCGTTAGGCAGTTGCTTTGCCATTTCTTTCATTACTAGTGTGTACCAAAGCCAATTTAAAGGGCCTTTCATCGTAAGTCTTATTGTTATTTTCAAGCCGTCTTCGGTTTCTTCATACCAGTGCTCATCATACAACTGTGCAAGAGGGAACTTTGTTACATCTCTATAATACGAACAGGGCGTAGCTTCTTCGATGAGAACGTTTACTTTGCCTGCTCCTTTGGGGTGTAGCATGAAAGAGTTTTCGGCTTTAAAGTCTCCCTCAATGTGACTGTCTATCACTTCTGTATCCCAATCTTTCCAATTGTTTACATCCGTTATCAATTTCCAAATCTCTGCTTGAGAGATTTCTTTTGTTGTAACTGTGCATTCTTTTGTCTTCATGTCCTTGAACTTTTATTTTCCGACAAAAATAATAAAAAATATTATAATAAATAGTTTTATAATACTTTTTATTATATAAGCAGGCTCAAGTACTTATTAATTAGGTATATTATTGTATTTGTAGCAGTGAAATATAGGATGCTGTAATGAGAACGCCTATTATTTAAAATGTATCGTGCCCTTATGTTGCAGAGACAGTATAAGAATATAAAAATGTTTTCTTCCTTACGAAGTTTGCGACTCACGCCCGTGAGTCGCAAACTTTGTCCTTATGTTTTTTCCGACTCACGGGCGTGAGTCGCAAGAAACATTTATATGTAATGGTTGTCGCCTCGTGAGGTTTCTGTAGAGGCATCCATGTGTTTGTTCGACAATTGCTCGTTTATTCGTTTAGGTGCATCATTGATTGCAAACCGTCCATATTGCCTCGGGTAAGATAGGAAAGGCTTCGGCGTATCTTCCGGATAGGCCAATTCCACCATTTGAGATGCTGCAAACGTTGTATGGTTGAGTCGTCAAAGCGCTTGCGTATCTCTTTGGCTGGGCTGCCTCCCACAATGGAGTAGGGTGCAACATCTTTGGTCACCACTGCACGTGCTGCAATAATGGCTCCGTCTCCTATATGGACTCCGGCCATGATTACTGCTTCAAATCCGATCCATACATCATTGCCTATTGTAATGTCGCCTTTGTTGTGCCATGCCGATGCCATGTCTGCCCTGTTTAGCTCCCATTCTTCGTAAAAAAGGGGGAAGGTGTAGGTCGATAAAGATTTCAAGGAGTGATTGGCACAATTGAACAAAAACTTTGTGCCGCATGCTATGGAACAAAATCGACCAATAATGAGTTTCTCCCGATGGATGGGGTAGTGATAGAGCACGTTGTTTGTTTCGAACAGTAGGGGATCGGATACGAAATCGTTGTATATCGTATAATCGCCTATCTCTATTTGCGGGTCTTTTACTACGGCATTGAGATATACTGTTTGTTTATCGGCAGTGCGTGGATATATTTTTGTCATCATTTCTATGTTAGATATATAGCTTTGGTTGTTCAAAACAGAATGCGCGCACAGTTCGTAAAGGCGAAGTGCTACATGCCGTTTTGAGAATAAGTGAGTTGATTAAAAGTGGTGTGGCAGATAGGGGCACACCAATGCCATTATCGAAAAGAAACTTTTCGATATGCCTGGGGTAAGAAAGCTATATGCAACGTTGCCATTTCATGGTTTGGAAATGTTGATAAATTGCTGTAAAGATAGAGCGTTATTCTGATATGTGCAAGGAAATAGTTGCGCTATTATATAAAAAGCGGAGGTGTCGTCAAGCACAACATCTCCGCTCTTATCCAAATGACAAAATGATCTATTTAATTTATTATTGGTCGTGATGGTGACATTCGTGAGATCCGTCGTGACTGCTGCACCCTATACCCGAGTCGCTTATCTTGCCTTCGATATATGCTTTCACTACGTTGTCTACATTGCCGCTACATCCTCTTATTACGTTTATGTCGCAGCTGTCGAGTTTGTTTTTGGCTCCTTCGCCCATATTGCCTGCCAACATCACGGTTACTCCCATCTTTTGAAGGTCGTAGGCAATGTTCGATTTGCATCCGCAACCTTGCGGAGAAGGCAATGTTTCTTTGGCAGATATGACGTTATTCTCTATTGTAAAGATGGTATAGTGGTCGCAATGGCCGAAATGGTCATCTACCGCTCCTTCGCGTGTGGGAATTGCTATTTTCATTTCTTTTTCGGTTATTAATGATGTTATTGTTTTTAATTGGTACTTTTTAATTTCATCGCCTTCATCGGGCATCTTTTAACGCATGCTCCACATCCTACGCATCGCTCTTCGTCTATAATGGGGTATCCGTCTTTCGCTTGCGAAATAGCATTGTAAGGGCATACTTGTATGAGAGGACATACATGGTTGTGTGGGCAAATGTTTTTATCTACTGTTACTGTAGTCATGATGTGGCGTTTATTGTTTTAGTGTTGCAAAGATACGGAGGTAAAGTTTATCAATCAAATAGAATTTATCTATCTTTGTATCGATAAAAACGATTAAGAATGTTTGGCAAAAGTTTTGTGTTATGACTTTACAACAGATGGAATATATTGTAGCGGTAGATAAATACCGCCATTTTGTGAAAGCTGCCGAAGCGTGCAAGGTGACTCAATCTACCCTTAGCTCTATGATTCAGAAGCTGGAGAATGAACTGGATGTGCAGATCTTCGATCGTAATTCGCATCCTGTGTGTCCTACACTCTCTGGTGAGCAGATTATTTCACAAGCCAAAGTATTATTGTTCAATGCATCGCAATTGAAAGAAATGGTGCTTTCCGAGCGCGAACAAGAATCGGGTGAGATACGGTTGGGAATTATTTCTACTGTTGCACCTTATATTTTGCCTAAACTTTTTAAAGGAATACATCAAAAGTATCCTAATGTGCTTTTGCGTGTATTCGAAGCTCGAACAGCAACTATTGTTCAGCGCTTGGAACGTGCCGAGCTGGATATGGCATTGCTGGCTACTCCTCTCAATAACGATGCGTTGCTGGAGATTCCTGTCTATTACGAAAAATTTGTAGCTTATGTTTCTCCCTCCGAAGAACTGTATAAACAGAAAGAGATAGAGACACATCATATTCCGTCCGAGCATCTGTGGGTGTTGCAAGAGGGGCATTGCCTACGCAATCAAGTGATGAATATATGCGAACAAAAGTCGGGCTACTCTGCTATCTACGAAGCCGGCAGCATTGAGACGTTGGTGAAAATTGTAGACGAGAACGGGGGATATACCATTATTCCCGAATTGCATGTAGAATTGTTGCGTCATTGTCAACAGTCCAAAATACGTCCCATCGTAAATCCCGAACCCGTTCGAGAAATATCGTTGGTAGTACGTCGGGATTATGTTCGCGAGCGCTTGCTCAATATTATTGCCGAATGTATACGCAGTATTATTCCCGAGCACATGGTCGATGCTCGTTTAAAAAAGTATGCCATCAGGCTTTGAACGTTGTGTTTAGAAGAAAGACACTTTTAGAAAAAGCCAGCGATGAGGTTTGCTTTGCTTAAAGAGAACTTCAAATAGTTGGCATAGCTACTTTTTATGTAATCATATTTGAGTTCGGAATAAAAGAAATAGTAAAAAGTTATTAAAATAATTGCCGGTTATATCCTATCATTTATTGTAATGAAGCTCCGATCCTGCTATAGTACAAAAAACTAACGTATGTCGCTGCCATAACTAACGTTAGTTTCTGCGGTAACTAACGGAAGTTATCACGAAAACTAACGTTAGTTTCTTCTACAACATCCGTTAGTTATAGCTGCGACATACGTTTGATTTTTTTAGACGCTAAGTCGAGTGAAGCCAATTTTGTGATAAGTTGTTTTATTCTAGTTGTTTATCCCTAACTGGGCTAGTCATTGATAGGTGTTGACTCTTAATTGAGCTCTATTTAGCAACAATTAACTTTAAGCCTGTTTTATTATACATTCAGATGATGCCGCTTTTGTATATAAGTTTTATTTTTGTAATGAATTTGAAAGGCAAAACTGTGACAAACAGTATTGTTGAAAAGTTAGTTTGCGAGACAAAAAAGTAAGCGTTCATGCTATTGATAGAATATCGTAGCTGTTTGTTGTATACGATTACTGCTCTTAACTTAAATTCGTTGACCATTAAAGATCGTTACTATTGACTCTTTAAATAAAAACAAAATGAACAAATCGTTTTATCATCATTGTACACTATTAATCTTGTTGTTGCTTGCTCCTGCTTTTCATGCATTGGGTAGTAATGAACTGCCTATTCCTCATATCAAGCAAGGAACGGCAAAAGTAGTAGGCTCGGTAACCAATTTCAATATTGGTGAAGGTAAAAAGCTAACATTCGGGATAACTGTAATCAATCCTATAGGTGGGGCGAGAAAAGAATATACTGCAGAAATAGATAAAAACAATCACTTTGAACTCAATGTGCCTCTGGTCTGCGATAAGATGATAGTCTATGGCGGGTTATGTTCTGGCTCAATCGTTTATTGGGGTGGATGTATAGGCTTAGATCAGGACAATGACTTAAATATTAAACTAGACTTCGGTAATAAGAAAAAAGCGTCTGTTAGTATGGCTGGAGGTTTGACTGGCTTTTCTTACGAAGACTTATCTAATTTGCCTATCTCCCTTGGGCGTTTTGAGGAATTTAATACCATACGGCACGATTATTATAGAATGTCACCCCAAGAGTACAAGGAATATGAATTGAATAAAGACCTGAAAAAGAGAATTAAATTCGCAATGGATTCTTTAACATTCTCTCCCGTTGCCATGAAATGGCTTCTCAAAGCTTTTAATTTCAGATTTGTAGGAGGTCGACTATTCGAATATAAAGAAGAAGCCGAGCGTATTTATCGAATTGACTCTATCTATAATATGAAGAAGTTGAAAAAATATCGCATAGAAGAACCAGATAAATCATATTACTCTTTTTTGAAAGAGTATCATTTGAATGATCCGGAGCTGCTATACCTTTCTTCCTACTATTCAACATTCATGCAGAATTTATTGTCGGTAAAAGCCTTTCAGATACCTCAAATTAAAGATATTCCTACAAAACAGTGGATTGATACGGTGAAATGCAATATAAAGGAAATGGTTGGTCTTGACGACGGAGAGTTTTACGACTTGCTTGCTGCAAATGCTTACGCTACGCAGGTATGCGAAAACAATGAACCGTTATCGGCAGTGCAAAAGGCTAATATACGCGAGTATTATGAAACTCATAATAGAGATATCGCTCAAATCTTATTAGACATTGATAAAGGTGCTTTAGAAGAAGCCAGCCGGCCTGACAACATTTATGTCGAGCCCGACACTATTGTATCAAAAGAAGAAAATGAGCCTCTACAAGTATCTCCAAATAAACTGATGGATAGCATTATTTCTAAATATCGGGGACATGTGGTATTGGTGGATATTTGGGCGACTTGGTGTCCCGCTTGCCTCATGGGGATAAACCAGATGAAAGATGTTGAAGAGGATCTAAAGAAAAAAGGTGTGATATTTGTCTATATCACAAGTACTACATCGCCCAAGAAGATATGGCAAAAAAAGATTAAGACAATAGGCGGCGAACAATATTATCTGACTAAGGAAAAGCTGGACGGCATTTTGGACAGCGTGCATTCCGATGGCTACCCTACATATCTATTCTATGATAAACAGGGAGAACTGAAAAACAAAAGCATTGGTTTTTCTGGGGTAGATACAATAAAAGATGAACTGTTGAAACTGTCTAATTAAAACAAATAATTAACACACTAATATAGCCATGAATAATAAAATATTATCGAAAGGGATTGTATTATACTTACTTTTCTATTTAATGCCTTTTTGTCTGAAGGCACAAGTATTGAACAAACTACCGGATCCTGAAATCAAAATAGGAACGGCCAAAGTATCCGGAAGTGTATCCAATTTAAAACTTCCAAAGGGTGAGAAACTTCAATTTGTAGTGGCTACCAGTAGTCCTATCAGTGGAGATGAAGAAGAACCATATACAACAAATGTCGATTCCTATAATAACTTTGTGCTCACCATACCATTAACATGCAACAAACAGATTGTATCTTGTGCTTTATGTACTGATTCTATAAATTATTGGGTTGGTTTTATTGGTCTGGATCAAAAGAACGAACTGCATATAAATTTTAGCTTTGATGCGAAACAACAAATAACAGTTGATGCGAAAGGCGGACTCAATCTTACGGCTGAAGATTCGCATAATATGTACGAAGCCATTAATAAATTTCTTATTTGCCGTCATGGTGGCTTTTTTTATGGTAAGAATCCTACAGAGTTTAAGAATTACGAATTAGGCACAGTACTCAAAGATAGAATCCAATATTCGATAGATTCATTAAATTTATCTCAAAAAGCCAAGGCATACCTTTTTGATACATTTAATATAAAGTTTATATCGGGGCGATTATTCTATTACAAGGAAAATGCGGAGAAAACACATGAGCAAGAAACAAAATCCGGTAACAACAAAAGCCCTAAAGCATACAAGGCAGAAGAGCCGGACAAATCCTATTATTCTTTTCTTAGTCAATATCCCTTAAATAGCCCTCAATTGCTATATATTTATGGATATTATTCTGATTTTATCCGACATATTTTATCTGTTAAGGCATTTCAGATACCCGACATTGGGAATATTCCCATTGAAAAATGGCTTGAAGTTGTTCGCAATCATATTAAAGATGTGGTAGGCTTCGATAGTGGATTGTTCTACGATATGCTTGCAGCAAATGCTTATACCAGACAGATAGATGACAACCGCAAACCGTTGACTAAAGAACAAGTGGAAAATATTGAAGATTATTATAAAACACGAAATAGTGACATCACAAGACTCATATTAGATAAAAATAAAAAATTATTGAAGCTATTGGAGCAAAACAATGATTTAAAAATAAAATCAGTCCCTGCTGTGCCCTTAAAGGATTTGTTATCGGCCATAGTATCCCGATACCGTGGGAAAGTAGTATTAATGGATTTCTGGGCAACATGGTGTGGCCCTTGTATGAGAGCTCATCAAGAAATGAGCTCAATAAAAGAAGAGCTTAAGAAAAAGGGAGTAGTATTCGTCTATATAGCAAACTACTCTTCTCCTAAACAGCTATGGGAAGGAAAGATAAGAGGCATAGGAGGAGAGCATTATTATCTGAACAAAAAAGAGATGCATTATATTTGGAATCAATTAAAAATGGAAGGTAATCCCACTTATCTGATATACGATAAAAAAGGTCGGTTAAAACAACAAATTCTTGGATTCCCTGGTACAGATACAATAAAAGATGAACTGTTGAAACTGTCTAATTGAGTAGATGCTATCGTATTATGGAAAAATATTTGTTTGAAGGAATACCTTATTTCTTGAAATAAAGACAACATCAATTGTATATCTATTAAGAAAACGACAGTGTCTGAGAAATCGGCGATGAGGCTTACTTTGCTTAAAGTGTAGCCTAAGCTGCTGATATACTCGGACACTGTCGTGTTGTTTGCTCGTTACTTTTTAATGAGGCACTTGAGCATCTCGGGCAATTCGATGTCTTCCGATTTAATTTCGGAGATTATTGTTTTGCCTTTCGGAGTAAGCAGAAAGTACATCTGCCGCTTGTCTTCGTTGCCCAACATTCGTTCTACGAGTCCTTTATTTTCTACCGAACGTATCACTTTGGAGGCATTGGAATTGCTGAGCCTCAGCTCTTCGGCAATTTCTCCTGACGACAGCCTGTCGGTTCCCGACAAGGTGCACAAAAGCATTCCTTCGTTCAGACAAAGACCATGAGCCTTGATGAATCGGTTTTCGAAGTCGGCTATGGCATGATAAATATTCCTTATTTGGCATAATATGCCTATGTTATAATCGCTCATTTGTTGTATGAAATTAAAATGTATCAAACAAAAGTACAAATTCTACCGTGATATACGAAATATCCGACTGAATAATGTGGATGAATACCCCGTGTCAATGATCACAAAAACTTGGAGAACTCGTCGACATTGAGCGTAAAGGCATGTGCCGGGAAGCTGTTGTGGGCTTCTTCGTTGCACTGGTTGATACGCTCTATCGTTTGTCGGGCGGTTTCTTCATCGGTAAAACTGAAAAGCATCACCGAGTTGACTTTCGCCAACTCTGATGTGCTGCCATACCAATTGGCTAGCGGGTTTTCTTTTTTCTTTTTAAATCCTGTGAGGCTGATGGTACTGAATCGTTTGATACCGGCCTTTTCTAAGAGCTCAGCTACTTTGTCCTGAGACTCTTTGATACTTAATATGATAATGAGTTTCATGTGTTACAGTTTATTTTGTTTTTTCTTCAGCATTTTGAAATAGAGTAGCGGCACGACAATCAGCGTGAGTAGGGTAGAGGTGATCGTTCCGCCCATCAGAGAGATAGCAAGTCCCTGGAATATCGGGTCGAATAGTATGACAATGGCTCCGAGTACTACACTGCCTGCCGTTAATACAATAGGAGTGGTTCGTACGGCACCCGCTTCGATGATGGCCTGTTTTAACGGAACACCTTCTTTGAGGCGTATGTCGATGAAGTCGATGAGCAGAATAGAATTGCGTACCATGATACCGGCAAGCGCGATAAATCCGATCATTGACGGGGCGCTGAAATAGGCCCCCATGAACCAGTGTCCCAATATGATGCCGATGAGCGAAAGCGGGATGACGGATAGCTGCACCAATGGCGTGAGAAAATTCTGGAACCAACCGACGATGAGCATATAGATAATGATGAGCACAAAGAGGAAGGCTACGCCAAGATCTCTAAATACTTCGTACGTAATTTTCCATTCTCCGTCCCATTTCAACGAGTAATCGTCTTCCATCTTGGGCTGATCTTTGTATCGTTCGTTGAGCGAGTATCCGGCGGGCAGCTTTATTTTGGAAAGTTGGTCGGACATCTTGGTGATAGCATAGATGGGACTCTCCAGATTGCCGGCTACTTCTGCCATAACATAAACTACGCGCTGCTGATTTTTGCGGTAAATACTCTTGTCTTTGATGCCTCGAGAGACCTTCACCAAATCGCTTAACGGTACTGACATGCCTTGCCGATTGACCACTTTGATGCTTAACAAATTATTGAGCCGCGCTTTATCTTGTTCGGGCAGTTGTAAAGTCACATTGACTTGATGCTCTACATTGGGTTGATGGTATACACCGACCGACATGCCCGATAACAGTCCATACATGGTTTGTACAACTTGCTCGGTAGGAATGCCCGCTTTCATTGCCTTGTCCTTATCGACTTCGAACTTATATTCTGTCTGATTGCTTTCTACCGTCCAATCTACATCTACTACATTGTCGGTGTGTGCCAACTTGTTTTTGATTTGATCGGCTATCTTTATTTGTTTATCATAATCGGGACCGTATATCTCGGCTACGATGGTAGACATGACAGGAGGTCCGGGAGGAACTTCCACCACTTTGACGTTGGCTCCATATCGGCTTCCTATCTTTTGCAGTTCTTGGCGCATCGACTTGGCTATATCGTGACTCTGTTCGCTACGATTGCCTTTGTCTGTGAGATTGACTTGAATATCTGCATCATTCTCGCTATGGCGTAGATCGTAGTGTCTCACCAAACCGTTGAAACTGATTGGAGCCGAGCTTCCGATATAAGTTTGATAATCGGTGACATTCTTGTTCTTGCCTACATACAGTCCCAATTCTTGTGTAACGGCTGCCGTACGTTCGAGCGTAGTGCCTTCGGGCATATCTATTACAATCTGGAATTCGTTTTTATTGTCGAACGGAAGCATTTTGACCGGTACAGACTTAGTATAGAACAGCGACATTGATGCAAACAAGATGACTGCCAAGCTAATCATGAAAGCCCATCTTTTCTTTCGACTCTCCAAGAAGGGAGTGATAGCACCGGCGTATATCTTGTAGATTCGGGATTGATGCAGGTCGACCTCTTCTTCTTCGTCTTTTTCGATGTCCTCGTTTGTCTTTTTCTTATTGGACTTATGGCGGAGGAACAAATAACCGAAGTAGGGTGTTAAGGTCAGTGCAATAAGCAAAGAGAATATCATGGCAATAGATGCACCTATAGGCATAGGACTCATGTAGGGGCCCATCATGCCCGAGACGAAAGCCATAGGCAGAACGGCCGCTATCACGGTGAGTGTAGCCAAAATCGTAGGATTGCCTACCTCGTTGATGGCATATAGAGCCGCTTGGAGCGGAGGCAATTTCTTCATCTTGAAGTGTCGGTGCATGTTTTCGGCAATGACTATGGAGTCGTCTGTTACAATACCCGTCACGAATACGAGTGCAAAGAGTGTTATTCGGTTTAGCGTGTATCCCATAAAGTAATAGGTGAATAGCGTCAAAGCAAAGGTGATGGGTACAGACAGGAATACCACAAGTCCTCCGCGCCATCCCATGGCAAGCATGACGAACAACGTGACTACTAGAATGGCGATAGAAAGATGCCACAATAATTCGGAAACCTTGTGCGAAGCCGTCAAACCATAATTGCGTGTCTGCTCCACGTGTAGATCGTTGCTGATAAGGGTAGATTTGAGTTTCCCTACTTTTTCGATAACTGTTTGGGAAAGCTTCATCGCATCGGCTCCTTGTTTCTTTGCTATCGAAATCGTTACGGCCGAATAGGAACTGGGATTTATCCTTTTTTTGTCTTTCTGTGCTGCTCCGTAACCGAAAGAAACATATTCTGAAGGTGTTTGAGGACCATCTTCTATTTTGGCTATCTGATAGAGATATACCGGATGTTGGTTATTAGTGCCTACGATGGTGTTTTTTATCTCGTCTACAGTAGAATAAAAGTTACCCGTCTGCACGGAGATTACTTTATCGTCGCCTACCATATTGCCGCTCTGCATTTGGGCATTGTTGGACTTTAGCGACTGAACGACCGATGTGAAGTCGATATGACTCTCGGCCATCTTGTCTTTATCCAATTCGATCTTTACTTCGCGGCTTTGCCCACCTGTTACTTTGGTCTGTGCCACGTCGGGAACTTTTTTTATCTCATTGGCAACTACTTCGGCTACCTGCCGTATTTGGTAATTGCTCATTGTGTCGCTCCAGAGAGTAAAAGCCAATACGGGAACATCATCTATCGAACGAGTTTTGACCAACGGCATTGTTGCTCCTTGTGGCATGCGGTCCATATTCTTCATGAGTTCGTTGTAAAGTTTCACTAACGAACGCTCCACATCCTGACCTACATAGAACTGAACGGTAACCATACCCATTCCGTTCATGGAAGTAGAATAGACATCTTCTACACCTTGAATATTTGAGATGATCTTCTCAACGGGAAGAATCACGCTATTTTCTACTTCTTTAGGACTTGCTCCGGGGTATCCAATCATGATGTCGGCCATCGGAACCTTGATTTGAGGTTCTTCTTCGCGCGGAATGAACATGATGCTGAACAGGCCCAAGAGCATGAAAGCAATCACAAGCAAAATACTAAGCTTGGACTTGATGAATGCTTTGGCTATATTTCCAGAAATTCCTTTTTCCATTCGTTCTGCGTATTTATTTGTTTGGTATTATTCTGATTCCGTTATATAGTTTGCCGGAGGCTTTCTCGATTACTCTTTCTCTCTCGTTTAAACCCGACAATACTTCGACCTGATCGCCCGTCACCTTTCCTATACGTATCCAACGGAGTAGAGCTGTATTGTTGGAATCGACAACGTATACTCCGGTGAGCTGATCGCGCTGGATAATAGAAGCTCGATTGATCATTATTTGAGGTTCGGCATCTGTTGTATTTCCTATACGGATATGAATACCTGCATACATGCCCGCTTTTAATCCTTTTTTGTTGCCGATCGCTATTTTGATGTTGTATTGTCCTCCTGTCATTGAAGACGAAGGACTCTGCTCGGTTACAGTTCCACTCATCTGTCTGTTCAGTGATTTAATGTCTACATTGACTTTGCTTCCGACATGAAAATATTGGATATAAGTCTCTGGTACAGATGCTTGTATATTCAGTTCGCCAGCTTGCTCTATCGATAGAATGGGCATTCCCGGATTGGCAGTGCTGCCTTCGTCGACCATCTTTTGTGTTACTACTCCAGAGAATGGTGCGCGGATATTGGTATAAGCAAACATGGAATTAACTTCGTTGAGTTGCTGGCGTGCCATTTGCAGTTTGGCTTCCATCGAGGTTTTGTTCAACTCAACGTTTTCAAGTTCTTTGCTCGATACACTTTTTTGCGAATAAAGCACTCTGAATCTTTCGTAGTCGCGTCGGGCATTTTTGACAGCAGCAGCAGCTTCTGTTAGCATAGCTATTGCTTGCGCCTTTTTTGCTTTCAGGTCGTTGCTGTTGATGACGACCAATAGTTGTCCCTGATTGACTTTATTTCCCGGTTTTACATATATTCGATCGATGTATCCCATCATTCGGGTACTTACGATAGCCGTCTGTTTAGCAGAGACCTGACCGCTTATGAAAATCTCATTATCGTTTTGTAAGGTAGGATAATATATCTGGGCGCTGACAGGCTTCTCGTCATTCTCTTTTTTAGACGAAGAGTGGCATGAAGATAGAACCCCAATAGAGGTTATGCCTATTATCAATAATAAATTTTTTCTATTCATAGCTGATACGATTTTGTAATTGTTATTTAATGTAGGTTAGAAACGCTTGATATGATAGTGTGATATTAAAGTTCATGATGGCTTGGGCAAGCATCAGTCGCTGCTGAGATAATTGTGCCTGAGACATCAAAAGATCGGAGGTGCTGACCAATCCTTCTTTGAATCTGTTGCTCATGATTCGGAAAGCTTCGGCTGCTTGAGCAACACTTGTCTCGTCTTTTGTTATTTCGAAAGAAATGTTTTGAATCTCACGTATGTTTTTGTTGATTTCAAGCCTGCTTTTGTCAATGTATTGATCCATCTCTTGTTGGTACTTGTCTCTTTGCAAGATAGATGCTTTTAATTTATATCTATTCTGGTTTCCGGTAAAAACATTCCAACTCAGACTGATGCCCGCCATGTATGAATCGCTCTTGAATTTAAAAACTTTGTTGTCGTTGTATTGGTAGCTTCCCCACGCATTGATTTTAGGTAAGAAATTCATGCGCGACGATTTGATCATCATATTGGATGCGTCTACAGCCTTTTGCATCGCCACAACATCCGGTCGTCCTAGAGAAAGTGATGCAAATGATGTCTTGTTGCGTTCTTGGACTAATGAATCGGGCATGTAGATGTCTTCTGAAGAAGTGTCGCCTATTAAGAACTTCAATCCGTCGGATGCATTGGATATGCTGCTTTGGGCTTTCTCTAACGCACTCTCGATCGTGTTGACCTGAACTTGCGCATTGAGTACGTCCGACTGTTGAACCAATCCCTGAGCGTAGAAGTTCTTCACCGACTGATAAATTTGCTTCACGTCGTTGAGAGTGGATTGCAAGACGTATTGCGATTGATAGGCAAATTGAAGTTGAGCATATACTTTTTGAATCTCGAAGCGTATATAATCTTTAGTATATAGCGTCTTGTATTTGTAAGCTTCTTCTTGTAGCTTGGCACCCTTTCGTGCGTAAAGCATATCGAGGTTGAGCAGAGGCATGCGTACATCAATACCCGAACTGTAATTTTGGTTTGCGCCGGGACTATTGAGATGAGCCGGATCAAAGTCCTGGCTTGTAACCCTGCTTTGTTGTAGTAGAAAGCCAAAAGCATTCAATGGATTGTTGGTCGACACGGCATTCATCCCCAGAGTGACTTGTGGCAAAAAGATAGCATCTGTCTGACGATAATTGGCGTTCGATATCTTTTGCTCTAATTCGGCTAACCGAATGCTAGAGTTCGTGCGTTGGGACAATTCCAATGCACTATTCAGAGATATATATTTTCTCTGTTGTGCTTGTGCCGTGTATGCTACGGTTAAAAGTCCTATGGCTATGTAGTATTTAATATTCACGTTCATCGCTTCTTTATTGTTGATGTAATACGTTTTGTTATTATAAATATTTTCCTTTGGAAACAAATATTCTATAAGGAAGGGCTAATGAAGCATAAAGTCTAAAAGTGTACTTTCATTAGCCCTCCAATCTCTTATTCGGGCAAGAGAACTTGTTGTATGGCTTTTTTCAGATCTACTTTCGACATTGCTCCTACTGCCATCTGTGGTTGCCCATTCATTGGAACAAACAGAATGGAAGGGATGGAGCGGATACCGAATACCGATGCCAGTTCTTGTTCTTCTTCAGTATTTACTTTGTAAATGGTGAGTTTATCCCCATATTCTTCTGCAAGTTCTTCGAGTATCGGAGCAACCATTTTGCAGGGGCCGCACCAATCGGCAAAGAAATCGATTACCGCAGGTTTGTCACCTAGATACTTCCACTCATTGGGAGAAGTTTCGAAGTCTGCTACTTTAGTCAGAAAATCTTATTTTGTCAGTACTACCGTTTTCATATTTTCTATTGATTTTAAATTGATATTCTTGTTTATTATGAATTGCTTTATTCTGGTCGGAATGTTTTGATTTGATCCTTATATACGGCTTTAGTGCTTTTTTCGTTGTTCGATGAACAGTCTCCAGAACCGCATGCGCAGCATGAGAGGTTGAATAACGATTGCAACAACAGAAATCCGGCTAGCCATAAAAATATATACTCTTTTGTTGTTATCCCATATATGGCAACTGCCACACTTGCTATCAAACGTATGATACGGGATGTATTCCAATTTTGTGTTAGTCTACTACTCATCTTTCTTTTTATCTTTAGTGAATATATTGAACAATAGGCCTCCCATTAGGCCTCCCCATATCGAGCTATTGATAGGAGAAGAGGTGATAGGGCAAGTGCCCGTACTACAACCCACGAACTTCCAGTATAGCAATCCACCGATAGCACCAATTACTATACCAAGTAGGGTTATTTTGTTTTTTATCAAATAATTTTTCAACATAGCTTTCTGTTTATTTAGTGGATCTCAATATAAATAGTTTGTATTTTTTGTCTTCTCTTTCGATTGTTGTGAGGGGCTCTATTGTTGTGTCTTTAAATCCTTGTCGTTGAAATACGGAAGTCAGTTCATCTTCTGAAAATCCATTGTGCGGAACCTTGAAATTAGGATGAAAACTTCCGTCTTCGGTATATAAATCTCCAATAACAATTGTACCTCCGTCACTTAGCCTGCTTTTTACTTCGACTACAAACTGGTCGATATCTTCAATGTGATGTAGAGTCATGAAGACAATTATGACAGAGGCTATGGTATGTACTTGCGAAATGTCACCATGTACGATAGAAATATTTTCGCAGCATTTATCCTTCATCTTCTTCCGTAATTCCTGTAACATCCCTTCGGATGTATCGACCATTGTTATATGGTGTGCGGTATTGGCAAATTCGAGTCCGACCAATCCTGTTCCGCAACCTATTTCTATCACGTCGGTGTATTTGTCAATCAAATTTTCTTCTTTGATCTTGTCTACCAATGCGAATGCCATAGAAACTTGTCGGTAGCTATCCCAACTCTTTGCTCTTGTTGAAAACATATCTGCCATTATTCTATTGTTTATTTTCTATTAAAAAATTATTTAGGTACATTTATTGATGCTGCAAATATATATACTTTATTCTAATAAAACAAATTTCCAATGGAAAATATTTGTTTTTGTTTTTATTCGAGGTTCATTTGGGTGTTGAATGATGAATATTTTCTAGTGTTAGTATTTATAATGACGAATGTGTGGCTTGCATTATTTAAAGAATTATCTTTGCAGAGAGAATAGTTGAACTACTTACTTAATTATTAAACATTACTTATTGTGAAAAAGATGATCTTCATTTGTATGATGATGCTTCCATTTGTTTTATTTGCCTGTAGCAAGAATGACGATAATGCTCCAACGAAGGCTAACTTTGACAATTTAGGAATTGCATCGGTGACAATTAATGGCAAATCTTATAATGTGAAAGAGGGTCTCCTTGATGGTATTACTGGTCAGAATATGGTATTGACAGGTTCTCAATACACCGAATCGACAAAAAAGGCTCAGATGGAGTATGCTATCATATTATCTTCGCAACAAACTCTTTCGTGCGTGGTACAGAGCAAATATACCGA
Organism: Bacteroidales bacterium; assembly: GCA_012517855.1. Taxonomy (GTDB): domain Bacteria; phylum Bacteroidota; class Bacteroidia; order Bacteroidales; family Bacteroidaceae; genus JAAYUD01. The sequence continues at coordinate 18,690 of JAAYUD010000003.1, forward strand.
TGTTTTGATTTCTGTCAATGCGGAAAGCAAAGACAATATTCAGACTTGTACCGTGCAAGTAAGTAGAAAAGGTTATGAAGAGGTCTTGATTTATAAATTTGTGCAAAAGACCCTTGTACAATAACTTGTCTGCTTTACAAACAAATTTGCCCAAGTACAACAAATCGACTTGTTATACTTGGGCTGAAAAAAAGTGATTAAAATTGAACCTTTAATTAATTGAACTATTTACGTTATAGCAGTTTTATAATCTTTCATCCGGGAAGATTAAAAGCAACTTTCAACTCTTCCATCGCTTCGTCTGTCATCCCTTCGGGTGCGAAGCCCATGCTTTTGGCTGTAAGGTATATTTGAGCTGCTTTTGACAGTACGTCAATTTGGTCGAAAGCTTCTAATACGTCGTTCCCTATCGCTACCACTCCGTGCTTTTCCCACATTACTACGTCATACTCTTTGAGTCCTTCTACTGTGGCTTCTGCCAATTTCAGGCTGCTGGGCATTTTGTAGGGTATTATACCTAGTCCCTTAGGACAGAAAGCCCGTGTTTCCGGAATCATGGACCATAGCAGTTTAGTCAGTACATCTTTCTTTAAGAATACTTGATGGTGCGACAGGGCTATGAGTTCAATAGGGTGAGTATGAATAACTGCTTTATAGGGCGAGCCGATACTGAGCAGATAATCGTGTATGGCCAAGTGCGAAGGCAATTCTGAAGTCGGTGCTACAGGATTGTCGGCTATCATTTCATAACTTTCGCAATCGTCGCAAATGCGTATTACCGAACCATTTTCCATGGGCCAGCGGGCTAAGTCGCGCATTCGTCGGTTCGTTCCTTTGCAAAAGAAATAGCTATCTTTCAAGTGAGGGAGTCTCATACCTATAGCCGTCTTTGGTCCTATAGCCTGTCGGCTCTTCAAACGATCGTCTATCAATGCAGAGATGTTTATGGTAATGTTACCTCCATTGCGTTCGGCCCAACCTTTCTGCCATAAATAGCCGGCTGTTTCGGCTACTTTGGCTACTTCTTTGGCCAAAAGCGGATATTCGTCTAATATCGATTTCATTATTTATTATTTTAAGTTCAATAGTTGAGGCAGGAATGACGAGATGATTAGTACCATCAATCCTACTACTAATACGGTGATCGTTTTGGTAGAACAACCTTTCCATTCTTTCAGGACGATGCCCCATACATTGGAGAATGTGACATTGAGCGACATCAGTATGCACCACGAGAAAGTGAGCAGTACGGTCGATGAGGTAAGAAATCCCTTTCCAAGACTGAAGCCAAAGAATTGGCTATACCACAACAGTCCTGCAAGGGCGCAAAAGGATATGTTGTTGACATAAAGCGACGTCTTTCCATAGTCTTTCCACGTCTTGTTCTTCGTATTCTGATAGAAGCAATAAGCAGCGTTGGTCAGGAAACCGCCAAGCGTCACCATAAAGGTTGCCGGCAGTGTTTTGTAAATATTGGCCGTTTCGGGGAAGCAGAGGTTCTCTCCGAGTCCTAATCCGATACTGAAGCAAGCGCTCATGAATCCGGCAAGTAGGGCAACAATGATTCCTCTTGTGAAATTGAAGTCTTTTACAGCCTTTTTCTTTTCTTCTTCGCTCATGTTTGCAGATTTCATGCTTCCGGCAACTCCTATAATGGCAATACCTATCAACGTTATGACAACACCTACGATAACAGGCATTGTCAGATCACCGGTCTTGCCGGTGAAAACAGGAGTGAGTATGGTGCCCAATCCTGCACAAGTACCCAGCGCAATAGATTGCCCCAGGGCTACGCCCAAGTAACGCATGCTCAGTCCGAAAGTCAAACCGCCTACTCCCCACAACACTCCGAAGAACATAGACCACAAAGTGTCTGTAGGGTGATTGGCATATATTTCGAAAAGATTGTGCCCTTCGGGGATGGCTAACAGAGCTCCAAGTAACGGAAATATCAGCCAAGCGAATATTCCTTGTGTCAACCAGAAGCTTTCCCAGCTCCAGTTCTTTACCTTATTAATAGGTACGTAAGAACTGGACTGGCAAAAGCTGCCTAATGCAATAATAGCCAAACCAATTATAATATTCATTGCAATTAGCGTTTAGAAGTGACTTCGGCCTCGTATTTTTCTACTTCGGCGATGAAGTCTTCGCCTACTGCCACGTTGTTCTTCAGGCAGAACATGTCGTATACGGCATTCCAAGGTAGGTTCTTGTCTTCTTCGAGCAAAGCCAAACGTTCGAACAATTTTCCTTCGGCTTCGTATTTGCGCAGTATTTCGATCGGTTCAAGCAGTGCTTGAAGCAAACATTTCTGTGTAGCACGAGATCCTACCACATAAGCTCCTATGCGGTTGATGGAAGCATCGAAATAGTCGAGGCCGATATGTACCCGATTCAGCGCCTTGCAGCGAACGATCTCTTTGCAAAGGTCGAGTGTGTCGTCGTTCATGATGGTTACATGGTCCGAATCCCAGCGCACCGGACGGCTTACATGTAACATGATCTCGGGAGTGAAGAGCAGTAAACATGAGATCTTGTCGGCTATGCTTTCTGTCAGATGGAAGTGTCCTGTATCCAGGGTTACTATTTTCTGATGTTTCACTCCATATCCCAGGTAGTAGTCGTAGCTTCCTACGGTATAGCTTTCTGCTCCGATACCGAAAAGTTTCGCTTCGATGCAGTCTTTCATGTTTTGATAGGGCTGCTCGAATATCTGGTTCAATGAATCGGTTAGTAGTTCTCTATAGTACAATCGATTTACAGTCTGATCTTTGCTGCCGTCGTGAATCCAAAGATTCATGATACAAGGATCACTCTGTGCTTTACCCATCTCTTCTGCAATGGCTCTGCAACGTTTGGTATGTTCTATCCAGAAATCGCGTATCGATTTGTCGGGATTGGCAAGGCTGAGCATTCCACTTTTGGGATGCGAGAAAGAGGTAGAGTTGAAGTCCAATTTCATATTGTGTTCTTTGCCCCAGTCTATCCAACTTTTGAAATGTTTGGGCTCTATTTTGTCGCGATCCACAAACTTTCCACCGAAATCTCCGTAAGTAGCATGGAGGTTCAGACGATGAGTGCCGGGAATGAGCGAAGCTGCTTTTAAAATATCTGCACGCAGCTCTTCCATGTTGCGAGCCTTGCCGGGATAGTTGCCGGTGGCCTGAATACCTCCGCTCAGTTGTCCGTCGGGGTTTTCAAATCCCGTTACGTCGTCGGCTTGCCAGCAATGCAATGACAAGTGGATGTTTTCCAATGCTTCTATCGCTTTATCGGTATCGATACCGACTTTTGCATATCTTTCTTTGGCTATACGATATGCTTCTTTGACTAATACTTCTTTCATGGCAATTTTTTATTATTTATTGTTTTATCTTTCTGGATAATAGGTCTCTACTTTGAATGCCTTGGCAACAATGCGGCGTATCTCCCAACGATCTTTGAGGAGTCCGGCTGCTTTGGCTTGCAACAAGGCATTGCCTATAGCCGTTGCTTCAGAAGGACCTGCAACTACAGGCATACCGATGGCATTTGCCGTGAGCTGGTTCATGAATCGGTTTAGCGAACCGCCGCTTATGATATGCAGTGTTTTTATTTCGAACGGAGCAAACTGTTGTAACGTTTGTAAGGTCTCTTTGTACTTGTTGGCCAAGCTGTGATAAATACAACTGACAACTTGTGAGTCGGTCTCCGGAACGATTTGGTTTGTCTCGCGACAGTAGCCGATGATGGCGCTTTGCATATCGTCCGGATTATCGAAACGAGAATCATTCGGATCGACAATGGAACCAAACTTAA
>JAAYUD010000038.1 GCA_012517855.1 Bacteroidales bacterium
ACTTCCGGTACAAATCCGGTTTAATGACGTTGATAAATTCGGTCATGTCAACAATACGGTTTATTTTCAATTTTATGATACCGGCAAGACAGAGTATCTTGCAGAAGTTTGTCCCCATGTAAATTGGGAGAAGGAGGGTATTATTGTTGTACATATCGAAGCAAACTTTATTGCTCAGATTTTTGGTACAGCTCGTATATCTGTTCAAACAGCTGTTTCAAAGATAGGTAAAAAGAGTTTTCATTTGGTTCAACAAGTAATAGACACTGATACGAATGAAGTAAAATGTATTTGCACTTCTGTCATGGTAGCTTACGACTTGCTAAATCATTGCACTATGGAGATTCCTTCTGAATGGACCGATGCAATGTGTCAATTTGAAGGGCGGGATTTGAGAGAACCCAATAAACCTATTTCGCTAAATCTTTAGTTGTTTGCAATCTGATCGTGAATGACAAAGATTCTTGAGTGTTATTCTTGATAGCATATTTGTAATAAAAGTCAGGGCGTATCAATAATTTTGATACGCCCTGACTTTTATATTATTTTGTCGTTCTGAAACGGCTATTTATTAAGCATCTATATTAGCGTAAGATGCATTCTTTTCAATAAAATCCCGACGAGGCCCAACGTCTTCGCCCATCAGCATTGAGAAAACATAGTCCGCTTCGGCTGCATTTTCTATTGTGACTTGTTTTAGCATACGGTTTTCGGGATCCATTGTCGTTGAGAATAGCTGATCTTCGTTCATTTCACCCAAACCTTTATAGCGGGTCACATGGATACCGGTTTCTTTGCCTCCTCCATAAGTGCTGATAAAACGTTCGCGCTGCATCTCTGTCCAACAATATTCTTGGGTATTACCCTTCTTGCATAGGTAGAGTGGGGGAGTCGCTATATATAGGTAACCATTCTGAATTATCTGGGGCATGTAGCGGAAGAAGAATGTCATTATTAGTGTGTCGATGTGAGAACCATCGACATCGGCATCGGTCATGATAATAATTTTATGATAACGCAATTTGTCGATGTTGGCAGCTTTACTATCTTCATCTGTGCCGATTGTTACACCGAGCGCAGTATAAATGTTACGAATCTCTTCACTTTCCAAAGCCTTATGGTACATTGCCTTTTCTACGTTCAGTATTTTACCTCGTAATGGCAATATGGCTTGAAAATTACGATTTCGCCCCTGTTTTGCCGTTCCACCAGCTGAGTCACCCTCCACAAGGAATAGTTCGCATTTGACAGGGTCTTTATCAGAACAATCTGCCAATTTGCCTGGTAGTCCACCACCGGCTAGAGGTGATTTGCGCTGAACCAATTCGCGAGCTCGGCGAGCTGCATGGCGAGCCGTGGCTGCCAACACTACTTTATCGACAATTAAACGTGATTCTTTTGGATGTTCTTCAAGGTAATTGGACAGTGCTTCACCTACTGCCTGATTAACGGCACCGGCAACTTCGCTATTACCTAGTTTCGTTTTTGTTTGTCCCTCGAATTGTGGCTCTGCTACTTTAATAGAAAGAACGGCGGTGAGACCTTCGCGGAAGTCGTCTCCTGAAATTTCTATTTTTGCTTTTTCGAGTTTGTCAAGCAGATTATTATCTTCGGCATATTTCTTTAATGTACGGGTGAGCGCCTGTCGGAATCCGGTGAGGTGCGTACCGCCTTCTATGGTGTTGATATTATTGACAAACGAATGGAGGTTTTCCGAAAATGAAGTATTGTACATGATAGCTACCTCAATTGGGAAGCCTTGCTTTTCTGTGTTAAGATAGATAACGTCGTCAATGAGATGTTCGCGAGAGGAATCTATGTAGCGAACAAACTCTTTTAGACCTTCTTTTGATAAAAATACTTCTTGCCGAGGCTTGCCTTCATTTATCTCACGATAATCGGTCAGCGTAATTTTTAATCCTGCGTTTAGGTAAGCCAACTCCCGCATTCTGGTAGCCAATATATCATACTTATAGGTTGTTGTTGTGAGAATTGAACTGTCGGGCCAAAATTGTTGGCGAGTACCGTTTAGCTCTGTCGTTCCAACTTCTTTGACGCTGTATAGCGGCTTACCAAATTCGTATTCTTGTTGATAAATCTTTCCGTTGCGAAATACTTGAGTTGTCATGTGCGAGGAGAGGGCGTTGACACAAGAAACGCCGACGCCGTGCAATCCACCGGAAACTTTATAGGAGCTTTTATTGAATTTACCACCGGCATGAAGTACTGTCATTACAACCTCGAGAGCAGATTTATGCTCTTTCTCGTGCATATCCACCGGAATACCACGCCCATTGTCTTGAACAGTTACCGAACCGTCAACATTTATTGCCACTTCGATATGCGAACAGAAACCGGCCAAAGCTTCATCAATGGAGTTATCAACAACTTCGTAAACTAAATGGTGTAAACCTTTCTCGCTGATATCGCCAATGTACATTGCAGGACGTTTACGTACAGCTTCCAATCCTTCAAGAACTTGAATACTATCGGCGGAATAAGATTCGGTATTTACAGACTTTTCTTCGTCACTCATAATAATCTTAAGTTTTTATATAACAGAGCAAAGTTAATGAAAATATGCCAATTGGGGAAATTTTAAGGCTTTAAAAAACAGAATAATCTGCACCTATTATTTATGCACGGATAAATGACAAAGGCCGGCACTGCAAAACAGACCGACCTATCGTCTATAACCTATAAAAAATACGATGCTAATTAAAGTTTGTTGATATAAAGAGCCAACTTAGACTTCAAATTGCTCGCCTTATTCTTATGAATAACATTAACCTTAGCTAATTTGTCAATGAGCTTGGTAATACCGGGATACATGGTAGTTGCTTCGCCTTTGTCTGTTGTAGCACGCAGCTTTCTAACAGCATTTCTCATCGTCTTGCCATAATATCTGTTGCGGAGTCTTCTCGTTTCTTGCTCTCTAATTCTTTTAATTGCAGATTTGTGATTTGCCATCTTTACAATAATTATATTTTTAACTTTTGTAGCCCACAGGGGAATCGAACCCCTCTTTCAAGAATGAAAATCTTGCGTCCTAACCGATAGACGAGCGGGCCTCCTTGAGTTGCTGGAATCTTGTTTTTCGCAATGATTCCCTCAATTGCGGATGCAAAAATAGAGACTTTTTTTGGATTGGCAAAACTTTCTTACTAAAAAAATTAAGTTTTATGCAATATTCTCCCTTTTTGCAGGTTGAAACACTGAGAAAACAAGACCATAAATATTAATATCGTTATTTTGGCATGCTATTCTTCTGCATAAAGGGCGCTTTAGATAAAACCTTTCCAACTATTAATTATACTATCATAATAGGTTTGTCATTCTTATTACCTAATGATGTAGTAAGAACTATCTCGATAGATTCTTTTTCGATGTACTTATATAGGCTTATGGTAAAATTTAGGGCTAAGCATAAGTATTAATAGCATAGAAATACAGCCTGCGGCATACACAAAATTGTCGTATGTTAGTTTTTTGGTTGACGTCCTTAAGTTTTTCAGAAAACGTATGGACGTCAATAAATTTAGGTCCATACCTGGTTTTGGGTGTGTGAATATGCATCAAATTCTATCTGTGGTGTACTGAATTTGGTTGACAGTTAAACACTAGTAAACCTAAAGGAGTTGTCAACTCTGCAAAGTTAATCCTATTTTAATTGACAAACAAGTCTTGTTTGTTCTTTATAGTTTGTTTTGTTCAGCTGATGCTTTAAAGCATCAGCTGAACAAAGTGGGCTTGGATGCTCTCCTGGTAGCATTTGCATGGGTGTTTTCATCGTTAGAGCTTGGTGTGGTCGTGCCCAATTGTAGAGATATATTGATTTGGCGACACCTTCCAGTGCTTCATCAAATGTTTTATCCTCATAATCGAAGAGCCATCCGTTCTTAACGGTATTGTTCATCCTCTCGGCCAGCGCATTGTGCAAGGGGTCGCCCGTTTGCGTCATACTGATAGCGATTCCTCTTTCTTTGAGCAGTGACACATAGCCTTTTGATGCATACTGCACGCCTCTGTCGGAGTGATGGATAAGACCTGAAAGGTTGAACCCAAGGTCTTTATAAAATCCGCACGCCATCATCAACGCATTTGCCGGTCCTTCCGCTTTAAGAGTCCGAAAGAGGGCGTATCCCACGATGATGCGGCTGAAGACATCCGTCAGTAGCGAAAGATAGGCAAATCCTTCTTTGGTGGATATGTAAGTGATATCACCCACTATCATGCGGCAAACACCACAGGCCACGTATTTAGGACATGTGTTCAGTAAATCCGGATAGATCCGATACGGATGATCGGAGTTGGTCGCACGAGGTCTGTAACGTCTGCGGCGAAGCATCATCCCGTTGGCCCGAAGGACATCGATAAATCGATCGCGTCCTATTGTGAACTTTTCTCCGAACCGAGACTTACACAGACTGTAAAGCTCGCGGCAACCGCTTCGGGGAAGCTCCTGACGCAGAGACTGGCAGTAATACGTGATGCTGCTTATGAGTACATCTTGTTCGGCATTTGTTTCTTGGTGCTTGTAGTACCCTTGTAGGGAAATGTCAAGCAGTCCGCAAAGGGCGGATATGGTATAACGGATACCTTTACCCGCCTTTTGTGACAAGCAACCTACTACTTGACATCGGAGTTTTTTCGTACCTTGATGTGATACTTCTCTTCAGCCAGGTCAATCATGCAATCATACACGTCACGGGCCATCTCTGCACGCTTCAGTTCCGATTCCAATTGCTTAATGCGCACTTTCAAAGAGGTGATGTCTTCTTCTGAAGAAACATCCTCAGTACCGGTTGATACAGCTTTATCCTTCATATATAACGGAAATGGTTTGTCTTCCAGCCCAAAGATACGAAGCCATTTACGAATTGAACCTCTGGATATACCATTTTCTTTTTCAATGGTATACTTACCTTTGTTTCCATGAAGGTAAGAGTTTAAAATCGCCAGACGAATCTGATCGTCAATCTTTTTATTATTTCTCATTCTTGAATAAGTTTGTCTCAACTTATTCAGTACATGTCAGTTTGAATCTGAACATGAAACGAGCGATTTTACAACAAAAACGTATATTGTCAGGATTCAAATAAACTATTTCCGACCTAAAATATCAATCGTATCCGAAGCAATCATCAATTCTTCATCCGTAGGGACTACTACCACTTTAACTCGCGAATCGGCAGCAGATATAATTCCTTCGGTACCATGAATCATTTTATAACTCAGATCTTTATCTATTTTGATTCCCATAAATTCAAGCCCAGACATGACTTCCAAACGAAGACTTGCTTGGTTTTCACCAACGCCACCAGTGAGGACAATGACATCAACGCCTCCTAAAGCCGCAGCATAAGCCCCTATATACTTTTTAATACGATAAGCATACATTGCTTCTGCCAAAAGAGCTTTTTGATCCCCCTTGCTACAAGCGGCTTCGAGTTCGCGCATATCACTTGACACACCCGAAACACCTAATACACCACTCTCCTTGTTTAGCAAATTGCTTACGCCAACCGCATCGAGATGAAGTTTTTCCATTAAATAGGTAACAGCACCTGCATCAATATCGCCACTACGAGTACCCATCATCAATCCTTCCAATGGAGTAAGTCCCATTGACGTATCAATGACTTTACCATCTTTAATGGCTGCAATAGAAGCTCCATTGCCTATATGGCAAGTGATTATTCGGGTTCCTTCCGATTTTATGTTCAGCAGCTCGCAAACGCGTTTCGAAACAAAGCGGTGAGATGTTCCATGAAAACCATAACGCCGTATATGATATTTAGTATAAAGCTCATAAGGGATGGCATACATGAAAGCATGCTTCGGCATTGTTTGATGAAATGCCGTATCAAATACACCAATTTGAGGTACATTAGGGAGTATTGCTTTTACTGCATTGACGCCTTTAAGATTAGCGGGATTATGTAGCGGCGCAAGGTCATTGCATGCTTCAAAAGCCTTAAGCACTTCGGCGTTTAGTAATACGGACTCTGTAAATTTCTCACCTCCATGCACCATACGATGACCTACAGCATTTATCTCATCGAGAGATTTAATAGCACCATAGTTTTTGTCTATCAGCGTATGAAGAATAAGTTCAACACCTACTGTGTGTTCCGGAATATCCTTTTCAATAATTTTCTTATTACCATCGGGCATTGTGAATTTGAGAAAAGAGCCTTCCAATCCTATCTTTTCTATACCGCCGGAGGCAATAACAGCTTTACTGCCCATATCAAACAGCTTATACTTGATAGATGAACTACCACAGTTTAAGACTAAAATTTTCATATTATTACTTTGTTGACAATTTAACGTGAGAGCTATTTTTAGCAAAAGTAGCCTGATTGGCCGTAATTGCTATCATATAATAAACATCATCCACCGAACAGCCACGCGAGAGATCGTTGACCGGACGAGCAATACCCTGAAGAATTGGACCGATTGCTATAGCATCACCCAGACGTTGTACCATTTTATAAGAGATATTGCCCACTTCCAAACAAGGATAGATCAATATATTGGCATGTCCTGCAACAGAAGATCCGTGAGCTTTGCTTTCGCCTACCGACGGGACTAATGCCGCATCGGCTTGCAATTCTCCGTCAACATTTAAGTTAGGGTCCATTTCACGAGCCAATCTGGTAGCTTCTACTACCTTATCAACAACTTCATGCGAAGCAGAACCTTTGGTAGAGAAACTCAACATTGCTACTCGAGGGTCTGTGATACCGGCTATATCGTGAGCTGTGCGAGCCGTGCAAACAGCAAATTCGGCCAATTGATGAGCATCCGGCATTGGCGTAACAGCAACATCTGCAACAACCAACAACCCGTTGTCTCCATATTGTGTAGCCTTGGTTACAAGAATCATAGCACCCGAAATACAAGTGACACCCGGAGCAGTCTTGATAATCTGCAAAGCCGGACGTAAAGTATTACCGGTCGTGTTACGAGCGCCCGCCAACTGTCCATCGGCATCACCACTCTTAATAATCATACAACCAAAATACATCGGGTCAAGCATTTTTTTGCGAGCCTCTTCGATTGTCACTCCTTTTTTCTTACGAAGTTCGTAAAAATACTGAGCGTATTCTTCTTTCTTCTCGCTAGTGGCAGGATCAATAATAGTAGCCTTGTCGATATTCTTTAAATTAAACTTATGGGCAACTTCCATTATACTTTCTTTCTTGCCCAACAATATCAAGTCAGCAATTCCATCCTCCAGCGCTTTATCAGCCGCCTGCAATGTGCGTTCTTCATCTCCTTCAGGGAGAACTATACGTTGACGGTCAGCTTTGGCACGCTCAACTATTTTATTCAATAAATCAGACATATAATATATAAAAATTAAAGTTATTGACTAAAAATCATCAATATACGACCGCGAAGTTACATATTTTTATGCGAATCTAATCTTTCTTCTATAACTTTTTTATTTCTAAATTAATTCAAGATAATAATTGATAATTTAACAGTAAAAATGAAAAATTTATTTTATATTTGTTCCAATTAATACAAAAGCAACGACAAACGAACGAACTATTTGATCGTACATAGATGCTTTACTGTGCAGAATGTTATGAATATACCATTTAAAGAATTATCAATATCGGACAAGTCCACTGTTTTACGATATACCGCCAACAGTAAACGGCGCAACTGCGACCTTTCATTTTCAAATCTCTGCAGTTGGAGATTTAAATACCATACCCAATTGGCTATATGGAAAGATTGCCTATTATTTAAATTTTGGGTGGACGATAAAACGCCGGCATATATGATGCCTTTAGGTGAAGGCGATTTAAAGTTTGTATTAAAAGATATGGTAGAAGACTCTCAAAAAGAGGGACAAGTGTTCCGGATGCTGGGAGTATGCTCTGATATGCGTGGAAAACTGGAAGAACTTTATTATAACGATTTCAACTTTATCCACACTAGAGATTATGACGACTATATATACTTACGAACTAATCTTGCTGAACTGAAAGGCAAGAGTTACCAATCGAAACGCAACTTTGTCAACCGCTTCAAGCGAAACAATAATTATGAATACCTACCTATCACAACAGCCCATATAGACGAATGTCTAGCACTAGAAGCTCAATGGTTTGAAACCAACAACGGCGTGATGGACAAAAGCACCAGCGCAGAACGTGAGGCACTGACTTATGCCCTACAACACTTCAACGAATTAGGACTTACAGGTGGACTATTGCGGATAGAAGGCCGAATAGTCGCATTCACTTTCGGAATGCCTATTAATCATGATACTTTCGGCGTACATGTCGAAAAAGCGGATACATCGGTCGAAGGCTCTTATGCTATGATAAATTATGAATTTGCCAATCATATTCCAGAACAATATATTTATTTAAACAGAGAAGAAGATCTGGGCGTAAAAGGATTACGCACAGCAAAACTTTCTTATCACCCCACCATTCTTCTCAAAAAATTCATAGCTACTCTAAAAGAACAACAATCGGAAATGATTAATTGGTAAACATCAAAATAAAGACGAACAAATGAATAACACTATCCGCAAACAAGTAAAAGAGTTATGGAAACTCTGCTTTGATGATAACGATAAATTTATTGACCTGTATTTTAATCTTCGTTTCAACCAGAACGTCAATATATCCATAGAAAGCGGTAACCAGATTATAGCCGCGCTGCAAATGCTTCCTTATTCTCTTACATATTATGGTGAAGATTTTCAAACGTCTTATATATCTGGGGCATGCACCCATCCAGATTATCGCAATAGAGGTGTAATGCGTAGACTAATCAGCAGTGCCTTAGCTCAAATGTCAGCAGAAGGGGTAGCCTTTAGCACCCTCATCCCTGCCGAAGAGTGGCTTTACGATTATTATGCAAAACTAGGATTTGCTTCAGTATTCGACTATTCAATACGCGATATTATCTACGCGCCACTAAAACAAGGTTGCAGCAAGATAGAACGAATATCCGAATTCCGACCGGATATATACAAATATCTTAATTTCAAAATGCATAAACGCGATTTCTGTATTCAGCATTCGGACAATGATATAAGAGTAGTAATGGAAGATATGAAAGTAGAAGATAACGGAAGTGTTTGGGCTGCATCCAGAGAAAGTAACATAGTAGGGGTCATGTTTGTTTACAAAGAAAATGGTATAAATTACATAGCCGAGCTCTTGGCCGACACAAACAAAGTGAAACAAGAGCTCATTCAAGCAATATGCAATGCAGATCCTCATGCTCCATTAAAATTAATAACTCCTGTTAATGAAAAGGACGAACATATCAAACACGGTATGATTCGGATCATTAACGTTCCGAAGACCTTGCAATTCTTCACGATACATCATCCGGACATTATAATGAATCTTACCGTCAACGACCCGATGCTCTCTTCAAACAACAGCTATTACTATTTGTATAAGGGAAGATGCATGGTCAGCAAAGAAAAATTGCCGGGCAAACACACGGAATTAACGATGACAGAATTGGCACAATTCATCTTTGAAGGAACTCATCCTTATATGAGTTTAATGATGGACTAATCGCACGATGTAAGCCTACGCTCAAGCTCTTCTGCATTTAGTCGCAAATAGTATTGCCCTCTATAGGCTATCGATATAGCTCCTGTTTCTTCAGATACAATAATAGCTTGTGCATCCGATTCTTGAGAGACGCCTAATGCAGCTCTATGGCGCAAGCCCAATTCTTTTGGGATGTCCAAATTATGTGACACTGGCAATATACACCCGGCAGCTTTGATACGTCTTTTACTGATTATCATAGCTCCATCGTGGAGCGGACTGTTCTTGAAAAAGATATTTTCAATGAGACGCTGGTTTATCTTTGCATCAATATCTTCACCCGTTCTGATAATGTCATTCAACGGAAAATTTCGTTCTATTACAATTAGTGCCCCTATCCTACGCTTAGACATATTCATACAAGCTAACACGATAGGCATAATATCGTCATGACTTACCATTTCTTGCTTAGCCCCCGCAAAGAATTTCACCAATGCGCTGACATGTTGGTGCGAACCAATAAGCAATAAGAAACGGCGTATTTCGTCTTGAAATAATATAACAAGTACCAATACACCGACGCTGACAAATTTATCCAATATAGAGCCCAACAAGCGCATTTCGAGCACCTGAGTTACTAACAGCCATATAACAACAAATATCAGTATACCGGCAAACACATTGATAGATCCCGAGGATCGCATCACTTTATATGAATAATAAAGCAATATAGCCACCAACAGAATATCAATAAAATCCTTTATACCGAAAGTAATAAACACAATAATATTTATTTAGCGTTTGTACACTCTTTCATTTTCTCTACTATCTTTATAGCCTCAACTGCCTGACGAACATCATGCACCCTTAAAATATCTGCCCCTTTCATCAACGCGATAGTATTGAGTACAGTAGTACCATTTAACGCTTCAGCAGGAGTATTTCCGAACAAATTAAATATCATAGACTTACGGGATATACCAACGAGGATAGGCATATCGAATATTTCGAAGTCTTCCAAATGCCCCATCAGTTCATAATTATGCTCCAACGTTTTGGCAAACCCAAATCCCGGATCGATAATAATATCATTTACACCAAGTTCTTTCAACTGCTGAGTACGAACTGAAAAATAGAATAGCATCTCGCGGATCATATCTTCATAGTGAGGCTCTTGTTGCATTGTTTGAGGTGTACCTTTCATGTGCATCAAAATGTAAGGGACACGAAGTTTGGCTACTCTTTGAAACATTTCACGATCTAGTTCACCCCCAGAAATGTCATTAACCATCGCAACCCCATACTCCTCAACACACATCGATGCAACATCGGCACGAAAAGTATCAACCGAAACAGCTGCATTGGGAGCAACCCTGTTAATAATTTCCAGACCTTTACGCAAACGACTCATTTCTTCTTTTGTAGACACATCGACAGCGTTTGGGCGAGAAGAATAAGCTCCAATATCAATAATAGAAGCACCTTCACCTATAATCTGCAATACCCTTTTCTCGATTTCTCCGTCTCCTTGTGTTCTACTGTCAGAGTAGAAAGAATCGGGCGTAACATTCAGAATGCCCATTACCAATGGGGTGGTCAATCCAAATAATGAACCGTTGATATTAATGCTATGATTCTCTTTCATCTTCTTACTGATATTAATTGATACAAAGATAATGCAAGTCAAAGACTATAAAAAATAAATTCATTTATTTTTACTATTAACATGGATTCATATTATAATTTGCTGCGCCACAGCATTATTTTCAACCACAAACAAGCATTCGTCTATATATCATAGAGAAGCCATTACGCTTTTGATTGATAATCATCAACATTCAGTGTGTTAATTTAAGTCCACATCAGGCTCAAATAACAAATTCATGAAATTTTATTCACCATTTTCCATTTTTATTTTACTAATCCATCAAAATCGTTTATTTTTGTAGAATAATATAAGTTAATGAGGTTTGTTATTTAAGATTTGTAATTACATTTACATTTGTTCATAGTAGTAAACGAGAGCGATAATGAATCGTTGAATACAGAAGCCTTTTAATCTTTAGCAGACTTTAGTCTGCTAAATGGATTTACAAACTTGAAAACAGGTGTGCATGGTAAAACTCCTTTTTAAGAGACTACAAGGAGCTACAAGAATTGAAATTAAAAGATTGAAAAGAAAGAGACTATAAATTATATACTATTTGACAATATTTTGAACGAAGACAATTTTGACATATTATCTATCCGCTTGAATGCCGATTGCTTTAAATATGCTACATTCAATGACGTTGAGCAAGAAACATCCGAAACATTTATATGGAAAACAGATGTTTCGTTATCGTTAACGGCAAATCTCCGCAAGTTCTTTCAAGAAAACGAAGAATTATGCAACTGCCAACAAGCGCTTATCAAGCTGGAGAGTACTCGCTACGTTACTGTTCCAATCGAACTGTTCAACGAAACTGATGCCGAAGTATTCTTCTATCACAACCACACAAAACGA
Source organism: Bacteroidales bacterium (assembly GCA_012517855.1). Classification (GTDB taxonomy): domain Bacteria; phylum Bacteroidota; class Bacteroidia; order Bacteroidales; family Bacteroidaceae; genus JAAYUD01. The sequence continues at coordinate 12,052 of JAAYUD010000038.1, forward strand.
GAAAATGAAACGGTACTTTACAACAAACTAAAAAGTCCCGAAATAGCAGTAGTTTATGGACTTGACACCAATGCTTACCATTTGCTAACAGCACAATTTCCCCAAACCCGTTTCATAGTACATCTGTGTCCCATTTTAACCCAACTCGCAGAAAAAAGCCGGCAAGGTAACAACAAGAAGATGTATATCAACCTTACCCCAGATTTTATCGATGTGGTTTGCTATGATTACGGAAAGCTTCTACTCGCCAATTCTTATATTTGCCGAGAGACGTCCGACCGGTTTTATTATATTATGTATGCATGGCTTCAAGTAGGGTTCGACCAAGAGAACGATGAGATTTCTTTTATAGGTAATATAACCGAAAAACCTAAATTGCTTGCTTCCATAGACAAATACATCAGACATCGCACAGACATTAGAACAATCGAGGAAAAAGAAATAAAGGATATAAAACAATGAGAGTTATTAGCGGAATATACAAACATCGGCGCTTTGATATACCCAAAACATTTAAGGCCAGACCTACTACTGACTTTGCCAAAGAGAATCTATTCAATGTACTCTGTAATTACATTGATTTTGATAATATGTCGGCTCTCGACTTATTTTCGGGTACAGGTAGCATTAGCCTCGAATTGCTCTCACGAGGTTGTAGCCATGTGGTCAGTATAGAGAAAGACGGTACTCACTATTCTTTCATACGCAAAGTCATGAAAGAAATCCAAACAGAAAACTGCATACCACTAAGGGGAGATGTATTCCGATTTCTGAAAATCTGCCACGAAACCTATGATATTATCTTTGCAGATCCTCCTTATATTTTAAAAGAGATACCTCAATTACCCGATCTTATTTTCGAACGCCAACTGCTCAAGCCTAATGGTATCTTTATTTTAGAACATGGCAAAGACCATCGGTTTGATACTCATCCCCACTTCTTTGAACATCGAGAATACGGCAGCGTGAATTTTTCTTTTTTTAAGTAGTATACATACAACAGAGTGCTTTAATAGCATCTATATGAGTCGTTATCACTCAACAACGCAATCAAAACTATTTTTTTTCGTTGCGTTTAATCTATATTAACTTTATTCGCTTTTATATAAACTATTTTATTTAGTTATTTGCAATACAAATAGCAAATATTATAGTACTAAAAGGCGAACGATTATGCTTACTAAATTAACTGCAAGAGAAGAAGAAATCATGAATTTCTTTTGGAATAAAGGTCCTCTATATGTCAAAGAGATTATAGGTTTTTATAACGAACCCAAACCCCACTTCAATACAATCTCAACTTTTGTGCGGGAACTAGAATCGAAAGGTTTTGTTTCACATCAGGCCAAGGGACTTTCTTATCAGTACTGTCCTACCATATCCAGACAAGATTATTCCAAACGAACTTTACGAGGAGTGATAGAAAATTATTTCGACAAATCGTATCTTAGTGCCGTCTCTGCATTAGTCAAAGAAGAGGACATCTCACTTGAAGAGTTGAAACAACTCATTAAAGATATTGAATCGGCAGAAAAGAAACACTAAAACCTCCACTACCATGGGAACAATATTGGCATATTTCATCAAATCAGCCTGCTGCCTCGCAGCATTCTACCTATTCTATAAGTGGCTGTTAAGCAAAGAGACGTTTCATCACTTCAACCGCTTTGTTTTGCTTAGTCTATTACTCATTTCGGCAACATTGCCCTTTGTACAAATCAGTTTGCACACTACTGTTGAACAAGCCCAATTTATGATAGGCAACCTCATGATGCAAGTAGTCGATAAAACAGGTAGCGCTCCTACTTTTCAATGGCAATGGCTGCTTATCGTTGCTTACTTGGGGGGATGTCTATGCTATGCTACTATAACATTTATCTCTTACTTAAGGCTCTACAAAACGATACACCGTACTACTTCTGAGCCTTTGGCAGATAACCCACACATAAAGCTTATACTTTCAGAGAAAGAAGTGAGTTCATTTAGCTGGATGAATTATATTGTCATATCAAAAGCTGACTACAAAGAAAATGGTGCTGCGATCATCACTCACGAGAAAGCTCACATCCACTACATGCACTCCATCGACATACTTATTGCAGATATTTGTATTATGTTCCAATGGTTTAATCCCGCCGTATGGCTCATCAAGAAAGAGATACAGAATATTCATGAGTTCGAAGCAGACGAAGCAGTTTTAAAATCGGGTATTTGCGCAAGAAGTTATCAATTATTATTAATAAAGAAAGCCGTTGGCACAAGGCTCTACTCTATGGCCAACAGCTTTAATCACAGTTCACTTAAAAAACGTATCACTATGATGTTAAAAAGAAAATCAAATCCGTGGGCACGGCTGAAGTATGCTTATATACTTCCACTTGCAGCTATCTCTGTAGCTACTCTTGCCAATGCCAAAGTATCCGAACCGCTCAATGCGCTTTCGGAAGTCAAAGTTAGCGATTTATCTGATTACTTGATTCAAAAATCAGAAAATTCTGATGCAGTTTCGATTAAGACACCCTACTTGTCGTTACCCGAAACTCAAAAGCCGCAAAAGAAGACTAAATTCACAAGACCTGATATAGTCTATGACATGGCAGAGAAGCTACCTGAATACCCGGGAGGAGTAGCGGCAATGATGAATTACCTCTCAACAAACATCAAATATCCAAATTCGGCTAAACAAAAAGGTCTTGAAGGAGAAGTCATTATTCAGTTCGTTGTCGATAGAACTGGGATAATTCGTGACTGCAAAGTACTCCGTAGCATTGACACTGATCTCGACAAAGAAGCCATTCGAGTAATTAAAAATATGCCAAAATGGAATCCAGGCATGCAGAAAGGGAAAAAAGTATCTGTTAAATATACACTCCCTATATCTTTTAGCTTAAATGAGAAATTGACAATAAGCAAGAAATCTAGTAAACCTGTTTTCTTGGCAGATGGAGCTACCATGTATGCTGATGTTGACACATGTGCTGCAAAATTAGATTCTCATAAATGCTTGTATATAATAGATGGGAAAGAATCCGATTATCGGTCAATGGAAAAGCTAGCCCCCAAAACTATAATAAGCGTTAGCGTTTTGAAAAATGAAAGTGCGACAAAAGTATATGGGGAACGGGGTAAAAACGGAGTAATCCTTATTACAACAAAAAAGTAACTCTCTCCCTACTTATCTAGACTGTGCCGGATATATTCCGGTACAGTCTTACAAACATGTTAAAATAGTTTCCTATATTCACAACTCTATCCTCTATTCAGGTTACCATTATTTGCTCAACGAATAAAGAAATTGAATCGGCTTTAATAAAATTTCAATACCCCACCTTGATGCAAAAAGAAAGACTCAATGCAATACCATAAATAGTGACCAGATCATGAAACAATATTTATTATACATATCAGTCCTCATTATATTTTCTTCATGCAGTAGTTATCACTTCATGAAAAAAGGGATGTGGTTGGTAGATCAAAAATATTCGACAGTAAAGGAGCTATCTCACCAAATGATATTCAACCTAGACACCTTGAATTTTCTATCGACAGATACTTTGAATATTATTACTCGCAAAAAAGATTTTCATAAATATCCAGGTAGCCGCCACCTTGTTAGATCTGTTTTGAAACAGATTCCGCTAAAAGCCGATTCACTATTATTTATTGTACCGGGAAAACTGATAGTCTTTGAGAATATTGTCGACAAATGGGACCCCGATTGTGACATTATTTCTCCTGGGCGCAATAGAAAATATATCGGTTCAGTACACAACTCCTTGGTCGATCGGAAAACCGGACAAGCATTTTATGCAGACAGAATGATGGTCAGAAATAAATGGACATGTATTGTCTATCTTAATACTACGGAAGAGGTAGGCAAAGAAATTAGTCGAGGAATCTATAGAAGCAATCTATATTTTCCTGAAGAAGAACCATAACGAATCATCCCTACAAACAAGGACCTTACCACACTTAAGTTAAATACAAGAAGAGTTGCAAGATTGTCGTATGTTAGTTTTTCCGGTGACGTCCTTAAGTTTTTCAGAAAACGTATGGACGTCAACAAATTTAGGTACATACGTGGTTTTTGGGTGTGTGGTGTACATGTCAATTGCTGCATTCCAAGACCATGAAATCATCTACATTTCAACCTTTGCCACCTCCGTATGACACCATTACGCACTATCCCACAGCAGGTTAACGATGCACCGTATACAACGCCAGCGAAAAAAGGTCTGAAAATCGGTTCTAGAGCATATTGTGAGCAGCTTATTTTCAGCGAACCTCTACTTAGAACGATTCTAAACGATGGCCTACAGATAACTGAGTGGCCGTTTTGCAAATATGCAAGTGTCTCTCATACATTGAGTACCCTATGTCAATTGGTCTTCCTGTTTTTATTGATGAGCTCGAGACGCACATCCTAATTGACGCAAGATGGCGTTGATTTAAAAAGTAATATTGGTGCCGTTTTTCAGAGCGTTCTGGGAGGTGAATGCTCCTCGACATTCTGATACTTTTTTAACTACACTGAAATGCTATTTCTTGATATACAAAATGAACCTTTGCTTTCGAA
>JAAYUD010000039.1 GCA_012517855.1 Bacteroidales bacterium
CTTGCGTTACCTGTGCCCAGACCTCGGAAAAGCCTTTCAGACTGTCTAAAAAAGAAATTGGAACCGTATGAATGGTTCCTAAAATATAGGAGTCACTTTTCAGGCCATTGCCTGATACGCGCCAAAGGATACCGGCGCCTTCGTCCTGATCGGATGTGAATGCAAAACTGATACTGAATGAAAGCAGCAGAAAAACGATTGTGATTAAATTTCTCATTTGGAGTAGTGTTTTTAGTATATTCTAAACTATTCAAGTATTTTTAAATAACATTTGGTGTACCTAAATAAAGATATTAAACGAAATACGACGAGTTACCAATGACAATCAGATAAAGGCTCATCAAAAGAGCTTTCTTTCTGAATGTACACCAAATAATTACAGTGTATTGACAATATTCGCCCTTATGCAGAGCACAATACGCCTATATTACATATGTATAAATATAGGTCCCATGCCCTAGTTATTATTCCAGGTAATTTCCAGCTACATTCGTGACAGGTTGACGGGTCTCCTGTATGATGATATGGAGCTGTACCATAAACCACTCTTCAGGAAGATCATATCTTCCAATAATGTTTCCCATTAACTCATCTGTCAAGATGTCATTTTTTCTTGAACAGATTTTTTTCAATTTTTTCATTGATTTCAATTGTTTACGTTATTCACATAATAAAAACTCAAGATTAGCTACATCTGAGCAACGCACGCTATGTGATTTCGAGCGTTAATCAATATTGATAGATAGTAATTTATAAAAATAATTATATTCATTTTAGATCTTTGAGTACCAATGCCCATCATTATATCTCATTCTCACACTATCAAACAAATTCTTATACTGTGTAACGGTAAAATTATTAATATTCATCGGACTGCTCTAACCCATGTGTTAAAAGAATAATGCACAGCATATGCTTCGTCTAAACAATGCTCAAGATCATCACTTCTTTTTCCACCAAAAAATCTTTTAAATTGGTATTGGTCAAATGGGGAAATATATTTTGCCGGAATTAAATAAATTTCACTTTTATCTCCATCATCCAATTCTTGATATAAAGAAACCAATTTACTAGGACTGGCCGTATTCATGATACATGATCTTTTATCCAACAGGATATATTCCCAATCAGGATAATCTCTTTGCCAAGTACTTCCAAGTGTTTTAAAATGGTCCGGTAAAGGTTCGTCAATGCCAGACCATATCAGATGAATTATTTTAGGTATTCTATTCATGATCATTTGTTGTTATATCTCCAATTTCCAAAAAAATAATGCACAGCATAAGCTTCTTCAAGGCATTGTTCTAACTCATCACTTATTTCTCCTCTTCTTACTCGAAAGGCTTGAGGAACGTCAAAAGGAGTAACGTATTTTGCAGGAATCAAATAAATATCATGTTGTTCTTCTTTTGTTAAATCATAATACAAATCTATTAATTTCCATGGGCCAGTTGTATTCAACACACATAGGTCTTTACTTTCCCATTTTTCATTTAATGTATCTTCTGTAAAAATGTAGTCTATAATCTTTTTCATAAATGGATGCCTCGGAGTACTTAGCATGAGAGCATTGTTGAAAACCTGTTCCACTTCTTTTTTAAATGCGCGACGATGTGAATCAGGCTCTAATGCGAAACAGCAATTCTTGTCATCCACAAGCTCGTCTATCGGCTTCAAACTCTCATAATCAAAGTCCACGTACATACCGCCCATTTGATATAAAATTAAATATCTGATGGCATCCCAACGCTGTACATTATATGGAAACTTATTATAAATATTCCAATATTCAGGATAATATTCTTTAATGAAAGAATTCATCATATCATTATTCCATTGAATATACTCCCAATCAGGATAACTCTTTCTCCAAGTTTCTCCAAGTGTTTCGAAAGATGATGGTATTGGATCATCTATCCCTGACCATATTTGATGAATTATTTTAGGTATCTTTTTCATGTTTTTTAAATTCGATTATATGTTTCTAGCATCTTTTTTGAATAGTCCTTTATTTCATATTTTTCCAAAAAGCGCTTCCTTCCACCTGCTGCAATTCTTTCTGCGATGCTTTTGTTATCAAGTAATATACTTATTTTATTAGCTAACGTTTTTATTAATATTGTTCTTTTGCCCTTTATATTTCTGATAGGAACTTTCAACCCAGAAACGTCATTTTCTATAATTTCGGATAATCCTCCCGTATCACAGGTTACAATGGGGATAGAGTGCATCATCATTTCGATAGCGACTAGTCCAAATTCTTCATGTATAGAGCATACTACACCGACATCTGCTATTTTGTAGAAATCATTTAACCTATCTTTATTTAATCGGCCTGTAAAAGTTATTTTAGACCAATTATCGTCAGATTCTTTAAGCCATTGGGTATAATCACCATCACCTATAAGGAAAAGGTGAGCCTTGATATGTGTTTTTAAAATTTTATCGAAGGCTTTTAATAAAAAAGATACTCCTTTTATTTCATCTAATCGGCCGACAAATAATATTATTTGCTCATTTATTTCAATTTTATATTTATTTCTTAGCTTAATTTTTTCGTTATTGTCTAATTTATGATAAGAATCTTTTATGGCGTTATTTATAACTGAGCATTTACTTTGCTTGATATCACAAATTTTCATAAAAGTATTTAGCGTGTGTTGAGCTACGCATATAAAATGATCAACTTTCTTAATCATACGTACATCATCTTTTAAACTGCGGATTATCGCTTTTTCTTCCAAACTTCTTTTGTAAGAAGGAGTTTTCAGAATTGTTAGCAATCTTTTTTCATCTCCCATCAAACTAAAACTCCACGCAGTATAATGTGCAACTAAAAGTAATTTGCACCGAAACATTTTTTTTAGATAAAGAGCTAAATAAGGATCGGTCATAAAATTAAGTTGAAAGATAAGCTTAGTATTTTTTTCCTCATTAATAAGTTCTTTCAGTATGTAAGCCACATTGCGGGAATAATAAGTCCGCCCATATTTATTATTATAAGGGACCATGGGTATATTTATTTGTGAACATTTATTTTCTTCGTTTTGTTTAATAGATACCTCATTGCCTTCTGCATTTAAATAAATGACACAAAATTCTATGCTCGCGCTTGATAGCACATTTTTGAGCTGATCTATATAACTCCCTATACCATAGTATGCTGCGCGGCTAGCAGTATTAAATATGTATATTTTGATTTTTTCCATGATTGCTTAGCATCAATTTAAGTCCAATACCTGTATATCCACTATTAAGTATTCCTATAGGACGATTTTTATTAAAAATGGAGTTGTCGTTATATTTTACAGATAATAACAACTGATATAATACGTCATCAGTATATGGGCTCCCAGTTTTTTGTACTATCTGACTTAGGTAATTACCCAGTTTCTTACTCGTTTCATCATTGGTAGTGATAAGAGAATGAACGAGTTCATTTAAATATGTTTTTGGAAGAGGAAATGAGCCTTTTGTAGCGCCTATACAGCGACTTATTGCATAATGTCCTATACCAACAAGTCCTGTCTCTAAAGAAAAGTCCTTCATATATCTTATATCATATTCCAGTATTTTATTATCTAACTCTTTTAAGATATCGTCTTCTTCTGCTTCGACAAACTTGTTCCGAATTAAATATTCTATTCCCCATGCTATACCACATAGTCCATCTCGGAAATTATAGATTACATTTTGTGTTATTTCTCTATATATTTCCGTTATTAATTCTTCAGCAAAATCTTCGTATAAGCTTATTTCTCTGAACCTTGAATAATGAAAAAAGAACAAGGAAAATCCCATCTTTCCATTCAAAAGTCCTAAATTATTTGTGAAGCTGCCTTGGAGCATCAAATATCTGGAGATACGCAACAATAATTCCTCTTTGTTTTTAATATTCATATTTGATTTACTTTTGGTTTTCCATTTTATTAATTTCACTTCTCAAGTTGCCAAGTTAGAACCTTCGTCATATCCGCCAACGATTCCTTTCATCTGTGAATCATTCATTACTGTTGCGTTGTACAACTTAAATTCTTTTAAAGTTTTCATGAATTAGTATTATTAAAATTTCTGCTACAGATACTTTACCGATGAATAGCTACTTTCATCGTTGGCCATCCTGTGGCTTAATGGCTGTTATTTGGCTTCGATTACTAAATCTATAATATTTTATCAACTTTCCGTCCATATCTTTTTTAGTGGTAGTAGTAGTCTTTCTAAAAAGGAAATGTCATTAGTAATAATATCTGCCTCGCCTTCCATTTCCGGACGGTATGGGAGCTCCTTGTTGTACGTGGTTCTTAATCCGTGTGGCATTGAGATGTCAATGATATAGCTTTTTGTCTTATCGTCCCCTGACACTGAGACCAATGAGATGTTTTTGACAAAACCTCTGACAACTCCGTACTCATTCTCAGGATAATTCTTGAATTTGATATTAACTTTTTGTCCCACATATACCTTGCCAGATCTTGTTATGGGCAGTGAAGCTTTTCCAAGCATTTGACCGTGTGCAGATGATATGATATTAAAAGCTATATCTCCAGAATTTATATTTTGATTGTTAGCCCAGTATTTAGTAAATGTAACAGTGCCGTCTATTGGCGAAACGAGCACATAGGAAAGTTCCCAAGTATGGATACTAGTCTTGAGTTGGCTAATATATGCTTTAAGTTGAGTACAAAACGTGTTCTTTTTGTCTTCATACTGGTATTGGGTATCGAATAGCGATTCTTTCGTCTGTAGCATTTGAAGCTGTTGGTTCCCCAATGATGCATCCATATTGGCATAAGATAGGCGGCTCTGTAGATAAGCACTGTAGGACTCTTCTTCCTCTTCATTCGATATCAGTCCTTGTTTATTTAATAGCGAGTCACGACTATATTTGTGATGCGCCACTCTCATTTGTTTTTGAACGAGTTCCTTTTGTTTTGCAATATTTCTATAGTAATTCACATTTTTCTTGTCCCGATCGCGAATGAAATCATTCTTCTTCAAATAATAGCGCAGTTCCTCGAATTGCCTATAGCCCGAAAGGGTCAGATAAAAAGAGGCGTATAGGGATTGTATGTCTCCAAGCGTCAGATTCCGAGGTGGCATATTAAGAATAGAATCTGCATTGTCGTTTACCCCATCAAGATAATTTTTTAAGTATACTATATCAGCTGTTTTAGCAGAATTTTCTATCACAGCCAAATAAGTTCCCCTTTTTACATGACACTTGTCCTTCACAAGTAGTTGTGTAATTTTTCCACCCGAACGGCAAAGGATTGCTGCGTCTGGTACGGTGCGAGTGAGCGTGATATTTGCACTGATGGTATCGGGATACTTTATTGCAACGCTTCCCGCCAATAAAAGCACGAAGATAAAGGCTATTGTAAAAATCCCCCATCTAAGAATCCAAGGCGGTACTGCACCCAAGACATCTTGGAAATCTTCGTTCCTTATTTCGATCTCTTCATTATCGTTTTTATCCATATTGCCCATACTATTTACACTCCCAATTCCAACTGATTTTTAACCAATGTATAATATACCCCTTTTTTTGCTGTAAGTTCCTTATGGGTCCCTTCTTCAACTATTTTTCCAGCATTGAGTACTACAATGTTGTCCGCATTTTGAACCGTACTTAGACGGTGGGCTACAATTACCACCGTCTTATTTTTGTAGAACTTTTCCAAACTATTCATAATCGTTTTTTCGTTGTTTGAATCCAATGAATTAGTGGCTTCGTCGAAAAATAGGAACTGAGGATTCTTATAAACAGCTCGCGCTATAAGGAGCCGTTGTTTTTGTCCCTGACTTACTCCGCTACCATCCATTCCTATTTTACTGTTATATTTTAACGGCAAAGATTCTATATAATCTTTGATGTTGGCTGTTTCTACTGCATACTTCAAGCGTTCCTTGTCTATGGTTTCAGCCCCGAGAGCTATATTGTGCGCAATTGTATTCGAAAAGATAAAGCCTTCTTGCATCACTACTCCGAGATTATGACGCCACAAGTGTGGGTTGATATCTAATAAAGAACAGCCACCCACTTTTATATCGCCTTCTACTGGAGGGTAGAATCCAAGCAGAAGCTTGATGATTGTTGTCTTTCCACTTCCACTTGCGCCGACAATAGCTGTCACTTTGTTCTCTGGTATGGTAAGATTTAGGTTCTCCAGCACATAATCGCGTTTTGCTCCATCATAGCTGAAGCATACGTTTTCAAAACGCAACGTATGGTCTTCGGGAATATCATTTATACTGTTTCTCACCGTCTGCTCTTCATCCTCACGGTTGTTCACTTCGTTTAGACGTTCCAAGCTGATCTTTGCGTCCTGAAAGTTTTGCGAGAACCCAATAATCTGTGAAATAGGTGACGAGAGTTGACCGATAATGTAACTCACCGACATCATCATACCCAAAGTCATATTGCCATCTATTACGGCCTTGGCCGAAAGATAGGAAATGGCGAGTGAAGTCGTTTGGCTAAAGAGAATGGATCCTACTTGTTGTATCTGTCCCAATAAGGTACCTTTGATACTTATTTTAAAAAGTTTCACTTGAATAGATTCCCATTTCCAACGCTCCTGTTTTTCTATATTGTTTAGTTTGATTTCCTGCATGCCGGTTATCATTTGCACCATATTACTCTGGTTGTTAGATGCTTGTGTGAAGCGTGCATTGTCAAGGGCCCGACGGTAGTGCATAAAGCTGAGAATCCATGCAATGTACAAGGCGTTACCTACAAGAAATACGACTAAAATCTGTAAGTTGTAATATGCCATGATAAAAGCAAAGATGAAAAAGTTAAAAAAGGAGAAAACAGAAGTTAGGGTAGTACCTGTCATAAAAGATTGGATGCGGTTATGATCGCCAATACGTTGCAATATGTCTCCGATATTTTTAGAGTCAAAAAAGTGGATAGGGAGTCTCATCAGCTTCGCAAGAAAATCCGAAATGAGAGAAATGCTGATACGGGTATTCATATTTAAGGTTATCCAATTTTGAATGAAACTTATCGCCATCTGTGTCAACGAAAATATCAGTTGAGCAATTAGAATAAGGGTTATAAAACTCAGGTTGCTGTTTCCTATACCTTGATCTACTACTGCTTGTGTTAAAAAAGGTAGTATTAGAGAGAATATACTACCTAATGACATACCTATTACTAATTGTATCAGTTGTGATTTGTATGGAAAAAGATATTTGAAGTAATAGGAAAGGTTTTTTTTCTGTTTTTCACGATCATCTTCGTAATTGCTGAAATCTGGGGTAGGTTCTAAGAGTAAAACAGCTCCTGCCTCTTTACCGTTCTCTTGCATACTTATCCAGCACTTTTCAAAGCCCTTACTGTCTATCTCATATTTACCCCTTGCAGGATCAGATATCTTGAAAATACATCTATCATGATCTATATTTTTCCAAAATCGATGTTTTTTTATACTATAGCAAACTACAAAATGATTCTGATTCCAGTGCAAGATGCAAGGCAAAGGGATTTCTTCCGTGAACTGTTCCAGGGTGATTCTTACGCCTTGTGTGCGCATACCTATACTTTCGGCTGCGTCACTGATGCCTAACATAGATACTCCTTGACGGGTAATAAAACACTTTTCTCGGAGATTCTGTAAGGAGTAGCTCCTGCCGTAGTATTTCGCAATCATACGAAGGCTTGAAGGTCCGCAGTCAGCCGAATCTAGTTGTTTATAATGTGGAAATGATTTTAGCATAATAATAGATATGATACATATAGTTGTGAAAATCTAAAAAGTATTTAATAGAATTATTCTTAGAGCTTGTTTAAACAAGCTCTAAGAATAATTCTATTAAATACTTTTTAGTGCATTATAGGTCCGTATGCATCAGAACAATGCAATGTCCAATCAGGTGCAAATGCTAGACATTTTCCATACAGTACATTGCCGGCTGCATCAATCCAAGTGCAGGTATCTCCGTCAGAATGATTAAGGCATGCACAAACTTTTGGAGGTAATTTACAAGGCTTCTTTCCATACCCACCTGTATAGTCTGAATCGTCATCATATCCACCAATGATTTGTTTCATTTGCGAATCATTTAAACTTACCGCATTGTGCAGTTTCAATTTGAATAATTTTTTCATGTTTTTTACTTTTTTTAATTAATAATAAAAAATAATTTTATTTAAAGTCGACTTTCAAACCTGTAAATGGCTTTATATTTATTTCAAGAAATAATTTAATATCTCTTTGTTACCGGGATACATGGTAAAATGATCAATCAATTTACCACTTTTGTCGAAAATCAAGAAGGAAGGTATTCCCGCAAACGAATACTTGTTCTTAATACTGTCCATACTTGATTTCTTTATATAATAATGCTCACCACCTATACTTTTTATCTTCTCATTCCAGAGTTTCTTTGGCGAACTTTCGCTTGTTATATAGACATGTACCACACCCAACTTGTTCAATTGGGGCAAAATTTCTTTCATATCGCTTATCGCTTTCAAACAAGGGGCACACCACGTTGCCCAAAAATCAACGATAACAGGTCGTCCTCTATGTCGTGCCACAATACTATCTACAAGATGGTCGTCATCCGCATCGGGAGTCTGTTGTACGATCAATGGTTCAACTTCAGAAGCCAACTCTATGGTACTTTTATTCTTATCCAATAGAATCTTTTCTATCTCATTATCGTTAAAATAATCGTGTATATTTTTCTTCTGTCGTTCGGTAAGAGGAACCAAAGAAGTATTCATGGGCAGAGTGTAAGACGCCGCTGTCAAAAGATCGTAATAGTTGTTATCGGCAAAGCCTATCCTATCGGCAATCTTACTTTTTACCATTGCTTGCCATTCGTTGACGGGAGTTTCGCCGATCGAAGGGAGATTTAGAGTTTCATCTTGAAGTAGCGACGTTTGGAAATAGGGAAGCATAAACTGATATAGCAACTGCGAAGAGTTTAGCTTTAAGCCTTCGAATTTATAATCGGTGGTACTTTTAGAATTCAGAAAATCGAAACCATACCTTACCGCCATATTCATTTTGAACTCATCAATAAGGAAATTCCTCATCTTCCTACTCAACGACTTATTATGGTTAAATAGACAGGACCTTTCATTAATTACTTTTTTCAGATACGCTTCCTTTGCACCGGCTATTTCCGAGCCCCACTCTTTGTGATCGAAGCGTATCCAGGTTATGCTATCAAAGATGGACTCTGCATTCATCATATCGCTCTTTGTTATCTCGTTCATAGGAGTGCAATCCACATTTATCATATTGCCTTTTTTATCGCAATACAGATTGACCTTGGTTTCTTTATCTTGAGATAACATCGTATAAAGCATACCCGAATAATAATCGCCGACAATGATGCCGCAAAGAGCAGGATTCGTTTCCGTTCTTAGCGACGCGGCGAAATTTCCCATAGAATCAGTCATTACTTCATGTTGTATATCCGATTGGTTTTCAGATGCACTTATTGACGTATTGATGCTGATCAATAAAAGCAAAGGCTTATGCTTTTTATCCGAATCAGGCAGGATAATGCGCCCCGATAATTTACTATAACCCAAACGTATCATAGGTTTCTGAAAACTACACTTCATGCTACTACAAGCAAATATTGCTGTGCTTGCAGCAATGAGAAGTAGATAATGCATAAACGTTATGCCATTGCCACTTTTCTTCATCGTTATTTTTTTTAATTAAAACTGGTTTCTTCTTTATTTAATACCATTAATCTACTTAATAAGACAGTTTCAACAGTTCATTTTTAATTGATCCCTAATATAATGTGTATCTTTTTTATTCAAATAACACTGCTCTCCTTTTATGCCTTTTATCTTTCCATAGCTGTTTAGGAGAATAATCATCTTTTGTGTAAATAAATAATATTTTTTTATTGAGTTCATTTCTTCATGAGCTTTTATTCAAGGTCCACACCATGTTGCTTAGAAATCCATCAATACTACTTTCCACGGTATCTGGAAATTATAGCAGATAACAAATTCTTTAATGGCACATTAGCGGCTAAATTTATTTTTAAATCATTGTTTTGCTCCAATAGTTTTACTATTTTTTAATTTTATGTTTTTTAAAATATTCCTGCTACAGATTATTTCTGGTAAATTAGTAGTTATTAGTGTCTTACACTCTTTAGCTTAGCAGAAGTTATTCAGTATTGATAGCTAAATCCGTGAAGTATTTAATATCCTCGATTTTATAGCTTTCAGGTAGCTCATATCCGTTTATCATTACAGTAGGCGTAGCATGGAGATTCTCTATTTCTCCCCATGCTCGATGTCTTTTGTATTCTTCCTCTACAGATACTAAATTACTAGAGGTTGTATATTTCTTAATGAATGTGTTACGATTCATTTTGCCGCTTTCAAACCATTCATCATATATATTTAATGTCTGTTCAGGCGTATTGTTCAAATAAGCGGCAATCATAAATTTGGAGCTCGAATCCAGTTCTTTTCCAAAAGAGGTGAATATATATTGTATGCAAGCTTTTTCTCCTATATCTTTTAATAAGCGATTGACTTTTAAATGCATGTATGCACAAGGATTACAATGAGGATTTGAAAAAATTGTAATGAGAATATTTGCATTACAATTACCGAATATTATCTGTGATGTAGAAAGATCTACTTTGTGATATGGCATTCTTTTCAAAAGATCTAAAAAAACTTCATCTTTCATTTTGAAGCTATTCATCTCTTGAGTCACAATATCCGTCATTTGCGATTTACTGATGATAGGTAGAGTCAATGTAAGGATTAAAAATGGTATAGTATATAGGCAGATAATAAGGAATATATTTTTTATCCCAAAAGCTGGAAGATTTAACATTCCAAAGGCTATATTCGAAATAAATAATGACCATAGCAATAATTGTACTGCTAGACATAATCCACACCATTGACGGGCTTTCACCTTTTGATACCAAATACTCCATAAGCTATAAGGTAATGTACACAGGTTAATTACTGCCAAATAGGAGTACAAAGAAGGAATAAAAAGGAGAAGGAGTACATTCGAAATGAAATATGAAAGACCTACTTCGCTCCAACTTATTAGTCCCATAAATTTGGCAGCAGAAGAATCTAATATATTACTGCAATCTCCTTTTTTAAGGAACGTACAAATTTTATCGGCATACGAATTATATATATGTAATTGTTTTTGAACTAATAAGTAGCCGATATATATACCTATTATATTCAAGAATAGAGAGACGGATAAACCTATATTTATATAAAGATACTTTGAAGTATACGTAAACAACAAAAACATTGTGACCAAACCTATTAATAAAAACGTCTCTAAATCAGAAACTATTAGTGTTTTTTGATGTTCCTTATAATTTGGTTCGCAAGTTTTTTCATTACACTCTGCTAATAAAACAACTCCCGTCCAATCCTTATTAAATATATCTATTGTCGATTTGATATTTTTATCTCTCCATTGATATTCTATTTCTTTAGAAGAATTCTTCTTTACAAGAACAAAATCATTACCCAATTGGGCTATAAAAGGTGAGTCAAATTGGCTAAGATCATTTTTATTCTTTACTTTGATTCCCGCGCTTTCTATTCCGTATGTATGCAACATTTGTGACAATCCATACAGATTGTATTTGTATGGATGTTCTTTATATAATTTATCGGCATAAAATTTAGTATATCTTACGTTTAATAGATTTAAGATAGAAATAAAAAGATTATTTTTCATTGTAGTATAGATTGATATTATA
>JAAYUD010000040.1 GCA_012517855.1 Bacteroidales bacterium
ACACCCCAAATCATGTATGGACCTAAATTTGTTGACGTCCTTACGTTTTCAAAAAAACTTAAGGACGTCACCGGAAAAACTCACATACGACGATTTTGTTCATGCCACAGGCTCTCGAAAATCTTTATTTAGGTGATGTGGTATTAATAATACTTATGTTTAGTCCCCTGACTTTTACCGCTGACCCAATATCTGGACTCACCATGCCCAGCAAATAATAAAAAGACTCCGAAAGAATTAATTCTTTCGGAGTCTTTTTATTGGAGCCGATACCCAGACTTGAACTGGGGACCTACGCGTTACGAATGCGTCGCTCTGCCAACTGAGCTATATCGGCGAAGATAAAGTAAGAAATACTATTTCTTAAAGCGAGTGCAAAAATAGTGCTTTCTTTGCAATAAAGAAAATATTTTGCTCCTTTTTTATTCAGAAAAAATCATCCTTCAAACATTTTGCTGCGTGCCAGCATACATGCCCCTACAACTCCCGCTTTGGCTTTCAATTTGGAAGACACAATGATAGAGTCTTTATTAACCAAATTGAGCGAATATTTGCGGATAGCTGTCTTTAGCGGCTGAAGCAGATAGTCGCCCGTAAGGGAAAGAGCACCTCCTACAATCACCATTTCGGGATTGAATAGATTAATAAGCCCTGCAATCTGTTTTCCAAGTTTCTGCCCTATTTCGTCAACGATTTCGATACAAAGCATATCTTCCTTATCGACAGCAGCCAGAATATCGTTCAATGAAAGAGTCTTCTTGTCGGCAACACTGGCCGAGAGAATAGAGCTTTCGCCACCGGCAATACGTTCTAGCAAAATGCGTCGCAAAGCCGTACCCGAAGCCTCTGTCTCCAGGCAGCCTTTCTTACCGCAATGGCATAAGATTTCATTATCGAAAGTACTGACATGGCCGAACTCACCCGAGAAGCCGGACTTACCTTTATATATTTTACCGTCTATAATGATACCGACTCCCAAGCCCATACTTACGTTGACAAAGATGATATCGCGCTCGCCTTTGACGCAGCCCTGAAGAAACTCGCCATAAGTCATGGCACGGGTATCGTTATCGATAGCCACATTATAACCTATCTTCTCGGTAAGTATATCGGTCAATGGGCGTTCTTCAAAGTTGAAAATACTATAGCTATAGCCTTCGTCCGGATTGACACGACCGGAAATGTTCAAATTAAGATTTAGAATCTTCGATTTGTCAACATCCAAATGATCGATAAAATTGGTAATGATATTGCAAACCTTATCCATGCACTCTCTGGTATTCTCAAATGTATAGGGAATATCCATTTTGAATTCTACCATATCACCCTTGAAATTTACCAATCCGATGTCAAGTCCGTCGGGCTGCATATCCACACCGATAAAATATCCCGACTCCGGATTCAATCCATAGATATTGGGATGCCGTCCACCGTTCGTTTCCAGCTTACCATAATCGTTAATGAAACCTTCGTCGCACATTTCACCAACAAATTTAGTAACCGTCGGAACACTTAAATTGAGTTCTTTAGAAAGATCCGTCAGCGTAGAACTACCATTATATATAAAGTAGTTAATGATGCTTTTTTTGACCAAAGCGCTACGCGATCCCGCTTCGATTTCTTTGAGAAAATGCTTATTCATGGCCTAATAATTGAACATTATTACAAAGGTAGGAATTTTTTTACAACTAATTCCATACTAAGCCCTCAAGTTAATAATTTTTTTTATAATAAACCTTTAGAAGAAGGTAACTCAAAATGATAAACATCTCTACGAATAGCCATTTTCAAGGCGTGAGCAAAAGCTTTGAAGATTCCTTCTATCTTATGATGTTCGTTCGTCCCTTCGGCCTTGACATTGAGATTCATTTTAGCCGAATCGCTCAACGACTTGAAGAAATGCAGAAACATTTCGGTGGGCATCTCTCCTATCTTTTCTCGTTTGAAATCGGCATCCCATACCAACCACGGTCTGCCACCGAAGTCAATAGCCACCTGACAAAGACAATCGTCCATGGGCAAGCAAAAGCCATAGCGTTCTATTCCGCGCTTATCGCCAAGGGCTTTGTAAAGACATTCTCCCAGCGCAATTCCGGTATCTTCTATCGTATGGTGTTCGTCGACCTCCAAATCGCCTTTGGTATGAATAGTCAAATCAATACCCGAATGTTTGCCTATTTGATCAAGCATGTGATCAAAGAAACCCAATCCCGTACTGACATCGGTTTTCCCGCTGCCGTCAAGATCGATACCGATATAAATATCTGTTTCCTTGGTGGTTCGCTTTACTTCGGCCTTTCGCTGGCCTCCTATCAAGAAATCGGCAACACGATCCCAATCCGTTGTCGCCAACACACAAACGTTTCTTAATTCTTCGCGTGGTAAGTCATCCGCCGTATCGTGCAGATAGATAGCCTTGCAGCCCAAATTAAGAGCCATTTCCACATCGGTGGGACGATCTCCTATCACAAAGCTATGCTCCAAGTCGTAATCCGAATTGTTTATATAACTTGTCAGCATACCAAGCCTCGGCTTCCGTGTAGGGGCATTTTCCGAAGGCATGCTCCGGTCGATAAAGACATTGTCGAAAGCGATGCCTTCTCCTTCGAGGGTTTGCATCACCAGATTGTGCACCGGCCAAAAAGTATCTTCGGGAAAAGAAGAGGTTCCCAATCCGTCTTGATTGGTGACCATCGCAAACTCAAAATCGAGACGATGGCGAATCATCCACAGATTGCGGATAGCTCCGGGATAGAATTTCAACTTCTCGAACGAATCGAGTTGATAATCAACTGGCGGTTCAATGACAATAGTACCGTCACGATCGATGAATAAAACCTTTTTCATAACTGAAATACTTTTAACGCCCCTACCAACGTTTGATTTTCTGCGGGAGTACCCACTGTAATGCGAAGACAATTGCCACAAAGAGACACCGTATTGCGATTGCGCACGATAATACCTTTCGCTACCAAATATTTGTATATTCTGTCGGCATCGATCACTTTTACCAAAAAGAAGTTGGCATCGGTAGGATAGATTTTTTCTACTACCGGCAATTGCAACAATGCATCGGCAAGATTTTCTCTTTCTTTCAGGATAGAAGCGACCCATTCTTTCTGTTCCTCTTTCCTATCGAGTATCTCCAATGCCTTTTGTTGAGTGAGTAGATTCACATTGTAGGGATACTTTATTTTAGTAAGAATCTCAATAATTTCGGGCGATGCGAATGCCATTCCCAGTCGGATAGCAGCTCCAGCCCATGCTTTCGAGAAAGTTTGAAGCACAATGAGGTTGGAATAATCGGACAGAGAAGCAAGCATGGACGGGCGCAACGAGAAATCGTTATAAGCTTCGTCGAGTATCACTATTCCATCAAATTGCTCTATCAACTTCAATATCTCACGTCCGTCCATTTCGTTGCCCGTAGGATTGTTGGGCGAACAAATAAAAATCATTTTGGTACGGTCATCGGCAGCATCCAGCAAATGCTGAGCCGAGAATTGATAATTCGAATCGAGCAATACTTTGCGGTATTCCACATTATTAATATCGGCAGCCACCTGATACATACCATAAGTAGGATCTATGGCAACGACATTGTCTATCCCCGGCTCGCAGAAAGCACGATATACCAAGTCGATAGCCTCATCGCTTCCGTTGCCTAGAAAGATTTGCTCGGGCGACACATCTTTATACGCCGCAATGCGCTCTTTCAGTTCTTTCTGTAGCGGATCGGGATAACGATTTATCGGATTATTATAGGGATTTTCATTGGCATCGAGAAAGACGGAGGCATCTACTCCGTCGTATTCGTTTCGGGCACAAGAATAGGGTTTCAAATTCCAAATATTGGGTCGGGTGAGTTCTCTTAAAGTCTTCATAAGCCTATTTTTTATTAAGTTCTTTCAATCTGACGGTAACGGCATTCTTATGACCGTCCAACTGTTCGTTGGCAGCCATCACTTCGATAGCGGGACCGATAGCAGTAATACCAGCCGGAGTGAGTTCCTGAAAAGTGATTTTTCTGATAAAGCTATCCAGACTGACACCACTATATGACTTGGCATAACCATTGGTAGGTAACGTATGATTGGTACCGGAAGCATAATCTCCGGCACTCTCGGGAGAATAAGAGCCGAGGAACACAGAACCGGCATTGGCTACCTTTTCGGCAACTTCGAGATAATCTTTTGTCTCTATAATCAGATGTTCGGGGGCATAGACATTGGACAGCTCGACAGCTTCGTCCATATCATGAACCAATACCAGTTTGCTATTTGCCAAAGAACGGGCAGCAATTTCTTTTCTCGGCAATTCTTCGAGCTGACGCTCCACCTCTTTTGCTATTTGCTCAAGCATCAACGCAGAAGTGGTGACCAACACTACTTGGCTGTCTACTCCATGTTCTGCTTGAGAGAGAAGATCGGCAGCGGCAAAAACTGGATTAGTCGTGTCGTCGGCTATCACTTCTACCTCCGACGGACCGGCAGGCATATCGATGGCTACATCGCGCATACCCACCAATTGTTTGGCCGCCATCACATACTGATTGCCCGGACCGAATATCTTATACACCTTAGGCACACTCTCCGTTCCGTAAGCCATAGCAGCGATAGCTTGAATACCTCCGGCTTTGAATATACGGTGTACACCGGCTACCTTAGCAGCATAGAGTATGGCAGGATTCACCTTACCGTCTTTCGATGGAGGTGTGCAAAGCACTATTTCTTTGCAACCCGCAATACGGGCAGGGATAGCGAGCATCAACACGGTTGAGAACAGCGGAGCCATCCCTCCGGGAATATAAAGTCCCACTTTCTCTATCGCTACCGATTTGCGCCAACAATTCACCCCCGGAGTTGTCTCTATTTTGTCTACTCCCGCAATCTGCGACTTATGGAAAGTTTCGATATTATGTTTTGCCAAAGCGATTGCTTCTTTCAACTCATTGCTCACCAAGCCTTCGGCCTCGACTATTTCGGCCTCGGCAACTGCCAATGAAGACAACGATACTTTATCAAACTTCTCTTCCATAGCCATCACCGCTTTGTCGCCATTGCTACGAACATCGGCTATGACAGCACGTACCGTATCGAACAGTTGCTCCATCTCCAGCACAGGACGTTGCAACAATGTTGCCCATTCTGCCTTTGCAGGATAATCTATACGTTTCATACAATCATTTTTTCAATAGGCGTAACCAATATTCCTTGCGCTCCCAAAGCCTTCAGTTTGCCGATAATTTCCCAAAAGCACTTTTCGTCAAGCACGGTATGTACGCCACACCAATCCTCTTGAGCCAATGCCAGCACAGTAGGACTTTTCATACCTGGAAGCACAGCTATTATATCCTTCAGACGATCTTTAGGAACATTCATCATGACGTATTTCTTATCTTCGGCAGTTTTCACAGCGTCTATGCGAAACAACAGTTGCTCCAAAATTTCTTTTTTATCTTCCGTCATTTGCTTGTTACCTATAAGCAATGCTTCGGACTTCATTACTATTTCTACTTCTTTCAGATGGTTGCTGAAAAGAGTAGAACCCGAGCTGACTATATCGAAAATAGCATCTGCCAATCCGATACCGGGAGCTATCTCTACCGAACCGGTAATGACATGAACATCGCTGTCAATGCCTTGCTGTTTCATAAAGCGCTTCAAGATACCCGGGTAGGACGTGGCTATTTTCTTTCCACGAAACCACGGAAGCCCCGTATAAGCCTCATTTTTGGGGATGGCCAATGACAAGCGGCATTTACTGAAACCTAGACGCTTTATGATTTCAACATCTTCTTCACGCTCTTCTACTTCGTTTTCGCCCACAATACCGACATCGGCAACACCTAGAGCAACCGATTGTGGAATATCATCGTCGCGAAGGAACAAAACCTCGATAGGAAAATTGGGTGACTGGATAAGCAACGTGCGCTTTACGGAACTGAGTTTGATGTCCGATTCTTCGAAAAGAGACATCGTATCTTCGTAAAGACGTCCCTTGGCTTGTACTGCAATTCTTAACATAAACTATATTTTAATATTACATATTTTTGAGCTTGACCGAAAATGACTGACATAAAAAAAGGCTTACCGTAATCGGCAAGCCTTAGCATATCTTCGATGAATACAAAATCACCTACGCCTACCGAATTGATTCGTCAGGATATGATGGTGATGATGTATTGTGTTAAATCTCATATTATTTCATACTTTTCGGCAGCAAATGTATGAGATTTGTTTCATTCCACCAAACAAATCATAAAAAAAATGCAATAATGAAATAAATACCTCATATTTAAACACAAGCCTCTATATTTGAACAACCCTAACATCGCTTACTTTTTGGGCATATAACTGCCCGGTAATGCAGGATTTCCACCAACGACCCTAACAAACTGGCGCGACTGCTGCATATTTGTCTGCATCGGTCCATTGTTTTCGAACTGTATTTTCGGCTTTTTTCTCCATTTATCGTAAACGTCTTTCACCAAGAAGCCCACATCAAAACCGATCTTATTCTTACCATCCAAAATGATATAAGGCAAGACGATAGGGGCATTAATCCAACGATTGACCACAGGATCGAAATATCTATTAACTCCTACTTCCATACCAAAGAAACTGGTTAAGTCGTATGCAAAAGAAGCGCCATAACTACCCGATGCGGCAAAATGACTCAAACCGGGAGTGTAAGAGCCAAAGACTTTGAGAGTCATCTTATCGTTGAGCAAATACGAAAGAGATGCCAACGAGCCCACCGAAGTAGAACCAAAACGAGGTATGGAGTATTTGTTGGCGCTGATGCTCATATTCATCAACACTCGGTCGCCTATCAATCTGGAATAACCCACAGAAGCGGCATTAAATCGACCCACACCGATAAGGTTGCGTTGAGTACCCGCACCATAAATAACACTGTTTCGGAAAACATGTATCGGACCGCCCACACTATATTCGCCCTTTAGATAAGGAGTTTTATCTGCATCAATAGGACGAAGTTCTTTACTGTTCTTCCAACCAAAGGATACATACGAATAGTCAGGCAAAACAAGTTTATCGTTCACCATTCTGAAATCAGATTTATTTCTTAGGCCCGAAAGAAAAGGTATGGAAGAAAGCGAATCTTTTTGATAAGGCGCACCCGGCATGATATGCCCGAGACTGTCCAAACGGAAAGTTATTTCTTGAGCATTGACCGATACCATAGCAAATAGCATCAGAACAATAGTCGAAAGCCATATTTTACAATTGGTTACCATCGGTTTATGAATATACACAAAGATAAATAAAAATATGCGATTTACAAGCAAATCGCATAAAAAACATCTTTCTCTTTCCTGCTTCACAACAATAACCGAGGAGTTTCAATAGAGATTATAGTGATATACGTTGAATAATTGCTCCAATTGTATCCTTTAGCTTATTTGAACTTATTATTGTAGCTACATCTGCAAATGACAGATACCAACGGGCAAATTTATCAATGGAAAAGGTCAGAAAGGTAAGTTCTACGAATTGCTCAGTAGTACTTTCGGATATTAGACCATAATAATACTTATCCTCTCCAATCATTGATAGTTTATCTTTATCCACTCTAATAACAATCTTCTCCAAGTCTTGTGTTTTCCGGATATTATCCAAGAGATTTTCTAAGGAAGGATGGATGATTGTATGTGGTATTTCGAGTTCAACAATGTTTTTTATTCGATCTACGCGAAATGTCCTGTAATCTTTACAGGATAAACAGAATGCGATTAAATACCAATTTGTTCTTGAAAAGAAAATGCCAACGGGTTCTATCTCGCGTTCCGACGTTTTCTGTTTATGGTCTGAAAAATAAGTGATATTTATCACTTTCTTTTGGTGGACACTTTGCAAGATAGATTGAAGTATATCTGGTTTATATGCCTTTGATTTATGAGTTTTTAATATGCCAACATTTGTTTCAATGCTCGTTAAAACATTCTTGTCAGCATAACCCATCACAGCTCTGATTTTATCCATACCCGACTTATATTGCTCAATACTCGCTAAGTCTGCTAATTCATCAACCAGCTTTTCGGCTGTTAAAAAAGCGATAGCTTCGGTTTGTGTAAACATAAGTGGAGGAAGTTTAAATCCTTGCACTAAAGAATATCCGATTCCGGGATTTCCAATAATAGGAATTCCGGCTTCTTCTAAAGCCCGAATATCACGATAAACTGTTCGCAAGCTGATTTCAAAACGATCAGCTATCTGTTGTGCCTTTATCAATGAACGAGTCTGTAATTGTACCAATATGGCAGACAAACGGTCAATTCTATTCATATATAATGTTTAAAGCCGAAGTTAAGCATTAATTCTGAAATAGGCAGACTTTCTTGCTAAAGGCTGCCTATTCAAAGATTTTAAATTCTTATCTCTCCCAATCTTCATCCGTCATCATAATTAACCAGCGAATACCAAACTTGTCAATGACTTCGCCCATTGCTTCAGAAAAGAATGATTTTTCTAATGGAGCTACAATCTCCCCTCCATCTGACAAAACGTTAAACACATTTTGGAGTTTTGCTAAATCTTTAAATACTAACACGAACTTGTTGCTTCCCGTACTTACAGGGATGCCAGCATCGGCATCTTCTCCTTGAATACTAAAATGTTCTGCGTTTAAGACAATATGAGAAATTTTTTCTTTCTCAGCTTCATTGACCTTAGTCGTCGGATCTTCTCCTTTACGGAACAGAAATACTATTTCTCCGTTAAACAACTCTTTATATGTGCTGAAAGCCGCTTCACAATTTCCATTAAAAACCAAGTGTACATTTAATTCCATAACTTTTATTTTTAGAGTGATAACTTAAATCTGTGCAAAGATAATACAAGCGTATGTCAACCCTATGTCAGGAAGTTTTTAAAATATTCACTTAAGAGAACACAATCCATATTTTCCTGTTATCGTATTTATTTCTAAGCTATTTCTATTCATACGGTGCAGTAAAGCGTTCTCTAATATAGTTTCCTATCGTTCTTTATCTTCAAAATATCCAAATTGTATGATGTCAGATGTCTCTATTAATCCATTCAAAGCAGTTCATCTCATCCAAGTCAACTCTCATGATGTATTCATCTTCACCAATAAAATCATGCAATAGTCTTTCAGAGAATTCGTCACCACCAGAAGCCTTCACTTTTTCCAAAACACTAACAAGAGGATAGAAGGTGTTTTGATACTCTCCAGGTCGATAAGATTCCTCTTCAAAACGAAGCCTTTCTTTCGTATCGCATATTATTAAAGAGCCCCGACTCTTACTGAATCTTCTTGCACACTCCAATCGACCGGTAAAACTGGCTATTTCACCATTTCCACCAATCCTATCGCACGCCCGAAACAAAACAGGCATTGTTGTCGGCATATAGTTTCTCAAGACAATCTCCCAGACATCGTAAAAGACTTTTGTTTTTTCGTCAACTCCGGTAAGAATCCAATCTCCAACGAATCTTATAGCATCATAAGTTAGTTTTGTATCTTTCTGCAAAAAGTCTATCAGATTTTGAGCGATGTCGACTTTCTGTTGTGCAGATAATCTGTAGTGGCATTTTTTATCCATAGTATATAGTTAAAAGATTAATGTTATTATTGCTTCCTTTAATTCTAATCTGCGGTCTTCAGAAACCAACGGAGTTGTTCAACACCTCATCCGCCTACAATACCAATTCCCGCTTAATAAGATGCACGAAGATAGTATCTTTATATGTATTCGCATACAACAAAGATGAAAAGAATTCATAAAAAGCCTTTATTTATGGACTTTTGCGCTGGTTTTCATCGAACGGAGCACGGGCAATGTCAAAGGAATGGTAAGAGCAAATGTAAGTACATCAGCAATCGTTTGGCACACTTCAACACCTCGAAGCCCTGCAATACGAGGCAATATTAGAATAAGAGGGATGAAAAACAACCCCTGACGGGCAGAAGCGAGCAGGCTGGCACGAACACTCATCCTAATGGTTTGCAACATCATATTGCTCACCGTATTAAATGACGAAAAAGGAAGTATAGCAAGCTGATAGCGCAAAGCTACAGTGCCTATGGCTATCACTTCGGGATCGTGACGAAAAGTGCCGACTATTTCGGGAGCAAAAAAGATAGCGACAGAACATATAACCGTGAGCAACACGAAGCCCGCACCCACGCTAAAGTTAAAGCCTTGACGAACACGCTCGAAAAGATGAGCGCCGTAATTGAATCCGCACACAGGCTGAAAGCCTTGTCCAAGTCCGATAAGAAAGGCATAAATAAAAAAGCATACTCTAGTGACAATACTCATACCGGCTATTGCAGCATCGCCATAAGCACCCGCAGTGACATTGAGCAATAGCGTAGCAAGACAGGCCAGTCCCTGACGACAAAGCGAAGGAGTGCCGCCACGAATAATTTCACCCACAAAAGCCCACGAAGGAACAAACTTGTTCAATTGGATATGAATACCTCCCGAACGATAGTCCATGACGAGCAAGAGACAAAAACTAAACACCTGACTGATGACAGTGGCAATAGCCGCTCCCGAAATGCCGAGATGAAAAACAAAAATAAACAACGGAGCAAGTATCACATTGAGCACCGCACCACTTACGATACCTACCATGGCATACATGGCATTGCCCTGAAAACGCATCTGATTATTGAGCACCAAACTCGAAGTAAAGAAAGGCGCACCGAGTAAAATAATACCGAGGTAAGCTTTAGTATACGGAAGAATAGTCGGCGTAGAGCCTAACAGGATGCTAAAGCGTTCGAGCGATAGCAGACCTACCGCCGTAATTAAGATACCAAAGAGGAAAGCATAGACGAAACCGGTAGTGCTCATTTGCTGTGCGGCAGCAGTATCGCGCGCACCCAAGCGCCGCGAGATAAAGTTACCCGAACCGTGACCGAAAAAGAAACCGATTGCCTGAATGACCGACATCACTGCAAACGTCACTCCCACGGCAGCAGTAGCCTGTGTACTGATACGTCCTACAAAATAAGTATCGGTAAGGCTATATAACGAAGTCACCAACATGCTGATGACTGTAGGCAAAGCCAATTTGAGTATAAGCCGTTGTACAGGCTCAGTGGTCATAGCGATGAATTTGTCGTTATTGTGCCTATTTTCTTTTCTATCTACCATGACAACTTTTCAGGGGTTCTCTTTTTCTTTTCTAGTGCAAAAGTATAAAAAAAGGTGGCTGAACAGGCCAATGCGATACAAAGAAATCTTCTGCATTAATAATAATTATACATTGAAAAAGGTCCCGATCGGACGAAACAAAAAAGGATAGACTACCTTTCAGCAAAAGCAGCAAACGCTATCGCAATAAAAAGCACCCCTATACAAAAGCTTAAAGAAACATTTGGGGAAACATAACGAACCTCTTCTAAAAACTAACGTATCATACGATAACAACGAAAGGACAAAACAAAATTTTCATCTGTTTATTTCTCTCGAGTCACCCTTGTGAGACGTGCGTCTCACAAGGGTGGCACATGCGTCTCACCTATATAAAACACACGTCCCACCAAGGTGGGACGATAAATGCAATCTATCGTTTTACAAAAAACAAACGGATATAAAAGGAATAAGTACCGTATGGCGCTACTCTACCCTCGTTTAGCGACTCAATTATGCACGATCACATTTTGGCGATACAGCGGTAGAGGTTCAATCACTCGCTAGTATTTGTATGGCCAAACGCCCAAATAGAAGAGCCTATGGCATAAAGATTATTTTCAAATATAAATGCGAACAATATTGTGGCAATAAAAGAATATTTTTTCAGATTTATTCTTTCTATTGTCTTTGACTTACATTATCTTTGCCCTCAATTTAGTAATTAATTCAATGGAATCTAAAAAGAAAAAGATACTCATTATTACCGCGTCATCTATTCTCGCAGTTCTTCTTATCATCGGAGGCTTTTTGTACTACTTCTTTCTGTCCTCCCAGTTTCATCCTCAAAAGACAACCTATCTGCTCATCTATCCGAAAGACAATGCAGCGGTTGTTTATAAGAAAATCAGGTCGCAGGGCAATCCCGGTCATATTGCCGCATTCTATTGGCTTGCCAAGAAGTTCGACTATGCCGAGCATATCCGTCCCGGACGTTATGCCATCAAGCGGGGCGACAACTGCCTGAGAGTGTTCAACAAATTGTACAAAGGACGCCAAACACCGGTAGACCTTACCATAGGCAGTGTGCGCACGATGGACAAAATGGCGCACTATCTAAGTACCCAACTAATGATAGATTCGGCGCAAATAGCCGCCAAGCTGAATGATGCTACTTATCTCGCATCCATCGGTTATACCCCCGAATCGGTTCCGGCCCTTTTCATTCCCAACACCTATCAGATGTATTGGAACATCTCGCTCGATGATTTCTTCAAACGAATGATAAAGGAGAACAAACTGTTCTGGGACGAAAGCCGTACCAAGAAAGCCGCTTCGTTGGGACTGACACCGATACAAGTGAGCATCTTCGCTTCGATTATCGAAGAAGAGACAAACAATAAATCGGAAAAGCCCATGGTGGCAGGTATGTATCTGAATCGCTACAATGCCGGAATGCCTTTACAAGCCGATCCGACCGTCAAATTCGCTGTCAAACAGTTCGATCTGCATCGTGTATCGGGAGCGATTCTGCACGTCAGTTCTCCATACAACACCTATACCCACATCGGACTGCCGCCGGGACCTATCAGAATACCGACTGTCGAAAGTCTCGAAGCAGTACTGAACCGTACGAAACACAATTACTTCTTCATGTGTGCCAAAAACGATTTCTCGGGGACTCATGCCTTTTCCACAACCTTCAAAGAGCACATGCAAAATGCCCGCAAATATTGGAAGACACTCAATGAAAAACGCATTTATAAATAATTAACGACAACTACGGTACCGCTTTTATATCGGAAGCGGTACCTATAGTATATATTAACATTAAAATAACTAATTACTATGAGTAAAAAACTCCTCCTTGGCGATGAAGCAATTGCACAAGCGGCCTTAGATGCCGGACTTTCGGGTGTTTATGCTTATCCCGGTACTCCGTCCACCGAAATCACCGAGTACATTCAAGGCGCACCGATCACCGCCGAAAAAAACATCCATAGCCGTTGGTGTACCAACGAGAAAACAGCTATGGAAGCAGCACTAGGAATGTCGTTTGTAGGCAAGCGTGCTTTAGTATGTATGAAGCATGTAGGTATGAATGTAGCGGCAGACTGTTTTGTCAACTCGGCTATGACAGGCGCTAACGGCGGCATTATTGTCGTGGCTGCCGACGATCCCAGTATGCACTCTTCGCAAAACGAACAAGACAGCCGCTTTTATGGCGACTTTGCCATGATTCCATTCTTTGAACCTAGCAATCAGCAAGAAGCTTATGACATGGTTTATCAAGGTTTCGAATTCTCTGAGAAGATAGGAGAACCTATTCTACTCAGAATCGTCACCCGACTGGCTCACTCCCGTTCGGGCGTTGAAGGCAAAGCGCAAAAGCCACAAAACGAAATATCTTTCAGTAAAGATCCCCGCCAATTCGTATTGCTGCCGGCTATTGCACGCCAGCACAACAGAGAATTGATAGCCAAAGAAAACGAATTTCTGAAAGCTTCCGAAGAATCTCCATTCAACAAATATATTGATGGTCCCAACAAGAAGATGGGCATCATCGCTTGCGGTATCGGCTTCAACTATCTGATGGAAAGTTATCCGGAAGGTTGCGAATATCCGGTGCTGAAGATCGGACAATATCCGCTTCCAAAGAAGCAGTTGGCGAAACTGGTTGAAGAATGCGAATCTATTCTTGTGATTGAAGACGGACAACCCTTTGTAGAAAAGCAGCTGAAAGGTTACTTGGCTCTGGGCATTACTGTCAAAGGACGTTTGGACGGTACCCTACCACGCGACGGTGAATTGAATCCCGACTCGGTAGCCCGTGCGGTAGGTCGTGAGAACAAACAAGAGTTTCCCGCTTCGCCCATTGTAGAAGTTCGGCCACCCGCTCTTTGTCAAGGATGCGGCCACCGTGACATGTACACCGTTCTGACAGAAACATTAAAAGCAGAATATCCCCTGCACAAAGTTTTCAGCGACATAGGTTGCTATACGCTGGGAGCAGGTGCTCCATTCTATGCCATCAATTCGTGCGTCGACATGGGAGCTTCCATCACAATGCCAAAAGGTGCTGCCGACGGCGGTTTCTTCCCAGCGGTTGCTGTCATAGGCGACTCTACATTTACGCACTCGGGCATGACCGGTCTGCTGGACTGTGTCAACAGTAATGCCAACGTGACAATCATCATTTCGGACAACGAAACAACCGCCATGACCGGAGGGCAAGACTCTGCCGGAACAGGTAAGATAGAAGCTATTTGCGCCGGCATTGGTGTAGACAAAGCTCATATCCGAGTTGTCGTTCCATTGAAAAAGAATTACGAAGAGATGGCGCAGATACTACGCGAGGAAATAGAATACAAAGGCGTATCGGTCATCATTCCACGTAGAGATTGTATTCAAACATTAGCACGTAAAAAGAAACAGCAGGCAAAATCATGAAAAAAGATATCATTCTCTCAGGTGTTGGTGGACAAGGCATTCTGTCCATAGCCACAGTTATCGGAAAAGCAGCCCTCAAGAAGGGATTATATATGAAGCAAGCCGAGGTTCACGGAATGAGCCAACGAGGCGGTGATGTTCAATCGAACTTACGCATCAGCGACAAGCCCATTGCATCGGACTTGATAGCAACGGGCAAATGCGATTTGATTATTTCACTCGAGCCGATGGAAAGCCTGCGTTACTTGCCCTATCTGAACAAAGAAGGCTGGCTTGTGACAAACAGTACTCCATTTATCAATATCGACAATTATCCTTCGGAAGAAGACTTGAAAAAGGAATTGGACAAAGTTCCTCACAAAGTAGTGATCAATGTAGACGACATAGCCAAAGAAGCCGGTTCGGCACGAGTAGCGAATATCGTACTGCTCGGTGCTACCATTCCATTTCTAGGTATCGACTACGAAACCATGAGACAAAGTGTTCGAGAGATTTTCGAACGCAAAGGGGAAGCTATTGTCGAGATGAATCTGAAGGCATTGGCTGCCGGCAAAGAAATTGCCGATAAGCATCTGCAATAAGACGAAGACAATCGTTTAACCATAAGATAAAGAAAAAATGACATCGAAGTACTGGGAAGAGGAAATTGAAACAATACCTCGCCCACAATTGGAGAAACTCCAAGTTGAGAGATTAAAGAGAACCATTGAAATTGCCGCGCATTCGCCTTATTATAGTAAGGTATTCGCTGCACATGGTATCACTTCGGACAGCATCAAACATATCGAAGACATCAGAAAGCTGCCTTTCACGACCAAGCCCGATATGCGTGCCAATTATCCTTTCGGCCTGGTTGCCGGAGATATGCGCAACGATGGAGTCAGAATTCACTCATCAAGCGGTACAACCGGTACTCCGACTGTTATAGTTCATTCGCAACACGACCTCGACTCGTGGGCCAACCTCGTAGCCCGCTGCATGTATACGGCCGGTGTGCGAAAGACGGATGTTTTTCAGAATAGCTCGGGATACGGTATGTTCACCGGTGGTTTGGGATTTCAGTATGGCGCCGAACGACTCGGTGCACTTACGGTACCTGCCGCTGCCGGAAACAGCAAGCGGCAAATTAAGTTCATCACGGACTTCAAGACCACTGCGTTGCATGCTATCCCGAGCTATGCTATCCGACTTGCCGAAGTCTTTCAAGAAGAAGGCATCGACCCTCGAAGTACAACCCTGAAGACACTCTTTATCGGTGCCGAACCGCATACCGAAGAACAAAGGCGGAAAATAGAAACACTCTTCGATGTAAAAGCATACAATAGTTTCGGGATGACCGAAATGAATGGCCCCGGAGTAGGATTCGAATGTACCGAGCAGAACGGCATGCATATATGGGAAGACTGCTACGTGCTGGAGATTATCAATCCGGAAACGGGCGAACCGGTTCCCGATGGCGAAATAGGCGAAATGGTACTGACGACTCTCGACCGCCAGATGATGCCCCTCATACGCTATCGAACACACGATCTGACCAGAGTGATACCCGACGAATGCCCCTGCGGAAGAACGGCACGCCGCATAGACCGCATCAAAGGGCGTAGCGACGACATGTTTATTGTGAAGGGAGTCAATATCTTCCCGATGCAGGTAGAGAAAGTATTGGTAGGACATCCCGAACTGGGCAGCAACTACCTCATCACGCTGAGCAACGAAGATGCCGACGAAATGATCGTAGAAGCAGAACTCAACGAACTGTCTACCGACAATTACATTGAGTTGCAACAGTTGCAGAAAGCCATCTCGCGCGAGATGAAAGACGAAATATTACTGACTCCTAAAATTAAATTAGTGAAGAAAGGCAGCCTGCCGCAAAGTGAAGGCAAAGCTGTACGAGTAAAAGATTTAAGAAAGAACAAATAAGATATAAATGGAATTACTGAAGAAAAGAATATTGCAGGACGGAACATGCTTTCCGGGAGGTATACTGAAAGTGGACAGTTTCATCAATCACCAGATGGATCCGATATTGATGAAATCTATCGCTGTAGAATTTGTCCGGAAGTTTGCTTCTACCAATGTAAACAAGATTATGACAATAGAAGCCAGCGGCATAGCACCGGCCATCATGACCGGCTATCTGTTGGGGCTGCCTGTCGTATTCGGCAAGAAGAAATCTCCCAAAACAATGAAAAATGCACTGTGCACCAAAGTTCATTCTTTCACCAAAGACAGAGACTACGATGTTGTCATCAGTTCCGATTATCTAACACCGCAAGACAATGTTCTTTTTGTTGACGATTTCCTAGCTTATGGCAACGCGGCAATGGGTGTAATCGACCTTATCAAACAAGGAGGTGCCAATCTGGTAGGTATGGGATTCATTATTGAGAAAGAATTTCAACACGGACGCCAACGGCTCGAAGCAGAAGGCGTACGTGTCGAATCCCTTGCTATTATCGAAGACCTTTCGGACTGTAGAATAAAGATCAAAGACTAGGAACTTATCTCCCGTCTCACTCTTTTATTTTTTATATCTCAGACGTAGACTGTTACTTACGACACTCACGCTGCTCATCGCCATTGCTGCGCTTCCTATCATAGGGCTGAGCAAGAAGCCGAAAGCAGGATAGAGCACACCTGCCGCAATAGGTATGGCGATAATGTTATAGATGAATGCCCAAAACAGATTCTCACGAACAGTGGCTACTGTCTGTCGAGAAAGCCGTATAGCAGCAGGAATCTTCATCAAGTCTGACGAGATAATCGTTACAGGAGCAGCCTCGATAGCAATATCGCTACCCGCCCCCATGGCAATACCCAAATCGGCTTGTGCCAATGCAGCGCTGTCGTTTATGCCGTCGCCAACCATAGCTACCACCAGACCACTCTGTTGCAGTTGCTTCACAAAGTCTACCTTAGCAGAAGGCATCACTCCCCAACGATAGTTTTCCAAACCGGCTTCAAGAGCTATTTGCTTTGCAACCGATTCTTGGTCACCTGTCAGCATATAAACATCAATATGGTTTTTGAGCAATTGCGATATAGCCTCTTTTGAATGTTCCTTTACCTTATCGGCCAATGCCAAGATGGCAAGTACATGTTGCTCATCGGCAAACCACACCACTGTTTTGGCCATACTGCCCAGCCGTTCTGCCGTTTCTTCCT
Organism: Bacteroidales bacterium; assembly: GCA_012517855.1. Lineage (GTDB taxonomy): Bacteria > Bacteroidota > Bacteroidia > Bacteroidales > Bacteroidaceae > JAAYUD01. The sequence goes on from JAAYUD010000040.1 coordinate 17,750, forward strand.
GTTGAGCAGTGACCGCTATACCCGATGTCTCCATCAGCGAGCGATTGCCCACATAGTAGGTTTTATCTTCGTATGTGGCTTTTGCACCCAATCCCGTCAAGCTTTCAAAATCTGACACGGCAAGCGGTCGACTATCAAAGTGGCGCACGATAGCTTCGGCCAATGGATGTTCGGCCATACTTTCCATACCTATTAATATATCACTTCGTTCGGGTGCAAACCAAACGACATCGGTCACCGAAGGTCTACCTTCTGTTATCGTACCTGTCTTATCGAGCACCACCACATTTACCTTTTTGGCTATCTCGAGACTACGAGCATCTTTTATCAAGATACCGTTCGAAGCACCCTTACCTATACCGACCATAATCGCCGTAGGCGTAGCCAATCCCAAAGCGCAAGGGCAAGCGATGATCAATACCGAAAGAGCAGCCAGCAGTCCATGCGAAAAGCCGTCGGCTCCACCCCAAATATACCACACTGCGAAAGTAAGGAGAGACAATCCTATGACCGTCGGTACAAAAACAGCAGCAATACAGTCTACTAGCTTCTGAACAGGAGCCTTGCTCCCCTCCGCCTCTTGCACCAAACGGATGATATGTGCAAGTACCGTATCTTTACCCGTCTGCTCGGTGCGCACAACAAAACTACCTTTCTGATTCATCGTACCCACAAATACCTTATCACCACTGCTTTTGGAAATGGCAATCGACTCACCGGTCAGCATACTCTCGTCCACATAAGAAGTTCCCTCCACAACGATGCCGTCCACCGCTATACGCTCGCCGGGCTTCACCCGAACGAGGTCGCCCATCACGATACTTTTCACAGCCACAACACTCGAGATGCCTTGTTCGTCTACCCGAGTCACTGTTTCAGGGCGCAGTCCTATCAACTTTTTGATAGCATCCGACGTCTTTGCCTTTGCCTTATTCTCCAACCAACGTCCCAGCAATATAAAAGAGATGATACCTGCCGCACTCTCAAAATAGACATGAGGTTCAATGCCGCGACTTGTCCAAAAAGACGGGAATAATAAATTGAGCAAACTGAACAGATAGGCAATGCCGGCACTGAGTGCCACAAGTGTATCCATATTGGATGTGCGGTGAACCAATTGCGTCCATGCACCTAAGAAAAATTCCCGTCCCATGTAGAACACTACGGGAGTAGACAATAGCCACAACACCCAAGGCTTCCATGTATAAGGAGGCAACCCCATACCTATGACTATCAGAGGTATCGTAAGCAAAACAGCACCAATAAGATTGCGCTTTAGCGAGACGAAGTAGGCAGCGCGGAGCTGCTCAACTCGGTGAGAATCATCATCATCATCGTCAATCAGCAGATCGTATCCACCGTCGCGTACAGCTTTTTGGAGCTCCCCTGGCGTCACTTCCGAAGCATTATATTCCACCACGGCTGTCAGCGAAGCAAAGTTCACACTGGCACGAGCCACCCCTTTCTGCGAAGAAAGAATCTGCTCGGCACGGGCGGCACACCC
>JAAYUD010000002.1 GCA_012517855.1 Bacteroidales bacterium
GCTTTACGACAGACAGCTTCATTAAGAAGATCATGCTGAGTGCCGTACATATCAAAGAGATGAAATCACTCATTAAGATAAGCTTTACCAAAGGGCATCGTTATCGACAAGAAATGGAAAATGCCTTAAGTTTGCTGGCTTCAGCATAGCTACAGCTAACGACTCAACCTTCCTACCACCCAAAACGACAGATACACTCTTTCGGAGCGTGCGATTCTTCGTACCCTTATATTTGATAATGCTTCAAAAAACGCTTTTCTGCTTGTTCATAAATGAATATTGAAGCTGTTTGAGAGGATTTGAAAGAGATAATAGTATAATTTTGGTGAGTCAAATTGAATGGATGGAAGGATTTTTTGACAAAGACATACGATAAGTAGTGAGGATGAATTATGCAGGCTAAACAATAGCCTACAGATAGCTGAGGAACCGTTTTGCAGATAGACGAGTATATCCTATCCATTAAGTACCTCATGTCAGTTAGTCTCCTCATTTTTACTGATGAGCCCGAGACGTACATCCTCATTGACGTAAGATTATGTTAACCTAAAGTAGTGATGTGGATGACGTTTTTCAGAACATTTGGGAAGGTGGATATCGGGGGTGATACTGATACTATTTTAACCATCCGAAAGTGGTATTCATTAGCTTACTCAATCGCCCTTGTGTCCTCAAAAAATGATAAGGACGAACATAAAAATTCATAAGGACGAAACTAAAAGTTTGTAAGTATAAACTTTTAGTTTCGTCCTTATGAATTTCCTGCTGTATATCAATGATTTGCACGCAATCCATTTATCTCTTGCTCTGATTCGATTTACATTCAAGTACTGAAACAATAGCAAAAAGAATGCGTTACAAGACCTTGTCACTGATGTTCGGATAAGAAAGTATCAGTATGTCTGAAAATATTCACATCGAAACACATTCTAATAGATGGATGGTAGGCAAAGTATTGTATCATAGTTCATTTCTATGTCAATGGGCGAGCCACAACTAACTCGAAGTCACAGGATTTTTTTGTATTTACCATGCAGGGAATTATTATTTGACGATAAGTTTATTGTCTTCGAGCTTAACGGTGAACATATCAAGCACATTCAGATTGTAGATGGCGCGTCGGATGTCTTCGTTACGATTGGCTACAAAATGCATACTTTTGTTCATCACCCGTCTGTTTTCGAAGATGACATCGACATTGTACCATCGGCCAAGTTCGCGAGTTATTTCCACAAGCGGTACATTATCGAAGTAGAAATTGCCTTTCTGCCATTCGAGATAGGGATAGACGTCTGTCCGTTGTTTTACGATTTTCCCATCGGCTGTTAAACAGGCTTGTTCTTCTGGGTTGAGAACAATAGACTCATCTTTACCGTTGCTTACTCGCACCTTTCCGCTTATCAATGTGACGTTCGATTGTAGTCGTGAATAAGCTCTAACATTGAACTTCGTACCTAAAACGGTCGTCTCAAAATAAGGCGTTTTTACAATAAAAGGATGTTTTGCGTCGTGAGCTACTTCGAAATAGGCTTCGCCTTCGAGCTCGACCACACGTGTTCCATTTACAAATACGGTGGGAAATGTGAGTTTACTGGCCGCATTCAGATGAATGATAGAACCGTCGGTCAACGTGAGTGTATAAATGCTTCCACTCGGAGTAGTGATTGTACGTTGCTCTTCTTTTAATTTATTACTATTGACAGGCACTTTAAAGGTAAGGTTGCAGCCTTTCATTTCGATGCCGAGACTTGACAGATCACGGTTTACAGCTCGGCTATTGAGCACGTACGTTTTTCCTTGTATGTCTATACTCAAGTTTCTCGAGTTTTGGTTGGCGGCATACACTTGTATGCCTTTCGGACCGATAGACTTCATCTCGGTTAATTTGAAAGTAACAAATAAGCCGATGAGTAGGATTGCAGCAACAGAGGCTGCTGCATACCAATATTTAAGAAATTGTCCCTTTTTAGGTGCAACAATTTCCTTATTGTGCTTGCTCCAGAAAGCAGCCAGCTCCTCTTGTTTATTGGGACGTGCAATTTTATCCATTGCAACAGCTCGCTTGATATCGAGTATCATACGAACTTCCTCTTTGTCTAAATTAGCCAAGTCCTCGTTCATAATTATTCTTTACTTTTATATAATACGAAAACACTTTCATTTCGGGTACCAACTTAGGATTTAGTAACAGATAATTTTTCTCTTAATATCAAAAATGCTTTCATAATATGTTTTTTTATGGCATTAGAGGAAATATTCAGTGAATCTGCCACTTCCTGGTATTTCTTATTATTAAAATAGCATTCTTCCAATACATATCTGGTTTTTTCGGGCAACTCGTTTATTGCTTTTCTCACTATGCATATTCTTTCATCTAGTTCTTCGGGCGTCGATAGCGCTTCTGTTTCAGCTGCTTTAAGGACACTTTCGGCATACTTGCGAGTTGTCTGATCGTGCCTGATATAATCGATACACTCATGGCGAACACAAGAATAGAGATAGCTACTGATAGTATTGGTCAACATTTTATCTTTATTTGCCCAAAGTCGCTCAAACACGTCGCCCAATATATCTTTGCAAGTTTCTGAGTCTTCAATAAAACCATAAGCATAATAATATAACTGCTCATAATATTTATTATATGCGCTGTTAAAATTCTTTTCGGCTATTAAATCTTTATGTTTGGGATCTTGGGTCATCGGTTTCTCATTACTCTCTCTTGTCGTGCGACAAAGTTAAATAAAAATCGTAACATTACTTGAGTTTAAAATAAAAAAATAAAAGAAAACGAGTTGATATCTTATCTCGGACTGAAGTAATATTCTTTTAAAAGACAGAGCACAATTGTACATTCCAGACATTGTTCCATCAACAACTGCTCACGAACCTCATTTCCTCATTAGTAGCATATTACTTCTTTGAGAACACACCTAAAGCGCTTAAGGAATATGTATTTGAAGACAACAAACAACTTGCTTTATTCTAAAAGGATTCCGAGCTGAGGTACTAATCCTCACTTTCAGTTTTGGGAAGAGCTTTTTTAGGCGATATTCCCAGTCCGCGCAACCGTTCAGCTCGTCCAATAAGATTGCCTTTACCGGTAGACAACTGTCCAAAAGCATCATCGTAGCATTGACGGGCCTTATCGAGAGAGTCTCCTACTTTGGAAAAGTTTTCGGTAAAAAGAACAAATTTATCATACAAATCGGATCCCACCTTTACAATTTCCATAATATTCTTTTCTTGTGCATCACGGCGCCACAGATCGAGCGCCAAACGAAGAGCGGTAATCAGATTAGTTTGATTCATCAACACAACTTTCTTCTGATAAGCATAATTCCATAAATTAGGATCGGATTTGACTGCGACATAATAAGCCGACTCGTTGGGAATAAACATCATAACAAACTCCGGCGTTTTCACATCATATTTGGAGTAATCTTTGGCACTAAGTTCATCGATATGCTTTCTAATAGAAGCCAAATGCTCTTTAAGCTTCTGTTTCTCCATATTTTTATCCTCCGCATTGACATAATCGACATAGGCGGTGAGCGATACTTTGGAGTCTATAATAATTTTGCGTTCACCGGGATACACAACCACCATGTCGGGACGCATCAATTGCTCATTCTCCGATTTGAGAAGTTCACCGTTCTCATCACGAATCGTATTTTGAGGGAAATACTGTTCTCCTTCTTTTAGCCCCGACTTTTGCAGAATATCGGACAAAATCATCTCACCCCAATCTCCTTGCGTTTTGGATTCTCCCTTCAGAGCATTTGCAAGGTTATTGGCATCAACACTTATCTTCTGATTTTCTTGTATCAGCTTATTGATTTCTTGCTGCAAAGAAAATCGCTCTTTCGCTTCGTCACCGTAGCACTTCTCGACCTTTTCCTTGAAATCTTTAATTTTATCATTGAGAGGATCCAGAAGTACTTTCAAGCTATTGGCACTCATCTCTTTGAATTCCGAAGAATTGGATTTAAGAATCTGATTCGCAAGATTTTCAAACTGCGCAGTCAACAATTTCTGTTCGGCTGCCTTATTCTTTTCTTGCTCTGCTTCCAGTTCTTTCATACGCTGCTGAAAGTTCCGAAGATCTTCTGCCCGCACCTCATCGGCATGTTTAGATTGTAATGCCATATTTGATTTAAGTACAGCAACCTGTCGAGAAGCATATAAATAGCCTAAGACTCCACCAACAAACAATCCGAATATTAAATAAGCCAATTCCATCTCTTTCAATCATTATTTTTAGTGATGCGAAGTTATAAAATAATCTGCAATAATACGAGAATTTTATTACCGAGTTATCATCCCGATTAATACCAGTCGATAGACAGCCTTATTAGACCTATAGAAATATTTAACTTAAATAGAGTAATTGTTTTCATTTTGATTAGGTAAACTTCAAAGAGTATTGTAATTTTGTGGCCAAATTAAAATTGCAGAGAACTGTAGACGATAGGATGAAACTGATGACTCCGGTTGAAATAGAAAAAGACTTTCCACACATATCTCACAAAGACAAAGTGTTGGTATTAGGTTCTTGTTTTTCCGACAACATCGGCGAAAAGCTTCATACATCTGGATTCCAAGTGGACATCAATCCGTTCGGCACACTTTACAATCCCGTATCCATAGCACGAGCCACTCAAGAAATCAGAGATGGGAAAACATATATGGAAAACGATTTGTTCAACTATCAAGGTTTGTGGCAGAGCGACATGCATCATGGTTCCTTTTCGGGTCCAGACAAAAAGACGGTATTGGATCACATCAACGACAGAATATCGAAAGCACATAATACTTGGAGAAATACGAATTTGGTACTACTGACCTTCGGATCGGCCTTTGTGTACTATAACAAGACAGGCGAAATAGTGAGCAATTGCCATAAGCGCCCCGAGAGTGAATTCAACCGTCAACGGCTTAGCATAGAAGACATCATTAGTCTCTACGAACCTCTATTCCATTCGCTTTTCGAACAGAACAAAGAGTTGAATATTATCATGACCGTTAGTCCTATAAGGCATTTGCGAGATGGTTTACATCAAAACCAGCTCAGCAAATCGACATTATTACTTGCCATCGATAAGCTAAAATCTTTGTTTCCACATAACATCTACTATTTCCCTGCCTACGAAATAATGATGGATGAACTAAGAGACTATCGCTTTTATACCGACGATCTTATGCATCCCTCGACAATGGCAATAGAATATCTTTGGGAAAAATTCATCACTTGCAGCTTTGATAACGAAACTCAACAACTAGCAGAAGAGTGCCAGAAAATATATAAAGCCATTAATCATCGTCCACTACATGCAGACGAAAAGACACATAAAGAGTTTTTAAAACAAATAGTGTTAAAGATTAATCGACTTAAAGAAAAATACCCTTACTTAGAGTTCAAAACAGAATAAAATATGCCGTATTCAATAGAATTTATTGCAGAAAAAATCGGTGCTATCCGAAAGGGGAACTACCCCGCCAACATCGACTGGTTATTGACAGATAGCCGTTCTCTTTGTTTTCCCGAAGAGACTTTATTTTTTGCGCTTTCTTCGAAACGCAAGAGAGGTTCGGAATATATCCAGGACCTATACCAACGTGGGGTGCGCAATTTCGTTATTTCCAAGCAAGATAAAGAATGGGACGCTATTCAAGCTATGCTCCACGATAAGAATTTTAAAGAAACAAACTTTCTTATCGTTCCCGATGTCCTCAAAGCCTTGCAAACACTTGCAGAATTACATCGCAAAAGATTCCAGATACCCATTATAGGAATCACAGGGAGTAATGGCAAAACCGTTGTAAAAGAGTGGCTTCATCAGTTACTCAGTTTCGAGCGCATTGTTTGTCGTTCACCAAGAAGTTACAATTCACAAATCGGTGTTCCACTTTCTGTATGGCAAATGGACGAAAAGACCCAATTAGGCATTTTCGAAGCAGGCATATCACAGCCAGGTGAGATGCGGGCACTACAAAACATCATAAAGCCGACCATCGGTATTCTGACAAATATTGGCGGTGCTCACCAAGAAAATTTCTTTTCCCTACAAGAGAAATGTATGGAGAAGCTGACACTTTTCAAAGATTGCGACGTTATCATATACAATGGAGACGATGAGTTGATAACGACTTGTGTCCAAAAATCCATGTTTACGGCTCGTGAAATAGCATGGAGCCGCAAGGATGCCGAACGTCCTCTTTTCATCAATAATATTAATAAAAAGAAAGACTGTACAGTTATTACCTACCGCTACATCGGAATGGAAAACTCTTTCAGTATTCCATTTATAGACAACGCTTCGATAGAAAATTCACTTAACTGCTTGGCGGCTTGTCTCTACCTGATGCTCTCGTCCGAAGAAATTACGGAACGCATGGCACACTTGGAACCAGTAGCTATGCGACTGGAAGTCAAAGAAGGCAAAAACAGTTGTATGCTCATCAACGACAGCTATAATTCGGATTTAGCGTCTATCGATATTGCATTAGACTTCATGTCGCGACGTTCCGAATCTACAAATAAAAAACGCACACTTATTATTTCGGACATCCTTGAAACAGGACAAAATCCGAAGACACTCTATCGAAGAGTAGCACAACTGGTTCAGAGCCGTGGTGTGAATAAGATCATTGGTGTAGGACCTGAAATATCTTCCTGTGCCGGCGAATTCGACATTGAAAAATATTTCTTCAACACATCAGAAGAATTGCTTGGTTCGCGCTGTTTCGATCAACTAAAGAATGAAGTTATTTTAGTAAAAGGATGCCGCAAGTTCAATTTCGATCAGATAAGTGATGCGCTGGAACTAAAAGTTCACGAAACAATACTAGAGGTAAACCTTGCCAATATGACAGCCAACCTCAACCGCTACAGAAACATGCTCAAACCGGAAACAAAAATGGTTTGTATGATAAAAGCTTCGGGTTACGGTGCAGGTTCCAAAGAAATAGCCAAGACCTTACAAGAACATCACGTAGACTACCTCGCTGTTGCCGTAGCCGACGAAGGAGCCGAACTGCGCAAAGCAGATATTACAGCTTCCATCATTATTATGGATCCGGAACTAACGGCCTTTAAAACCATGTTCGACTATAAGCTGGAGCCAGAGGTCTACAATTTCTATATGCTTGACGCTTTGATTAAAGCGGCCGAGAAAGAAGGTATCACCCACTTTCCAATACATATAAAATTTGATACCGGCATGCATCGCTTGGGATTTGAAGAAAAAGATATCGATAATCTGATTGAAGTTCTTAAATCTCAGAATGCCGTTATCCCACGCTCAGTGTTTTCTCATTTTGTAGGTAGCGATTCGCCTCTTCTGGACTACTTCACGCACCAACAAATTGAACTTTACACCCGAATGAGTACTAAATTCCAAGAAGCTTTTTCGCATAAGATACTACGCCATCTTTGCAATACTGCCGGGATTGAACGCTTTCCGGAAGCACAATTCGACATGGTGCGTTTAGGATTGGGACTTTATGGCATCAATCCGATCGACAATTCTATTATCCATAATGTAAGTACGCTAAAGACAACCATCCTTCAGATTCGTTCTGTTGCCGAAGAAGACACAGTAGGTTATAGCCGAAAAGGACATTTGACACGTCCATCGCGTATTGCAGCCATTCCTATCGGCTATGCCGACGGATTGAACCGCCATTTGGGAAATGGGCATGCCTACTGCCTGGTAAATGGCAAAAAAGCTCCTTATGTAGGCAATATATGCATGGATGTCTGCATGATTGACGTAACGGATATAGATTGCAAAGAAGGCGACAAAGCCGAAATATTTGGCGACCATCTGCCTATTACAGTGTTGAGCGACATTCTCGACACTATTCCTTATGAGGTATTGACAGGTATCTCTAAACGAGTGAAACGAGTTTATTATCAAGAATAGCCTAACCCTATTATAGGATCTATCAATTTTTGATATAGACCTATAATACAAACAAAAGAAAATTATGACACAATTGTTATTGTTCATGCCGAGTGGATCTGAGTGGATATACATCCTACTAATCGTATTATTAGTTTTCGGCGGAAAGAAGATTCCCGAATTAGCAAGAGGCCTCGGCAAAGGAGTAAAAAGCTTCAAAGAAGGTATTAACGAAGCGAAAGAGGAAATAAACAAAGCAAAAGACGAGGTCGAAAAAACGGTTGACGACAGTACAAAGAAAGAGGAAACTGAAGAAAAGAAATAATTAATATCCACTTTAAATCTTTAGTATTTTGGGCAATAGAGAAATGACCTTTTGGGATCATTTGGATGCGTTGCGGGCAGTCATCATTCGAGTTCTCCTCGTATGGCTTGCACTTGCGATTATATACTTCTGTATCATGCCGTCGATATTCGACAGTGTGATACTTGGTGCATGTCATAATGATTTCATTTCCTATCAATGGTTCCGAATGTTGGGCAAGGCAATTAAATCAACCGACAGTTTTTTTACAGGCTCTTTTAATTTACGCCTTATCAATATCAATCTTGCAACACCATTTTTCGTACAAGTATCAACCTCTTTTTGGTTGTCTATTGTGACAGCCATGCCCTATCTCTTTATTGAAATATGGAGATTTATCAAACCGGCACTCTATAAAAACGAGCAAAGAGGAGTAAAAAAAGCTTTTCTTGTAGGCACTATTATGTTCTATTTGGGTATGGCAGTCAGCTATTTCATGATTTACCCACTTACTGTACGTTTCCTTTCTACCTACAAGATAAGTAACGACATCACGACAATGCTGTCACTGGATTCTTACATTGATAATCTGATGATGTTGACTCTTTGCATGGGGGTTGCTTTCGAGTTGCCACTTATTACATGGTTCCTTTCTCTGTTGGGATTTATAGATAGAGCTTTTTTACGCAAATATAGAAGATACGCAATTGTCATTATCGTTATTGCCGCTGCAGTCATTACTCCAACAGGCGACCCATTTACACTAACAATTGTTGCGCTTCCCCTCTATATGCTTTATGAAATGAGTATTCTTATGATAAAACCGAAAAAAAGAGAAAAGGAGACAGAAATAAAGAGTAATACTTAATATAGAGAAAGTAAACATATATACTACTCTTTTCACCTGTTGATACATCAAGAGATGTAACGGTGAAAGGATGATTTTTTGTTGATAGAGACCGCTATAATTGTTATGCAACAATAATGATGATCCTATCTTTTGTACAAAAGGGAAGCATTCAAAAATCGACTTACCAAATACATAATCGCAGCCTGAAAGCCAATTTAAATATCATATAGATCATGAAATTAAGAAAAGTTTTAATTATTATTTGCTTATCCTGCTTCTCGCTTCTTATTCATGCGCAGCAAATACAACCTATTGTAAAGAAGAGCTATATACCGTTTGATGTCGGAGAAATTCACCCCGAAGGTTGGCTACTTGATTGGGCCAAAACAGCAGCCAAAGGATTAACCAAATCTCTTGGTGAAAAATATTTTCCATTCACAACCGGTTGGGCAAATACCACATACGACGATTGGTGGCCATACGAACAATCAGGATATTATGCTGACGGATTGGTAAGACTGGCTTTCATATTGAACGACTCGACCCTTATACAAAGAGCGACAAAACTCATGTATACAGTTGCAAATAGACAAACAGAAGATGGTTACATCTATTCTAACTGTAAAAAATTTAAAAAAGATTGGAACACAGACAAAGAAGATTATGGTGTGTATTGGTCTCAAGCCGTTTTTGCACGAGCAGCCTTGGCATATTATTCGGCAACAAAAGACGAGCATATATTAAAAATGCTCGAGAAATGCTACGCAGGTACTCCAATCTTTAATCGAGATAGTGAGAAATATCCTTTGAGTGGAGTAGAAATGGATCAAGACCGTAAATTGGTGGGATTGGAAATCATGCTGGAATTGGTTCGTTATTCAGGCAACAAAGAGTTATTAGATAAAGCCATTAAAATATATCAAGCAAACGAAAGTGGTTTTGTAGAATCGTGGGCAAAAAATAAAGACTTTCTACGCACAGCCATTTGCCACGGCGTGACATACAATGAAGTAGGCAAATTATATGCTATAGCTTACCCCTGGACAGGGCGTAAAGACTATTTGGCAGCTTCTGTGGGAGCCTTCGATTTCTTGCAACAACACTATGTACTACCTAATGGGGCACCATCTTCTAATGAATATTTGCATGGCATCGGAGCTTTCGAAGGTTCGGAAACATGTGATATTTCGGATTTTATCTGGTCTAACATCTGGCTGGCAAGAGCTACCGGAAATGCTCAATATGGAGATCGTATTGAAAAAGCTTTCTTCAACGCTTTTCCGGGTGTCATGTCGCCGGGTTTCAGCCTGCATCTTTACGAGAACGCCATGAATAGAATTCCCGGGTTACACCTAAAAGTCCGTGACGACGGAACATTTTTTAAAGAACTTCACTGGCCTACCTGTTGCACCGGTAATCTCAATCGAGTAATTCCGAATTATATCATCAACATGTTCATGAAGAACTCGGAAAATGAATTGATGCTTCTTACGTATGGTCCCGCTCATCTGCAAACAAAAGATGGAAATTATGATATTAAAATGGAAACCCAATATCCATTTCGAGATCAAATAAATATGACCATAAACAACATCCCGCAAAAAGAGAAACTACTACTGCGCGTTCCTTCGTGGTGTACTAACCCCCAATGTACAGTCAACGGCAAGATATATTCCACAAAATGGGCTGAAAACAATTTTATAATAGTCTCCCGCAAATGGAAAAGCGGAGATCAGATTTGCCTGACCCTTCCGATGAAAGCAGAATTAAAAGAAGACGACGAACAATTTGCCAAGTATAAAGACAAAGAGCCATATTGGCCACACGATATGGAACCTAAAGCTGAATATAAAATAGATGGTTTTAATAAAGGTGCCCATTTCGCTACAGTCAATTATGGACCTTTGGTTTTCGCACTCCCTTTGATGGACAACTCGGCATGGAGCTTTGATCTGAATGAAGGCTATTGGAGAGAATTCCGTTATGCACTGACAAAATCTTCTCTTATAGATACCAAAGTGACATTGAACGATATTCACCAACCGTTCTATTGGGAACTGACAGGTGCGCCGATCAGTATTTCGGCTAAAGCGGACATCATCTCTTGGGAGCCGGACAAAGGAAATCCAAAACTACCCAAGAAATGTATTCCAGTAAGACATAATGTTCAACTGAAATTAGTTCCCTATGGATTTGCACACTTCAGAGTATCAATGTTTCCTTGCGAACAATAACAAATAATATCAGGACAGATGAAACGTTTAGTTCTATAAACTTAATCCGTCCTGATTTACTTAGACAAAATTTAGATGCCCATATAATAGATTGCGGCACATTCTTTGTAGCATAAAGAGCGATTAGTAGCAGAAAACGATTACCGCCTTCTGTCCGACAACCAAAACATATATCAACATTTTAAAAATATAAGGAGGTCTTAACAATGGGAGCTGCTGGAAATAAAAAGCCAAAGAAACCAAAAGACAAGAGCCATGTTCCTGCCTACGAAAAAGAAGAAGCGATAAATGGTTTCGATATCGGTACGGGCAAAAAGAAGAAAAAGTAAAAATAAAAAAGCGTATCAGAGAAAATCCGATGCGCTTTTTTATTTGGTTGGGCTACCAAGATTCGAACTTGGAATGACAGGACCAGAATCTGTTGTGTTACCATTACACCATAGCCCAATCGCTAAATGCGGTGCAAATTTACGAATAATTCGGGAAACTCAAATAAAAACTACTATTTTTTTTAAACGTTTCATTAAATGCCGTACATCCGCCACAGGTAACACTAATTTAAATATTATTTGGAGGTACAATTTTCTCAAAAAAAATTAATATTCAAAAGTTTTACCTTCTAATGTATCCTAATCGTGGAATTCGTTGTATATTTGCCACATCTTTCATTATAAACTATTAATAACAATAGATGAACGAAACTAAAGCGCTGATAAAAAACATAACAGAAGGTATTCAAGAGAAAAAAGGGAAGCACGTTGTCGTTGGCGATCTGACACACATTAACGACACTATTTGCAACTATTTTGTGATTTGCGAAGGTGATTCAACATTACAGGTCAATGCAATCGCTAATTCAATCAAAGATTTCACAATAAAAAACGCTCAGTTCCGCCCTTTGTCCATCGACGGCGAAAACAATGCCGAATGGATTGCAATGGACTACGCAGATGTCATTGTACATATTTTTTTGCCCGAGAAAAGAGAATTCTATAATTTGGAACATCTTTGGGCTGATGCCAAATTAACAAACATTCCAGATATTGATTAAATAAGAATATGGAACCGAACAACAAAATGCCGAACGGCAATAATAATAATAAAATGAATATGCCTAAGTTCAATTTGAACTGGCTATATTTTATAATCCTTGCAGTATTGGCAGGGCTTTACTTTGCGAACGATTCTTCTACGATGAGCAAAGAAGTTGATTACAACAAATTTCAGGCTTATGTAGACAGCGGATATGTAAACAAAGTGGTAGGCTACGATGATAACTCGGTAGAATTTTATCTGAAGTCCAAATATATAGGATTAATTTTCGGAAAAGACTCTAGCAAAGTAGGGCGCAATCCGATAATTACCACCGAAGCCCCTTCGAGAGAAAGTTTAGATTCTTACCTGCAAAAAGAAAAAGAACTAAAACAGAAGTATTATAATCTGGAAAAACACTTCGACGGAACAGTAAGCTACGAAAAAAAGAAAAATTATATAGGATTAATTTTATGGAACGTACTCCCCATTATATTTTTAATAGGAATGTGGTTCTATATAATGCGTAGAATGGGTAATAATGCTTCCGGTGGCGGAGGTGGCGGCATCTTCAATGTAGGAAAATCAAAAGCGCAGTTGTTTGATAAAAATAATCGTCAACGTGTGACCTTTAAAGACGTAGCAGGACTTGCCGAAGCAAAACAAGAAGTGGAAGAAATCGTTGAATTTCTGAGAGAGCCCCAAAAATACACCAATTTAGGAGGTAAGATTCCCAAAGGAGCTCTACTTGTAGGCCCTCCTGGAACAGGTAAAACATTATTGGCCAAGGCTGTTGCAGGTGAAGCCGATGTACCGTTCTTTTCATTGGCAGGCTCCGACTTTGTGGAAATGTTTGTGGGCGTTGGCGCTTCTCGCGTTCGCGACCTCTTCAAACAAGCCAAAGAAAAAGCACCTTGTATCGTATTCATTGATGAAATCGACGCCGTAGGTCGTGCCCGTGGGAAAAATCCGGCTTTTGGAGGAAATGACGAACGGGAAAACACATTAAACCAATTGTTAACTGAAATGGATGGCTTCGGTTCGAACAGTGGTGTCATTATTCTAGCAGCCACCAATAGAGTAGATGTGCTTGACAAAGCTCTACTTCGTGCCGGACGTTTCGATAGACAAATCCATGTGGATTTGCCAGATCTGAACGAAAGGAAAGAAATTTTCGGAGTCCACCTCCGTCCCATTAAGATAGCCGACGATGTCGACATTGATTTATTGGCACGCCAAACTCCTGGATTTTCCGGAGCTGACATAGCCAATGTATGCAATGAAGCCGCTCTTATCGCAGCTCGATACGGCAAAGATAGCGTTCATAAACAAGATTTTTCGAATGCAGTAGATCGCATTGTAGGTGGATTGGAAAAGAAAAACAAAATAACGACGGAAGAAGAAAGGCAATCGATTGCTATTCATGAGGCCGGTCATGCGACATTGTCTTGGCTATTGGAATATGCCAATCCACTAATAAAAGTAACCATTGTACCTCGTGGTAGGGCTTTGGGAGCAGCATGGTATTTGCCGGAAGAAAGACAAATCACAACTAAAGAACAGATGCTAGATGAAATGTGTGCCACATTGGGTGGCCGTGCAGCAGAAGACCTTTTTCTTGGTAGGATTTCTTCTGGTGCCATGAACGATTTAGAGAGAGTGACAAAACAAGCATTCGGCATGATAGTATACATGGGCATGAGCGAGAGATTGCCCAATCTATGCTACTATACGAATGAAGAATATTCTTTCAGCAAGCCATATAGTGAACGTACGGCTGAAATAATAGACGAAGAAGTGAAGAAAATGGTCAACGAGCAATATGATCGCGCCAAAGAAATTTTATCAGAAAGCAGAGATAAACATAAAGAACTGGCAGACCTTTTGAGATCTAAAGAGGTCATCTTTGCAGAAGATGTAGAGCATATTTTCGGTAAAAGAAAATGGAAATCGCGCTCTCTAGAAATCATTATGGACGATAAACGCCAAGATAATGAGAACGCGATCGGCCAAAAAGAAGATAAAGGCGAAGAAGGAGATATTAAACCAGACAAAAATCAACAAGAACCTGAACAAAAAGAAGAGCAAAACCAATAAAAGAATTAATTATCGTGAAAAGTTCATTTATACCACGTACTATAACGGGAGTTTTATTTGTTGCTGCAATTGTAGGCAGTATTCTATATAACCCCGTCTCGTTTAGTTCAATATTTGCCGCAGTAACGGCACTTACTATCCATGAATTTACAGGATTGATCAATGAGACAGAAAAAGTTCATATCAATAAACTAATTACGATGGCAGGTGGTATCTATCTCTTTTTTGCCTTTGGCGGATATTGCTCCAACATGATAGGCTCGCGTATTTTTTTGCCTTATCTGTTAATCTTAATGTATCTTCTAATAAGTGAACTATATTTGAATCAAGAAAATCCGATAAGCAATTGGGCATACTCCATATTTACTCAAATTTATATTGCGCTCCCTTTCGCATTACTTAACGTTCTATACTACCAGACGGCACAAAGCATTACCACCATAAATGCCATACTACCACTATCGGTGTTTATTTTCTTGTGGACAAGTGATACGGGAGCTTACTGCATAGGTTCGATGATAGGCAAGCACCGATTATTTGAAAGGATTTCCCCTAAAAAATCATGGGAAGGATCAATAGGCGGAGGCGTACTGGCCATTATGGCGGCAGTTATTCTCGCCCACTTTTTCCCCTTTATGAATATATTGCAATGGATAGGATTAGCAATTATTATTGTCATATTCGGCACTTGGGGGGATTTGATAGAATCGTTACTAAAAAGGAAGTTAGGTGTAAAAGACTCGGGCAATATATTACCTGGTCACGGAGGATTTTTAGATCGCTTCGACAGCGCATTATTAGCTATCCCCGCAGCCGTTTGCTATTTGTATCTTATCTCTGCATAAGACATTTCATCATTTCTCGGGCAGCATTTTCAGACGCATTAGTTTCTCCTAGACGTTCCATCATTTCGTCATACCCCGCCAATATCTGCGAACGGTAAACTCTGTTATTTAGAAGACGATCCAATTCTTCTTGCATATTGTTAACGGTCATTGTCTCGGCGACAAGTTCTCGGACGAGTTCTCTCCCAACAATAAGATTAACAAGAGAAATATATTTTACTTTCAGAAGGTGACGACGAAGAAAAGAAATGAGCTTGACAAGAGGAGTATGATAACACACCACCTGCGGGACACGAAATAAAGCTGCTTCGAGGGTTGCTGTCCCAGATGTAACTAACGCTGCCGAAGCATGGCTTAAAACACGATAAGTTTGTCCATATACAATTTTCACATTCTTTCCTTCAATATATTGATCATAATATTGTGCATCAATGCCCGGTGCACCAGCCAAAACGATCTCATTTTCGGAGAACTTTTGTGCAGCACAAATCATATCAGGAAGATTATCTTTTATTTCTTGCCGACGGCTTCCAGCCAACAAGGCTATAACAGGACGCCCCGATAATTGATTCGAACAAACGAAATCTTCAAAGGATTCCTGATGAGCCGACTTATAATTAAAGACTTCTTCAACAGAAGGGTTACCTATATAATGAATCGGATATTGATGCTTATTATAAAAAGGGACTTCAAAAGGCAATATGGAAAACATTTCATTAACATACCGTTTAATATCTTTAATGCGGTACTCTTTCCACGCCCAAATTTTAGGCGAAATATAATAGAACACTGGAATATCGGAATGAGTACGAATATACTTGGCAA
The DNA here is from genome assembly GCA_012517855.1 of Bacteroidales bacterium. GTDB lineage: Bacteria > Bacteroidota > Bacteroidia > Bacteroidales > Bacteroidaceae > JAAYUD01. Next base: position 16,092 of record JAAYUD010000002.1, read on the forward strand.
TAGCGAGGTTGAATCCTGGATAATCAACCAGGATCACAACATCAGGATTCCATGCAAGAATATCTTGTTTGCACTGCCGCATATTGCGAAAAATGGTTCGCAGATGCAGCAATACAGGCACAAAACCCATGAAAGCCATCTCACGATAATGTTTCACCAATACACCGCCAACTTTCCGCATGCCATCTCCTCCGAAAAAGCGGAACTCCGCCCTATCGTCTTCACGCAAGAGAGCCTCCATCAGCTTAGAAGCATGCAAATCTCCCGAAGCTTCGCCAACAACCAAATAGTATTTCATTATTTCAAGACAAAAGATCCATCTCCCGTTGTAGTTTATCCATATACTGATAATCCGTCACATCAAGCTTAGTAGGGGTAATTGCAACATAACCTTCCGCCAAAGCTCTACGATCACTTTCTCCATCATCAACATTCAACTCAATATACTCACCCCCAAGCCAAAAATAATGATCATCTCCACGGCGAGGACAAGGATCAAGTTCACGAGTCCAATACCCACGAGCCATTTTGCAAACTTTAAGACCTTTATAATCCAAAAGTTTAGGGAAGTTTACATTCAGACAAGTAAGTTCAGGCAATTCATGTTGCAAAGCCCAAGTAGTAATCTGACGGACAATAATAGCCTGCGGTTCAAAATCAGCATTCATCTCATGATCACAAAGAGAAAAAGCAATTGATTTTATCCCATCCAGACATCCCTCAATAACCGCACCCATTGTTCCCGAATTATAAACATTGGTTGCCGAGTTATCACCATGATTGATTCCGGCAAGTACCAAATCGGGCTTATGAGAACAAACTTTATTCAAAGCCACCTTAATACAATCCACTGGAGTTCCAGAACATTTATAGACTGAAAGCCCTACATCCTGACGTACTTGGGTATAATGAATAGGTTCGCAAGAAGTAATGGCACCGCTAGAACCGGAGCGAGCCGAGTCGGGAGCCATCACCACAATTTCGCCCAACGGTCTGATAAATTTAATCAAAGCACTAAGACCTTTCGACATTATGCCATCGTCGTTGGTCACCAATATAAGAGGCTTACTTATTTCCATAAAACAATAACTGATATTTAATATGTTACAAAAGTAACAAAAATAAAGTAATCGACTAGCGTTTACAAATCTTAATCTTAATCAAGTGTGAGTAAAAAGCGTACATATTTCAATAAAAATGTCTACATTTGCATTTTACAATAGGAATATTGGTTTAACAAAATCAAGATATATGGGAAAAATTATTGCTTTAGCCAATCAAAAGGGAGGAGTCGGAAAGACGACAACGACTATTAATTTAGCAGCGTCTTTGGCTACCTTAGAGAAGAAAGTACTCATCGTTGATGCCGATCCGCAAGCAAATGCTTCTTCCGGATTAGGTGTTGATATAAAGAAAACCGAATATACCATTTATGAATGTATGATTAACGGCACTGATGTAAAAGAAGCGATTCATGACACCAGTATTGAAACACTGAAAATCATCCCTTCACACATTGATCTGGTTGGCGCCGAAATAGAAATGCTCAATATCACCGACAGAGAAAACATTATGAAAAAAGTCATTGCCCCTGTTAAAGATGAATACGACTTTATCTTAATAGATTGTTCACCATCATTGGGACTAATAACTGTTAATTCTCTGACAGCTGCGAACTCCGTCATTATTCCGGTACAATCGGAATATTTTGCTCTTGAAGGTATCAGCAAGCTACTTAACACCATTAAAATTATAAAAAAACGCCTCAATCCGTCACTCGAGATCGAAGGATTTTTACTTACTATGTTCGATTCACGACAACGGCAAGCTAATCAAATATATGACGAAATCAAACGTCATTTTCAAGAATTGGTATTCAACACTGTTATTCAAAGAAATGTCCGTTTGAGTGAAGCTCCCAGTTACGGTATTCCTGCCATATTATATGATGCGGACTCTAGTGGGGCTAGAAATTATATGGCTCTTGCAAAGGAACTGATTAATCATAACGACAATAAATAGTAATAGTTATGCCAAAAAGACAAGCATTAGGACGCGGGCTGGATGCTCTGCTTTCAATGGACGACATCAAGACAGAAGGTTCATCTTCCATCAATGAAATAGAGTTGACAAAAATTAAAGTCAACCCCAATCAGCCACGTAGAGAATTTGACGAAGACGCATTACAAGAGTTAGCAAGCTCTATTGCCGAAATCGGTATTATCCAACCCATTACGCTGCGTAAAATGTCTGATGACGAATACCAGATTATAGCTGGAGAACGGCGCTTCCGTGCTTCACAAAAAGCCGGCCTCACGGCAATACCGGCCTATATCAGAACTGCCGACGATGAAAATGTCATGGAAATGGCATTAATAGAAAACATTCAACGCGAAGATTTAAATTCGGTAGAAATAGCTTTGGCTTATGAACATTTACTCGACCAATATGGATTAACCCAAGAAAAGTTGAGCGAAAGAGTTGGGAAAAACAGAGCAACAATAGCCAACTACCTACGATTACTTAAACTCCCCGCTCCTATTCAAGTAGCTCTTCAAAAGAAAGAAATAGATATGGGACATGCCCGTACCTTACTCGCTTTGAATGACCCTAAATTGCAAGTAAAGGTTTTCAAAGAGATCGAGGAGCACGGCTATTCGGTGCGTAAAGTCGAAGAAATCGTAAAATCTCTTGCAGAAGGAGAAACGGTAAAAAGCGGCTCAAAAAGAATAAAACCATCAGGGGAGAACAAACTTCCCGAAGAGTATAATATGCTAAAAAGCAAGTTGTCAGAATTCTTTAAAGCAAAGGTACAACTCACCTGCTCAGACAGAGGAAAGGGAAAAATAAGTATTCCTTTTGCCAACGAAGAAGAATTGGAACATATCATGGAAATATTCGACAGCCTCAACAAACAATAAATGACAAAAAGGTCACCAAAATATAGATGGTATATTATTAGTTCAATGTTACTAACCTGCTTTATTTTAATAACAGAGTCTAATATTTACGCCCATCCGTATTCTTCATTGCCTTCGGATACCGTAAAGACAAAAAGACAACCTATACAGCGGCAAAGAGTTCGTTTCACCATGCCGACGGACTCGACATTGGAACTTGGGAAAAGCAAAAAAACAGATAAATTTGAGAAGAAAAAAAAGCTTCTATTGACTCAAGATTCTATAAAATTCGATTCCTCGAGATTAAAAAGGCCGATCTTCAACCCAAATCCTCTAAAGGCTACTTGGCTAGCCATGATATTCCCTGGTGGCGGACAGATTTATAATCGGAAGTACTGGAAACTACCTATTATTTATGGAGGTTTGGCAGGTTGTGCTTATGCTTTAAGCTGGAACAATAAAATGTATAAAGACTACGCGCAGGCTTATCGTGACTTATTAGATAAGAATCCAAACACCAATAGTTTTAGAACTTTAATACCGAATAGCAACTATTCGACAACTCAATTAACGACGATACTAAAGAATAGAAAAGATTTATACCGTAGATACCGCGATCTAAGTATTTTTTCTCTCATCGGCGTTTACTTACTATCAATTGTGGATGCCTACGTTGATGCCGAATTATCGAACTTCGACATTTCGCCAGATTTGAGTATGAAAGTAGAACCTGTAATAATGAATAATAACCACATCATTTCGCAAGACAAAAGAGCTTATGGCATTCAGTGCAGCCTTCGGTTTTAAGAGATGAGTAAAAATATAGAGTAATATAAAGCATGAAAAGATTTTCTTATTTCCTACCTTTTCTACTGTTTAGCTTCGTAACAGTATCACATATCGAAGCACAAACCGTCGATGTCACTATCAATAAAGACGGAAAGACAAAATCAGAAAAGATTGACATCCCCAAAAGCATGACCTATCCGTTGGATAGCTTGCTAAACGATTGGCAAGTCAAAAACTTTATTGACCAACAAAAGGAATGTAGCACATCTCCACTCAATCCTTCATTCCCTGATTCGGTTTATATTAATCGTTTGCAAAGAATACCTGCGGTTATGGAACTTCCTTATAACGACATTGTTAGAAAGTTCATTGATCTTTATACCTGCAGAATGCGCAATCAAGTATCTTTCATGCTAAGTGCCGCTAACTTCTATATTCCCATTTTCGAAGAGGCTCTTGATGCATACGATTTGCCATTAGAATTAAAGTATCTTCCGGTCATTGAATCGTCTCTCAACCCGAAAGCCATATCCAGAGTAGGAGCCACAGGTTTATGGCAATTTATGGTTCTCACAGGCAAACAATATGGACTAGAAATAAATAGCCTGGTAGATGAACGACGTGATCCAATAAAAGCCACATGGGCCGCGGCACGTTATCTAAAAGATCTATATAACATTTATCACGATTGGAACTTGGTCATTGCAGCCTACAATTGTGGTCCGAACAATATCAATAAAGCCGTACGACGTAGTGGAGGTAAAACAGACTATTGGGCCATATATAACTATTTACCCAGAGAAACCCGGGGATATGTTCCAGCTTTCATCGCAGCCAATTACGTAATGACCTATTATTGCAACCACAATATCTGTCCGATGGAAACGAATATTCCAATCAGTACGGATACAATCCAAATAGATAAAGAAGTACATTTTGATCAGATTGCTGCTGTACTCAATATTGACAAGAAGGAAATCAGAAGTTTGAATCCCCAATACAAACTCGATATTATCCCTGGCAATAGTCATCCGTATACTTTAAAATTACCACAAAGTGACATCAGTCGATTTATAGACAACAAGGATTCAATTTATTCGTATAAAACAGATCAATTGTTACCCAATCGGCGGACAGTAGAAGTTGATAAATCTGCAGAACCTTCTCTCTATCGCCACTCATATAGCAGACATTCAAGGCATCATGCCACTTATAAGCACCACAGCAAAAGAAAACATACTCGCAAATCAAAATCACATACGATAAAGAATGGAGAGACATTATCGGATATAGCCGAACATTATCACATATCTGTCAAACAATTGAGAAAGGCGAATCACATCAAAGGCAATACTATAAGAGCAGGTAAAAAAATAAAAATTCATAGATAATAAGATTAATTGTTGTGAAACAATAATTATTAATTATCTTTGCGCTATAGAAACATAGTGTAGCCATGGATACTGTAGATGAAATAAATCAGAAAGAAATTGCTGAAGAGAAAATGATTAATGACGCTTTTCAGGAACTGCTTCACAACTATTTACAGACGAAGCATAGGAAACGCGTTGAAATCATTACCAAAGCATTCAATTTTGCTAACCAGGCTCACAAAGGAATTAAACGGCGTTCGGGTGAACCATATATACTGCACCCTATTGCTGTGGCCAATATAGTATGTAATGAAATAGGGTTAGGTTCCACATCTATCTGTTCGGCATTGCTGCACGATGTAGTCGAAGATACAGATTACACGATCGAAGACATTGAAAATATCTTTGGTCATAAAATCGCAACGATTGTCAATGGGCTGACAAAGATAGCAGGCGGCATCTTTGGGGACAAGGCGTCGGCTCAAGCCGAAAACTTCAGAAAGCTTCTTCTGACAATGTCCGACGACATACGGGTTATTCTCATCAAAATAGCAGACAGACTACACAACATGAGGACACTCAATTCCATGCCGCTCAATAAACAATATAAAATTGCAGGAGAAACATTATATATCTACGCTCCGCTTGCCAACAGATTGGGGCTAAACAAAATTAAAACAGAACTTGAGAACCTTAGCTTCAAATACGAGCATCCCAAAGAATACCAAGAACTTGAAGAAAAGCTAAGTGCAACAGCTGCCGCCCGCGACAAAGTTTTTCAAGAATTTACAACTCCCATCCGTACTCAACTTGACAAGATGGAGCTTAAATACCATATCATTGCACGAGTAAAATCAGTCTATTCGATATGGAATAAAATGCAAAACAAGCACGTTCCTTTTGAAGAAATATATGATATACTAGCAGTCCGTATAATCTTTGAGCCAAAAAGTCTGGACGAAGAATTAAATGATTGCTTTGATATCTATGTTGCTATATCCAAAATATACAAACCTCACCCCGACCGATTGCGCGATTGGGTCAGCCACCCCAAGGCAAATGGCTACCAGGCGCTACACGTCACACTGATGGGTAACAATGGCGAATGGATCGAAGTGCAGATACGAAGCCAACGCATGGACGACATAGCCGAACAAGGATTTGCAGCTCATTGGAAATACAAAGAAGGTGGAGACGGCAGTGAAGATGAAGGCGAACTTGAAAAGTGGTTGCATACAGTAAAAGAGATACTGGATGATCCCGTACCCGACGCAATCGATTTCCTCGATGCAATCAAGCTAAACCTTTTCGCCTCAGAAATTTTCGCATTCACCCCCAAGGGAGAACTTAAAACAATGCCACAAAATTCCACAGCACTAGACTTTGCTTTCATGCTTCATACCGATATAGGCATGCATTGTATAGGAGCTAAAGTCAACCATAAATTAGTACCACTCAGCTACAAACTGCAAAGTGGTGATCAAGTAGAGATCCTAACATCCAAATCACAACGGATACAGCCTGAATGGGAAGCTTATGCAACAACGGCCAAAGCTCGTGCAAAAATAGCATCAGTCATTCGTAAAGAAAATAAGATATACGAAGACATCGGGAAAACATTTTTCAACGGTTTTCTCAATAAAGAAGGATTTACTTTTTCGACAAGCATTATCGACAAGCTACTGCATTTCCACCATCTAATCAACGAAAACGATCTTTATCTTGCTATCGGCAAAAAAGAGATTATCTTAGGAGAAGCAGATAAGGATGCCATAAAAGGTAAACAAAACAAATCGTGGAGAAAATTGTTGAGCCTCTCTTTTGGAAGTAACAAGGAAAAGGAGCCAGAAGAAGCAGAAAAGCAAGAAGCAAAAGAAATCATTGATACAAAAGATATTCTAAAATTAACAGAAGACTCTATTCAAAAGAAATATATCATGGCTAGCTGTTGCCACCCAATTCCAGGCGACGATGTGTTAGGATATATTGATGAAAATGGCAAGGTCATCATCCACCAGCAAGAATGTCCGGTCGCAGCAAAGCTGAAAAGCAGCTATGGCAATCGAATTCTTGCTACTACATGGGATACAGGTAAGACCTTAACGTTTTTAGTTTATGTACAGATAAACGGTATAGATGGTTTAGGCGTGTTAAATGATATTACTCAAGTCCTTTCACGTCGTCTCAACGTCAATATTCAAAAATTGACTATAGAATCCGAAGCAGGCATTTTCACAAGCAAAGTACAACTTTACGTCCACGACGTTGACGATGTACGCCTCATTTGCAACGAACTTCTAAGATTGCCAAACATCAAGGCAGCTACAAGAGTAGAAAGTTAGCTAGTTGCACTAATCAAAGAATTTCATTATTCTTTTCACTTCTTACTCTAGTAGAACATCCAAATAATTAGAAATCATATTTGAGTTCGGAATAAGAATTCAGGTCTATCGTTGTGAACGCGGCGGGCTATTTCAACAAAATCATGTTGCAATTTGCGCGCTCTACAATTCGCACGCCTCTGCCAAGGAGTTGTAACGAAAGACACAATACTCTGCCCAAAAGGCTTTTAACCCTCCTATGATACCCTTCAGAAGGGTGAAATCTATAAAACATACTGATGAAAGTTGGTGCATATCAGAAAGATTTAATGCTTTGTTGTTAGAAGAATGTCGTTCCACATATGTGATTCGATCAACTCACATATGTGATTCGATCGTTCCATATATGTGAGTTGATCGAATCACATATGTGGAACGACAA
>JAAYUD010000041.1 GCA_012517855.1 Bacteroidales bacterium
CTCATCAGTAAAAAATAAGAGACCAATTGGCATGGGATACTCGATGAATGAGATACACATGCTTATTTGTAAAACGGCCACTCAGCTATCTGTAGACCATTGTTTAGAATCGTTCTAAGCAGAGGGCCGCTGAAAATAAGGACTCTACAGTATACTCTAGGGCCGATTTTTGGACCTTCTTTCGCTGGCGTTGTATACGGTGTGTCATTAACATGCTGTATAGCAGTGCGTAATGGTGTCATACGGAGGTGGCAAAGGTTGAGATGCAGATGATTTCATGGTCTTGGAATGGCAGCAATGGACTCTTGCCACCCGAAACCACGTATGTACCTAAATTTGTTGACGTCCATACGTTTTCAAAAAAACTTAAGGACGTCAACAGAAAAACTAACATACGACAATTTTGTATTTGTTGCAGACTCGAAAATCTTCAAAATGACATAAGGATATCCCCCTGTTTTCGTCCTTAAGTTTTCAAATTTACATAAGGACGAAAATACATTTTCATCCTTATGCCACCATAATAAGATTAAGATGCCCTTTCTACGGCATACGTATCTATTCTTCGTACCATGATGCGTACATGTGATAGTTTCGAGCAATTTTATAGTTTATTTCTTTTGCTTGTTCGGGAGCCACTTCTTTGATGAATTTGGCCGGAACTCCTCCCCATATCGTGTGCGGTGGAATTATTGTATCTTTCAGTACTAGTGCTCCGGCTGCAATAATTGCTCCTTCGCCAATTACGGCGTGATCCAGAACGGTGGAACCCATTCCGATAAGTGCATATTCTTTGATCGTTGCCCCATGAATAGTGACATTGTGTCCTATGGAAACGTTGTCGCCTATTTCGATGGTCGATTTCTCGTAGAGTGTATGCAATACGGTGCCATCTTGAATATTTACGCCATTGCCAATACGAATAGAGTTGACATCGCCTCTAACTACTGTATTGAACCAAATACTGCATTCGTCGCCTATTTTGACATCGCCTATGATGGTTGCATTGTCGGCCAGGAAGCAGCTATTGCCTATTTCGGGAGTGAATCCTCTTACTGTTTTGATGAGTGCCATAAAAAATATTACTGATATATATAATTAAGGTATGAGTTTTATTTACAATTCGCTGGTGGCTTCGTAAAGCCATCTTTTTTCTTCGTCGTTAAGGTCTGGCGAAAGTAATTCGTAAACCTTTTTGTGATAGCTGTTGAGCCAATCGATTTCCTCGCTATTCAACATTCTGGTGATAATAGGGCTTTTGTCAATGGGGCACAGGGTTACCGTTTCGAAACGGTAATAATGATTGAACATTCCTTCGCCGTCGTCGACGACCAAGGTCAGATTCTCCGTTCTGATGCCGTATTTGCCTTCAATATAGACCCCCGGTTCGTTGGATGTGAGCATGTGTGGGAGTAGTGCGACGGCGTTTTGTTCCATTCGGATGCTTTGGGGGCCTTCGTGGACGCAAAGAAAATGACCCACTCCATGGCCTGTGCCGTGCAGAAAGTTCTTGTGGCGTCGCCAGATAGGCATTCGTGCGAAAGCATCGAGTTGTCCACCTGTAGTGCCTTCGGGAAAGACGCACATGGCTAAATCTATATGTCCTTTTAGAATGAGCGTATAATCGATACGTTCATCATCGGTGAGCGGACCGACAGCTATGGTTCGTGTAATGTCGGTCGTTCCATCCAAATATTGTGCTCCGGAATCGATTAAAAGAAAGCCATGCGGCTCTATTTTGACATCCGTATTATGGTTTGCAGTATAGTGTACAATGGCTGCGTGTTTGTCGTAGCTGGCAATCGTATCAAAGCTTTCGCCTTTGTACAAGGGTTGCTCTGTACGAAAAAGATGTAATTTCTGACCAACACTCAGCTCTGTTTCGCTTCCGGATTTGATAGCCGACTCTAACCAGCGCAAGAATTTTACCATTGCTACGCCGTCTCGTTGCATCGCTGCATGGATGCCTGCAATTTCGGTATCGTTTCGAACGGCTTTCAATAGAGCTACCGGCGAAACATGATCAACGCACTTGTTGCCTAGACTCTGATGAAGGGCGTCGTTTATTTTGTTAAAGTCGGTGAGTATCCTTTTCTCTGGCAGGGACTTGAGCTGGCTATATACTTCTTCGTAGTCGAAGATTTCAATCTGCTGCTCTTCTAGATAGTTGCGCACTTCTTTTGTCAATTTATCCGGTTGGATATAAAATCTAACAGCTTTTTGGGTAATTAATAAGAAGCTTGTGACTACCGGGTTGCAGTGTACATCGTTGCCACGAATATTCAGCGTCCAGGCTATTTCGTCGAGAGCGGAGAGTAGAAGTCCGTCGCCCTTATAATTTTCTATTTCTTGCCGGATTGATGAGATTTTTGTCTCTGACGAAATACCTGCATATTCAATTCCATAAACGAAAGCCTCCGAAAGGCATGGTGCCGGACGATTGTCCCATGTTTTATCGATGAGATCTGGACAGTTGACGATAGAAATATCGTTGTCACTCAGAATGGTCTTGTAATGTGCTACTTGGGAGGCTGAGAATAAACGGTTGTCAATGCCTATGTTTGTTCCCTTTGGAAGATTTTTGACAATGAAATCTTCGATGGAGGGAGTCCCTGGGAGTCTCTCTTTATAAAGTTGTATCGAAGATCCGTTAAGTTGTTGGGCGGCTTGGATGAAGTAGCGAGAGTCCGTCCACAAGCCTGCTTTGTCTTTCAAGACAACCATCGTTCCGGCTGAGCCGTTGAATCCCGAAATCCATTCCCTGAATTTCCAATATGCCGCAGTATATTCGCTCAGATGTGGGTCGGAAGTAGGAATAATAACCCCTTCGATCTGATAATCGGAGAAAAATGTTCTTAAATGGTGGAGCCTGTCGCTCAAAAGTTGCATCATAACATTTAATATAAGGTGTAAAACGTGTATCAAAGATAATGCAAACATTGGCTAATACAAAGAAATGAATTGTTTATTTTAAGTTATTGCTTACTAATAGGCTATGGTATAAGAAGATTCTTTTCGCTAGAAATGAATAAAAATCATCAGAAAGTTTTGTAAATAACGAAACAATGAGTACTTTTGCCCGCTAATTAGAATAAAATTATTTTATTATTAAATACTTATATAATACATTAATAAATTAATATGATTGTAGTACCAGTAAAAGAAGGCGAGAACATTGAGAAAGCCTTGAAAAAACTTAAAAGAAAGTTTGAAAAAACAGGTGTTGTCAAAGAGCTGAGAAGTAGACAGCAATTTAACAAACCCTCTGTGGTTAAGAGACTTCAGAAAGAACATGCTGTTTATGTTCAAAAATTGCAGCAGAACGAAGATTAATAAATTGAAAAAATCTTTGAATTCATAATTTCTTTCCTTATATTCGTTGCGTGGTTTGATTAAAAATGTAACGGATGAAATTGATAGATTCTTTTTTAGATTATATGCGCTATGAGCAGAATTGCTCACAGTTGACTATTATTGCTTATAAGGAAGATTTGTCTCAGTTTTATCAGTTCGTAGAAGATAATTGTGACGAATTTGATGTGACTCTTATCGATTCAGATATTATTCGTGATTGGGTAATGCTATTGATGAGCGAAAAATTCACGGCGACTTCGGTTAACCGTAAGCTCAGTGCGCTTCGTTCATTTTATAAATATCTTTTGAGAAAAAGTATTGTTACTGCCGATCCTTTAAGGAAAATTGTAGGGCCTAAGAATAAGCGGCCATTACCTGTATTCTTGAGGGAAAAGGAGATGAACGAGCTGATGGATGATGTCGATTACGGTGAAGGTTTCATTGGAGTTCGTGACCATTTGATCATAGAGATGTTTTATATGACAGGAATGCGTCGCGCTGAATTGATAGGTCTTCGAGATGTTGATATCGACTTTTCGGGGCAGCTGATAAAGGTAACCGGTAAACGGGATAAGCAGCGCTTGATACCTTTCGGAAAAGAATTAGAAGATTCAATGAGAAAATATTTAGCAGAAAGGAAGGCGATAAACAACCAGATAGATCAATCTTTTTTTGTGGACGTAAAAGGTGGACCTCTTTCACCCGGTCAAGTCTACCGTATAGTACAAACAAACCTCTCGAAAGTCGTTACTCAAAAGAAACGTAGCCCTCACGTGTTGAGGCATACTTTTGCAACGACGATGTTGAACCACGATGCGCAGTTGGGTGCGGTAAAGGAATTGTTGGGACACAGTAGCTTGGCTACTACTCAAATTTATACGCATACCACTTTCGAGGAATTAAAGAAAACTTATAAACAAGCTCATCCGAGAGCATAAAAAAAGGAGGTTACTATGGAAATTAGAATTCAATCAATTCAGTTTGATGCTACAAATCAGTTGCGCGATTTTATTCAGAAAAAAGTTGCTAAACTTGAGCGGTTTTATGATGAGATAATGACAGCAGAAGTAACGCTAAAAGTCGTGAAGCCAAAAACAGTAGAAAATAAGGAGGCTGGCATCAAGCTGATGGTACGTAATGAAGAGTTGTATTCAAATAGAGTATGTGATTCTTTTGAACAAGCCGTAGACGAATGTACTAGCGCTTTAGAAAAGCAATTGACGAAATATAAAGAAAAAACGAGGGCGAAATAAAAAAAGCTTGAAATTTTTTGTGGTTACAAAATTAATCCCTAAATTTGCAGCCGTTTCAGCTTAAGTTGAGATGAAACGGCTGTATTTTTAAACAATGCCTCTTTAGCTCAGTTGGCCAGAGCACGTGATTTGTAATCTCGGGGTCGTTGGTTCGAATCCGACAAGAGGCTCAGAAATAGAGTTGTGAGGAAAGCGGCTGAGTTTTGTAGCGTTCTATGTAGAAATGGTAATATGGGCAAATAACAGAGTGGCCAAATGGGGCAGACTGTAAATCTGCTGGCTTACGCCTTCGGTGGTTCGAATCCATCTTTGCCCACAACAGTTAGAGTGAAGACTTTAGCATGACGCGGAAGTAGCTCAGTTGATAGAGCATTAGCCTTCCAAGCTGAGGGTCGCGGGTTTGAGTCCCGTCTTCCGCTCTTTCTGCTGTTATAGCTCAGTGGTAGAGCACTTCCTTGGTAAGGAAGAGGTCCCGGGTTCAAGTCCCGGTAACAGCTCATAAGTAATGAAACAGATTATTAATCAAATAAATAACAAGTAAAGCTATGGCTAAAGAGAAATTCGAACGTACCAAACCGCATGTTAACATTGGTACAATTGGTCACGTAGACCACGGTAAGACAACTTTGACTGCTGCTATTACCAAAGTTTTGGCAGAAAAGGGTTTCAGTAATGAGGTTAAATCTTTCGATCAGATCGATAACGCTCCTGAAGAGAAAGAAAGAGGTATTACTATTAATACTGCCCATGTTGAATACGAAACAGCAAATCGTCACTATGCACACGTTGACTGCCCGGGTCACGCCGATTATGTAAAGAACATGGTAACTGGTGCTGCTCAGATGGATGGTGCCATTATCGTTGTTGCTGCTACTGATGGTCCAATGCCTCAGACACGTGAGCATATCTTGTTGGCTCGTCAGGTAAACGTTCCTCGCCTGGTTGTGTTTTTGAATAAATGTGACTTGGTAGACGACGAAGAAATGCTTGAACTCGTTGAAATGGAAATGAGAGACTTGCTTTCTGCGTACGATTTTGATGGCGATAACACACCTATTATCCGTGGCTCCGCTCTTGGCGCATTGAATGGCGTTGATAAGTGGGTTGAAAAGGTAATGGAATTGATGGATGCTGTTGATACATGGATCCCACTTCCTCCTCGCGATGTTGATAAACCATTCTTGATGCCTATCGAAGATATTTTCTCTATTACTGGTCGTGGAACAGTTGCTACTGGTCGTATCGAAACAGGTAGAGTAAAAGTAAGTGATGAAGTTGAAATCCTAGGTCTTGGTGAAGATAAGAAATGCGTTGTAACAGGCGTTGAAATGTTCCGTAAGATATTGGATGAAGGTGAAGCTGGTGATAACGTAGGTCTTTTGCTTCGTGGTATTGATAAGGCAGAAGTTAGACGTGGTATGGTACTTTGCCATCCGGGCCAGATCAAACCTCATTCTGGATTCAGAGCATCTATCTATGTATTGAAAAAAGAAGAAGGTGGTCGTCACACTCCTTTCAAAAATAAATATCGTCCTCAGTTCTATCTTCGTACTATGGACTGTACCGGCGAGATTTCTCTTCCAGAAGGAGTTGAAATGGTAATGCCAGGCGATAATGTTGAGATTAAGGTAGAGTTGATCTATCCGGTAGCTTTGAATGTCGGCTTGCGTTTCGCTATTCGTGAAGGTGGTCGTACAGTAGGCTCTGGCCAGATTACAGAGATCTTTGACTAAATTATATAAGTCGGTTCCTCGTAAAGAGGACTGACTTTTAAACACGGGTGTAGCTCAGTTGGTAGAGTACCGGTCTCCAAAACCGGCTGTCGGGAGTTCGAGCCTCTCCTCCCGTGCAAATTTTATTACGATGAAGAAGGTAATTGCATATATTAAAGAATCTTACGATGAACTTGTCCATAAAGTGACTTGGCCTACATACTCTGAATTGTCAAGTAGTGCGGTGGCTGTTTTATACGCTTCCCTGATCATTGCACTGATTGTGTTTGTTATTGACTTTTGTTTTCAGGGTGTTATGGAAAATATCATTTATCCACATTAATGAGGAGGAAGGATTCGGATGTCTGAGGTTGAAAAAAAATGGTACATATTACGTGCCGTGAGTGGTAAAGAAGCGAAGGTGAAGGAATATCTCGACGCTGAGTTGAAGAATGGTCGCCTGAGCTCTTCTCTTGTTTCTCAGGTATTGATACCTTCGGAAAAGGTTTATGCTAATCGCAATGGTAAAAAAATTGTGAAAGAAAGAAATTCTTTTCCAGGTTATGTCTTTGTGGAAGCTGCTCTTATTGGTGAGATTCCTCATCATTTGAGTAATACCCCAAATGTGATAGGATTTTTGGGGGGTGCTAACCCTGACCCTGTCGCTCCTGTAGATATGAATAGGATACTTGGTAGAGTTGACGAGTTACAAGATTCAGACGAGGAAATGGTAATTCCTTTTGTCGTTGGTGAGACTGTAAAGGTAGCTTATGGACCGTTTAGCGGATTCAGTGGTGTCATTGAAGAAGTGAATAACGAGAAGAAAAAGCTAAAGGTTATGGTTAAAATATTCGGTAGAGGAACTCCTCTTGAATTGAACTTTGTGCAAGTTGAAAAGGAATGATGTAGATGTTACATACATTTTTCTTCGTAATAGTGTTTTAAATAAATAGATAAAAAATGGCTAAAGAAGTTGCTTGACTAATCAAATTACAGATTAAAGGAGGCGCTGCAAATCCATCTCCCCCTGTCGGACCTGCTTTGGGTTCGAAAGGTATTAATATCATGGATTTTTGCAAGCAATTCAATGCCAAGACTCAAGAAACTGCAGGCAAGATTTTACCGGTTATCATTACTTACTATACTGATAAATCGTTTGATTTTGTTGTAAAGACACCACCTGTTGCAATCCAATTATTGGAAGTTGCTAAACTTAAAAGCGGTTCTGCTGAACCTAACCGTGCGAAAGTTGCTTCTCTTACATGGGAGCAAATACGTGCGATTGCTCAAGATAAGATGGTGGATTTGAATTGTTTCTCTATTGAGTCGGCTATGAAGATGGTTGCGGGTACAGCTCGGAGTATGGGTATTTCTGTTAAAGGAGAATTCCCTGTTAATAAATAATTAATCTTCAATTGGAAATGAGTAAACTGACAAAAAATCAAAAGTTGACTGCAGATAAGATTGAAGCAGGAAAAGCATACTCTCTTAAGGAAGCTTCTCAGTTGGTAAAAGATATTACTACTACCAAATTTGATGCTTCTTTGGATATTGATGTACGTTTGGGCGTTGATCCGCGTAAAGCTAATCAGATGGTAAGAGGTGTTGTTTCACTTCCTCATGGAACTGGTAAGGTTACACGCGTTTTGGTCCTCTGTACACCAGATGCTGAAGCTGCTGCAAACGAAGCAGGCGCTGACTATGTTGGTCTTGATGAATATATAGAAAAGATCAAAGGCGGTTGGACTGATATTGATGTTATTATCACTATGCCTTCCGTAATGGGTAAAATTGGTGCTCTCGGTCGTATTCTTGGTCCGCGTGGACTGATGCCTAACCCGAAGAGTGGCACTGTAACTATGGATGTTGCTAAAGCTGTAAAAGAAGTAAAACAGGGAAAGATCGATTTTAAAGTAGATAAAAGCGGTATTATCCATGCTTCGATAGGTAAAATTTCATTTTCTGTAGATCAGATTCGTGCGAATGCTCGTGAGTTTCTTGCTACAGTAATCAAATTGAAACCTGCATCGGCTAAAGGTGCATATATAAAGAGTATTTTCCTTTCAAGTACTATGAGTAAGGGCGTCCGTATCGATCCTAAAACTGTAGAAGAACTTTAAAAATTGAAGTGTTATGAGAAAGGAAGATAAAAATTTAGTTATTAGTCAAATTGCTGATAACATTAATGAATACCCTCACTTTTATCTGATAGATATGGCTGCTATGAATGCAGCTGATACAAGTGCTTTGAGAAAAGAATGTTTTGATGCTGGTATCAAGTTGATGCTTGTGAAAAATACATTGCTTCACAAGGCTTTGGAAAATGCTACAGGTGATTTTGAACCTTTGTATGATACACTGAAAGGAACAACTGCTGTGATGTTTTGTAACATTGCGAATGTTCCGGCTCGTCTGTTGAAAGAGAAGGTTAAAGCTGGTGTTCCCAGTTTGAAGGGTGCTTTTGCTGAAGATGGAATCTATGTTGGTGCAGATCAACTCGAAGCTTTAGCAAGTCTCAAGAGCAAGGAAGAGGTTATCGCCGATATTCTTACATTGTTGCAATCGCCGGCTAAAAATCTTGTTTCTGCTTTGCAATCGGGTGCGAATAACATCCATGGTGTCTTGAAAACGTTGAGTGAGAGACCAGAATAAATAAATTTATAGTAAACAAATAATTAAAATTATACGAAAATGGCAGATTTGAAAGCTATCGCCGAACAATTAGTAAATTTGTCGGTAAAGGAAGTTAATGAACTTGTTACAATTCTTAAAGACGAATATGGTATCGAACCTGCTGCTGCAGCTGTTGCTGTTGCTGCTGGTCCTGCTGCTGGCGCGGCTGCTGCAGAAGAAAAAACTTCTTTTGATGTTGTTTTGAAGAGTGCAGGTGCTGCAAAACTTCAAGTAATCAAAGCAGTTAAAGAGGCTTGTGGTCTCGGATTGAAAGAGGCTAAAGATTTAGTTGACGGTGCACCTAGCCCTGTTAAGCAAGGTGTTGCTAAAGATGAAGCTGAAGCATTGAAAAAAACTTTAGAAGACGTAGGAGCAGAAGTTGAACTTAAATAGTAAAATAGCCTGATTATCAGGTCTCTTCGGTTAAGAGTCTCATATATGAGGTCTCTTAACCTTTTTGTGTTTATATTTTAAATTAAGTTCTACTAATTCATTCACAGATGTCTTCCGATACTACTAATAATCAGAGAATAAATTTTGCTTCAACAAAAAATCCTTTGGCTTATCCTGATTTTTTGGAAATCCAATTGAAGTCATTTCAAGATTTTCTGCAACTAGACACACCCCCTGAAAAGCGTAAAAAGGAAGGTTTGTATAAAGTGTTTGCAGAGAATTTTCCCATTGCTGATACAAGAAACAACTTTGTCCTTGAGTTCTTGGATTATTATATCGACCCGCCGCGCTGGACAATTGAAGATTGTTTAGAGCGTGGTTTAACATATAGTGTTCCACTAAAAGCAAAGCTAAAACTGTATTGTACAGATCCCGATCATGAGGATTTCGATACGGTAATTCAAGATGTTTTTTTGGGCTCTATACCTTATATGACTGATAAGGCTACTTTTGTTATTAATGGTGCCGAGCGTGTTGTCGTTTCTCAATTACACCGGTCGCCTGGTGTGTTTTTCGGTCAGAGCCTACATGCTAATGGTACTAAACTCTATTCCGCACGTATTATTCCTTTCAAAGGTTCGTGGATTGAGTTCGCTACCGATATAAATAACGTGATGTATGCTTATATCGATAGAAAAAAGAAATTGCCTGTTACCACTTTGTTAAGGGCTATTGGTTTTGAAAGTGATAAGGATATTCTCGAAATCTTCAACTTGGCGGAGGAAGTCAAAGTAAATAAGACTAATCTGAAAAAAGTCATTGGACGTAAGCTCGCGGCCCGTGTACTGAAGTCTTGGATTGAAGATTTTGTCGACGAAGATACTGGTGAAGTAGTTTCTATTGAACGTAATGAAGTTGTTATAGATCGTGAAACTGTTCTTGAACAAGAACATATCGATCAAATTATTGAATCGGGTGCTCAGACTATTTTGATCCATCGAGAGGATGCCAACCAATCTGACTATTCTATCATATATAATACGTTACAGAAAGATCCAAGTAATTCTGAAAAAGAAGCGGTATTATATATCTATCGTCAGTTGCGTAATGCTGATCCTGCCGATGATGCTAGTGCACGTGAAATAATCAATAATCTTTTCTTCTCTGATAAGAGGTATGATTTGGGCGATGTAGGTCGCTATAGAATCAATAAAAAGCTTGGTCTGACCACCGATATGGGGGTTCGTGTCCTGACGAAAGAAGATATTATTGAGATTATAAAATATTTAATTGAGCTGATCAATTCCAAAGCGGATGTTGACGATATTGACCATTTGAGTAATCGTCGTGTTCGTACTGTAGGTGAGCAGTTGATGAATCAGTTTGCTGTAGGTTTGGCACGTATGTCGCGTACTATTCGTGAGCGCATGAATGTTCGTGACAATGAAGTCTTTACTCCTATAGATTTGATTAATGCAAAGACTATTTCTTCTGTTATTAATTCATTCTTTGGAACGAATGCTTTGTCGCAATTTATGGATCAAACCAATCCTCTTGCTGAAATTACTCACAAACGTCGTTTGTCGGCGCTAGGGCCTGGTGGCTTATCTCGTGATCGTGCAGGATTTGAGGTCCGTGACGTTCACTATACCCATTATGGACGTTTATGTCCTATTGAGACTCCTGAAGGACCTAATATCGGTTTGATTTCTTCTTTGTGTGTTTATGCAAAGATAAATGATTTAGGTTTTATAGAGACTCCGTATCGTAAAGTTAAAGATGGTAAGGTCGATTTTTCTTCTGAAGGTCTTGTTTCGTTGACAGCCGAAGAAGAAGAAGGTAAGATTATTGCTCAGGGTAATGCTCTGGTCAATGCAGAAGGTGTCCTTTCTGACGATAAGATAAAAGCTCGTCAAGATGCTGATTATCCTGTCGTTGAACCGTCTGAAGTAGAGTTGATGGATGTCTCTCCACAGCAGATTGCATCTATTGCTGCTGCTTTAATTCCTTTCCTTGAACACGATGATGCTAACCGTGCGTTGATGGGATCTAACATGATGCGTCAAGCTGTTCCGTTGATTCGGAGTGAGGCACCGGTTGTTGGTACTGGTATTGAAGCTCAATTGGCTCGTGATTCTCGTACTCAGATAACGGCCGAGGGCTCTGGAGTTGTTGATTTTGTTGATGCAACGACTATACGTATTTTATATGATAGATCGGCGGATGAGGAATTTGTAAGTTTTGAATCTGCGTTGAAGGAATATAAAATTCCTAAATGGCGTAAGACAAACCAAAACATGACTATTGATCTTCGTCCTATTTGTAGCAAAGGTCAACGCGTTAACAAGGGTGATATTTTAACTGAAGGTTATGCTACTGAAAACGGAGAATTGGCATTAGGGCGTAATTTGCTTGTTGCTTACATGCCATGGAAGGGATATAATTATGAGGATGCTATCGTTCTGAATGAGCGAGTAGTCCGTGAAGATTTATTGACTTCTATTCATGTTGAAGAGTTCTCTTTGGAAGTACGTGAAACGAAACGTGGAATGGAAGAATTAACTTCTGATATTCCAAATGTCAGCGAGGAGGCAACTAAAGATCTAGATGAAAATGGCATTATACGTGTCGGCGCGCGCGTAGAACCGGGCGATATTCTGATAGGTAAGATTACTCCAAAGGGTGAATCTGATCCTTCTCCTGAAGAAAAATTACTTCGTGCCATCTTTGGTGATAAAGCTGGAGATGTTAAGGATGCTTCAATGAAAGCTTCGCCTTCATTGAAAGGTGTGGTTATCAAGAATAAGTTGTTTTCTCGTGTTGTCAAAACTCGTAGCTCTAAGTTGGCCGATAAGGCTTTGCTACCAAAAATTGATGATGAATTCGAGCATAGAGTTAACGGATTGAAAGATGTCCTTGTCAAGAAGCTTTTAACTCTTACCGACGGCAAAGTATCTCAAGGGGTGAAAGACTTTATGGGAACCGACTTGATACCGAAAGGTGCTATTTTTACTGCGGCTAATTTCTCTACAATGGATTATACTGTTGTTCAATTAAGTAATTGGACAAATGATGAACATGCAAATGGTATGATTCGTGATTTGATATTGAACTTTTTGAAGATTTACAAGGAGTTGGATGCCGAGTTGAAACGTAAGAAATTTGCTATTACTATTGGTGATGAGCTTCCTTCGGGAATTATTCAGATGGCTAAAGTTTATATTGCTAAGAAACGTAAAATCGGTGTTGGTGATAAAATGGCAGGACGTCATGGTAATAAAGGTATCGTGTCTCGTATTGTACGTCAAGAAGATATGCCTTTCTTGGCTGATGGAACTCCTGTTGATATCGTGTTGAATCCGTTGGGTGTACCTTCTCGTATGAATATCGGTCAGATATTTGAGGCTGTTTTGGGTAGAGCCGGTCGTAAACTTGGAATTAAATTTGCTACTCCGATTTTTGATGGTGCTACTTTGGAGGATCTGAATACATGGACTGATAAAGCCGGATTGCCTCGTTACGGTAAAACTGTACTATTTGATGGTGGAACTGGAGAACAATTTGATCAACCCGCGACTGTCGGAGTCACTTATATGTTGAAGTTGGGGCATATGGTTGAAGATAAGATGCATGCGCGTTCTATTGGCCCTTATTCGTTGATTACCCAGCAACCTTTGGGTGGTAAAGCACAATTTGGTGGACAGCGTTTCGGTGAAATGGAGGTTTGGGCGCTTGAAGGTTTTGGCGCTGCTCATATCCTTCAAGAAATATTGACAATCAAATCTGATGATGTCGTAGGACGTTCGAAGGCGTATGAAGCAATAGTTAAAGGTGAACCGATGCCAACGCCTGGTATTCCTGAATCACTCAACGTGTTATTACACGAGTTGAGAGGTCTTGGGTTGAGTATTAACCTCGAATAGTTTTAACGGTAAATTATCTAAATTATTATATACAACATAGTATGGCTTTTAGAAAAGATAATAAGGTAAAGAGTAATTTCACGAAGATTTCAATCGGATTGGCTTCTCCGGAAGAAATTCTCGAAAATTCATATGGAGAAGTATTAAAGCCTGAAACCATAAATTATCGTACTTACAAACCTGAACGTGATGGCTTGTTCTGCGAAAGAATTTTTGGCCCAATTAAAGATTACGAATGCCATTGTGGTAAATACAAACGTATTCGTTATAAAGGTATTGTTTGTGATCGTTGTGGTGTTGAAGTTACAGAGAAGAAAGTCCGTCGTGAACGTATGGGGCATATTCAATTAGTTGTCCCTGTTGCTCATATTTGGTATTTCCGTTCTTTGCCCAATAAAATTGGCTATCTGTTGGGCTTGCCAACTAAAAAGCTCGACTCTATTATTTATTATGAGAGGTATGTAGTTATACAACCGGGTATTAGATCGAGTGAACTATCCCAGTTCGATTTGTTGTCCGAAGAAGAATACTTGGATGTTCTTGATCATTTACCTAAAGATAATCAGTATCTTGAAGATACAGACCCCAATAAGTTTATTGCAAAGATGGGGGCTGAAGCTATTTATGACTTATTGGTACGTATAGATTTAGATGCTCTTTCTTATGAATTGCGTCATCGTGCCAGTACAGACGCTTCTCAACAACGTAAGAATGAAGCATTGAAACGTCTGCAAGTCGTAGAATCTTTTCGTGCTTCTCGTGGGCGTAATAAGCCCGAGTGGATGATTATGCGGATTGTTCCGGTAATCCCTCCTGATCTTCGCCCATTAGTTCCATTGGATGGAGGACGTTTTGCTACATCCGATCTGAACGATTTATATCGTAGGGTTATTATTCGTAACAACCGTTTAAAACGTCTTATCGAGATTAAGGCGCCTGAGGTGATTTTGCGTAATGAGAA
>JAAYUD010000042.1 GCA_012517855.1 Bacteroidales bacterium
TTGCCATCAATGACGACGAAGCAATCCGTGCGGGATACGAACTGACAGCGCTCGAAGGAATTATCCCTGCCATCGAATCGGCCCATGCATTGGGCGCATTGCCGAAACTGCATTTTAATCCCGACGAAGTAGTTGTTGTAACGGTATCGGGACGAGGAGACAAAGACTTGGATACTTATCTGAAGTACAATCCGGACGGAACATTGATAGACAAAGAAGAAAAATAAAAACAACATAAAAATGAAAACATTCAATTATCAGACAAACAGCAAAACAATCTTGGGCGACCTTCACACCCCCGTGAGCCTCTACCTCAAAGTACGCGATCTATATTCACAGTCCGTATTGATGGAAAGTTCGGATTACCATGCAGGAGAGAATTCTCTTTCGTTCATTGCCGTTTGCCCTTTGGCCAGCATCGGAATAAATAGCGGTAAAGTGACTAAAAGCTATCCCGACGGTACGAAAGAAGAGAAAGAGCTGAGTGACAATTATCCGGTAGAGAAAGCGATGAATGAATTTATCAGTTCATTCCATGTAAGTGGAGAATGCTCTAATTATTGCGGACTATACGGATACACGACATTCAACTCGGTAAAATACTTTGAACAGATTCCAATCAAAGAAAGTCATGACGACCGCAATGACGCTCCGGATATTCTATATCTACTGTACAAGTACATCATCGTTGTGAATCATTTCAAAAACGAACTGACGCTCATTGAAATGCTTACAGGAGAAGAGACAAGTGATATGAGCCAGATAGAAGCAGCTATAAATGACCGCAACTACGCATCTTACAATTTCAAGATAACAGCACCAATGAGCAGCCCCATTACGGATGAACAGCATAAAGCGAACATTCGCAAAGGAATAGCCCACTGTTTGCGGGGAGATGTATTCCAAATCGTTCTTTCGCGCCGTTTCGTACAACCGTTTGAAGGTGACGATTTCAAAGTATACAGAGCATTGCGCAGCATCAACCCATCGCCTTATCTGTTTTATATGGACTTCGGTGGTTACCGCATCTTTGGCTCTTCGCCGGAGACTCATTTCCGCATCGAAGGCTCGCAAGCCTATATCGATCCTATTGCTGGAACGACACGGCGTACGGGCGACTCCATTAAAGACAAAGAACTTACAGAAGCATTGCTCAAAGACCCGAAAGAGAATGCCGAACATACCATGCTGGTAGACTTGGCCCGTAACGATTTATCGCGCAACTGCCATGAAGTAAAAGTTCTATTCTACAAAGAACCTCAATATTACAGTCACGTGATACACCTCGTCTCTCGTGTCAATGGCACACTCAATGAGCATGCCGATCATATCAAATCCTTTATTGATACATTTCCCGCAGGGACATTGAGCGGAGCGCCCAAAGTACGTGCCATGCAGCTGATAAGCGAGATAGAACCTCATAACCGTGGCGCATACGGCGGTTGTATCGGCTTTATCGGACTGAACGGTAATCTCAATCAAGCCATTACGATACGGACTTTTGTAAGCAGAAACAATGAGTTATGGTTTCAGGCCGGAGGAGGAATAGTAGCCGGAAGTAAAGAAGAAAATGAATTGCAGGAAGTGAATAACAAGCTCGGGGCTTTGAAAAAAGCGATCGACCTTGCAGTGACTCTCAAAAATTGAATTTAAAACGCTTAGAATATGAAAATATTACTCCTAGATAACTATGATTCATTTACTTACAACCTTTTTCATCTTGTCAGAGAACAGGGCGAAATAGAGATTGAGGTAGTAAGAAATGATAAGATAACGCTCGAAGAAGTCGATGCTTTCGATAAAATAATTCTTTCGCCAGGCCCCGGCATACCCGAAGAAGCCGGTATGTTATTGCCCATCATCAAGAGATATGCTCCTACGAAGAAGATACTTGGCGTATGCCTGGGACATCAAGCAATAGGAGAAACATTTGGCGCTAAACTCGAGAATCTGAAGCAAGTGTATCACGGTATTCAGAGCCCTATCGATATAGTAGCTCCCGACCCTCTATTCGAAGGAATAGGCAAAGAAATGCTGGCAGGCCGCTACCATTCGTGGATCGTCAATCGCGACACACTACCCGAATGCTTAGAGATTACGGCGCTCAGCAAAGAAGGATATATCATGGGATTGCGCCATAAGACGTACGACATTCATGGCATACAGTTTCATCCGGAGTCCGTACTTACTCCTCAGGGTAGAACCATTATCAAAAACTTCTTAAAATTATAATAACCATTTATTATGAAAGAAATATTATACAAACTATTTGAAAGCAAATACCTGGGGCGTGATGAGGCTCGCACTATTCTACAAAATATCGCTCAAGGGAAATACTCAGACGCACAAGTTGCCTCGCTTATTACAGTATACCTTATGCGCAACATCTCTGTGGACGAACTTTGCGGTTTCCGCGATGCTTTGCTCGAGATGCGTGTTCCGGTAGACTTGAGCGAATTCAAACCAATAGATATAGTAGGTACCGGCGGTGACGGTAAAAACACCTTTAATATTAGTACGGCATCTTGTTTTGTCGTTGCCGGAGCAGGATACAAGGTAGTGAAACACGGGAATTATGGAGCCACATCGGTAAGTGGTGCCAGCAACGTAATCGAACAGCATGGCGTGAAATTCACTAAAGATATTGACACCTTGCGCCGTTCTATCGACAAAACCAATATTGCATACCTGCACGCTCCATTTTTCAATCCGGCACTGAAAGCGGTTGCCCCAGTTCGCAAAGCATTGGCAGTACGCTCTTTTTTCAATATGCTTGGGCCGCTCGTCAATCCGGTACTGCCAACGTATCAACTACTCGGTGTATACAACCTGCCACTGCTGCGTCTGTACAATTATACATACCAACAAGGACAAACAAAATATGCCATTGTACACAGCCTGGACGGATACGACGAAATATCGTTAACGACTCAATTTAAGGTTGCGACAACAGAAAGCGAAACAATCTATACACCCGAACAACTTGGCTTCGCCCGTTGCGAAGAGAAAGATCTGGAAGGCGGAGAAACTCCGGAAGAAGCAGCGAAGATATTCGACAATGTTTTGAATAATCGCGCATTGGAATCTCAGAAGAATGTTGTCATTGTCAATTCGGCCTTTGCCATACATGTTATCGAACCTCAAAAGAATATTGAACAATGTATCGCCATCGCCCGAGAATCGCTCGAAAGCGGCAGAGCGCTAGAAACATTCAAACACTTCGTCGAACTGAATAGTTAAGACAACAATGAAAGACATCCTATCTGAAATAGTAGCCAACAAGCGCTTCGAAATAGACGTGCAGAAGATGAACTTCAATGAAGAGCTATTGAAAGATCACGTTGACCCTACGTTACCTTGCCATTCGCTTCGAGCTGCACTAAGTTGTTCTAAATCGGGTATCATATCCGAATTCAAACGACGGTCGCCCTCTAAAGGATGGATTCATCAAGATGCCGATCCGATAGATATTGTCCCTGCGTATGCAGAAGCAGGTGCGAGCGCCTTGTCGATACTTACGGATGAAAAGTTCTTTGGAGGACAACTAAAAGATATCAAATCGGTACGCCGTGAAGTAAACATACCAATTCTGCGCAAAGATTTTATCATCGATTCATATCAACTCTACCAAGCCAAACAGATTGGAGCCGATGCCGTGTTGCTCATCGCCTCTATCCTATCGGTAGACGAATATCATAAATTACTGGAGAAAGCTCACGAGCTGAACATGGAAGTACTACTCGAGATTCATAGTGAGAAAGAATTGGAATATATATCACCCGAAGTAGATGTTATTGGAATAAACAACCGCAACTTAGGTAGCTTTGTAACCGATGTAGAAAACTCTTTTCGCCTTGCCGAGCTATTGCCTAAAGATGCCGTATTGGTATCGGAGAGTGGCATTTCGGACATTGAGACGATACGTCGGCTCCGCAAGAAAGGTTTCAGAGGATTTCTCATAGGCGAAACTTTCATGCGCAACGACGATCCGGCAAAGAAATTGAAAGAATTCATTCAAGAGATAGAACAGCAATGAAAACTCAAAAGCCACTTATAAAAGTATGCGGAATGAGAGATGCCGAAAACATTCGTTCAGTCGAAGCATTATGTGTTGATTTGATAGGAATGATATTCTTTCCAAGCTCTCCACGATTCGTCGACACAATGCCATCCTACATGCCTCAAAAAGAAAAACGAGTAGGTGTTTTTGTTAATGCCGACACAGACGAAATGCTCCGAACAGCCGATAAATACCAATTATCGACAATACAGCTTCATGGTGACGAACCCAAAGAGGCGTGCAACAAATTACGCGCCGAGGGTTACCGTCTAATCAAAGCTTTTCAGATAGCAGAGGCCGATGACTTGAAAAAGGCATCCGAATACAATGGATTATGTGACTATTATCTATTCGATACAAAATCTTCAAACTATGGAGGTACCGGCAAAGCGTTCGATTGGAACGTGTTACAATGCTACAAAGAAAGCACACCTTTTTTACTCAGCGGTGGTATAAGCCTCGCCAATATTGACCGCCTAGCAGAATTCGATCATCCGCAATGTGCAGGCTTCGATCTAAATAGCCAATTTGAAATAAGCCCAGGATTGAAAGATCCCATACTAATAAAACAATTTATAAACAGAATCAGAACAAAGTAGTAAAACAAGTACTACCTTTGCATTACAAAAAACTAAAACAATGATCAAATGAACAAGATAAATCAGTTATTCAAAGGTGACAACAAAGACTTACTTTCCGTATATTTTTGTGCAGGTGCCCCCACACTCGATGGAACAGCAGATGTCATTCGTTCTCTCGAAAGACATGGAATATGCATGGTCGAAATAGGAATGCCTTTCAGCGATCCGATGGCAGACGGAAAAGTAATACAAGATGCCGCAACCAAAGCACTATCTAATGGCATGACACTGAAATTGCTTTTTGAGCAACTTCGCAATATACGGCGCAGCGTCCATATACCTTTAATAATAATGGGCTATCTAAATCCCATTATGCAATTCGGTTTTGAACAATTCTGTCGTCAATGCGTAGTTTGCGGCATTGATGGATGCATCATTCCTGATTTACCGTTCAAAGAATATCAAGACCGCTATCGTATCATTGCCGAACGATACAACATAAAAGTCATCATGCTTATTACTCCGGAAACAAGCGATGAGCGCATTCTGGAAATAGATCAGCACACCAACGGTTTCATCTATATGGTATCATCCGCCTCTACTACAGGAGCGCAGAACGATTTCGAAGCACAAGAACATACCTACTTCAAACATGTTGGCGAACTAAAGCTAAATAATCCCTGCATGGTAGGCTTTGGTATTTCAAACAAAGCTACTTTCCATTCCGCTTGTGAGTACTCTTCGGGAGCCATCGTGGGAAGCAAGTTTGTAACATTCCTCGAAGAAGAAAAAGATCCGGATAAAGCAATAGAAAGACTCTTGAAAGCTTTGAAAGAATAAATATAACAGAACAAAAAGAGGAACAATAAAGATGGGGCGACAAAAATCGTACCCATTTTTTATTTCAGTAGGCATAATGTTAACTATATATAAATTCAATCTCTCGTGTAACAATATATATCCGAAAAATATGTACATTTGCACATTATAGAAAGATTATAGTAGAAAACTATATAAGATAAATTGAAGGAAAATAGCCATTCTACGGACGATCAATAACTTTAGTAATCAAAAAATGAGAAAGAAGAATTTAAGTAAAGCATTATTGTTTATAACTATTTTAGGAAGTGGGTTCTTATCTGCATGTAGTAATAAAGATCTATATGATGAAAACAAAACAAATACTACAAAAGATGCTTCCTCTATTTTCGATTTTTCTATGAACCAAACAATTAGTTTGAATTTAAACTACGGTTTTACAGGTTTAAAAGCAGGATTCAAAATCTATACAAAGAATCCAATGCTATCTGATGGAACACTCAATAAAGAGGTAGCACCTATATTTACAGGATACACCGATTCGAACTGCAAATTTTCAAAAGATCTAATTATCCCATCTTCCGTCTCGCAGATATATGTATATTCCAGCAATTCTACGATTCCTCGCCTTCTCCCACTAACAATTACCAATGGTAAAGCGGAGTATACTACAACGGACAACGCAACATCTAGAAATATTTCCTATTCGGGAAGTAGTATAAATATCGGTACCAATTATTCTACAATAAACAGCGCAAACAAACTGTATGCAATATATACTGATTATAGTAAAGATTATTGGTTTCCATACAATCCTGTGCAGAATTTATATTCTTCCCTTTCATATAACGCACAACTCACATCCAATAGTAGCTTAGGTGAACTCATTGAAAGATTGGACTACGGATTGGATGCTTCAAAAACATATGGAACAGACAACAGTCAATATATCCGAGACACAGAACATGTCAATACAACTATTGCCAATAAAAGTCAAAGCGGGGAAACTGTTGATGGAGCCCATCTCGATTTAGTATTTTTGGCTGCCACAGGGAGCTATCAAAACGCGATGGCATACTATTACTATCCATCAAGTAAAAAGGACATGGATGCAGAATATATTAAGAGTTTACCTAAATATTTTGTTTATCCACGCACAACAGGAAGCCTATATATAGGATATAAGAATAATGGATCTTATCCCACAAGCATAATAAAAGCCCGATTGCAATTTTTTGGTGCCGATTATAAATCAGCTGGTACAGATGTATTTCCTGCCGGTTACACTGTAGGTTGGATGCTTGTAGCCGATATAGAAGGTTCGCTAAATTATCAAGCGTCGATCAATAAAGTCAATGCTAATATTAACACAGCATATACAAATGGACAGGTTATATATTCCAATAAAGAAGCCAATAATAATCAGAATCCAGGTTGCATTACTTTGTACGATAAAAAATCCGAGAAAGTAGTCATCGGATTTGAAGACCAAGCTTTCCAAAATAGAAACAGCTATGGTATGATTGGAGACAATAGTTACAACGACATACTATTTTACGTAGATGCAGATCCTGTTTCAGCTATTTACGACCCAGACCAACCTAATGTTCCAGACACTCCAGAGACATTGCCTGATCAAACATACAAAACTGCCGAAGGAACATTGGCATTCGAAGATATTTGGCCTAATGGCGGTGATTATGACATGAACGACGTGGCTATAGAATATGCGACAGAAGTGACTGTCAATGGCACAAACATAAAGAAAATAATAGATACCTATAAAGTAGTCAATAAGAGAGGAGCCGCAGCGAAAAAAGATGCTTTCGGTTTTGTTATCAATGATAATTTTGGTGGTACAATCACAAGTTCATCCCCTGAGTTCACTAAAGAAGCAGATGGACAATATATCCTTTTTAATGATGCTCAAGAACATATCGGAGAAACATTCACGGTAACTAGAACATTCGATGAAAGCAATTATCCTCAAAATGTTATTTATGTTCGAAACTATAATCCATTTATTGTGGCCGATTATGTAAAGGGAGCCAAAGACAGAATTGAAATCCATCTGCCCAAGACAGCTTCAACAGCATGGGCAAGTTCAAACAATGGAGGCGAGAATGCTTACTATGTAAATAAAGACGGAAAATATCCGTTTGGAATTGATTTGAGTGGTGTAACAAACTTTGAAATGATTTCCGAAGGGAAA
Source organism: Bacteroidales bacterium (assembly GCA_012517855.1). Classification (GTDB taxonomy): domain Bacteria; phylum Bacteroidota; class Bacteroidia; order Bacteroidales; family Bacteroidaceae; genus JAAYUD01. The sequence goes on from JAAYUD010000042.1 coordinate 7,673, forward strand.
AAAATCGGCTCTGCTGGAGAATATCCTTTTTTTATTAATTGGGTGGAATCTACAGGAAAGAGCTATACCGATTGGTATTTGTACAAGAACGGAAAATAACGACAGTATGAATCAAATAACATGAGGGTTGTCAAAACTCCTTTTAAAATATTTTACCCGTGCCACAAGTTCTGTTGCGCGGGTAATTTTTTATTTTCAAGAATCCTAATATCCCTTCTTTGCGTTTTGACTTATTCACTCTTTTTTCATCAAAAAAGATAATTAGGCTGGTATTCATAAAAATAAACAAAAATATTGCTAGTATATTGTTCGCTAAATATTCTTTTTGTATTTTTGCCTCGTTGTTTACATTAGTTAATAATATATGTGTGGAATAGTAGGCTATATCGGAACACGCCAAGCGTATTCCGTTCTTATAAAAGGCTTAAGCCGTTTAGAGTATAGAGGATACGACAGCGCCGGCGTCGCGCTGATTAACAAATATAAAGATTTAAACATCTATAAAGTTAAAGGGAAAGTAGTAGACCTGGAACGAGAATCGGAAAATAAAGATATAAGTGGATGTATCGGAATTGGACACACTCGTTGGGCTACACACGGAGAACCCAATACCGTAAATGCTCATCCCCACTGTTCTCAATCGGGCAAATTAGCTTTAGTCCATAATGGCATTATAGAGAATTATGTCACTCTGAAAGCCAAATTAGAGTCGAAAGGGTACCATTTCAAGAGTGAAACAGATACAGAAGTTCTGGTACAACTCATCGATTATGTAATGGAGAAGCACCATTTAGAGTTAATGCCGGCAGTACTAGTAGCAATGGATAAGGTAGAAGGTGCCTATGCTATTGCCATTATCGAAAAAGATCGTCCCGAAGAGATTGTTGTTGCCAAAAAGAGTAGCCCTTTGGTTATTGGTGTAGGAGATAACAATGAATATTTTTTAGCTTCGGATGCCACTCCGATCGTCGAATATACCGACAAAGTCGTTTATCTGAAAGATGGAGAAGTTGCTTCTATGAGTCCCAAGAGTGGATTGAAAATAGAGAATCTGGACAACGTTACAATATCTCCCGAAATAAAGAAAGTCACAATGGACATTGGGCAGCTCGAAAAACAGGGTTTTCCACACTTCATGCTCAAAGAAATATACGACCAGCCCAAAAGGATTACCGACTGCATGCGCGGACGTGTCAATCCAAAGACATTGGACGTTGTTCTATCGGCCGTGACAGATCACAAAGAGCGGCTACTCAATGCCAAGCGCATCATCATTGTAGCATGCGGCACCTCGTGGCACGCAGGGCTCATCGGCAAACGCCTCTTAGAACGCTTTTGCAAGATTCCTACCGAAGTGGCTTACGCGTCGGAATTCAGATACAGCCACTCGCCCATCGACAAAGATGTACTGGTCATTGCCATTTCTCAATCGGGCGAAACAGCCGATACACTGGCCGCCGTACAGATGGCTCGAGAGAAAGGAGCATTTATCTACGGTATATGCAATGCCATCGGTTCGTCTATCGCCCGTCATACGGATACAGGCTCTTATATTCACGTTGGTCCCGAAATCGGTGTAGCCTCAACAAAAGCCTTTACGGGACAAGTCACAGTGCTCATCATGTTAGCTTTAGTACTTGCTAAAGAAAAAGGTACTATGAGCCGCGAATCATACGAAGAGATTGTCAAAGAACTATTGCTCATCCCAGAGCGGATGCAAAAGATGCTCGAAGTAGACAAACAAATCAAACCGCTATCAAAAGAATTCACTTTTGCCCATCATTTCATTTATATGGGAAGAGGATTTGGTTATCCGGTAGCACTCGAAGGAGCACTCAAACTGAAAGAAATTTCGTATATTCATGCCGAAGGTTATCCCGCAGCAGAGATGAAACACGGACCGATAGCACTAATAGACAACGAAATGCCGGTGGTTATCATTGCTACCCGCACTTGCCTGTACGATAAAGTGGTAAGCAACATTCAAGAAATAAAGGCACGTAAGGGACGTATTATCGCTATCGTTACCGAAGGTGACACAGTGGTGAAGAACATAGCTGATGTAACAATAGAGATTCCAACGCTTCCACCTTGCCTGGAGCCGTTGATTGCAACCATCCCATTACAATTGCTTGCCTACCATGTTGCCGTATGCAAAGGACTCAATGTAGACCAGCCACGCAACTTGGCCAAGAGCGTCACCGTAGAATAAAAAGATGATATTAAAGTACTGTATATCATCCGTTTATATCACGATAAACAAAATGAACAACTCTGTGCATTCTGATACTTTTTTATCCGAACATAAGTTACATGGTATTGTAGAGCACTATTTTCATACTCTTTTCAGCGGCAAGATGTAAACCGAATTAGGAAGTAGCATAAAGATTGCACACGCAATACGTTGATAGACAGCGAGAAATTCATAAGGACGAAAATAAAAGTTTATAAGTACAAACATTTATTTTCGTCCTTATGAATTTTTATGTTCGTCCTTATCATTTTTTGAGTACATAGGGTCAATTGAGTAAATCAATAAGTACCACTCCTGTATGGTTAAAATAGTATCAGTATCACCCCCAATATTCACTTCAAAAAACGTTCTGAAAAACGCATCAACATCACTGTTTTAGATCGGCTCAATCTTGCGTCAATGGGGATATACGCTTGGGCTCATCAGTAAAAAATAAGAGACCAATTGGCATGGGATACTCGATGAATGAGATACACATGCTTATTTGCAAAA
>JAAYUD010000043.1 GCA_012517855.1 Bacteroidales bacterium
CTTCTCAAGCTATTACAATATTATTGGCCGAAAATGATAGAGTTTTCTATTTTACAGGACTACCTACAGATGCTAAGAAGACAATGCAGGAAACGACATATAGTGCTGATGGCGTTCGTAAAATGTTGCAAGAACACAATATAGATGCGATGCAGAAAGCGCAAGACTTAAAGAGGCAGAAAGAATTACTGAAGGTTTCTTCCGATGAGTATACTAAAAAGTTGGATGAAATTAAAGGAGGTAAAGATACTCCGACAGTAATTATTAAAGCATTAGATACTGCTTCTTATAAGAATCTGATTGATGCATTAGATGAAATGCAGATATGTAATATTGGTAAGTACGTCATTGATAAAATGGACCCTGAGACAAAAGCCTTGATTAAGGATTTTGAAGCAAAGGGTGGGGCGGCCAAGAACTAATGTTTAACACCAAAAGAAAGGAATAATAAAATGGCAAAAGTTGATTTGTGTTCTCAGGAATGGTGTAACATGGTGTTTGAAGGTAAAAACCAAGCATACGGTGCCTATAAAATGCGTAAAACGTCAGCTAAACGTCACAATTTAGCTATGTTATGGCTCATTATTATAGCGTTGCTCGCTTTTGCATTGCCTACATTGATCCAGATGGCCAAACCTAAACAAAAAGATGTAAATACGATGGTGACTCAGTTGTCGACTCTTGATAAACCGAAGGTAAAACAGAAGGAGTTTAAAAAGATCGAGATGGAGAAACCAAAGGAACAATTAGTGAAAAGTAGTATTAAGTTTACTGCTCCTGTGATTAAGAAAGACTCAGAAGTCAAAGAGCAAGACGAAATGAAGAGTCAGAAAGAACTTACCGAAAGTAAGGTTACTATTTCTATTGCCGATGTAAAAGGTAATGATGAAAAGAATGGTAAGGATATTGCTGATTTGAAGAAAATCGTTACGCAAGAAGCTCCAAAAGAAGATGACGATGACAATAAGGTCTTCGATATGGTTGAAGTTCAACCCTCGTTTCCGGGAGGCACTAATGAGATGATGAGTTGGATTAGTGGTCACTTGAAATATCCGGCAATTGCTGCAGAGAACGGTATTGAAGGTAAAGTTATCGTGCAGTTTGTTGTTGGTAAGAACGGTGCTATTAGGGATGCTAATATCGTTCGTGCCTTGAACCCGAGTTGCGATAAAGAAGCTTTACGTGTTGTAAATGCTATGCCTCGTTGGCTCCCTGGTAAACAAAATGGCAAGGAAGTTTCTGTGAAATTTACGTTGCCTATTACTTTCAAATTGCAATAAAATGATCTGATGAGAAGAATACAATTTAATTTATTCGGAATATTAGTTATGTTGGTACTCTTTATGGGGTGCCAACATAAACCTAAAAAAGGTGAACGTACCGATACGCCAACATCTGGAACTGCTTATGTGGCGGTAGACGAAAGTTTTGCTCCGATAATTGAGCAAGAAATATCGATATTTCATATGATGTATCCCGATACTAAAATTGTACCTCAATATGTAACAGAAGTAGACGCTGTTAATCGCCTACTCAAGTGTAAAGATCTGTGGCTGGCTATTACCAGCCGCAGGCTAACACCTGAAGAGAAGAAGTCTTTTAATAGTAGAAGTTATGAGCCGAGAGAGATAAAAATAGCCACTGACGGTTTGGCTTTAATTATCAATAAACATAATAATGATACTTTAATAACTGTCAGTCAAATTCGTGATATTTTAACGGGAAAAGTAAAACGTTGGAAAGAAATATATCCTAAATCTCGTTTGAAAGATTTTTTGATAGTTTTCGATAATCCCAACTCAAGTACTGTACGGTTTGCTATTGATTCTATCTGCAATGGTAAGCCTTTTGGCAGTAATGTAAAAGCCTTGAGTAAGAATGAACAAGTGATAGATTTTGTGTCTAAGACTCCGAATGCTATAGGAATCATTGGGGTCAATTGGCTTAGTGATAATAATGATTCAACTAAGCTATCATTCAGTAAGAAAATTCATGTTATGTCTGTTAGTAATGCTTTGGAAGCAGATCCTGCAAATAGTTGGAAACCTTATCAGGCATATATTTATGATAAATCATATCCATTAACTCGCAGCATCTATTGTATACTTAATGACCCGGGATTCGGATTGCCGTGGGCATTTGAAGCTTTTCTTGCAAAAGATAGGGGACAGAGAATAATATTAAAGTCCGGCTTAGTTCCAGAAACGCAACCTGTTCGGATAGTAAATGTTAACGGTGGAAATAATTAAAAAATAGAATAAACAACGATGAGAAAGAAATTGTATGTTATAGTAGGTGCATTCCTGTTGTCAGGGATGGCTTATGCACAGACTCCTGTGAATGACTGGCAAGCGGGCGTAAACAATATTAAGACGCTCATTAAAACGAATCCTCAGCAGGCAACTCAAGAGGCTAACAATTTAGTTAAAGGTAAAAACAAGAAAAATGTTGCGTTAATATTGGCTATTGGAAGGGCTTATTTGGATGGAAAGAATCTAACTGAAGCTCAAAAATATTTGGCATTGGCCCAGAAAGTGAATATGAAAGACCCTCAAGTCTCTATTTTAGAGGGTGATATTGCTCTCGAACAGAATGATGCGGGAACTGCTGCTCAGAAATATGATCAGGCTATTTATTTTGATAAGAACTGTTTTGAAGCTTATCTTAAATATGCTAAGGTATACCGTGGTGCCAATCCTACTGAAGCTATAAATAAGTTGGAGGAACTGAAATCAATAGATCCTTCACAAGCTGCCAATGTGGATAAAACAATAGCTAAAATTTGGTATCAAAAAAATCAGTTTCAGAAAGCTGCCGATTCATATGAGAAATTTATTAATACACCAGTTGCTGATGAAGAAGATTTGACGAGATATGCCACGGCATTGCTCTTTGCGCATCATCCTGAAAAATCTTTAGAGATTGCTAAACGCGGTTTGCAAAAGAGTCCTCGTTCTGCCGTTTTCAATAGAATAATGATGTACAATTATATGGATATGGCTGTCAAGAGTCCCAATAAGGATGATGCACAAACTAACTGGGATAATGCTGAAAAATCAGCCAATGCTTTGTTCAATGCTTCGGATAGCGCTACGTATTCATTTCATGATTATAGATATTATGGTAGTATTTTAAATGCTCAGAAGAAATATAAGGATGCCATTGATGCTTTTAAAGATGCACTGAAAAATGCAAGTGATCAGGATGATAAAACTAGATTAGCTCTTGATAAGGAGATTGCAAGCACTTATGGGCAAATGGAAGATTATGCCAATGCTATTTCTTATATGAAACAATATATTGATTCGATCGGAACAGAAAATGTTACGGATGAAGATTATATAGCTATTGGAAAGTTCTATGATTCAAAAGGCGTGCAAAGCAAAAATAAGGATGATTATATGGCTGCCGACTCTGCTTTTGCAAAGGCTGCTGAGATGAACTTAGAAGGTTATAGAGCTAATCTTTATAGAGCAAGAACAAATTCTCGTATGGATGAAAGTAGTGAAAAGGGCTTGGCAAAACCTTATTATGAAAAGGTCGTTGCTGTTTTAGCTGCTAAAAATGATCCGCGATACAATGATATTTTGATTGAAGCATATAGTTATTTAGGATACTATTCTTTAATAAAGAAGCAAAATGCTGTTTCTAAAGACTATTGGAATAAAATACTAACTCTTGATCCAGGTAATGTTACTGCAAAGAAAGCATTGAGTGGATTGAAGTAGATTTTTTAGTTACTTGTCGTGAAAAAGGGGAGCTGGGAGTGATCTTAGCTCTCTTTTTTTGTCTTCTAATAAAGAGTTTAGACAAAATGCCACGATATGATAAAATTGTATTTGTTTGAAAAGCTAATCTAGATTACTTTTGTCATAAAATTATGGAATATGCTAATTAATTTATTAAAATCTAACAAACTAAAACAGATGAAGAACCATTGTTCGCTATTCTTATTGTTATTGGCACTGATGCCCTTCACGGGAAATGCCGCTGATAAAAAAAAGCAAAATATAACACTTCAAACAAGCATTTTAAAAGAAAATTTAGAGAAAGTAGCACAAAGGGGCTACATGTTTGGTCATCAGGATGATACGAATTATGGTTTAAACTGGAGCTATATTAATGGACGTTCGGATATTAAAGATGTTTGTGGAGATTATCCTGCTGTAATAGGTTTTGACTTAGGACATTTGGAACTTAACGCTAGTAAAAATCTAGATGGTGTCCCTTTTGATAAGATACGTACGGAAGCAGTGAGGCAATATCTTAGAGGCGGTGCTGTTACATTATCGTGGCATCTTAATAATCCGTTGACAGGAAAAGGTGCGTGGGATGTGACTGATTCCATGGTAGTAAAATCTATTCTTCCCGGTGGCAATAAATATCATTTGTTTCAAGGTTGGCTCAGAAAAGTTGCAGCATTTATTAATAGCATTAAAACATCCGATGGTGTGAAAGTTCCGATTATTTTTCGGCCTTGGCATGAAAATACGGGTAGTTGGTTTTGGTGGGGAGAAAAATTGTGCACTGTTTCAGAGTATAAAGCATTGTGGGCGATGACCGTTAAGACTCTTAGAATATATGGAGTTGATAATGTCCTTTATGCTTTTTCTCCTGGTGGCGGAATAAATGAAGCACAATACATGGAACGTTACCCTGGGGATGACTTGATAGATATCATGGGTGTCGATATTTATCAATATAGTACCAATGATGTTTATATCAAAGATGTCAAAAATGCATTTGATTTTATTTCAATGCAAGCCCAAAAGCACCACAAAATTGTGGCATTTACCGAAACGGGTTATCAAGGTATTCCTTATAGCGAGTGGTGGACCAAAGTTTTAATGCCTGCTATAGACAAGTACCCTATTAGTTATGTGTTGGTATGGAGAAATGCATGGGATAAAAAAGATCATTATTTTGCTCCTTTTGCAGGAGAAAAGTCCGCAAGTGATTTTATAAAGTTTTATCAAAGTCCCAAAAGCTTCTTTGTAAGAGACTTGAAGTTATACGAGAAAAATAATAAATAAAATATTAGGTTATGACGGAGCAATTTAAAGAGAAACTTTCCATGATAGAGCACGATTACGAGGCATTAATAACGCGCATAAATACTCCTGAAGTCAGCGGCAATGGTGTCTTTACCCGATATAAATACCCTATTCTAACGGCTGCCCATACTCCTATTGCTTGGCGGTATGATTTGGATGAAAAGAGCAATCCGTTTTTAATGGAACGTATTGGTATAAATGCCACAATGAATTCTGGGGCTATCAAATGGAACGGAAGATACTTGTTGGTAGTACGTGTTGAAGGGGCTGATCGTAAGTCTTTTTTTGCCGTAGCCGAAAGTCCTAACGGGGTAGATCATTTTCGGTTTTGGGATCGTCCTATCACTATGCCGGATGATGTTATTCCTGCTACCAATATATATGATATGCGAATTACTGCTCATGAGGATGGTTGGATATATGGCATTTTTTGTGCTGAACGTCATGATGATAGCATACCGGATGATTTGTCGGCTGCAACAGCTACAGCGGCTATCGCTCGTACTAAGGATTTTGTTAATTGGCAACGTCTGCCTGATTTGAAATCGAAAAGCCAGCAACGTAATGTTGTGCTGCATCCTGAATTTGTTGATGGAAAGTATGCTCTCTATACGCGTCCCCAAGATGGATTCATTGATGCCGGAAATGGCGGTGGAATAGGATGGGCACTTATTGATGATATTACTCATGCCGAAATTAAGAAAGAGAAAATTATAGACTTCCGATATTACCATACTATCAAAGAGGTAAAGAATGGGGAAGGTCCCCATCCTATTAAAACGCCAAAAGGTTGGTTGCATTTGGCACATGGTGTTAGAGGGTGTGCAGCTGGTTTGCGATATGTACTTTATATGTATATGACGGCTCTCGATGATCCTAGCCGTGCAATTGCAACTCCTGGTGGTTATTTTATGGTGCCCGAAGGTGAAGAGCGTATTGGAGATGTGTCGAATGTGTTATTTTCCAATGGCTGGATTGCCGATGAAGAGGGCAAAGTCTATATTTACTATGCATCTTCTGATACTCGCATGCATGTTGCCGTATCGACTGTTGATAAATTGGTGGACTATTGTCTGAATACTCCCGAAGATAGACGCACGACGACAGAATCCGTTTGTACACTGAATAAGTTGATAGATAAAAATTTAGCATACATAACAAATAAGTAAATGGCAAAATTAAGCGAGAAAATCGGTTACGGTTTTGGCGACATGTCATCAAGCATGTTTTGGAAGATATTCACCTATTATCTTCCGTTTTTCTATTCCCAAGTATTTGGCCTCTCTTTAGGTGAGGCTGCTACTTTATTATTGATAACGAAATTGTGGGATGCGCTTTTCGATCCATTGATGGGAATTATTGCCGATCGTACAAAAACTCGCTATGGTAAGTATCGTCCTTATTTGTTGTGGATGGCTATACCATTTGCCGTAATGGGAGTATTTACTTTTATTACTCCGGCTTTTTCTCATGGCTGGAAACTATTTTATGCTTATGCTTCATATATTTTAATGATGACTGTCTACAGTGGCATAAATGTTCCATACGGGGCAATGCTTGGAGTTGTCTCTGATGATGCCCAAGAGCGTACGGTCTTTTCATCCTATAGAATGTTTTTTGCCTACGGCGGTAGTTTCTTGGCTCTTGCTATTTTTGAGCCTGTTCGTGATTTCTTTGGTGGTATGAATTCAACACTGGCATGGACTCTGACGATGGTTGTTGTGGGAGCTATTTGTGCTGTGCTTTTTTACTTCTGTTTTCGGATGACAAAAGAGCATGTTGTTCCTGTTTTCAAAAAAGAGAAAAATTCGATAGGCAAGGACTGTATGGCATTGTTGAGTAATAGACCTTGGTGGATACTTCTTGTTGCTGCTATTGCAGCTTTGTTGTTCAATTCTATTCGTGGGGGCGTTGCTGCATATTTCTTTAAAGATTATGTAGGTCAGCTCAATAGCTTGGGAATGGGATTAACTTTATCATGCGGTATGTTTCTTGCTATTGGTGAAATAGCCAATATGGTAGGTGTTGTATTAGCTGTTCCCATCTCTAAAAAGATCGGAAAGAAAGATACCTATGTCATGGCTATGATCGGTTCGGGGGTACTTAGTATTGTCTTTTATTATATGCCGCAAAATGTGCTTGGAGTATGGTGTCTACTTGTCCTTCAAGTTATAATATCTGCATTTGCAGGTATGACTTTTCCTTTGTTGTGGAGCATGTATGCCGATATTTCCGACTATTCGGAGTATAAGAATGGACGTAGTTCTACGGGACTTATCTTTTCCTCTTCTTCTATGGCGCAGAAGTTCGGAGGAGCTTTTGGTAGCGCTCTTATCCTCTGGATATTGGCTGCATTTAGCTATAATACCGCTCAAAATGCGATACAGGCATCTGCTACTCTCAATGGACTAAATTTGATGATGAGTTGGATACCTGCTGGCGGTTGTGTAATTGCGGCCATTGCTGTGGCTTTTTATCCGCTTTCTGAGGGGAAATTGAAGAGCATCTCTAGTGAATTGGAAATGAGAAGAAATAGGGAGGGTGCATCATTATGAGTGTGCAAGAATTTGGGAAAGAGGTACTCGAAGAATTAGAAAATAATATTTTGCCGTTTTGGATAAACAAAATGGTAGATCATGAGCGTGGGGGCTTCTATGGCGAAATTGACGGTTGCGATAGGCTCGTGCCCGAAGCATCCAAGGGAGCAATACTTAATGCTCGTATCTTATGGGCTTTTTCGGCTTCTTACCGTGTACTTCGGAAAGAACGTTATTTAGAAATGGCAACTCGTGCTAAAGATTATATTATCGCACATTTTTTTGATACGACTTATGGTGGCATCTTTTGGGAATTAAATGCTGACGGTAGTCCACGGGATACAAAGAAGCAGATATATGCTATCGGTTTTGCTATCTATGGGTTGAGCGAGTATTATCGGGCAATTGGTGACAGAAAGGTTCTTGAGTATGCCATTAAACTTTTCGATGCTATCGAGAAATATAGTTTCGATGCAGATAAGAATGGGTATTTGGAGGCTTTGACCCGTGAATGGGAAGAAATTGCAGATATGCGGCTGAGTGATAAAGATGAGAACGAAAAGAAAACCATGAATACGCATCTTCATATTTTAGAGCCTTATACTAATTTATATCGAGTTTGGAAAGACAAAAAATTGGAGAAGCAATTGCGCAACCTTATCGAGATCTTTTTGGATGAGATATTAAATAAGCAAACGTATCACCTGGACCTTTTTTTCGATGAAGACTGGAAAAGTAAATATCACATCGTATCTTATGGACATGATATTGAAGCTGCTTGGTTGCTTCATGAGGCCGCTTTGACTCTTGGCGATGAAGAAATCTTAAAGCGAGTAGAAGAAATAGTTCCCGCCATTGCAGAGGCCGCCGCCGAGGGTATCGAAGCCGACGGGGCAATGATTCACGAACACAATTATACCGCAGGAAAGATAGATACGGATTTACATTGGTGGGTACAATGTGAAACGGTTATTGGTTTTTACAATGTTTACCAATATTTTGGTGATGAAAAAGCATTGCAACGATCTTTGGAGTGTTGGAATTATATTAAAAATAATTTGATAGATCGTAAGCAAGGTGAATGGTATTGGAGCCGCAATGCTTTAGGGGTAATTAATCGGGCAGAAGACAAAGCCGGCTTTTGGAAATGCCCTTACCACAACACTCGAATGTGTCTGGAAATTTATGAAAGAACGCAACAATAAAAACTAAATGACAATGACTTCAATGACGATTAAAAGAAATCGTTAAGTTTTCACTAGGATTTATTTATGGCGATTTGCCCGGCGGCGACGGATTTCGGCTTTCATTTTAGCCGAACCTGAGCCGTGAGCACCATGAATATAGTTCAGCTTTTTGGCTTTAGTCTTCACTTTTTTATCATCTACTTCTTTTTTCTTTTCTTCTTTGAATACGATGCCGTGTTTCAATATGTGTTCTATATCATCCATTGCTATATCTTTTGATGTCCGATACAAATATACTATTTTTTGCCGAGACTGTCAAAATGATACTTGCCTTTTTTATAAAGTATATGATCTGGTATGGTACCGATAAATTAACTTTATGCAAGTGTTTATGTATATATTACGTGCTTTTCTCAGGCTATTAGTTGCTTCCTCAGTTCGGGATAAGTCATAAGACTAAACAACTAGCTCTATTTTAAACTTATCCCGAACTGAGGTGTCGCTATGATAATGACAAATGCCCCGCCATCGCCACCAAGCTTTTTTCTTTATTATAGACTTGGCTACACATTCCTTAGCATCTAGGAAAATCAACCGTATGTGCCATAACTAAAGTATGTTACAGATGAAACATCTGTTCGTTTATGATAAAACTTCCATTAGTTACTGCAGTAACATTCGCTAGTTACGGCAGCAACTAACGTTCGTTGAAATATTCATCCAGCTGGTGCATTATTCGTTTGTAGCTTGTGTCTGTTCTCTGCGCCTTCTGAATGTTTAAAATGGTACATATTGTCTTTCATTTATGTTGTTCGATTATTCCCCCGCAAAGTGTATAGTTCGAATTAATAACAAATTGTCAGCAGGAAGAAAACGACTCAACAGTATCCTTGCAAAAGACTGATTATATCGTTAGGTCTTTGTATTGATGGTATAAAAGAAGTCTCACACGTGTGATACAAATGTCGCACACGTGTGAGACTTCCGAGCCTTAACTATAAACTTAATCTTAAAGGATACCAACTTATGGGAACAATCAATTGCAGCCGGTACTTATCAAAAAGGGTGGAACATACTCGGCTGTGTACATACTGAACCTTCGGCTATCTGTAGGGTGTCGTTTAGAATCATTCTAAACGACACCCTACAGAAAATAATGCTTCCACAATATGCTCTCAAACCGATTTTAGGGCCTTTTTTCGCTGGCGTTGTATCTGGTGTCTTGTTAACCTTCTGTGGAATAGTGCGGTATGGTGTCATACGGAGGTGGCAAAGAATCTAAATGATAAAATTTTACTGGAATATTAAACCAAACGGATTTGTTACCCATTCTTAGTTATTCCGCTTTTGACCGTTCATTAATATGATACTATTCGTAAAGCAGGAAGATTGAAGTCCTACTGCTGTTATTGTAATTGCCGTTTGGAAGATTATTTCAAAGAATTTCTATTCTTTGTTTTATGGATGCAAAGGTGGAATTTTATGTATACTCCTCCGACTTTTATTAGTGAGCCAATGAATGTCGATAAAAATTATTTTTTCTTGCTCTTCTTCAATAGTTCGTCAATGAATGAACCGATCATTTCGGGAGCTGTACCTTTAACTTCGTCAATTAAATTTTTAACTTGAATGACCCCTTGAGAGCTTACGATAACTATATATCGGGCATCCAGCCGAAGAACTTCTTTGATTTGAGTAGATGTAAGGTTGCTCTTCTCTTTGTAAAAACGAGTGATGCTATAATCTTTGAATTTTGCAATATTCTTTTTCCACTGGTTGATGGAATAGTTGTGGCAGTTGGCATCTGTTTTGTCTACAAATTTATTGAAATTGCCAATATATGATTGTGTCGTACAACTTGAGAGAACTAGTGTGGAAATGAGCGCCAATAATAAATATAACTTTTTCATTGTTTTGAATGTTTGATTTGTTAATAGCAATGTGATAAAAAGAAAAAGCTTCACTTTTCATAGTGAAGCTTAATTGAATGGTGGGCGTTGACGGATTCGAACCGCCGACCCTCTGCTTGTAAGGCAGATGCTCTAAACCAGCTGAGCTAAACGCCCGATTCTTTTGAAATTGAGAAGTGAATAGAGTTCAATTGAGTGGGCGTTGACGGATTCGAACCGCCGACCCTCTGCTTGTAAGGCAGATGCTCTAAACCAGCTGAGCTAAACGCCCATTCACTTTCTGTTCAAAAGTGACGCAAAGGTAGTGCTATTTTTTATATCAGCCAAGAAAAACGCTTATTATTTTTAAAAAATATTTTCTTAGTCTTGAAAAATAGGATGTTACAAATCTATGAAAAAGGTGGTTTTATAGTTTCTTATTTATTTTTCTTTGAATTGTTGGTGATAAAGTCAGTAAAAAGACTTATTTTTGCTGCTCAATAATCTTGATAAATAATGAATTTGGATGTATTAACTGCAATTTCTCCTATAGATGGTCGCTATCGTGCAAAGACGGAACGGCTTGCAGACTATTTTTCCGAATATGCGTTAATGAAATATCGCGTTCGGGTTGAAGTGGAATATTTTATTACTTTGTGTGAATTGCCTTTGCCGCAATTGAAAGATATTGATCATAAGCTTTTTTCGGCTTTTCGTTCTATATATACAGCTTTCTCTGAAGAAGATGCCAGGCGTATAAAGGATATAGAGAGCATTACTAATCATGATGTGAAGGCGATAGAGTATTTTCTGAAAGAAAAGTTTGATGCTATTGGCGGGTTGGATGCTTATAAGGAGTTTATCCATTTTGGCTTGACTTCTCAAGATATTAATAATACTTCCGTGCCTCTGTCTATTAAGGATGCACTCAAAGACGTCTATTATCCTCTGTTAGAAGAATTGATAGGCCAACTTCGAACGTATGCTGAAGAGTGGGCCGATGTGCCTATGCTTGCGCGTACCCATGGACAACCCGCTTCTCCTACGCGATTGGGAAAGGAAATTCAGGTATATGTTTATCGTTTGGAACGCCAGTTGGCTTCTTTAAAGGCTTGTATTATTACTGCTAAGTTTGGAGGTGCAACAGGGAATTTTAATGCCCATCATGTAGCTTATCCTGATTTTGATTGGAAAAGTTTTGGGAACCGTTTTGTTTCTGAGAAACTCGAATTAGAACGTGAGGAGTTTACTACTCAGATATCCAATTATGATAATTTGTCGGCAGTGTTCGATGCTATGCGCCGTATTAATGTGATAATGATTGATATGGATCGCGATTTTTGGATGTATGTCTCTTTGGAGTATTTCAAACAACAGATCAAAGCGGGTGAGGTTGGCTCGAGTGCCATGCCTCACAAGGTAAATCCTATTGACTTTGAAAATTCAGAAGGAAACTTGGTGCTGGCAAATGCTATTTTGGAGCGCCTTGCAGAGAAGTTGCCGATGTCGAGGTTGCAACGTGATTTAACTGACTCGACAGTACTTCGTAATGTCGGTGTACCGTTTGGTCATGCTGTGATTGCCATACAAAGTTCGCTTAAGGGACTTCGCAAACTGCTACTTAATAAGGATGTTATCTTTCGTGATTTGGATAATTGTTGGAGTGTGGTGGCTGAAGCTGTCCAGACAATTTTGCGACGTGAAGCCTATCCTCACCCATACGAAGCACTAAAGGCTCTTACTAGAACGAATAAGACTATTACTGAGAAATCGATAAAAGAATTTATAGAAGAATTGAATGTAAGCGAAGATATAAAGAATGAATTAAGGGCTATTACGCCCCACAATTATACTGGAATTTAATAACCTGATAAAAATAATTAAAACGTTTTGAGTGAATTTTCCGACCGTGAGGTCAGTGTTTAATTTTTTATTCGAATAGAAAGATGGATACTAAAAATGAAGAATGGCAGGATTCTAATCGTGCCGACAATGCAGATTTTAACCGTGATGGTAATAAAATTAGTGACGAAGAAAGAAAGACTATAAGTCGTTCTGGTTCGTTTGCTCCAGATTCGGATGGCTCTCGTCCACATCGTCCTCGCATTAATTCCGTTTATAGAAGTAACGGAACGAACAATTATCGTCCTCGTTACGAGAATAATGAAGGAGCTGATGGGGCTACAGAAAATCGTCCTTATCGTCCACGTTATAATTCGGGGAACCGCGATAATAACGGTGGCTATAATAATAATGGTGGTGGTTATAACAATGGGGGGTATCGTCCGCGTTATAATAATAATGATCAAGAAGGTGGCGGCCAACGTCCTTATCGTCCACGTTACAATTCCGAAGGTAGAGATAATAATAGCGGTTATAACAATAATGGTAGCGGCTATAATAACAATGGCGGTGGTGGTTATAACAACGGCGGCTATCGTCCACGCTATAATAATAATGATCAAGAAGGTGGCGGTCAACGCCCTTATCGTCCACGTTACAATTCTGAAGGTAGAGATAATAATGGCGGTTATAACAATAATGGTGGCAGCTATAATAATAATGGCGGTGGTGGTTATAACAACGGCGGCTATCGTCCACGCTATAATAATAACAATGGCGGTGGTTATGGTAACGAAGGTTATAATAATGGAGGGCAGCGCCCGTTCAGACCTCGTCCCAATAACAACTATCGTCCGCAAGGTGGTGGCTTTCGCCCCCGCAACAACGATTATGATCCCAATGCCAAATATAGCGTAAAGAAACAGATCGAATATAAGGAGCTTAATGTAGATCCGAATGAGCCGATTCGTTTAAATAAGTTTCTTGCGAATGCTGGTATTTGCTCTCGCCGTGAGGCTGATGAGTATATTCAGGCAGGAGTCGTTTCGGTAAATGGTACTGTCGTTTCCGAATTAGGAACTAAAATAAAACGCTCTGATGAAGTGAAATTTCATGATCAACCGGTGAAGATAGAGCGTAAGGTTTATGTTATATTGAATAAACCGAAAAACTGTGTCACTACTTCTGATGATCCTCAAGAACGCCATACGGTAATGGAATTGGTAAAAGATGCTTGCAATGAACGCATATATCCTGTAGGACGTCTTGACCGCAATACAACGGGGGTTCTGTTGTTGACGAATGATGGTGATTTAGCTTCGAAGTTGACTCATCCTAAATTCTTGAAAAAGAAGATTTATCATGTTACATTGGATAAAAATGTAACTCGTGGCGATTTGGATAAGGTTGTAGCGGGAGTTACTCTCGAAGATGGTGAGATACATGCTGATGCTGCTGAGTTTGCATCAGAAGAAAGCAAATGTGAAGTAGGCATTGAAATACATTCTGGCAAAAACCGTGTTGTACGTCGTATCTTTGAATCGCTCGGCTATAGAGTTATCAAACTGGATCGAGTGTTTTTTGCCGGGCTTACTAAGAAAGGACTTCGCCGTGGCGAATGGCGTTATCTTACGGAGAAGGAACTCGACTTCCTCCGTATGGGGTCTTTCGAATAATTGATATAATAGAGGACTGTTTTATGGAAAAAATTGCTAGAACAAAAATTGTAGATTTGTTAGAGCGCAAAGATTATGGCGCTATAGTTAATGTGAAGGGGTGGGTTCGCACTCGTCGCGGTAGTAAAAAGGTTGCTTTCATTGCTCTCAATGATGGTTCTACAATTAATAATGTTCAGATAGTTGCCGATCCTGCGGCTTTTGAAGAAGAAATTTTTAAAGAGGTAACAACGGGTGCGTGTTTGAGTGTTAATGGCAAAATGGTTCAGTCGCAAGGCTCTGGCCAGAAGGTCGAAATTCAGGCTCACGATATTGAAGTTTTAGGAGTTTGCAGTAGTGATTATCCTTTGCAAAAGAAAGGCCATTCGCTTGAGTTTTTGAGAGAAAAGGCTCACTTGCGTCTCCGTACTAATACTTTTGGCGCGGTATTTCGTGTTAGGAGTCAGATGGCTTATGCTATCCATTCTTTTTTTCAGCAGAAAGGATTTGTCTATTTTCATACGCCTATTATTACAGCTTCCGACTGTGAAGGTGCCGGGCAAATGTTTCAAGTGACGACTAAAAATCTATATGATTTGAAGAAAGATTCAAATGGCTCTATTCTGTACGATGATGATTTCTTCGGTAAGATGACAAGTCTAACAGTTTCGGGCCAACTTGAAGGTGAACTTGGCGCTACTGCTTTGGGCGCAATTTATACTTTTGGCCCGACATTCCGTGCTGAGAACTCTAATACTCCTCGCCACTTGGCTGAGTTTTGGATGATTGAACCAGAAGTGGCTTTCAATGAAATTCAAGAGAATATGGATTTGGCAGAAGAATTTATCAAATTCTGTGTGAAATGGGCTCTTGATCATTGTATGGATGATTTAAATTTCCTCAATGAGATGTATGATAAGGAATTAATCTCTCGTTTGGAAGGTATATTGAAAGAGGACTTTGTTCGTTTGCCATACACGGAGGGCATTAAAATATTGGAGGATGCGATCGCCCACGGACATAAATTCGAATTTCCTGTTTATTGGGGCGTCGATTTGGCTTCAGAACATGAACGTTTCCTTGTTGAAGAACATTTCAAACGTCCTGTTATTCTGACCGATTATCCGAAAGAAATTAAAGCTTTCTATATGAAAATGAATGAGGATGGTAAGACTGTTCGAGCTATGGATGTTCTGTTCCCGAAGATAGGAGAAATTATTGGTGGCTCGGAACGTGAAGCTGATTATAACAAGCTGTTGTCTGTTATTAAGGAACGCAATATACCCATGAAAGATATGTCCTGGTACCTTGATACTAGACGGTTTGGTACTTGTCCTCACTCAGGATTCGGGTTGGGTTTCGAAAGGCTTGTTCTGTTTGTTACGGGCATGGCGAATATCAGGGATGTCATTCCTTTCCCTAGAACACCCAATAATGCCGAATTTTAGTTATAATCGTCCTAATTATTAAATAATATTGACTGAGGCTATTGAGCTTGTTAGGGTTGCCCAAATGACTGAAAAATGAAGTTGCAAGTAAGTCTGTGGCCTTTAGCAATCTTAGTAGCCTCAGTAATTATTCTCTCTGTGTCTCAAAAAAAGACAGAATTGCTTTGCCAGTTTAAAGAAAAGCAGTAATTTTGCAAGCCGATTATTATCTTAACAAAGATAAAAAACATTAGTTCATAGCATTTTGGCTTCTTTTTGGCCGAAGAGGTTAACGTGCGGTGAAAGGATTTATTAGTAGTAACAATTAAAAAATTAAATCAAGAGTGGATACTTTAAGTTACAAGACCATTTCTGCAAACAAAGAGACGGTGACCAAAGAATGGGTTGTTGTTGATGCGGCCGGCCAGTCACTTGGCCGTCTGGGCTCTAAAGTTGCAAAACTATTGAGAGGAAAGTATAAACCAAACTTTACTCCTCATGTAGATTGTGGTGATAATGTAATCATTATCAATGCCAGCAAAGTAAAATTAACCGGAAATAAATGGAATGATAGAGTCTATTTAAGATTCTCGGGTTATCCAGGTGGTCAAACACCGTATACTCCGGCTTTCTTGTTTAAGAAACCGAACGGAGAAGACCGCTTGCTGAGAAAAGTTGTTAGAGGTATGTTGCCTAAGAACAAATTGGGTGATAAGCTGATTAATAATCTGTACGTTTACGCAGGTAACGAACACAGCCAGCAGGCTCAACAACCAAAGACTATAGATATTAATTCATTAAAATAAGGAGAAAGGATGGAAGTAATTAACGCATTAGGAAGACGTAAAAGTGCTGTGGCACGTGTTTTCGTTAGCGAAGGCTCCGGTAAAATCACAATCAATAAAAAAGACCTTACAGAATATTTCCCTTCATCAATTATGCAATATGTTGTTAAACAGCCGTTGAATAAATTGGGTGTTGCAGAGAAATATGATGTTAAAGTAAACCTAGTAGGCGGCGGTTTCACTGGCCAGTCTCAAGCTCTTCGTTTGGCTATAGCTCGCGCATTAGTAAAAATCAATCCTGAAGATAAATCAGCTCTTCGTTCAGAAGGCTTTATGACTCGTGATCCGCGTTCTGTTGAACGTAAGAAACCGGGTCGTCCAAAGGCACGCCGTAGATTCCAGTTCAGTAAACGTTAATATTTGCTCGAGCTTTGGGGTTTAGTATCTAAACTATCGGGACTCTACATCGTTTATGTTAGGCTACTCGGTGGTTGGTTCATTATAACAAAAAGGAATGTAAACGCTTAAATAATTAAAGAAAAATGTCAAGAACAAATTTTGATACGCTGTTGGAAGCTGGTTGCCACTTCGGTCACCTTAAAAGAAAGTGGAATCCTGCAATGGCTCCTTATATTTTTATGGAACGTAACGGTATCCATATCGTTGATCTTCACAAAACAGTAGTTAAAGTTGATGAAGCATCTGATGCTTTGAAACAAATAGCTAAATCGGGTAAGAAGATCTTATTTGTTGCTACTAAAAAACAGGCTAAACAGGTTGTTGCCGATAAGGCTCAGTCGGTTAGTATGCCTTACGTTATTGAACGTTGGCCGGGTGGAATGTTGACTAACTTCCCGACTATTCGCAAAGCTGTTAAGAAAATGGCCACCATCGACAAAATGAAAGCTGATGGTACTTACAGCAATCTTTCTAAAAGAGAAAATCTTCAGATAGATCGTCAACGTGCTAAACTTGATAAAAATTTAGGCTCTATTGCCGATTTATCTCGTCTTCCGTCTGCTCTTTTCGTCGTTGATGTAATGAAGGAAAATATAGCAGTTCGTGAAGCAAAGCGCTTGGGTATTCCTGTATTCGGAATTGTTGATACTAATTCGGATCCTTCCGAAATCGATTTCGTTATTCCGGCTAATGACGATGCAACTAAGTCTATTGAAGCTATTTTAGTTCCTTGTTGTGCTGCTATTGCCGAAGGTCTTGAAGAACGTAAGGCTGAAAAAGTTGATATGGAAGCAGCTGGCGAAGTTAAAGTCGCTACTGCTGGAAAGAAGAATACAAGAGCACGTATCGATAAGAAAGATAATGAAGCTATCAATGAAGCTAAGCGTGCTGCGGTAGCTAAAGATGAAGAAGAATAATTTACGAACTTTTAATTGAAAGGAAATTATGGCTGTTACTATAGCTGATATTCAGCACCTTCGTAAAATGACAGGTGCCGGCATGATGGATTGCAAGAAGGCGCTTATCGAAGCTGATAATGATTTTGATAAAGCGATGGAAATTATCCGTAAAAAGGGTCAAGCTGTTGCTGCAAAACGTTCTGACAGAGATGCTTCGGAAGGTTGTGTGATTGCTAAATCTACCGGTAAGTATGCTGCAATGATCGCTTTGAAGTGCGAAACTGATTTTGTTGCTAAAAATGTCGATTTTGTTAAATTGACAAACGATATATTGGACGCTGCTATGGCTGCTAAGGCTACCGATTTAGATGCTGTTTTGGCTCTTCCATTTGGTAATGGTACTGTAGCCAATGCTGTTACAGACCGTAGCGGAATCACAGGTGAGAAAATGGAACTTGATGGCTATTGTTTTGTTGAGGGTGGAACTGCTTCTGCTTATATTCATCCAGGAAACAAATTGGGTACTCTTGTTGCATTGAACCAAGAAGACAAAGAAGTTCAAGGACATGAATTGGGTATGCAAATTGCTGCCATGAATCCTGTTTCAATCAGTCCGGAAGACATTCCTGCTGATATCTTGGCTCGTGAGAAAGAAGTCGCTGCTGATAAAGCTCGTGAAGAAGGCAAACCCGAAAATCTTATCGAGAATATCGTTAATGGGCGAATAAATAAATTTTATAAAGAAGCTTGTCTGCTGAACCAAGAGTTTGTTATGAACGATGCAAAGCAGAGTGTAGCTAAATATTTGGATAATGAGAGCAAAGGTCTGACTGTTACAGCTTTCAAACGTTTCTCTCTTAACGCTGAATAGATAGATTTATTTTTTCATAATATTATGTTTTAATTGAAAAACGAGTGCGTCGTGAGATGTACTCGTTTTTATTTGTTTTATAACTGATTGCTATCTCGGTGTATTAAAGAGCCAGCTCATAGATTTGTCTTGTCTCTTCTTTGGATAGTTGCATGTAAGAGCCTACTAATTCGCCTTTGTTTTCATGGAGCTTTTTCACCAATAGATCAATATCAGGATTTTCTATGCCCAGCTCTTTGAAGTTGACAGGTAATCCTAGTGAACTCCAAAATTGTTTTAGGCGGCTAATGCCTTCTAGTGCTACTTCCTCTTTTAAGTTAGAAATCGCTGGGACATCCCAAACGCGGATGGCAAATTGATAAGGCTTGTGTACGTTGTGTTTTGCCATATAGGTGAGCCAGGCGGGAAAAATAACGGAAAGCCCGGCGCCATGAGTTACATTATAGACTGCGCTTATCTCATGTTCCATGAAGTGGGAGCACCAACATTCTTGCATACCGAAAGCCGAAGTCCAATTGTGTGCAACCATTCCCGCCCACATTATATTGGCACGAGCTCCATAATCCCTTGGATTCGCTATTACTTTAGGAGCCTCTTCAATAATGGCTTTGTATAATCCTTCACATATTCTATCTCCTGTTTCCACTTCTTCTGTATTAGTGAAATAGCGTTCACTTATGTGAACCATCATGTCGCAGATGCCCGCCACGGTTTGTTTTTGTGGGAGAGTGAAAGTGAGTGTAGGATTCATGATAGAGAATGTTGGGCGCAGATGTTCAGGAGCACGTAAGCTTATTTTATGCAGACCGTCTAACTTTGTAATTACTGTATTACCCGAACCTTCACTGCCAGCTGCCGGAATTGTCAATACTACGCCTACATTTAGCGCTTTTTCAACCTTAGCTTTGTTGCAATAAAAGTCCCAGAAGTCTCCTTCGTATGGAACGCCTGCAGCAATAGCTTTTGCTGTATCGATAACAGAACCGCCACCTACGGCAAGTAAAAAATTGATGTCGTTTTTACGAGCGAAGTCAATTCCTTTATAGACTTCTTTATCTACCGGATTTGGTTGAATACCTCCCATCGTAATAAAAGGAATATCTACTGATTTCAAGGAAGATTCGATTCGTTGAAGCAACCCGCTACGAACAATGGAACCACCACCGTAGACAATAAGTATCTTTTTTGCACCATACTTACGGCACAATTCTCCAGTCTTATTTTCAGTGTCTTTTCCAAATACAAATTCAGTAGGACTTTGAAATGTGAAATTATTCATAATAGCTATTTTAAATATATTGAAAGATAGCGATAATAATCGGAGAAACAAAATAGTCTATCGATACGATAAATCTATTTAACTTTTATTCGATCAAATCCTTCTCCATAGACTCCGATAACTGCACTTTGTGAAACAAATGCGTTAGGGTCAATTCCTTTAATAAGGTGGAAGATGATATCAGATTCCCGTTTTTTGGCTAATACGAATAGCATACCAACTTCTTTGTCTGAATAAAATCCTTTCGCATTGATCACCGTGACCCCTCTTCTAGGGAAGGTATTGATTTCTTTCCCTATTTCTATGTATTTGTCGGAGATGATAAAAAATTGGACAGAGGAACGGGATAGATTGATTACTTGATCAATAACAAAGGCGCATATATAAAGAGTAACGTAACCGTATATCACTTTTTCCCAGTTTCTCAGTACCAAATAACTTGAGGATATAATGATGAGGTCGCATATCAGTATGACTCGTCCTAGCGTAATATCTCTGTATTTGTTTACGATGGCAGCTATAATGTCTGTTCCACCCGTGCTTCCATTGTATGATAGGGCCAACCCTACTCCGGTGCCACAGAATGATGCGCCGATAACGCATGCCATAAATGGTTGATTGTGCAAGAAGGGGGGGCCGCCGGTGAAGTGCTGAATATAGGCTACGAAAGTGGTAAGTGTCACCACTCCCCATATCGTTTTGATACAAAAATTGAATCCTAATATTTTAAGTGCGAGGGCAAGTAAAAATACATTGATTATAAAATAGGTATATTGCACAGGAATACCTGTCGCCCAAAAAACAATGGACGAAATGCCAGGTACACCACCAGTTGTGATGCTGTTTGGTAATAAGAAAACAGCCCATCCAATACTATAGCAGAACATGCCGAAAGCAATCATTAGATAGTCTTTAAGCTCTCTTGCTAAGGTTTTCTTGGAAAGCGTCAACGATGTTTTCATAAATAGAATTCGGTTAGTTTAAGTTTCTTTTTTATGGTCATTTTTTTTGAGAAAATAACGATAGGCAAAGATACTGCAACTGACCGTTAATGCAAAAAAATAATTCGCTTTTTTGTGCCTAAAAGATTTATAGATTCTTGTTCTAGTAATTCATTTGCAAAACTTTGAATGAGAAGCAAAATTAGGCAAAAGTTATTTTTCTTTTTTACATGGAATCCAGAACCAGAAAGTGGAGCCTTTTCCCAATTCAGACTTTACTCCGATTTTACCATGTGCCTGTTCTATGATGCCTTTGCAGATTGCTAGTCCCAATCCTGTGCCACTTACGAAGTTGTTTACTTTCTCGAAACGCTCGAATATTCGTTGTTGATCTTTCAATGCAATACCGATTCCCGTATCGGTTATCGAGACATATAGACCTCTTTCTTGATAGTTGTAGCTTATTTTAATGTTACCGTTGTGGGTAAATTTATTGGCATTGACGAGAAGGGTAGATATTATTTCTGTGAGCCGCCTAGAGTCGAATGAAACGTTAAAGTGTTCTTGACTTTCACAAACAAGTTCTATATTCGGACGTATGACTACTCTCATAGAGTCTGTGACGCTTTGTATGAAATTATAAATGTCAAATGTTGTTGGGATAAAATCAATATCACCTGATTCTATTTTTGATAAAGCAAGTACGTCATCTACAATTTGTAGCAACATTTTATTGTTCTGATCTATAATAAGTTTGAATTTGTTGCGTTCTCTTTCGGGCATTTCGTCGTTTATTAAACTTGAAAAGCCCACTACAGCATTAAGTGGTGTACGAATTTCGTGGCTGATATTTGCCAAAAAAGCATTTTTCATTTTGTTTGCCGATTCGGCTCTATTGCGCAACTCAATCATTTCGTCCATAGCTTGTCGCCAAGTGTTATTGTTACGGCATAGGCACATGTAACTCGAGATTCTGTGGTAACTATCGAATTCGTAGGCTGCAATGTTAACGACGAGCCAATTATAATCATCTTGGTCCGGATTTTTGTATCTGTATTCTGTTTGGAAACTTTCCATCTTGTGCTCTCTCATCAGGTTTATGAGTTCTTTTGCTTTGGGCAAATCTTCTGGATGAACGGAATTCCAGTAGGTGTCAAAAGTAATAATATTTTCAGTGAGTTCACCACTATTGTCAAGATGGTATAGCGTATCGTTGTTCACATTATAACGGACGAACATGATGCCGTTTGATAAAGTTATGAATGAAATATTTTGTCTGAACTGCATTATCTTGTTTTCGACTTCGTGCCACTTATTATTATGACGGCAAACGCTAATGTAACTTGTCACCCTACCATCGGCGTCGTGTTCAAAGGGAAATACATCATTGTATTGCCAAGAATATTGATTGGCGCTTGGAGACAAATAGCGGTATTCACATGTGCAAGGATTGTCGTTGCGGCTGTCCATAAAGTCTACCAATTGATGTGCTATGGGGAGATCTTCGGGGAATATATATGCCCAGTATTCTTTTATATTAAAACTCTTGTGTGGTTCTGTGGATGACGGATTCCAATGAGTGAAACGTCGATATACAACATCATATTGCATGATGATTATGTCGCTCGCTGTCGTAATGAATTCAAACTTTTTCTGAATGGTGTGTAGCTCTTTTATATTTCGTGATATTCGTTTGTAAGAGAAGAAAAAAAGTGAAATCATAATAATGAAGATTGTTGCTATTATTATGCTCAAGACAAGGGAAAAAAGACTATTTTCTCCCTTGTGTAGCCCTATATAATGAAAATAACCATCTATCGCTAAAATAAATGTTATAATAGCGACATTGATGATATATAATAAATGGAGCCCTGTCCTCTGTGAGCTACTTTTCATCATTAAATATTATTCCTTTTTTCTATTTAGGTCGTTCAAATATAAGTATTTATTTTTGTTGAACCCAAAAATAACTTGGCGGATTTTAACTACTATATTATTCTTTTATTCAACAATATTTACGGCGAGATGAACTTTTGTCGTTGATTGCGTTTTATTTATATCGTTTTATCTTTCTTGTTTTATCATCTCTGAAAAGAGTCTTAATATTTCATAAAAGACTCTTTGGGCTTATTTTTGTATTTAATAGGTCTTTTCATACGGGTTTCTTATAAATATAAAACAAATTTACCCCTATAACTGATGGTTTCATTTAAAACATTCATTTCTGACTTAAGTTTTTATGCAATTTAAGTTGCTCAATAAAAAGCTGTTTATTTCTTTTTATTTTATTATTTTTAATATATTTGCATGCATGAAAAGACCTTTACTTTTATATATATTTGTTGCTTTCTGCACCATTCATTCTTCGGCGTTGGTTCATCACGGTAATTATAAAGTAGACGATAGGTTCTATGAATATGTGACGTTGTGCCAAAAGAACCTGAAAAATTCGGGTGTAGGTCTTTCTATGTTAGATACGCTTTATACGAGGGCGAAACGTGCAAAAGATTTGAAAGGAGAATGTATGGCACTCTATTATAGAGTGAATTATTATCATCTGCATGGGGAGTATGAAAAAGAGCGGGAGGAATTTCGTCGTATTGCTCCTTTTATTATACGTACTCCTTATATTCAATATTATTTTCGTGCTTGGAGTATTATTATTATTGAAAATATAAATAACTCGAATTATCGGGATGCTTTAACCGAATTGATGAAGTTTAAGAAAGACGCTTCTCGGATGAAAAATAAATTCGGTATTGTTCGTGGTTATATGATATTGGGAGATTTCTATTTGAACCAACATTTTTATCGGTTGGCGTTGTCCCAATATCGCAAGATCCTTGCTCTGAATACCCCTACGGATGAAGCTAATCTTATGTCATTGTATACGCGTATCGGTCAATGCTGTATGTGGCTACATCGATGGAATGAAAGTGAAGAATATTTGTTAAAAGCTATATCTTCTTCAGACGAATTTGCTGCTGTTGTTCCTCGTATGTTATTATTGTCATTGTATTGTCGGCAAGATGTAAAAAATAAGGAACAAGTGGAAGAAGCATATAATATGGTCCAAAAATCTATATCCATTTATCCGGCTCTTGCAAGTGATTATAGCTTCTATGTTGAGTGCATGAATGATTATCATACGCTTTATCAACATTGTGATTCGACTTTCAAGAAGAAATATCATGATATAGATATTTGCGTTGATTCGTTGAGCTATTATACGGCCATGGCAAAAAAATATGAAATTGAGAAAAATTATAAACTGTCTTCACTGTACTATTGCAAGTTTGGCGATTATGTAAATACTCTTCGAATGAATGATGAACAGTTCCTTCTTTCATCGTTTGTTCCACAAATGGAATATTGGAAAGTAGAGCATGAGAAAGAAATGCAACGGCAACGGCACGCTAAAATGAAGTTGCAGCAAACGTTAAATAATAGTTTATTGCTTTCGTTATGCAACGAACGCGATCGTGCTGCTATACAGAATAGATTGAAAGAACAAAAGATTTTGAAAAATCGGTTGGCTTTTCAAAAAATGATGTGGGAACAAGGTCGTAAGAAGTTGACCAATGCTCGGCTTAGAGCAGAGCAACTGCGTAGATCTGCTGCATTATTTAAGGAAAAGGAATATTGGCGTATTTTATCTATTAATTTAGTGGTTTTAGCTTTAGTTGTTCTGTTTATTATTTATGTCTTTAATTATTATTTTACAAGAAGACGCTTGCGTAGAGAGAAGGAAAAGGCCGAGAAGTCGGAATATATTAAAAGCCTCTTTTTCCAGAACATGAATCACGAAATCCGTAATCCTCTCAATGCTATTATGGGCTTTAATGAGATACTGAACAGTGAAATTGCCAGCAATTTGTCGAAGAAAGAAAAGGATGATTATATAGGGATGATAGAGACAAATAGCGAATTGTTGTTGAAGTTGGTGAACGATGTTTTGGATTTGTCTAATTTTGAGGGTGGCACTTATCAATTGACTCCTACGGATATAGATATTTATCATTTATGTCATACGACGCTCGAAAGTGTTAGAGGGCGACAGAATGAAGGCGTGGAATTGTTGTTGAAAACTTCATCAGAAGACTCTGAACCCTATATGCTGCATACCGATGCACAACGCTTGCAGCAAGTGCTTACCAACTATCTTACCAATGCTTGTAAATATACTGAGCGTGGCCGTATTACACTTTCTTATGAGGTTCTGCCCGATAAAGTTCGTTTCGCTGTTACCGATACGGGATCAGGAGTAAAACCCGAAGATGCAGAAAAAGTGTTTGAACGTTTTCAGATGCTTGATAAAGCAAAGCGTGGTACGGGGTTGGGATTGCATATCTGCCGTATTATTTCTAAATTGCTACATGGTAAAGCTTATGTTGATACTCAATATTCCGGTGGTGCACGTTTTGTCTTCGATCATCCTTTGAAGAGTGTTTTTAGCTTTTTGATTGTATGTTGCTGTTCGCTTTTATCGGCCCATGCTCAAAACAATTCGCTTCATATTCAAGACCATTTGTATCGGTATTATGAAAAGATGGAGCGACAACTTAATACTCCTCAGGGTGGCCCGATGGCCGATACGTTATTCATCATGGCAAGAAGAAGTGGAGATATAGATGCACAGTGTCTGGCTCTGATGAGCAAAACAAAGCATTACCGTTATTCTTCTCATGAAGATTTACTATTAAAAAGTTTCTGGCAATGCGAAAAGTTCTGTTTACTTAAATCTCGTAGCAAGTATGTTTTCAAGGCTTGGGGGTATGTTATTAACTATTATTTGTATCACAAAGATTTCAGAGAAGCCTTGTCACAATTGCAAAAATATCAAAGACTGATGCTTAAATTGAACGACCCTTACGGCATCTCTACCTATTTTTATGAAGTAGGCAATTTCTATACGGTACAGCAGCAAAGTGCTACCGCTTTGTCTTATTATCTCAAGGCTCTACATTCGTGTAAGGAAGAACGACGGAGTATATATACTTTGATTGGGAGAAGTTACTTTCTACTCAAAGATTATAAGAATAGTATTCTTTATACAAAGAAAGCATTAGAGTGTTGTAAAACGGATGTGACGTGTATAAATCCTATTATGATATTGGCTCAATGCTATTGTATGTTGGGCGAAAAATCAGAAGCTGCCAATATGCTACACGAATTGGAACGTTTGCAACGCGAAAATCCTACTCGGGTGAGTTTCGCAAATTTCTATTCTACCCTATATTGTTATTATACTTTTATCGAACACGATAAAGATAAAGCTCTGGAGGCTTTGTTGGCTTCTGGCAATAATCGTAATCCCGAGAATATAGGAGCTTTTTATTTTTCAAAGCATAAGTATGAAGTATCTAACAAGTATTATAAAGATTATAAAAAATTGTCCGAAGAATGGTTGAATACTGATTGGGGTGACTTATTTAATGCATATATCAGTCGTTTCGACTTTGATGAGTCAATGAAACAGCGTGACCGTTTATTTATGGAGAATATCCGATTGAAGATAGAGGATGCTAATAAGAAGAAACAATTATTGCTGCTCAAGCGTGAGAAAAACCGTTGGTTATTGCATCGCGAAGATATCAATATTTGTCAGAAAAGAGGGGAGCTGAATCTACAAAATTTGTTGGTGGTTCAGCAGAAAATGGATATGGAAAAGCAACAGATACTCGATATGGGGCTTAAAAGTCATCGGCAGCTATACGAACAGCGTGTTGCATGGTGTATGGTATCAATTGTTTTTACATTGCTTTTCCTTCTGGCATTGAGTGGAGCTCTTGTTTATCGTTTGCGCCGTAAACAAAAAATGCTGTACAAAGAAACGTTTATAGCCGAGGCTACCGAACGTGCCAAAAATCATTTTTACCAGCGAGTAAACGATAAAATTTATACGGCACTACACGATATTGTAAGTCTCAATAGGCGGCTGAATAGTCAAGAGGTGGGAGATTGGTCGGATATAAGAAAGGCTGAGTTGATGAGAAAACTTACTCAGCGAAGCAAATATCTTAATGCTATAGTCAATAATGTGTTGGATATTTCGAAAATAGAAAGTGGTACTTACAAACTACATATTTCTACTGTCGATGTTGATATGCTTTGTCGTTCGGCTCTAAGAAAAATAGAATCGGAAGTGCCTCCCATGGTCAGTTTATCGTTTCATCCATCTCGAAGTTTGCCCGACGACGGGTCTTCGCCTTTATTGCTACAAACAGATGAATCGCGTCTCATCTACGTACTTGTTACTTATCTATCTAATGCGTGCCGTCATACGGTCGCTGGGAGTATTACTTTAGCCTATGATGTATTACCCGGTAGAATACGTTTCTCTGTCACCGATACGGGGCGCTCGCTTTCATCCGAAGAAAGGGCTATGATATTTACCCGCTATTTATCCAATAATACGGCTGGCAATTTAGGGCTGAGTCTTTATCTTGTGAGTCTTATTGCCCGATTGTTAAATGGACGTGCCTATGCCGATTCTACTACGGCAGGCGGAGCCTGCTTCGTATTAGAATTGCCCCTTTCTTAGTAATCCAAGCAGTCACATAAGCATTGTCTTATTCTGTTTCAACGACAGTGTTTGCTTCCATTGGCCTATAAATAGGCTATAAAATAGTGTTGGCAACCGGTTTTTTAGAGCGTATCTCAAGGTGAACATCTCTTGATATTCTGATACTTTTTTATCCTTACGTGCCCTGTAAGGGCTTGTGTGGCATTATATCTGTAACTGTTTTCATCGCTCTAATGTAAGTCCAATAAGAGCAAGATGTCAATTGGCCGTGCGCAAGTCGTTGATATACAGCGAGAAATTCATAAGGACGAAAATAAATGTTTGTAAGTATAAACTTTTA
>JAAYUD010000044.1 GCA_012517855.1 Bacteroidales bacterium
TATGGTTCAAGAGAGCGGGCCGTAATCGGGTATTTCTCCAAGCAACCCTTTTAAAAAAGCCGCGAACTCTTTCGAGTGGCGGGTCCCTTCTGCTACCAAATCAAAGCGGTTTGAAACATATTTACCGCTTGTCTTATCCAGCCATTTACGACGTCGTACCTTAAAAGTGACCTTCTTGTCTCTTATTGGAAAGTCACGGATATCGACTGCTTCCTGAAAGCCTTTCGATTCAAACTTATGTTCGGAATTTGTCGATGGAGGATTATCAAATTCATCTAAACTAATCAAGACCCTATCAGAAGTAGATTCCACATTGGTTATCTTGAAGTAAGTTAGTAACTCCGCAGGAAGCATTAAACGGACAATCGCTAATAAAAGGGAACTCTCTTGCATCTTATTTTCTTTTCTAATTGATGCAAAGATATTATTTAATTTGCACTCCCCCAACTTTTACTGGTGAGCCGGCTAGTGTTTTATACTAACAAAAAAAGCAGCTACTTGTTATCGTAACTGCTTGATTTTCATCTTGTCGGGGTAGCCAGATTCGAACTGACGACTTCCTGCTCCCAAAGCAGGCGCGCTACCGGACTGCGCTATGCCCCGAACTTCCCTTTTGAAAGCGAGTGCAAAGATATAATGTTTTTTTTATATATCAAAAAAAAAACGAGATTTTTTTATTCAAAAATTGAGAAGATTCTGCTAGCAATGTGTAATGGATAGGGTATTATAGGTTCAATTTTATATTTTTATTAAGAAAAAAAGTTATGTTTAATTTGGTACTTAATAATAAAAATACGATTTTTGTTTTTTATTTCAATAAAACTATATTTTTGACTCGGGAGAGATTATATGAATGCGCAAAAAGTTTTTAATCCATCCGATTACAATATCTTGATTGTAGACGATGTTGCAGCAAATGTTTTACTGCTGAAAGTGTTGTTATCAAATGAAAAATTTGGTATAATCACTGCATCTGGAGGCTGTGAAGCTATTGAGGTGACTCAAAAAAAGAAACCGGATTTGATATTATTGGATGTGATGATGCCTGATAAAAGTGGATTTGAGGTGTGTCAGGTGTTGAAGGCAGATAAAGATACTTGTGACATCCCTATTATCTTTTTGACCGCATTAGATAATACTACTGATATCGTCAAAGGATTTCATGTTGGTGGAAATGATTTTATATCCAAACCTTTTAATAAGGATGAGTTGATCGTACGAGTTCAGCATCAGATATCTTTAATCGCTGCTAAACGTATCATTATTCAGCAGCGTGACGAGTTGAAGAATACTATTATGAGCCGTGATAAAATGTATTCTGTCATTGCACATGATTTACGTTCTCCTATGGGATCTGTCAAAATGGTACTCAATTTACTTTTGATGAGTTTACAAGAAGGAGCTACTATTGGGAAAGATTTATTCGAATTGTTGACTACGGCCAATCATATCGTAGAGGATTTGTTTACATTGCTAGATAATTTGCTAAAATGGACAAAAAGTCAAATAGGTCGTCTTAAAGTAGTGTATCAAGATTTTGATATTGTTCCTATTATTAAAGCTACCATGGAGATATTCAATATGGTTGCCGAGACGAAGGGCATTAAACTTGTGATGAAAGATATTCAGGAGCCTATTAATGTTCATGCAGATGCGGATATGATAAAGACTATTTGTCGAAATTTATTGAGTAATGCGATCAAGTTTAGTGTCTCTGGTAAAGAAGTGGAACTTGATATTTATCAAGAAGGGGAAATGGCTGTGGTAAGTGTTAGGGATCATGGCTGTGGTATAAGCAAAGAAAATCAGCCGAAGCTGATGCATACTGATACTCATTATAGTACTTTTGGGACGAATAAGGAAGAAGGCTCAGGGTTAGGTCTATTGTTATGCCAGGATTTTGCTCTCAAAAATGGAGGGAAAATATGGTTTGAGTCTGTAGAAGGCGAAGGCTCTACTTTTAGTTTCTCTGTGCCTTTGCAGGGTAGTAGTGTGGCCAATACTCATGTTAATACTGGTGGTGAAATAGAAGAAAATAAAGGTTGAAATAAAATAGAAGTTAATCGTTTGGGTGGCTTTTTTTGATTGGAGGTTTTTGCTTTTAGATACAAACATACTATCTTTGCATCTGAAAGTAGTAATACTTTGTGTCCATTAAAAAAACAAGAGAAAGGATTAATATGGAAATAGCGGCTTTATTGTCGGGAGGTGTAGATAGTGCGGTAGTTGTTCATTTGCTTTGTGAGGCGGGCTATAAACCGGCTTTGTTTTACATTAAAATAGGTATGGACAATGTAGACTATATGGATTGTTCTGCCGAAGAAGATATAGAGATTTGTCAGCTTATTGCTCACAAATATGGTCTCTCTCTTGAAGTCATTGACTTGCAGAAAGAATATTGGGATATGGTGGCTGCCTATACTATTGATAAAGTAAAAAGAGGCTTTACCCCAAATCCGGATGTGATGTGCAATAAGTACATAAAGTTCGGATGTTTCGAAGAACGTGTAGGTAAGGATTTTGATATTACAGCTACCGGACATTATGCTACGACGTTGGTTCGTGATAACAAAGTCTGGTTGGGTACTGCTGTTGATCCAGTGAAAGATCAAACAGATTTTTTGGCTCAGATTACATACCTTCAAGTCAAGAAACTTATGTTTCCGTTGGGCAAATTGATGAAAAATCAGGTACGCCGTATTGCTGAAGAAGCCCAATTACCTAATGCAAAGCGGAAAGATAGTCAGGGTATCTGTTTTTTGGGCAAAATAAATTATAATGATTTTGTTCGCCGTTTTCTTGGCGAAAAGAAAGGTTTGATCGTTGAACTTGAAACAGGGAAGAAAATCGGTACTCACAATGGGTTTTGGTTTCATACTATAGGTCAACGTAAAGGGCTTGGACTAAGTGGTGGACCTTGGTTCGTTGTCAAGAAAGATATAGATCAAAATATAATATATGTTTCTCACGGTTATGGGGTAGAGACACAGTATGGTAAAGAGTTTACTATGCGCGATTTTCATTTTATTACTGAAGATCCCTGGGTAGATAAGGATGAAGTGGATGTTACTTTCAAAATTCGTCATACACCAGAATTTATTCATGGAAAGCTTATTCGTGAAGGAGAAAAATTTCATATCGTTTCTGAAAGCTTGTTGCAGGGAATCGCTCCGGGACAGTTTGGTGTCATATACGATAGTAAATCAGATTTTTGTGTAGGTAGTGGAGAGATCTCTGTCGGATAGCTCCGCGTAAGTTTGCGTTGAAATAGAAATATCAGATGAAATATTCTGCCAAATCGATAATGCCCGCTCGCGCTGCATATTTGGTTGCTTCATGAATATTATTGACTTCCAATTTTCGGAAAATATTCTTACGGTGGCTATTTACGGTGTGAAAACTAAGATTCCTTTCGGCTGCAATTTCTTTAGTTGTCTTCCCTGATGCGATTTCTTTCAGAATAGCTCTTTCTGTAATAGTTAGGAGTTTGTCTTCTTGATGAATTATGGTTTGAATATTTCCAGAAAGTAATGTGTTGCTTATTTCATTGCAGATAAAGCGCTCTTGGCGCTCAATGCAATGGAGTGCGGATAAAATTTCTTCTTTAGGATTATCTTTCATTATAATGCTGAACGAGTGGCTACAAAAGAGCACTTGACGTAGAAAATCGATGCTGAGTTCGTCAGAGAACAGTAGCCAGACAGAGTCTTTAAAGCGTTCGCTCAGAGTAATCAGTTCGTTTACTCCTGAAAAGTCGAATAGGGTATAATCCAGTATGATAATAGCTTCGGGATGTACGCATAACAGATGTATCAGTTCTGATTTGTTCGAAGCTACCAGTAGATTATCCGTATTTTCTTTTGGGCAGGTCAATAAAAACATCATGCCCGCTTTTGTGATATCTTGGTTATCGGCAATAATGAATTTTTTCATTCTTTTTATTTTGATCACAGGTGTACAAAGATAGTATTAATTGTTTAGCGTAACTTCTTGCTTTGGTAAAAAAGAATATAAATATTAAAGTAATGTGACTATCTCTCGAAAAAAATGCTTAAATTTGTAGCATATTAAGTTTATGAGAAAGAAGGATATTCAAATAATATTATTGTTTCTGCCTATTGTCACTTTTTTAATAGCTTGCCAAGGAAAGAAGAAAAGCAACCTCAGAAGTGAAGATACTGAGGCGAAAAAAGAAATGCAAGGTATTTGGGTTGATGATGAAACGGAATCTCCGTTGATGCGTATCAAGGGAGATACTATATACTATGCAGATTCTCAAACTGAACCCGTATACTTTAAAGTAATAGGAGATACTTTGTATACTTTCGGTAGTGATACGGCTACTTATAAGATCGAAAAACGCATGATGTATACGTTGTGTCTTCATTCTGTGATGGGCGAGCAACTTAAATTACACAAATCTCAAGATCCGGAAGATATTCAGGCTTTTACACAAAAGAATTCCCCTTTGCCGGTTTACAAAACCCAAGTGAAAAAAGACTCTGTAGTGGTATATAAAGATAAAAGATACCATGCTTATACTTATATTAATCCATCGCGGATGAAGGTATATTGTTCGTCTGTTTCGGAAGACGGATTTCAAGTCGATAATGTTTATTACGACAACATTATGCATATTTGTGTTTATGACGGTGCAAAGTTGATTTATGGTTCTGATATTAAAAAGCAAATGTTCCAGTCTTTAGTCCCTTTAGAGTTTTTAGAGAAAGCTGTTCTGTCTGATATGAATTTCCGACGGGTAGGTAAAGATGGCTTTTGCTATGAAGCGACACTTCAACAGCCTGAAAGTTATATTTCAAGTCTTATTTATTTGACGATTAGTTTCGAAGGTAAACTATCGATGAAGGTTGTCAGTTCCAATTAAAGATTGACAGATGGCCTTTTAGGTGAACAATTATTTGATTATTTGTTCTGAAAATCGGATAATATTCATTATCTTTGCAACAGAAATTTCATACTAATGAAAGTAAAGGAAGTGATAGACGCCCTTGAACGGTTCGCGCCTCTGCCTTTGCAAGATGGCTTTGATAATGCCGGCTTGCAAGTTGGATTGACAGAAGCGACAGTTACAGGGGCTTTGTTGTGTTTGGACGTCACGGAAGAGGTCATTGATGAAGCAGTACAACGTCGTTGTAACGTCATTGTTTCTCATCATCCGTTACTATTTAGTAAACTGAAACGGGTTACGGGAGATAATTATGTTGAGCGTTGTGTAATGATGGCTATCCAAAAGGGAATTGTCGTTTATTCGGCTCATACCAATATGGATAATGCCATGTATGGCGTTAATTTTAAAATGGCTGAAAAGCTGGGATTGAGAGATGTTGAAATTCTTGAGCCGAAAGCCGATAATTTGGTTAAGCTTGTTACTTATGTTCCAGTTTCTCATGCCGAGACAGTACGAAAGGCTCTTTTTGGCGCAGGATGTGGTTCTATAGGGAATTATGACAATTGCAGCTATAATATAGAAGGTGTAGGAACTTTTAGAGGAGGCGAAGGCACTCATCCTTTTGTCGGCGAAGTAGGCAAAGAACACGAGGAGAAAGAAGTGCGTATAGAGACCATTATACCGGCGCACAAAGAAGGAACCGCTGTGAAAGCTATGCTTGAGGTCCATCCTTACGAAGAACCTGCTTATGATTTGTTCCCTGTAAAAAACGAATGGTCGCAAGCAGGAGCCGGGGCTATTGGAGTTTTAGATCAACCGGAAGAGATACTCTCTTTTCTGAAGAGACTAAAGTCTGTCTTTGGCGTATCATGTGTCCGCTATAATAATTATGTTGGCAAAACTATTCAATCGGTGGCTTTGTGTGGCGGTTCCGGAGCGTTTCTCATACCTTTGGCTATAGCTCGTCATGCCGATGTCTTTGTTACAGGTGAAATTAAGTATCATGAGTTCTTTGGTCATGAAAATGAAATACTACTGGCCGAAATAGGACATTATGAAAGTGAACAATATACGAAAGAAATATTTTATTCAATTATAAAGGATTTATGTCCCGAAATACCTGTTTATATGTGTTCGGTGGTGACAAATCCTATTAAATACTTATAATAAAATGGCTAAAGAATCTAAAAAAGAAGTGGTCGAATTGACTGTTGAGCAGAAATTAAAGACACTGTATCAATTGCAAAAGACATTAACCGAGATTGATAAAATTCGGACATTGAGGGGTGAACTTCCATTAGAAGTTCAGGATTTGGAAGATGAGATTGCCGGTTTGCATACTCGCATCGACAAAATCAGAGCAGAAATCGAAGATATAAGGAAAGCTGTTGCCGGCAAAAAAAATGAAATAGAAAAGGGACAGGCTTCTATCGAGAAATATAAAGTGCAATTGGATAATGTTCGTAATAATCGCGAATATGACTTCTTGAATAAAGAAATCGAATTCCAAACGCTGGAAGTTGAGCTTTGCAATAAGAAGATCCGTGAATTTACAGAAGAGCAGACTACTAAAGAGGAGGAAGTTGGCACTAGTCAGGCTGCGCTTGAAGAACGCGAGAAAGATGTTGTAGAGAAAAAAGATGAATTGGAAGAAATCGTAGCAGAGACACGTCAACAGGAAGAGAAATTAAGAGATAATGTGAAAGAACTTGAAATGAAAATTGAACCTCGTCTGTTGCAATCTTTCAAACGTATCCGTAAAAACTCACGTAATGGACTAGGTATCGTTTATGTGCAACGCGATTCTTGTGGCGGTTGCTTTAATAAGATTCCTCCTCAGCGTCAGCTCGATATCCGTTCACGCAAGAAAGTTATTGTTTGTGAATATTGTGGTCGTATTCTTATCGATCCGGAATTGGCGGAAGTTCAGGAAGTAAAAGAAGAAGTTCCGGTAAAGAAAACTCGCAAACGGGCTGCATCTACCAAGAAAAAAGAAGCTTAGGAAGTCTTCTTTGACACGCTATTCATACTTTCTTATAATAAAGTATAATCGGGTATGTCGGTGAGGAACGAGTAAGTTTGGTGTTCGTAATCCATTTTGCAGCAATAATGCTGCAAACCGTTGCTCACAATAAGGTAGTCTACCCGTAGAACAATATTATATCGCGCAATCTGGTCAAAGACCTTTTGCGCGATATTTATTTGAGGAGCTTTGTATTCAATAATCATCAATGGGGTCAGATCGCGGCGGTAGAGTATCGTATCACAACGCTTTTTTGTATTGTTTAGGTCGAGTCCCACTTCATTTGCAAGTAGTGCTTGCGGATAATGTTTGTGCTCTACAAGAAAATGAATGAAATGCTGGCGTACCCATTCTTCGGGGGTCAGTTTGACATACCTTTTGCGTAGGATGTCAAAAATCATACGATTTTCGCCTTTCTGTATGATATTTGTTTTGAAAACAGGTAAATTTAACGATAACATTTTGTATATTTGTGCGTTAAATAATAGCATCTAATTGCTACAAATTTAATAGAAATATGCATACAAAGCAAGAAATTGTAGAAAATTGGCTTCCGCGTTATACAAAACGCTCGTTGGAAGATTTTGGAGATTACATTTTGTTGACCAACTTTACAAAGTATGTTGAGTTGTTTTCCGAGATTTGTAATGTCCCTGTCATGGGGCACGATTCGAATATGCCTTCTGCTTCTGCCCAAGGTATTACTATGATAAATTTCGGTATGGGAAGTCCTAATGCCGCTATTATCATGGATTTATTGAGTGCTATTAATCCCAAGGCGTGTCTCTTTTTAGGCAAATGTGGAGGTATTGATAAGAAAAATCATCTGGGCGATTTCATTCTTCCTATTGCTGCTATTCGGGGTGAGGGAACGTCCAACGATTATTTTCCTCCCGAAGTTCCTTCTCTTCCTGCATTTATGTTGCAACGTGCTGTTTCTACGGCTATCAGAGATAATGCGCATGATTATTGGACTGGCACTGTTTACTCTACCAATCGCCGTATATGGGAGTATGATGAGAAGTTTAAAGAATACCTGAAGACAACTCGTGCTATGGCAGTAGATATGGAGACGGCTACTCTCTTTACCGTCGGTTTCGCCAATCATATTCCTACCGGTGCGCTTCTTTTAGTTTCCGATCAGCCTATGATGCCCGAGGGGGTGAAGACTGAGAAGAGTGATAGCCAAGTGACAAAGAATTATTCGAAAGAGCATGTACAAATAGGCATTGAATCTCTTCGAATGATCATTGACGAAAAGAAAACTGTGAAACATTTGAAATTCGATTGGTAATGGCAGGAGCCGCAGCGACATACGAAGGAATCTTACGCGATTTAAGGAAAAAACAATATTATCCTATCTATTATTTGATGGGAGAAGAAGATTTCTTTATCGACAAAATCAGTAACTATATTATAGAAAATGTACTTTCGGAAACCGAGAAAGATTTTAATCTCACCGTGATGTATGGCTCTGATGTGGAAGACGTAGCGGCAATTGTCAATATGGCTAAGCGTTATCCTATGATGGCCGAACATCAGGTCGTCGTTGTCAAAGAGGCACAGAATATCAAAAATATAGAAGGGCTTGAACCTTATTTGGAAAGACCTCAAATGTCTACGTTGCTGGTTATTTGTCACAAGCATGGTGTACTCGACAAACGTAAAAAATTGGCTTCTGTTATTGAGAAGAAAGGAGTACTTTTTGAGTCGAAGCGTTTTAGAGACAACCAGCTTCCCGACTTCATTTCCTCTTATCTGTCGGATAAGGGAGTCAAGATAGAATCCAACGCTTTAGAAATGCTTAGCGATCATGTAGGAGCCGATTTGAGCCGCATGAGTAGCGAGTTGGACAAACTAGCTATCACTCTCGAGGGAGGAAGGAAAACGATTATGCCCGATGACATTGAGAAAAATATAGGAATCAGTAAGGACTATAATAATTTTGAGTTGCTTAATGCCATTCAAACAAAAGATGTTTTGAAAGCGAATACGATCATTCAATATTTTGCGGAGAATCCTAAGTCTAATCCTATTCAAGTGACAATTGCTACGCTCTTCAATTTTTTCTCAAACTTAATGCTGGCTTACTATTCGCCCGATAAGTCTGAACAAGGACTTGCCGGTTTTATGGGACTTCGCAATGCGTGGCAAGCCCGAACTTATTCGATGGCAATGCGTCAATATAATGGCTGGAAAGCAATGTCTATTATCAGCGATATTCGTCGTGCCGATGCGATGTCCAAAGGTGTTGAGAATGTATCGGTAACCGATGCCGATATTCTGAACGAACTGGTATTCAAAATATTACACTAATCCTTAGGTTTTACTTCTTTGGGGCTTCTATTACCTCTTGGAGGTCTAGGTCTATTAGATTGCTGAGAGCGGTTCCGGTGGTTAGGGTTTCGATTATTGTTAGGGTTGCGTCCCTTGCTGTGATGATTCAACGATACGGGATTATATTCCGGCCCTTCACCAAACACTTCCGGCAGAGGAACTTTCTCGACAGTCTTTTCTAAGAATTTTTCTATATCTTTGAATTTGCGTTGCTCTTTTTCACTCACAAAAGTGATGGCTATACCATCATTGTTGGCTCGAGCTGTTCGACCTA
This sequence comes from Bacteroidales bacterium, assembly GCA_012517855.1. Classification (GTDB taxonomy): domain Bacteria; phylum Bacteroidota; class Bacteroidia; order Bacteroidales; family Bacteroidaceae; genus JAAYUD01. Next base: position 9,544 of record JAAYUD010000044.1, read on the forward strand.
TACGGTGTACATAGTCTTCGCTATCATGAGGCACATCGTAGTTTATCACTGTGCGGATATCGTCAATATCAATGCCTCGAGCAATGATGTCTGTAGCTACCAATATTTTGATCTTTCCAGATTTGAAGTCGAGCATCGTCGATTCTCTTTCTGTTTGATTTAAGTCCGAGTGCATCTCCCTTACATGAAGTTTCATGTTTCGTAGCGAGCGTGCTACGTCTTTTACTTTTATTTTCGAAGAAGCAAAAATAAGGGTGCGATCATCACGGCCTTCAGTCAATATTTTGCGTATCAATCCTAATTTTTGGTTTTCATAGCAGATGTAAGCTTGCTGAATAATTTTTTCAGCAGGTTTTGCTACTGCAAGTTTCACCATTGCCGGATTGTGTAATAGCTTGCGGGCAAGCTGCTGGATCTTGTCAGGCATTGTTGCCGAAAACATAATCATTTGGCAATTCTCAGGCAGAAGTTTCACTATCGATATAATGTCCTCGGAAAATCCCATGTCGAGCATACGGTCTGCTTCATCGAGTATAAAGAATGAAACTTTAGACAGATCTACGTACCCCATGTTTAGATGGGCTATGAGACGTCCCGGCGTAGCAATCACCATATCGGCTCCCAGCGATAATCCTCGTCTCTGTTGTTCAAACGAAGCCCCGTCGCTGCCCCCATATACGGGTACGCTCGATACAGGAACAAAATAGGAGAAACCTTCCATCGTTTGGTCTATCTGTTGGGCCAATTCTCTGGTCGGTGACATTACTATACTATTAATATGGTCGTTCGAATAACCACCTTCCGATAATTTGTTGATGATCGGTAGTAGGTAAGCTGCTGTTTTTCCCGTGCCGGTTTGAGCAATTCCCATCAGATCTCTTCCTTCTAATATATAAGGAATAGTTTCTTCTTGAATGGGGGTACATTCGCTGAAACGCATGGCATCTAGGGCCTCAAGCACTTGCTTGTTCAAATTTAAATCGGAAAACTTCATTATACGCCTATATCTTCTGTTGTGATTTGCAAAATTACCAATTTTTTTTGATAAAATTCGTTCAAAGACTAAAAAACTGATGGGTGAAAACCGAAAAAAGAATAATTAATTTGGCAGTTTGAATGAATTTCTTTACTTTTGCTATCGATTTCGAATTTTAATGCTTTGATTGTCAATATATTCGATATGGTATATTGAAGTGTTAAGTGAAAGTTCGGGAAGGAAATCACTGTCTAAGGGGCAGTCCCGAATAGTATTAATCAAAAACCGATTACATGAAGTATGTAAAATGGCTTTTTGTTGTAACACTATTAAGTTCCTTGTGCGCTTTTGTTGAGAAAGATAAACCTACAGGAGGTTTAAGTGTGGGTGACGTAGCCCCGGATTTTAAAATTGAAACTACGTCGTTATTGGCTGGCATACCTCAGAAGACCTTTAAGCTGAGTGCTGAAAAGGGGAAGTATGTGCTGGTGAGTTTCTGGGCAAGTTACGATGCACAGTCACGTATGCAAAACGTGAGTATTAGTAATGTGCTTCGGGCATCCGGAAACAAAAATGTGGAAATGGTCTCTGTATCTTTCGATGAATATCGTTCGATTTGTAGTGAGACTATCCGCAATGATCAAATAGTTGCTTCTGTCTGTTCCTGGCAGGCGAAGGGGACGAGGTCCGACATCTATGCTACGTATAGATTAGGGCGAGGGTTAATCAACTATTTGATAGATGGAAATGGTATTATAATAGCCAAGAACATCGATGCTGCAAATCTTTCTGCTTACCTTAAAACGTTGAAAGCATAGCTGCTATATGCATGTGCACAGTGATGCTTGAGGTGCGGAGTAGGAAAGAAAGTAGATGCGCTGACTGGATCGTTTATTCGATCTTGAGTTCTGAAAGCTTAGGAATTTAAAGACAACAAAAAGATTCCGTCTTTACTTGCAATTATTGCGGTAAAGGCGGATTTCTTTTTTTATCTAGCAGCTTCTATGGGCGGAATGAGAAAACTATTTGCTGATGTCGAGTAGGAGGGGGGCGTTACTTTTTGCGTAGCCTTTCAAATTCTGGAATGGCGTCGAAGCAGGGGCATCCTTTGATGCGTTCGTGTTTCTCTATTACGCCGTTGTCGTTCCGGTCGGGCGATAGATCGCGGTGCCATTGCTATTTGCTCACGGCGGAACAAGCCGAATATTGCGTTCAGCATAAAAGTACCACTACTTATCTGGATGTCCTTTTCGACAAATATGTGGCGAAAGAGATACTCATAGTGGGCGACAACGCCAAGATTGTAGACATCTGCAAAGCGCGCGAGTTTCTGGACCGAGTAGATGGGAATTTCAAAGAAGCCCAAAAACTTTATAATGAATATATTCGAAACGAAAGAGGAATAAACCTTACAAATGACAACCTATTACCATTCTGACCAATAATTTTCCTATTTTCCTAAAATCAAGGATATTAGAGTAAATAAGGTCTTTTCTATTAATAGTAAATAGAACTAAAAAAGCTTGCAACAATTACATAATATTATTGTAAGCCTATCTTTTGTGACATTATGAAATAATGGTCAACTCAACAAAAAAATGCGTTCATCTCCTTTTTCCAAAAAGTGACTTAATTATTGGTCAACTCGAAAATCGCAGTCACAATATGCTACGACTTCGAAAATCGACATACCCCTGCGGAATGTGCGGAATAGGATTCCCTCCTCTTTAATTTTTTTTTATTTTTAAATTTATGTAATTATATTTCTTATAATGATGGTATCATAATGATAAACGTATTATACGTCGATAAAAAAAATATAGAGTTTATAGGGATTCTATTCCGCACATTCCGCACTTTTGGTAATATAAGACAACACAAAACGATTTAGCTCCACCCATCAGTCGCACCAACATCCGCACCTTCGCCACCTCCCTTTTCGGGGTCTGGCACGTACCGAGTCCCAAAAATCAACCGTATGTCGCTGCGGTAACTAACGTATGTCGCAGGAGAAACTAACGTTAGTTGTCATGATAACTTCCGTTAGTTACCGCAATAA
>JAAYUD010000045.1 GCA_012517855.1 Bacteroidales bacterium
ATTGCGATTCTCCCAATAATCTATTATGCTTTCAATAGCAATGTCTTCGGCAATGACTATGTCGTCAACGTAAGTTCTGGCAAAATGGACAAATTTCCCCTTGTGGTTTGCAAAAAGTTGATTGAATGTCTCTATACTGTATTTTTCTTCTTCCATAATAGTAGTGCAAAAGCTTCATCAAACAACCAAATGCTTTCGAAAATAAGCAAAATGATATTTTATTATTTTATTATTTCGATGCAAAATTCATCTTTTATTGTTACGATACCGTTTCAGACTTGTTACTATTGCGTATAATAACCGTGTCATTGCGATTACAGGTACTGAAAATTGTCGTATGTTAGTTTTTTTGGTGACGTCCTTAAGTTTTTCTGAAGACGTATGGACGAAAATATTTTTAGGGGCATACGTCGTTTTTTCGCCTCATGGAGGTTTGTTTTCAGCTTGTACAGATGTATCTACATAATGAAATATCTCATTATTTTTGCTTGTATTATTTCTCTATTCTATACTTGACGAGGCTTCGCTTTATCTGTATATATGTGGGAAAAAGAAAAGTATTGGGAAGTAGTCTTTCAGGGCAATGCGCAGAACTTTCAAAGCTTTGGTAAGATGAAATTCTACACTTTTAGTAGATATTTTTAGCGATTCGGCAATTTCTTTGTGGCTTTGATTATTGTAGCGGCTTCTGATGAATATTTCGCGAGTTTGGGGCGGTAGTTTTTGTAACGTCTCTTTTACAATTTCTTGAATTTCATCGCAAAAAATTCGTTCTGGATTACATGCTTCCAGAGTTGATATTCGTAAGTCTAATTCCCAATCGCTGCAATCTTTCAAATATTTGGTTACTTTTTCGGTTGTACGCAAACGTTGTAGATAGTTTAGGCATTTGTGTTTGATGATGGTCAATATGTATGCTGGGATGTTTGAATCGGCAGGTAGCGAATTGCGGTTCTCCCAGTAATCTATCATGCTTTCAATAGCGATATCTTCGGCAATAGCTATGTCGTTAACGTAAGTTTTGGCAAAATGGACAAATTTCCTCTTGTAGTTTGTAAAAAGTTGATTGAATATTTCTATACAGTGTTTTTCTTCTTCCATAATATTGGTCCAAAAGTTTCATCAAACAACCAAATGCTTTTGAAAATAAACAAAATGATATGTTTGCAATCTTGAAACAAATGTATGCAAATTTGAATTTATCACCAATTCTTTCTGTAAATATTTACTGATTAAAAAAATATTATAGGTCATAGAGGTCTTTAAGGAAATAATACTCATTCTTTTGACAAGTCATTCGCGTTCTAATAATTTATTATATCTTTGCAATGGAAATAAACTATGAACTATACTTAAATAATGCCATGAGGAATAATTGGAAGATATATCGAAAGATCTTTAATGATACTGAAATATGTCATGTTTTGCTTCAGCCCGATCAAGGAGGTGCATTTGATATTCAGTTAGATTCGTTGAAGTCGCGGTTACATGAACTGATGTGTTCGGAATACCTTGATAAGCAATCTTTAATATACACTAAAATTTTTGTTACTGATTATATTAATAATAAAGATAGGATAGAGGCCGCTTTGGTTCAGTCTTCTATATTCTGTCGTTCGGCTATCTCTATAGTCGAACAGCCGCCACTCAATGGTTGTAAGATTGTGTTGTTGTTGCTCTTTATCAAATCTGAAGGACTGACGTTGACGAAAGAAAAAGAAATTTGCCAATTTGAATTGCATGGGCTCACGCACTTGTTTCAGTCGGTTGAAGTTCCTGTAAAACGTGGTGATAGACTTGATGCGCTTACAACGGCTGCATTTGCCAAACACCAAAAGTTATTGGATAGTAATCAGATGAGTATAGCTGATAATTGCATGCGCACTTGGCTATATGTGAGAGATATAGATAGAAATTATAAAGAAGTGGTGAAGGGCCGTAATGATTATTTCAATGCGCATGGACTTACTGTAGATACTCACTTTATTGCTTCGACAGGGATTGGAGGTAGTGGCGCTTCTGCCGAAGTGAAACTGCTTGTCGATTTTTATTCAGTGAAAGGCCTTCTTTCTGAACAAATTGAATATCTGTCGGCACCATCTTATCTAAACTCGACTGCCGAATATGGAGTGGCTTTTGAAAGAGGCGTGAAGATCGCTTTTGAAAGTCTTCATTTGATACTTATATCGGGTACAGCGAGTATAGATAAGAGAGGACAGTGTCTTTATCGGGGGGATGTGTTGAAGCAAGCCGAACGTATTGTTGTAAATATAGAGCAATTGTTGAAAAATGGTGATGCAAACTTGAAAGATATCGCTCAAATCATCGTTTATCTTCGCGATGTATCGGATACGGAAATGGTGAGCTGCTTTATGCAAGATCATTTCGAGAATGTACCTTATATTATCACATTAGCCAAAGTTTGTCGTCCCGAATGGCTCATAGAAATGGAGTGCGTGGCCATGACAGAGAGAAAATAAAACGTTCGGCTCATAAATGTGTGAGCCGAACGGAAATAAATACTTGTACTTGATCTCGTGTGATTGAGTGTTATTTTAACAACTCATCTCTCCACCATTTTTCATAGTAGAAAGTAGGGTATAAGCACCTTTTATGACGATGCCTCGTGTGTTGATATCGAGATCCTTTGGAAAAAATATTTCGGTATACCCTTGTTCTGAAACCCCTTTTGATACAGGTACTATACGGTATTCGCAGACCTTCTTGCCATGCTCGATTTTGTTCTTTGCGAAGACAAAAATATAGCTTTTGCCTTCAAAGTTCACAATAGTCTCGTCGGGTAGGGTATATGCCTTGTGGGTTTTGGAAGTAATTTGAGCATTAACATACATGCCCGGCAAAATATTGAAGCATTTGCTTTGGATAGCTGCGTATATCTTGTAGGTTTTGTCTGGATCAATACATTTAGCTGTTTGATAGACAATAGCATTGTGTGCTTCTGACTCGTCGTTAATGAAAAATTTTATTTGCTGCCCTTTAGAAACCTTAGCAATGTCCTTTTCGAATATAGTGAGTTTGATGAACAGATTATTGAGGTTGACAATATCGAAAAGTACGTCCGACGGCTCGACTGTTTTGCCGATACTGGCGTTTACAGTATTGATATAACCTGAAATAGGGGCTTTGACGGCTACTGTTCTGGTAATATTGTTATTGTTGAGGCGATGCGGATTGATACCAATGATGAGCAACTTCTGTTCGAGTGCTTTGATTTGTGTCCGTAGAGCCTTGTATTCGGAAGTAGTAAGTTGCAAGTTCTTACTTGATGTGGCACTGTTGTGATAAAGTGCCTTTTGGCGATGATAATCGGCACTCATGTATTCTATTTTGCTTTTTGCCTCTAGATAATTTTGTTGAATATCAACAAACTCGGTGTTTTCTACCAGCGCCAAGGTTTGTCCTTTTCTTACTTTGCTTCCGGGGATTAGCTCTACTTTAACGATTCGTCCACCCATGGGAGATGATACGGCAGCCATGTTTTGTGGTAGCGAAGCAATCTCACCGTTTACTTTGAGTGTTGTACCGATGGGGCGTATTTCCACGTTCCCGAGTTTAATATCTGCCGTCTTAATTTGTTCTTCATTGAGCTCGACTATATCTGTGGGAAGTTCTTCGTGCTGTTCTTCCGCCTTTTTTGCTTTTCCGCAGGAGATTAACGTCATGCAGCAGCTTGCTATGATAAAGTATGAAATGAAATTTCTTTTCATGAGTTTTTAAATTAAAAAATTTTACTTGTGATAGATTCTAATGAAATAACTGTTTGATTGTTATTGTTTAGGGCATCGATATAATTTTGTTTAATATCGAGTGCTCGACTAACGTTGACTATATATTCGGCATAACTGATTTCGCCTTCACGATAACTTTGTGTCGCTTGCCGAATGATAAGCTCTGCTTCGGGCACGGCTTGTTTTTCGTAGAAGCCGATATTGATTTGTTGTTTGCCGTATTCAGAAAGTAATGAATGGTATTCGCTCAATAAATTATTCGATATACCCGCATGCTCGGTAATGGCAATCTGCTCTTTAATCTTTGCAGCTTTGATTTTAGACTTGAACGAAGAGTAGAATAACGGGAGCGAAACTCCTATCTGAATACTGTTGAAACGATACCCGTTGCCAAAATAACGAGATGTTCCGTTCACATTTTGTTCTCCTCTGATGGTCATACTGGATAGCCCTATACTGAAGTCTGGCAACATCATACTTTTTTCTAGTTTCTTCTCCATTCTTGATGTCTCTATGTGCTGGCGTGCCTGACCAGTTAGTGGATTATTGTTAACCACACTGTCGTATGTGGCCGTATAGAAGGACAGTTGCTTGAGTCTGTCGTCGGCTGGGAGAATAGACCGTTTACAATTGAGTAATGTCTGCAAACGTTGGATGCATATTTGAATATCCGATTCTATCTGAGTAAGGCGGTTGTGAGCTTCGAGATATTGCGACTTTGCCGACATGGTCTCGAGTTGTTTCGACTCTCCCGTTTTTGCCCGGGCCTCTGCGGCTTTGAGCAGTTCGGAATATAGACTGTCTTGATAGGTAAGCAATTGCTGTCTGGACCTTAAGAACACTAGTTGCCAATAGAGGCGTTTAGCCTGAGTGGCTATTTCTAATTTCGTATTCTCTAACGACCATTGGCTCTCTTTGACGTTGGCTTCTGCCAATTTGTAACGGTTGGCATAGACCGTAGGGAAGGCGAATGATTGGCTTACTCCAATACTATTGTCGTTGGTGTAAGAATTTAACTTACCATATCCTGTAGTGAATTCTGTTTTGGGTAGATCAAAAGAACTTCCTTTTAGAGTCTTGTTCATTTGCACATTGTATCGTTGCGATCGCACGGCATAGTTGCTGTCTAGCGCCAATTGAATGACATCGTGGAGTTGAATGCGTTGTTGAGCACTAATCTTACCTGTACTTATTCCAATAACGAGCAACAATATTGTGAGTGCTTTGGTAGAACAAAGTCTGAATATCTTCTTAAAAGAAAAAGTTGAAAAATACATATAAAATATAGGCAATACGACGAGAGTTAGTAGCGTTGCTGAAATAAGTCCGCCAATGACTACTGTAGCAAGAGGCTTTTGTACTTCGGCTCCGGCAGAAGTTGATATTGCCATGGGGAAGAAGCCTAGTGACGCAGCGGATGCCGTGATGAGAACGGGACGTAAACGAGTCTTTAATCCGGTAAGCACCCGTTGACGAATATCTTTCATTCCTCCCTTTTCTAATTGATTGAATTCGGATATCAATACGATGCCATTGAGTACTGCAATGCCAAATAGGGCGATAAAACCGATACCTGCAGAAATGGAGAAATTCATACCTCTGATCCAAAGCGCGAGAATACCTCCAATGACCGACATCGGTACGGCTGTGTAAATCAGTAGTGCCTCTTTGACCGAACGGAAAGCAAAGTAAAGTAATATAAATATAAGAATTAATGCTATAGGTACGGCAATGCCCAAACGTGATTTTGCTTCTTGTAGGTTCTGAAACTGTCCGCCGTAAGAGACATAATACCCTGTAGGCATTTTAACTCTGGAATCAATGCGATTCTGCACTTTGTTGATAACACTTTCTACGTCATTATTTCGAACGTTGAATCCAATGGTAATACGTCGGCGGGTATTTTCTCTTGATATTTGTGCGGGTCCCTCTTTAATAGCTACCGATGCCACTTGTTCGATGGGTAATTGTCCACCTCTAGGTAATGGAATGGTGAGATTGCGGATGTCGTCCAAGTTCGAACGATAGTCTTTAGCTAGCCTTACAACAAGTCCGAAACGTTTCTCTCCATCGTATACGATACCTGCTTGGCTACCTGCAAAAGCTGTACGGAGCACTTCACTGACATCATTTACCGATAGTCCATATTGAGCTAAACGTTCTCTGTTGTAGTTTATCTCGATTTGTTCGAGTCCTGTAACTTTCTCTATATTGATGTCTTCGATCCCCGGAATATTTTGAATAAGTTGCTTCACTTCGTTTGCTTTGTCGGTCAGAGTGACTAAATCGTCACCGAATATTTTGACGGCAATATCTTGTTTGGAACCTGATATTAGTTCGTTCTGTCGCATCTGTATGGGTTGTTGGAATTCGAACTGCACACCGGCAATGGGTTGTAGCGCTTCTTCCATCTTTTCGATGAGTTCTTCGCGGGTATGGGCTGTTGTCCATTGACTTTTATCTTTTAAAGTAATAATATAGTCACCCGTTTCGAGTGGGGTAGGGTCTGTAGGTATTTCGCCGGCACCTACTTTGCATACTACGTGCTTTACTTCGGGAAACTTCAACAAAATGTTATTCGCTTTTTTTACTTCTTCTACAGTATTGGATAGTGATCCGCCTTGTAGTGTAATAACACCTGCCGCCAAGTCACCTTCCTCAAGCTGGGGAACAAATTCGCCTCCGAAACGACCGAATAAGATCAGACTTCCTATAAATAGTGCGATTGCTGTCAATGTAACACTTAATTTGTGTCTTAGAGCATAGAGAATAACCGGATTGAATCCCTTGTTGATAGCTTTCATTAGATTTCCAGATATTTTAGACTTTCGTGATTCTGCCTTTTTGAGACACAAGGCCGACATCATCGGAACATACGTGAGTGAAAGAATGGCTGCCCCAATGAGAGCAAAAGTTACTACTTGTGCCATTGGACGGAACATCTTTCCTTCGATACCTGCCAAGGTCATGATGGGTATGTATACAATCAGAATGATAATCTGTCCGAAAGTAGCCGAACTCATCATTCGTTTGGCCGATTGGAATACAGTTTCGTCCATTTGTGACTGACTAATATGGGACGTCCCGACATTCGTCTTTAGTCGTTCTCCTATATGAGCCACTGCATTTTCGACTATAATGACGGCCCCATCTACTATTAGTCCAAAGTCAATAGCTCCTAAACTCATCAGATTGCCCGAAATGCCAAATAAGCTCATCATTGATACTGCGAATAGCATAGCAAGCGGTATGACGGATGCTACAATAAATCCCGCCCTCATATTACCTAAGAAAAGCACTAATATAAAAATAACGATTAGAGCCCCTTCTATAAGATTTCGAGAAACAGTACCTATGGTGCGGTTTACTAAGTCAGAACGGTTGAGGAATGGTTGAATAGTGATGCCTTCGGGTAGTGACTTTTGAATAACCCTCATCCGGTTCTCAACATTCTTAATTACTTCTTTAGCATTCGCGTTTTTCAGCATCATAACAACACCGCCTACAGCTTCCTCTTTGTCTACGATAAAAGCACCATAACGAGTAGCATTGCCGTAACGTACGTCTGCTAAGTCTTTGATAAGTATTGGCATACCCGAACTATTGCCTTGCACGACTATATTTCCAATGTCGTCGAGTGATTTGACCAATCCGATACCTCGAATGAAATAGGCTGCATGATTCTTTTCAATATATGCACTCCCTGTGTTTTCATTGTTGCGCTCCAGAGCTTTAAATATGTCGTCAAGTGAGAGTCCCAAGCTCTTCATTCGTTCAGGATTGACAGCAATTTCGTATTGCTTGACGAAACCACCATAGCTATTAATGTCGGCCACACCGGGTGTACCTAACATCTCGCGGCGAATAGTCCAGTCTTGAAGTGTTCTTAAATCCATTGGACTATATTTGCTTTCGTAACCTTTAGAAACGGCAAGACGATATTGGTATATCTCTCCGAGCCCCGTACTGATAGGTGCTAAAGACGTTTGACAGATACCTTTTGGTATATTTTCTTCGGCTTCTTTGAGCTGTTCGCTAATTTGTTGTCTCGCCCAATAAATATCTATTTTGTCTTTGAATACAACGGTTATGACCGATAAACCCAAACGCGAAATAGATCGTAACTCAATAATGTTTGGAATATTGGCAACGGCTACTTCAATAGGCGCAGTTATAGAACTTTCTACTTCTTGCACTGCTAGCGAAGGAGCTAAAGAGATAATTTGAACCTGATTGTTGGTAATGTCTGGGGTTACATCCATTGGCAAATTCACTACCGAATAAATACCACAGGCAACCAATGCTGTAATGAACAAACCCACTATGAATTTGTTTTTTATGGAAAAATGAATGATGCGTTCTATCATTTTTTATAATGAAATAAGATGATTGAATAATGTATTGATACCGTAGGTAGCCATATGAGCTCTAAGTTCCAATACCTCTGTCTAAAAGAGGATGGAATATAAAACTTATCTACTTACATTCTTGAATTATAAATGATCTTATTTTTTGGGCGGTTGCCAAATGGGGCGAGTAGAAATTGAAATAATATCTGCCAGATAAGGAGATATATAGACACGTATCACTTGAAAAGTGATGCTATTGTACTGAATCGATTTTATTTTAGAGATGGCCGAAGCACAACAATTGCAGATGCACAGTGGAGAACAACAATCCTGGTCGGAATGGTTATTATTTTCTTTCGATTGAGAAATAGAACAATGACTTTGATAATGGTCGTCTATGCATATAGCATCTCTGCACGGTATTGCCGCGAGGGAAATGATATAAAAACTTAATAAATAGACAACCAGTCTCATTGTTTTCTATAAGTGCTTTTTATTGTTTCTTTTACAAAGATAGATAAAAAAGCAAATACTTCAAACAATATTGAAATATATGGTTTGAACGTTTAGTAAAAAATATGTTTTGGCTTCTTTTTTTATAAAGAATCCAAAAACATAAGTTCGTGTTGAAGTCTAGTTAAGACGTTTGGATGCGTCTCGAATAATGTTTAGTGTACTTGTATCTGAAGAAAAGACAGAGTTGAGGCCTTGTTCTTCTTGTGCCGGATCTCCACAATAATCGTCGCCCCATTGCCAGAATGTATGTTTAGGTTGGGCAAGTCCACCCCATCCCCAGAAATTACAGCCTGCAAAATTATCTCCTTGCTTTTTGCTTGTAATGAGCATGTCGTAGACAAATTTGTAATATTCGTTTCGAGCCAGTGTTGTAGATTGTTTTGAAAAACTGAAACCATCGCGAGGATATCCATACTCTTCCATTACAACAGGTTTATGGAGTTGTCGGGCAACAAGAATATGTTCTTCTACATATTTTTTCGTATTCTTTTCTGCTAATTGAAGATTTGATTGTAACGTTGTTTTATTCACCCAACTCCAATTGTATGGCCACAGGTGCATTGTTAGATAATCTATGTTAGGATCGGCATGAATATCGATGAATAATTGCATATCGTTTTCGCATCCCCATGAACCTTCACTGCCTGTTGTTACGAGATGATTTTTGTCAATTGATTTGATGAGTGATGAAACACTTCTCAGCCAGACTTTGAATGGCTGTTTCCCTTCTTCAGAGAAACATCTTGGTTCGTTGGAAATCTGCCAAGACATGATAGTGGGATCATCTACATATTTTATTTTGGAATAACGGTTCGTTCGGTTTAAGATAAATATGACATGTTTATTAAACAACGCTTTAGCCGAATCGTTAAATACGTATTGCTTTACGTAACTCATGTAGGCAGGCCATCCATCTTTTGCTGGGACTGGTGGGGTTTCGTGTTTCACCCATGCTAAATATTGCGAATAACCGCCGGTCCATTCCCATGCGTTATTTAGATAGAGCACAGCTTTCATGTTGCGCTTCTTCATTTGGATTAATAGATAGTCCAGCCCATCAAGAATAGTATCGTTGTATACGCCCGGTGCCGTTTGCAGCGTGGGTTTTATTCTTGTAAGGACATTGTTATTTCCGTCGGCTCCAATAGCGATACGTAGATTGTTAAGGCCGAGTGCATGCAGTGCGTCTAATTCTTTATTGAGGCGTGCTCTATTGCCTCCTCTTCCTTTAGATCCGAGTATAGGACCATACCAAAAATTAGTGCCGGCATAATAGTAAGTCTTACCATTAAGAATAAAGTTCCCACTTTTTGATGTTTTGACAAATCCGGATTGAGCGATACTACTACTGCCGATTAATAATGATATGACTAAGGATATAATATATTTTACCATATTAAAGATTCTATTGTTATAGGTTGCAAAGATACTTGTAATGAATCTTAAAACATGGGCTTTTCGCAGCAAAAAGTGATACTTTGCTATTTCCATAACGAAATTTTCCTGTTACTTTTTTTAAAAAGGTATGAATATCTTATTTAAAATATCTAATTTTACAGCCTGTAAATACATTAAATGAATTAAATATTAAGAATAAGTAGGAAGATTATGAAAATGTCGTCTTATATAAATAAATTAGGTCTTTCGTTCTTTACGTTTCTGATGATTGTTAGCTTCTTGGGCTGTAAAAGGTTGATTGCTAAAATCGATAAAGTCGAAACAACAGTCTATGTCTCCGGCTATACAACAGGTTCTCAAGGCAAACAAGTTGCTACTTATTGGAAAGACGATAAAGAAAATAAACTTACGGCAGGGACAGGTAATGCTGTGGCTCAGTCTATCTTTGTAATGGGAAACGACATTTATGTGGTTGGATCTGATGAATGTACGAATGGCAATAAGGCGGCCTGCAAATGGTTGAACGGCCATATTTTACCACTTACAGATGGCTCGACTAATGCTGTTGCCAATAAAGTTTTGGTACAAAATAAAGTGGTGTATATAGCCGGTAGTTTTTTTAATGCCAATACTAGAAATGTAGCGGCTTATTGGTCGGACAAGATAGAAACAACTTTGAGCGACGGCCTTACCCAAGCTTCGGCGTATGATATCGCTCTTGGTGGGCGAGATATTTATGCTGCGGGTTTTATCGTGAAGAATGGTGGTGGGAAAAAAGTCGCTACATTGTGGCATAACGGGGTGCCTACTCCGCTCGTCGATTGGCATAAAGAATCCGAAGCAATGGGGTTAGCAGCCGATGGAGGTAATGTTTATGTAGTAGGATATGTGAAAAACAAATCGGGACGGCAAGTCGCTACTTTGTGGAAAAATGAGTTGGCTCAAGATTTAAGCGATGGTACTACTGATGCCGTTGCTAACGCTATTGTTATCTACAAGTCGAAAACATACGTAGTCGGAACTACCATTTCTGCTTCAGGACATAAAGTCGCTACTTTGTGGAAAAATGGGAGTAAGCAGATATTGAGTGATGAAACTGCTGATGCCGAAGCTTTTGCGGTCTTTATAAAAGATGGAGATGTTTATGTAGCTGGTTACCAAAAGAGTGAAGAGGGTTCTGAAATTGCTACTTATTGGCTCAATGGTAAAGTTCATTCTTTAGGTAGCGCAAGTTCCAGAGCTTATTCTGTGTTTGTTAAATAAATATATAAATCTATGATACTGAAGTTATACGATAAAGATAATGATCCAGGAGTGCTTCAGCATATTGTGGATGTGCTCAATGAAGGCAAATTGATTATCTTTCCTACCGATACGTTGTATGCTATTGGTTGCCATGCCCTGAAAGAACGTTCTATCGAGACTATTTGTCGGTTGAAGGGTATTGATCCTCGCAAGCAGCGTTTATCTATTATTTGTTATGATCTCAGCACTATTAGTGAATATGCTAGAGTTGATAATCATATTTTTAAATTAATGAAACGTAATTTGCCTGGTCCATTTACTTTTGTGTTGAATGCTAATAGTAGGCTCCCAAAGATATTTCGTAATAGAAAAGAGGTAGGAATCAGAATGCCCAATAATCCGATTATAAGCGAGATAGCCCGTTTGTTAGGGGCTCCCATACTGACAGCTTCTCTGCCTATCGCAGAAGGCAAAGAGAAAGAAAAAGAATATACTACAGATCCTGAATTGATTGATGAACAATTCGGTAAGATAGTAAACATTACGATTGATGGTGGAATCGGAGGCACAGAACCGTCAACTATTGTAAATTGTACTTCGGGAGAGCCTGAAATTGTACGCCAAGGTAAAGGCATTTTAGTCGAATAAAATATATATGATAAGTTCTTAAAATGAATCAGTTGTTATGTTGGAATATATAAAAGGAGAAATTGCAGATCTAACTCCTGCAACAGTTGTTATAGATTGCAACGGAGTAGGCTATATAGCCAATATATCGCTCAATACTTATTCTGCTATTCAAGGTAAAAAGGAAGTCAAACTTTATCTTTTCGAATCGATAAGAGAAGATGCTTATGTACTTTTCGGATTTGCTAGCAAAAAGGAACGTTCACTTTTTATTTTGCTCATTTCTGTATCAGGTATCGGAGGTAATACTGCCCGAATGATACTTTCTTCAATGACTTCCGATGAGTTGATTGGCGTTATAGCCGGTGAAAATGTTGCACTATTGAAGTCGGTTAAAGGCATTGGAATGAAGACGGCTCAACGTGTTATTGTCGAATTGAAAGACAAAATAAGCAATGCCGATTTTGCTTCGGCTGCCGGACTTGTTTCTGCTACATCTGTAAACAAAGAAGTCATGAGCGAGGCAGTTTCGGCATTAAATATGTTGGGCTTTGCTACTGCTCCATCACAGAAAATAGTAGTCCAATTATTGAAAAATAATCCCGATGCTCCTGTAGAGAAGATTATTAAAGATGCTCTGAAGATGCTCTGATTTATATCTTAATCTAATATTTTTCCATTTCTATAATATCTTGTGCCTTTGTGTAATTTTATCTGTCTGCTTAATTTGTTGTTCACAACGTAAATAGATAAAATAATAATGGTGTAAAAATAAAAGTGAGAATCTGTTGAAAAGTAAAAAAAATATCATACCTTTGCAGCGATAAATAGGGGAAAAATATAAACTAAATGATCAATTGTATGAAACTTTTAATTAATCGTTTAATTTGGGGCGCTTACCTATTCGCAGTTATTGGAATTGCGACTTCTTGTACTAACAAAGATTTGTTTGATCAGGATGCATGGAATGCGGAAATGAAATCTACATTTCCTGTCTCAAATATTGCTACAGATTGGCAATCTGTAGGTTCTGCAACTGCTAGCGTTTCTGTAAACAAAGATGCGGGAAGCAGTTATATTGTTAAACTGTATGATTCTGATCCTTTAGCAGGATCGGCAAACCTTTTGGCTAAGGGTACGGTGACTACAGGGTCAACTTTTAATACAACTTTTGACTATGCTTTGGCGGATAGCACCATTTATGTCGCTTGTGTTGATGCTAATAATAGAAGAGAAGTAATTCCTGTTCATCATGTTACTAGAGGAAGCTCTTTTAATGTGACGTTTGGCAATACCACTTCAAGTAAGGCTGTTTCTCGTGCAGTAACTTCAAGAACTTCTGTGACAATTACAGATCCTGATGCTGCAAAAGTTTTAACAACTTATTCTGAATCAGATATTAATGATATGATTGATAAGGCCACGGACATAACGCAAGTTACAGATCGAGATATTGCTAATAAAGGAACAAATCCTTATAATTATTATAAAATTACGGGTAATTATAATGGGAACTTTGTAGCTGGTTCTCCTAAAGCAGGTACGAAAGTAATTGTTACAGGAACTTGGACTCCTAGTTGGATGTCGATTCTTGATCCTATTGAAATTATTGTAGCAAGTACTGGTAAAATTGTTTTGAATAGCACTCTCTCTTCTACAACAGGTATAACAAATGGGGCGTATGCATTTACTGTAATGCCGGGAGGTGAAATATCTGGTACCCAAATAAGTAATACTAATGGCGGTTGGCTTTTTAATGCGGGTAGTATCAAAGTTGGTTATATTGATTGGGCATCAAAAGGTGGCCGGATTTTTAACGCTGCGACAGGCTCAATAACGACTACTTCTTCGGATGATTATAATGGCGGTTTAAATTTAAATTCTACTACGGATTTTGTAAACTATGGAACGTTGAATGTCGCTAGTCGAGTTAATGCACCTTCTAATGGTTACATCATAAATGGAAGTAGTGGTACAATGTATGCTAAAAGCCTTAATTTAAATACTGGAGCTACTTTAATTAATCATAGTTCTAATTGTCGATTTGGTAATGACGTAAGCAATACTGATAATGCTAATTATCAAACAGATTGTAAACTAACTTTTGATGGAACTTTCAATCCTAAAACTCTGATTATTGGCGATAATGCTTCTGTGGATTGTGGCTCATTAACGATGCATGGGGCAACTGTAACAATGGGACAAGCTTCTATTCTAAAGGCTACTTCATCTCATTTCCAATCGTTTGCAGTGAATGGTCCTACATCAGGTAATGCTGCTATTGTTGTCTGTGGAAATGTAATTGATGATGGATATGGTCCTTCCAATGCATTCAATAATCTTGTATATGCAGATTATTCATCTGCCCCAAAGCCTGATTCGTGGTGGTGGAATAATACTGTATTTGTAAATAATGGAGCAAAATTAGTGGGAAAAGGCGAAGCTCCTGAAACAATCCCCTCTGGAGATTGTACAGTCGGCTATATTTCTAATAAGGGACCTGTTGTAGTTGATAATAATTTCTGCACAACATACTGCTTCGAAGACAATTATCCAAATGCCGGTGATTATGATTTTAATGATGTAGTATTTGATGTTACAAGGACTATAAACAGTAATGTAGTTACTTTGGCTGTTAAATTGAGAGCTGTAGGTGCTTCTAAGCAATTGGGTGCTGGCATCAGATTGTCGGGTATTACATCTGGAATAACATCTGTTGCCCTTGATAATGGCTTTGGCAATGCTTCTACAGGATACCAACAGGGTTTAAATAGTAGCGGTATTGTTATCCCTCTATTTACTGATGCTCATAAAGTTTTAACCGGTAGTGCCAATAGAGTTTTTGTTAATACGGAAAAATCTGGTACTGATGCTGTTAACGTGGATCCGAAAACATTAACTATAACGATTACTTGTGAGTCTGCCGACGTAGCAAATAAAATTACTTCTGCCACTGTAGATCCTTATATTACAAATGGTTCTTACGAAGTGCATACCTATTCGTGGATAAATAACGCAGCTCTCGGTAAAGTCGCTGATAAGGTTGAAACAGGTAAGTATGTATGGGCTATCGGTGTTCCCAAATCAGCTATTACTGGAATCTTTAAGTATCCATTGGAATATGTGCCGGTTACTGATGTTTATTCTAAGTTTGCTTCTTGGGCTCAGCATGCAGATAATACTGTTTGGTATGATACTTATGACAGTTCTAAACTTTATTAGTCTCTTATAGAGTAAGAAAAATAAAGAGAATATTTTATAAAAGGCGAATATACATTTACGTATATTCGCCTTTTTCATGCTATAGCAAGGCTTACTAAAACACTATATAGGCAACTTCAGTGTTGTCTTGTTATTATTGAAATGACATAAGAACGTGGCTTGCGACTCACGGCCGTGAGTCGCAAGTTTCGTAAGGGAGAAAATTAATTTTGGTCCTTATGTAATTTTGAAAACATAAGGACCAAAATATTTATAGGTCTTTATGGCATTTTTCATTGTGCGGATGTTGTTGATCTTGAATAAGTTTTTGCTTATAATATGAATTATATCGATACTGTACTAAATTATACTGTTTTTCAATTATTATTGGCTTATCAGTAAAAGTTAGGGGACTAAGTCGCGTATGTGAGTGTCGAACGTAACAATGAGGAAGCTTTTGAGGAAGTATGCAAGAAGCTTAAAAGATCTTGATGTGGACAGAGGTAGATGTAAAAAAGGTTGTCGCATTTGCTTGTCCGCCACCTTTCATCGGAACATAAGGGATTTATTAAAATGAGTGGAGCAGACTTACCTGTGTATAAACTGCCTCATCAGTTGTCTGTAGGCTAATATTTAGAATTGTTCTAAATATCGGTTTGCTGAAAATAACGGCCCAACAGTATGCTCTCAAGCCGATTTAGGGACCTTTTTTCGCTGGCGTTGTATATGGTCAGTCGTTAACATGCTGTGATATAGTACGGTATGGTGTCATACGGAAGTGGCAAAGGTTCTTAATAATAAACCTTTCGGCAGAGATTAAACGCAATGGATTTGTTATGTATTCTCAGCTATTCTAGTTCTGACCGTCCACTTAGTTGGGTTTATAGAAAGAGGGTAAATATAGCTATAAAAAAATTGGCGGCTCTCAACGAGCAACCAATTCTATAAATAACCTTAATCTAATACTATGAAAAACACACTGCAAATATACTACTTTTTGCATTTTATTCAAATAAAACATAAAAAAGAATGCAGTATTGTATCATTCTTTTTTATTTTGGTATCTATATTGTATATATTGTGAATATATTATACTGTTTTGTTACGGATTGTAACATACTCACTGTTCTTTTATTTCTTTAGAGAAGCTATATTTTCTTTAAGAGATTTAATAATACTTTCAGCATCGGCTTGCTTCTTTCTCTCGAGTCTTATAACGGCTTCTGGAGCATGTGCTACAAATTTATCATTGCTGAGTTTTTTAAGTATCCCTTGCAAAAATAGTTCTTTATGCTTTAATTCATTTTCCATTCGGGATATTTCTGCACCTTTGTCAATCAGATTTCCAAGCGGTATGGCATATTCGGTCGTTCCGCAAAGGAAAGAAGAATCAGTCACCGATTTCTCATCTGCTTTTTGTATTGCAGTTAAGTTACAAAGCTTGATTATGATGCTATCAAACTCTGAAACAGGATTTTCTCCAATAACATTCAATGTCAGTGAAGATCTCATTGGAATGTTCTTTTGGGCACGAACAGCGCGGACGTTAGTAATGACATCCTTTACTCGTTCAAAAGTGGCACAAAGTTTTGCATCGTATTTATCGTCCAAGTGGAATGGAGTTATCATTATACTTTCACCATCTTTGCGTGGCGTTATATCTTGCCAGATTTCTTCTGTGATGAATGGCATAAACGGATGTAACATCCTAAGGAGGTTGTCTAAATATTCAATAGACTTGTTATATACGTTTTTATTGATGGGTTTGCCGTATTCAGGTTTGATCATTTCGAGATACCAAGAAGAGAATTCATCCCAAAATAATTTATAGGCAGCCATCAGTGCTTCGCTTATACGATATTTGCTGAAGAGATCGTTTATTTCATTATTGATCTCATGTTGCTTTTGGTCATACCATATATCGGCTAGGTGTTGTGCTTCCGATATAGGTGTGATTTCGTCAACTTCCCAACCTTTTATTAGCCTAAATGCATTCCATATTTTATTGCAGAAATTGCGTCCTTGCTCGCATAGGGTATCGTCAAAAGGTATATCGTTTCCGGCAGGAGCCGAAAGCATCATACCCATACGTACACCGTCTGCACCATATTTTTCTATGAGTTCTATTGGATCGGGTGAATTGCCTAATGATTTTGACATCTTACGTCCCAATTTGTCACGAACAATTCCAGTAAAATATACGTGACGGAAAGGCGGCTCTTTTTGATATTCATAACCTGCCATAATCATTCTGGCTACCCAGAAGAAGATGATGTCTGGGGCAGTTACAAGATCGCTGGTTGGATAGTAGTAGTTGATCTCCTCATTATTCGGATTATTGATGCCGTCGAATAGCGAAATAGGCCATAACCAAGATGAGAACCATGTATCGAGGCAATCGTCATCTTGTCGCAAGTCGGATAGTTGCATGTTTTCATCTCCACTTTTCTTGCGGGCTTCTTCGAGAGCTTGTTCCGGCGTCTCGGCGACAACAAAACCTCCTTTTGGCAGAAAATAAGCGGGAATGCGATGTCCCCACCAAAGTTGGCGGCTGATACACCAATCTTTAATATTTTCCAACCAGTGTCTATAGATGTTCTTGTATTTGGTCGGGTAGAATTTTATTTCATCGTTCATGACTGGATCAAGAGCCATTTTAGCCAAATGTTCCATCTTTAGGAACCATTGCATGGATAATTTCGGCTCTATGACTACATCCGTACGTTCTGAAAATCCTACCTTATTTGTATATGCTTCAGTTTTCTCGAGTAATCCTGCTTTTTGCAAGTCTATTTCGATTTGTTTGCGTACTTCAAACCGGTCCATACCCACATACATACCGGCAGCTTCGCTAATAGTTCCATTGTCGTTGAATATATCGATAGATGGCAGATTGTATTTTTCTCCCAACATATAATCGTTTGGATCGTGCGCAGGCGTTACTTTTAAACAGCCTGTACCGAATTCGATATCTACATAATCGTCTTCAATAACGGGAATGACACGATTTACCAGCGGCACAATCACCTTTTTGCCTTTTAGGTGATGGTTCTTTGGGTCGTTTGGATTAATGCACATTGCTGTATCGCCCATGATCGTCTCGGGACGTGTTGTAGCTACAATGGCATATCCGTCTTCTCCTTCTATCTTATATTTCAAATAATATAATTTCCCGTGTTCTTCTTTATATACGACTTCTTCGTCAGAAAGAGCAGTCAAAGCTTTCGGATCCCAATTCACCATTCTTACGCCACGATATATAAGCCCTTTATCATATAGGTCGCAAAATACTTTGATGACACTTTCACTACGCGTTTTGTCCATCGTGAAAGCTGTCCGATCCCAATCGCACGATGCACCCAGTTTGCGGAGCTGTTTCAGGATAATACCTCCATGTTCTTCAGTCCAGTTCCAAGCATGTTTTAAGAACTCATCGCGTGTAAGGTCTGTCTTTTTGATGCCTTGTTGAGCTAGTTTATTTACTACTTTAGCTTCTGTCGCAATCGAAGCATGGTCTGTACCAGGTATCCAACAAGCATTTTTGCCTTCCATACGGGCGCGCCGTACCAAAATGTCCTGAATGGTATTGTTCAGCATGTGTCCCATGTGGAGCACACCTGTTACATTTGGTGGAGGAATCACGATAGTATAAGGTTCGCGATTATCGGGTTTCGAACTAAAAAGATGATGATCGCACCAATATTGGTACCATTTAGATTCCACTTCTGTGGGGTTGTATTTGCTTGGTAATTCCATTTTGCTTTGAATGTTAACGATATAATTGCTTGCAAAATTACAAAAAACAATTGGAAACGGAAAAAGAAAAGACAATACATTGTTGATGTATGGGGATAAGAATCAAAATGTAGGTAAAACAGGGTAATTGTTTAGCTTAGTCAAGTGAATTGCTATGAATAAGGCGTCTTTGTGATTAATTTGTTCGATATGATATGCTTTGCGCGAGTACTTGTTGGATAGATTATTACTTATTAATATCATTTAAAGAGCCATATATATAATCAGTTAAGCGAACTATTTTCTTTTGTCAAAAAGAAATATAAAACAGATAATATTATTCCAAAAAGAAAGTTTTTTTAATTTTATATTTAAAAAGTGATTATTTATTTTGTTATTTAATATAAAAGTGATAAATTTGCGGCATGATAATAAACCAAAAGACTAAAAAGTAAGGCTTATGAAAGATTATAGACGGAATGTTTTATCGGGAGATAACGACACAACTATAGCTTAAGCCTAATGAAAGAGAATTTAATAAAAGTAAGTTTAGAAAAATTGTATTGTAATTTCTATCAATTTGTTTAAAGAGAGAGAATACTTTATGAAGTAGGTTGTTTTTTTTAGGTAAGAAAAAAGATTGTTCAGGATGACGTTTATTTATTAACTATTGACAGATTATGAAAAAGATTGAAGCGATTATTCGTAAATCAAAATTTGAGGAAGTAAAACAGGCTCTTTTGGAAGCAGATATCGAATGGCTTTCATATTATGATGTTCGCGGAGTAGGTAAAACTCGTCAAGAAAGGATATTCCGTGGCATTGTTTATGATACGAGTTCCATAGAGCGAACAATGATTGTTTTGGTTGTTCGTGATATTAATGTAGATAAAACTGTGAAAGCAATAATGGAAGAGGCTAGGACTGGGGATATAGGAGATGGACGAATTTTTATATCATCTATAGATGATTCTATTAGGATACGGACAGGTGAACGGGGTGATATATCACTCTATGACCAAACGGAAGAAGAAAAAAAATAAGCACAACAATACATTTATAAAATATTAATAAAGGATAACGAAAAAGTAAGGATAACTATGAAACGATATTTATATTTGATACTCATTCTTTTGTTTTTAATGCCTTTTAGTGCTATGGCACAAGGTGCTGTAGCTGCTACTTCCGTTTTAAATGCGGGTAATACAGCATGGATAACGATGGCTACAATATTAGTGATGTTGATGACCATTCCTGGATTGGCTTTATTTTATGGAGGTTTGGTCAGACAAAAAAATGTGTTGAGCATCATTATGCAATGTCTAATTTGTGTTTGTGTGGTCAGTGTCTTGTGGGTGGCTTTCGGTTATAGCTGGGTGTTTGGCAAAGGATTTGAAGGTATGGCAATAGGTCATTTTATTGGTGGATTTGATAAAGTATTCCTTAACGGTGTCACTACAGCTTCTATATTGTCGCCTGCCGGTATTCCCGAAATTACTTTCGTGCTTTTTCAATGCATGTTCGCTGTTATTACTCCGGGACTTATCATAGGCTCTTTTGCAGAGCGGGTAAAGTTTTCCGGCTTTTTATTTTTCACCGTATTGTGGTCTATTCTGGTTTACAATCCGATGGCTCATTTTGTATGGGGAGGCGGTTGGCTACAGCAAATGGGGGCTATCGACTTTGCCGGTGGAACTGTTGTTCATATCAATGCCGGAATATCAGCTTTAGTGATGGCTTTGATGTTGGGAAGTCGTAGCGATTACAAGTCAGGACATCCTACTTCTCCTCATCAGATACCTTATGTCTTTATCGGTGCCGCTTTTTTGTGGTTGGGTTGGTTCGGCTTCAATGCCGGTAGTGGATTAACAGCAGATGGACTTGATGCCAACGCTTTTTTGGTAACTCATATCGCGACTTGTGTTTCTGCCCTCACGTGGATGATAATAGATTGGGTGCTTAATAAAAAACCTACTACCGTGGGCGTTTGTACGGGTGCAGTAGCAGGCTTAGTTGCTATAACTCCTGCGTCAGGCTCAGTCGGTATTTTAGGAGCTATCTCTATTGGAGTTGTTACTGCAATTGTCTGCTTTTGGATGGTAGCTTATGTTAAAATCAAATTAAATTATGACGATTCGCTTGATGCTTTTGGTGTACATGGTATAGGTGGAATTATCGGCTCTATTCTTACCGGTGTGTTTGCCACTAAAGCTGTTACGGGGCCTACAGGCGCTGAAGGCGCTTTGTTTGGCAATTGGCACCAACTTTTAGTTCAAATCATTGCAACACTGTTTTCTATAGTATACAGCGGTGTACTAACATACATTTTGTTTAAAATCGTAGATAAATTGGTAGGCATCAGAGTTGCACCTCGTGAAGAGGAAGAAGGCCTAGACGTCTACGAACATGGCGAAAATGCTTATAACAGTTAGTTGATGATAATCTAACGATTGTAAGTTAATATTATTATTGTAAGAGTACTCTTCGTGAGAAGGGTGCTCTTTTTGTACGCCCAATATGGGCGTACGCTTTAGGGTGCAAGTCCCGAATGAACCCTGATAGTGGGAATCATCAGCCAAGAAAAAGGGTTGTTCATAGCGATGTGGAATCAGAAAGCTTGCGGCAAAGTCTCTATCCTACGAACAGAAACTGATTACAAGGCCGAATATGCAGGATGAGTCTGCTAAACAAGACAAAATTTAAAACTATCCGAATGTATGTTTAATATGGTCGGAAGATATATGAGATGAAAGCGTACGTTCTTATTTGGGGAGGTCTCACAGAAATTATATAGAAGTTATACTTGAGTTCAGGATAAGAAAAGTTGTAAAAACCTATTCAAATAATTGGCTATCATATTCTATAATTATTAATGGTACACAGGGAACTACACAGTGCTGCCATAATACGGAATAACATGTTTTTATCTCTCCAAATAAACTAACGTATGTCGCTGCCATAACTAACGTTAGTTTCTTCTGCGACATACGTTAGTTATCGCTGCGACATACGTTTGATTTTTCTAGATTGCTGAGGCAGATGAAAAGTTACTGAAAGTAGGCTTATTCTTTCTTGATTAAGTATTTGTTTTGCCCAAAAGCCCAACCCAAATAGTGTGTCGGTAACTGGCGTATCTTTCCGTTGAATATGATAGTAATGCTAGTCTTCAAGTTGCAATGTAAATTTATCATCTGCTTTTCGTCTGTTTCAACATACAGTTTGTTGCCTATTTTATTGATTTTACAGTTGTATCCTACATATTCTTCATTTGGGTGCTCTATAACAAAAGCATTTGTTAGCATGCTTTCACTCATGCATTTGAATACTTCATGGACATCGTTGTCTTGTGTGTTGACGGTTTGCCAATCACTTATCATTCTTACATATTGTTCGCCAACAATGAAAGAATGTGTTTTGTACAAATCGGGGTGTGGATTGCCGAAACTAATGGAATCTGCAGTGTAGTGTGGATCGGCACTGCATGTTTGTCTAGCTTTTATGTAGGGATCAACAATGAAAGCCCATCTCAAGTCACCGGTCTTGTAGTCTATTAGATTAATAAAGGCACCCATTGCATTATAGGTTTGCAGAAGCCATTTTTCATCACCAGTTAGTAAATAGGCATAGTAAGTAGCGTATGCTCTCCATGCACTCCAGCCATGTGGAGAACAAATCATGTTGGGTAGCATTTGTACGTCATATTGTGCTTCCCAATAACGCATTGTGCCTCCGCGACGGCGGGCATCCGGCACTCTAAGCTGGGCGAGACAGTCGTGACTTTGCAAAATCTTCAACATGGCATTGGTATAATGTTGTCTATCCCTTTCATCTTTTTGCATTAAAGCTAGCATACCTATTTGCAGTGCTGAGCAAGACACCATACCGTCTTCAAAAGTTCCTTCACCTTCTGTTTCGAAATTGCCTTGTTGGGCAACCAGTTGGTCAATGGCTCGTTTTGCTGAGTTGTAATGTCTTTTGGCTGCATTTTGCCAGAAGGTGTTTTCTTCTGCCACTTTTTGTTCTGCAATTGAGAGTTCGAGTATACTTTTGGCTATGTATATAACACTGGTATAAACGTTTTGATGGTTAACGTAGGCACCATCTTCCTGTCTTTGCGATGTATTTATCAACCAGTCGGCTAGCTGTGATGCATGGAGCAAATTCTTTATTTGTTTTTCGGCGTAATATTTTGTAACCAATATACCGATAGTAGTTGAGGTATTTTGAATTCGTTCTTGATAATATAGTGGTCTAATATTAATAGAATCGTATAGTTTATTGTATAAGTAGTCGAATCGTTTGCTAAGTGTTTTGTCTATCTCTTTATCCGGAAAATATCTTGCAGCGATAAATGCCGAATAAAATCCATACCAACTTTCAGCGTGTGAAGTTGGCTTCTGTTGATATTTTAGAGTAGCTTTCCGAGCTTGTTCTAATGTCCATTGGTAAGAAGCATGCGCCGTTAGTATTGCTTCTGATCGGTAATTGTCATCATAGACTGTTACTTTATAAAGCCCCACTTGCGGAAGTTTACATTTTACTCGATAGATACCTTTCGAAATAGCTTTCGTATTAATATTTAGTGGTTGTCCTTCATCATCGCAAACACTGATTTTCGGTCTGTTGGCAAAGACATCAAAGATGGCTGTCTCATTTGGGCAAAATGCGGTCTGTTGCATTTGTATCATGGGGAAATTGGTCACTTGATGAATGGTGGCTTCAAAGAATTCAAGCTTGTCGATAGGAATAAATGCAATGATCCATCTTTTTAGTTGTCCCGGTTTCAGTTCGTTTAAGTTTTGTGGATGGCGATCGGGCAGAGGAAGTGTATTCAATAAATCGATGTTGAGCGATTCTATTCGGTGTCCCATAAACCAATGCGGCGCAGGGTCTTGATAGCCTAAGTTGTAATCAATGCTCCACGATGCAATGGGGCATGGTGACACAATACCCAAGGTGTGTCGTAGAGGTGTTTGTAAATAACCAAAGAAATGTGTCTTTTCATTACGCATCAGCGTAGGAAAATATTTGCCTAACCAATCGGGATATTTATCCATATATGTATCAATGCCTAACTTAATACCTGCTTTTATGGGGTTGAATGATTGCTTTCCGGTATTTTTCAGTGTAATGAACAAAGCAGGCATACCTCTCCATTGTTCATAATGCAGATGGCAGACAATGTCATCGATTTTGGCACGAAATGTCTTCATTTTGCCAGCTTTCCACTCGGCAATGATATCTTTATTGCCCTTATTTATATAAAAAGCTGGTCCTTTTGTTTTATTTCCTTTATAAAAAGGAATGGTGTCATTTCCTTGTCTATCTTTGAATATGATTTGTTCCAAATACCCTTGATTGGATATTTGCCAATTCCATGTTTTTATTCTTCTTATCAAAGGATGGGCACTGCACGTCATGGAACAAGTTACTCCTATAGTTAACCATAGGAAGAGCCTTTCTATCATAGTACGTTTTGTTAACATAATAACTCCTTGTTAGTTCCTGATATCAATCGACTTTGCGAATATACTAATAAAATTTCATTTATAGAATGAATAAGAAGGGATTTGTGGATCGAGAATATAATGGTAGACTAAATAGTAACATGACGACGAATATAAAATATTGTCGTTATGTTTTTTATAAACCATGGTTATTTAGTAGTTTTGCAAGGTAATAGTCGCAACCTTGTTTGATTCGACTTTAAAGAATGTAAGCATGAAATTAAAAAAACGACATATTGTTTTATTGGTATTATTGATAGCGGTTATCTTTGCCCAGATCATTCCTTCATGGGGGCGATGGTATGCTTCTGATTTTTATCCGGTATTGTCGTGGTTGTTTACTGGGGTGTCGGCTATTGTCCCGTTTTCTATCGGTGATGTCTTTGTTGTACTTTCGATACTTGTCATAATTCTATTGCCCCTCTATAGTCGTTGTAAGTATCATATGCGGTGGCGAAATATCTTATTGCACGATGTAGAATATTTATTATGGGTTTATGTATGGTTTTATATTGCATGGGGGCTGAACTATTCTCAACCACATTTCATGCAACGTGCCCATATTCAGCCTGTACGGTATACTTCGGCATTATTTGCTCGTTTTATGGACCGTTATATTACGGATTTAAACAATAGTTATGTTGCCTCTTTGTCGGTTGATAAAGAAGCGATCAATAGCGAGATCCCTCGCATTTATCGGGACATAAGCGATTCTCTTAAAATTCATACTCCCCAACATAGTTATCTCAGACCTAAGACTATGCTTTTTTCCAATTTTATATCGAGTGTAGGTGTCTCGGGATATATGGGACCATTCTTTTGTGAGTTTCATCTCAATCGTAATCTGCTGTCTTTAGATTATCCTGCTGTTTATGCTCATGAAATGGCACATTTATTGGGTATCTCGTCGGAGGCTGAAGCGAACTTTTATGCGTACCAAGTATGTCTTCGATCCGGTAATCCATCAGTGCGCTTCAGTGGCTATTTTTTTATCATGGGATATGTATTGAATAACGCCAAAATACTGATGACGGCAGAACAGTTTAATCGTGTGAAGCGCCTTATTCGTCCAGAAATAAAGCGATTGTACATCTATCATCGTTATTATTGGCAGGCGCTTTATAGTCCGGCGCTTGGTGCTGTTCAGAATTGGCTTTACGAACTTTATTTGAAAGGGAATAAAATAGAAAACGGGCAAAAAAACTATTCTCAAGTAGTTGGGTTGCTTATTAGTTATGAACGATATAAAAGATTGATATAAAATGCATACAAAAGAAGAAAAAATGGAAGCCTTTGGTCGCTTCCTTGATATTATGGATGAGTTGCGGGTGAAATGTCCGTGGGATAGAAAACAGACCAATGACAGTTTGCGCCCCAATACAATTGAAGAAACTTACGAATTGTGTGATGCTTTGATACGTGGCGACAAAAAGGATATTTGCAAAGAGCTGGGTGACGTGTTGCTGCATGTGGGATTTTATGCTAAGATAGGTTCCGAAACAGGCGATTTTGATATGAAAGATGTCTGTGATCGTCTTTGTGAAAAACTTATTTATCGTCATCCTCATATTTATGGCAATGCTCAGGCTAAAGATGCCAATGAAGTAATTCAGAATTGGGAACAACTTAAGTTAAAAGAGAAGGATGGCAACACATCTGTGTTGAGTGGAGTACCTGCCGCCTTGCCATCAGTGATCAAAGCCTATCGTATGCAAGACAAAGCTCGCAATGTGGGTTTTGATTGGGAAGAGAAAGAACAAGTTTGGGATAAGGTGAAAGAAGAATTCGAAGAGTTGCAAGTCGAAATATCTCAAATGGATAAAGATAAAGCTGAAGGTGAATTTGGAGATCTCTTTTTCAGTCTTATAAATGCTGCTCGTCTTTATGGAATAAATCCGGATAATGCTCTTGAACGTACCAATCAGAAGTTTTTGCGCCGTTTTAACTATCTTGAGGAGCATACTATAAAACAAGGTCGAAATCTTAAAGACATGACTCTTGCAGAAATGGATGATATTTGGGACGAAGCAAAAAAGAAAGGGTTATAAAAAAGGACCAATAGGGTAGCTCTTTGATTGCCCTATTGGTCACCTGTTTTCTATTTGCCTTATCTGTACTATTCAAATAAACATTAAGAGTATAAGCTCTCTATTTTTTTAGAGCCTGTTCTATATCGTTGATAATATCGTCAACATCTTCAATTCCAATCGATAATCGAATCAGATCGGGTGCTACACCTGCTTCGCGAAGTTGTTCATCGCTCATTTGACGATGTGTATGGCTTGCAGGATGCAGAATGCAAGTACGGGCATCTGCTACGTGAGTAACGATAGCTATGAATTTAAGATTGTCCATGAAGTGAATACTTTCTTCACGTCCTCCTTTTAGTCCGAATGCGATAACTCCCGATGTCCGTCCTCCATCCATGTATTTTGTTGCTAATGAATGGTATTTATCTGTAGGGAGTCCCGGATAATTTACCCAAGCTACCTGGTCGTTGGCATTAAGCCATTCGGCTACTTTTTGTGCATTGCTACAGTGTTGTTTCACTCTCAGATGAAGAGTCTCAAGGCCTAAATTCAACAAGAAACAGTTGAAAGGAGAAGGTATGCTTCCCAAATCGCGCATAAGTTGTGAAGTGGCTTTGGTAATATATGCCAATTTGCCGAATGCTTTTGTATAGACTAGTCCATGATAAGAGGCATCGGGTTGTGTCAATCCGGGATATTTATTGGCATAAGCTTCCCAATCAAAATTGCCACTGTCTACAATTGCACCTCCAACACTCGTTGCATGGCCATCCATATATTTAGTAGTGGAATGAGTAACGATGTCTGCTCCCCATTCTATAGGACGGCAATTAATAGGAGTTGGAAAAGTATTGTCAACGACAAACGGTACGCCATGAGTATGGGCAACGCGGGCAAATTTTTCAAAGTCAAGAACTTGAACGCCCGGATTAGAGATACTTTCGCCGAAAAGTAATTTGGTATTAGGGCGGAAAGCTGCGCTGATTTCTTCTTCCGAAGCATCGTCATCAATAAAGGTGCAGTCAATGCCTAATTTTCTTAGAGTTGTGCCAAATAGATTGTAGGTCCCGCCATAGATGTTTTTGGAACTAACAAAGTGGTCGCCTGCTTCACAGATATTAAATATGGCAAAGAAATTGGCCGCTTGTCCCGAAGACGTGAGGATTGCAGCTACACCTCCTTCGAGTTCTGCAATTTTTTTGGCTACAGCTTCATTGGTCGGATTTTGTAAACGAGTATAAAAGAATCCGTTATCTTCCAAGTCGAACAACTTAGCCATTTGTTCACTGGTATCATATTTGAAAGTGGTACTTTGATAAATGGGTAGAACACGAGGTTCTCCCTTTGTAGGTTTCCAGCCGCTTTGAACACAGAGCGTGCCGAGATTTAGTTTCTTGTTTTCCATTTTAATTAAAATACTTCTACTTGTATAATTTCTTTGTTAATGTATATGTCTACTATTTCTAGGATAAAAAGCGATAAACAAAAGAGCGGATAACGAATAGTGTTTTGGCTTCAATATTCGTAGTCCACTTTATTTGTTTTCGTTTCTGTTGAATTTACATCTTTTCTTGCGCTGCTTTCCCTTCATTTCCATAGCGGTCAATGGCGGTCACTGCAAAATAATTCTTTGTTTTCCATGATTCTATGGGCATGTATATATATGTAGTGCCCGAAACCCTTTGAGCAATTATATTTCCAGGCTTTGTCGTATCTACCGGATAAGTATCGGAAGCATAAATAACATACATTGGGGCATTGCGCGGGTCGTTGTCTCGAGCTGGTTTCCATGTTAGGGTGATGTTATCTTCCTCATGCTTTATTTTCAGGTCGTATGGGGCGGTCGGTGCTATACTGTCGAGCCAGGTCGTAGGAGGTTGTAGGGCAGGGTACAAATATTTGTCATTTGCTAGTCCATCATAAATACCTTTTGTGTTTTTCATCAGAAATTCCAATCGAAAATGACTTTCGCCCGCCAGTTTGTTGGTTCTGATGAAATTTATTTGTCGCATAATGTCGTCAAAACTCCAATTGCCCTCTTGTGGGAGTAGAAAATAGGTACCCAGTGCCGGTACGATATGTCTGCCGTTGCTTTGCTCATACCAATCGAGTGCAAAGGGATAAAAATTATCTCCACGAAAATACATCATTGGAAATATTTGGTCTTGGATACCTTCCCGCATCCATTTCTCTGGATCTTGGCAGACGGTATAAAATGCGTTCCATCCATGTGATGTATAACGTGAAGTGTCGCGGTATTTACCTACTGGGCAAGTACAAACTTTTACCCAAGGTTTGATAGCTTTGATACCATTGTATAAGTAGCGTACGATTTCTGTAATATTGTCACGGCGCCATTCCAAGATAGAACGTCCATTACCATATTTCTTATAGTCTGCACCGTCAGGGAATCTGTTTCCACAATATTCAGGATAACGTAAATAGTCGAAAACGATGCCATCTATATCATAATTCTCTGTCATTTCCCGACAAAGATCCATTAGGTATATTTTTGTATTCGGCTTAGCCGGATTCAAGAAATACTCTGTTTTGTATGCGGTGCAGATGCCGCTCGTATGGAATAGAGCCGATCGCTTCCCTAATGATGTAACATGACGTTTTGATCCTAAAGGAATAGCAACAACCCAAGCATAGCATTCCATTCCTCTTTTGTGGCATTCGCTTACTACAAAGGCCAGAGGGTCATACCCCGGATCGCCGGCTATTTTGTCTGTCAGATATTGGTTCATCGGTTCTATTTTAGAGTAATAGAATACATCGTCACGGCTTCTGGTTTGAAATAGTACGGTATTGAAATTTGCAGCTTTAAGTTTATCAAGGATCGTCAGTAAATCGGCTTGTTGTTTGCGCATTTTGTCGGGCGAATTAGCTCTTGTGCGGGGCCAATCCAATCCGTAGGCAGTGGCTAGCCATGCGGCTCTCACTTCTCTTTTAGGCTGTGCAGCGGCGTTGATAAGTACAAAAAGTAGAATGAAAAATATAGTAGTTGCTCTTTTCATCGTGTATTTTATGTTTTTTATGCCTGCAAAGTTAGTAAAAGTGCTGTTATTTTTGGGAATTCTCATTGAATATGTTACTTTTGTAATCGATAAAAGTTATACTGTAATAGCATTTATACTAACTCTTATGATGTTGATAGCAGATCTTTTACTAAATAATATTGCTAATGAAAATGAAAAAATGTAGACGATCCACGTGGATTGTTGCTGCGTTGCTTATATATATAACAGTAACAGCCATTTACATATTGCCTCACAATTTGATAGAGACAAGTGTCGAGAAAATTTGTACTTTATTCTTCTCTTATATTATCGCTTTTATATTGTGGGTTGTTCTGCGTAAGAAAGAAAATAAACATAAACGAATTTGAAGTGTAAAAGTATGAACAATTTGAAATGTTAAGAATGATGAAAAAATTATTTATCGGCTTATGCTTACTGATATCGTCAGTAGCAGCCAATGCGCAGTTCGAACGAGGTAAGATCGTATTGAATACTTCTGTTACAGGGATTGATTTATCTTATAGCGGCTCTGAAAAAGGACGTTTCGGCCTCGATGCGATGGGTGGCTATTTTGTTTTTGATAATTTTGCTTTGACAGGTACATTGGGAATGGATTTGACAGATAACGTGGATAAATATTATGTTGGGGTAGGAGGCCGTTATTATTTGCAGAGTAATGGGCTCTTCTTTGGTGGAATGATTAAAGATACTTCATATCGTTACAAAAGTGATAATAATGAAAATGATTTCTCATTAGTGGGCGAAGCCGGTTACGCATTTTTTCTTTCGAAAACAGTAACCATAGAACCTGCTGTCTCTTACAATTTCAGCTTTTTAAATAGTGATTATAGTAAAATTGGATTTAAACTCGGATTTAGTTTCTATTTCTAACGTAAAAATAAAAACAGATGAGACTAGAAGATCTAATCTTTATGCAGATCTTTTCAGCCTCATTTATTTTTATGTGTATTATTCCATTTCTCTTATTCTAGTCTCTATTCCCAACTCTTTCATTTTTGCAGGTATTCCGTTGAGATTCGTTTCACTAAAATGATAGGGGAATAGAACTTTTGGATGAATTATTTTGGCCGCTTCAATAAGTTGCGTTGGTGTCATTGTATAGGGCTGATTGCATGGCATGAAAGCAATATCTATATTTTTAATATTTTTCATTTCTGGAATAACTTCTGTATCTGCTGCAATGTATATGCGTAGGTTTTCAATATTCAAGATGTAACCGTTATCGCGCCCTTTGGGGTGAAACTTTAAATGTTCTGGTGTTGTATTATAGGCTGGAACGGCTTCTATTTTAATGCCACAATCCAAGGTATGAGTCTGGCCATTCTTTAATGCAATGCCTTTTCCCAATTCTTTTTGACTGTCACTATTTAAAATAATTTCGGTTTTATCAGTACTTAATTGTGCGATAGCCGTTTTATCAAAATGGTCATAATGATCATGAGTGATAAGAATGGCATCGGCTTTTCCCTTATTATCGAAGACAATGCCATGTTCTTTATCTGTAACAGGGTCTATCTGAATAACATGCCCATCGTATATGATGCCAAGGCTTGCATGACGATAGCATTCAATTTTAACTTGTTTACCGCTTGCGGTGGTAAACGTATCTTCGTTATTCGAAGTGCTCTTGACATTGTGGCAAGAAAATAATGCAAAACTCATAAGCCAAATAATATTTTTAATCATTTTCGGTAGCTTTTTTGATAAACCGAAAACAAATATAAAAAGAAGATACCTAAATAACAAATATTGAGCAAGAAAATGATAGTTACCATATGAATATCTTTTTTACGAAAAATGTGAAAATAAATATGTACTTTTGTCTTTTAATCAAGTTAATTCTATAACTAACTATCATAAATGAGACGCTTTTTTAAAACTCTTTTGTACCTTTTGTCAATACATGCTATTGCTTTGTTAATCTTAACTGTATTCAGGCTTATTTTATTGTGTACTATTCATTCTGCAATCACTCCGGCTTATCAGAGTAATTGGCAAATACAGTCTATCGCTTTCTTGCGAGGGATTTGGTTCGATAATGTGATAGCTTGCTATATTTTGTTACTTCCTCTAGTAGCTCTCATGGTAACTTCATTGTTTGGATATTATGGCAAGTTTTTCTTTAGGGGTGTCAATATCTTTTTTATTATTTTTTATACCATTGATTTTGGTGTATCGGCTGCAAATATTCCTTATTTTAGCTATTTCTTCAAAAACATAAACTCGTCTATATTTAATTGGTTTGGTTACGGTACAACAACGATGGGAATGGTGATTGGTGAGAAATCTTATTATATTTATATCTTTTATTTCCTGTTGGCGGTAACCATTCTTGTTTATGCTATGCGTAGGCTTTCACGCTATTTTTATAGCAAAGTTCAGCAAAAATCGAGGAGAGATTATAATGTATGGGTTCGTAGATCTGGGCTTTTGGTTGTCTCTTGTTGTCTTATTAGTTTGTGTGTATTTGGAATGCGGGGACGTAGAGGCTATAATCCTATTAAAGTAAGTGCTGCATATTATTGTGACGATCCTTCACTCAATCAGTTGGGTATTAGTCCTACTTTTAATCTCTTAGGGAGTACTCTGGATGAAATGAGAACCGAAAACCGTTATCTGACTTTAATGCCCGATGCCGAAGCCATTAATAATGTACGTCAGTATTTGGATCGTCATTCAGATGGATCCATTTCTCCGATAGCCCAACAAATTGTAGCAACTGGTTCTCCTACCAGGCAGAATCTGGTGATTGTTTTGATGGAGTCTATGTCCGCCCATCTTATGGGGCATTTTGGACATTCACCATCGCTCACTCCTTTTCTTGATAGTCTCTATGGACGTTCATTGTGCTTTAATAATTTTTATTCGGCAGGCAACCATACCAATCATGGGCTTTATTCTACGCTTTATTCTTTTCCTTCTGTAATGAAGCGAAATTCAATGAAAGGCTCTGTAATCCCTGTTTATTCCGGTTTGCCTACTGTTCTGAAAGCAAACGGTTATCTTAATATGTTTTTTATGACTCACGAGTCGCAGTATGATAACATGAATGCTTTTTTTCGTACTAACGGATTCGATCGTATTTATTCGCAAGAAAATTATCCGAAAGATAAGGTTGTAAATAGCTTTGGGGTTCAGGACGATTATCTTTTCCATTATGCTATACCGGTTCTTAACGAAGCGGCATCTACCGGCCGACCATTTTTTGCAGCGTTGATGACTATTAGCAACCATCCGCCCTATATTGTTCCGACAATTTTCCATGCTCGTTCTCATAATATCGAAGATCAGATTGTAGAATATGCCGATTGGGCTATTCGTGGCTTTATGGAGGAAGCAAGCAAACAACCTTGGTTTGATAATACGATCTTTGTCTTTTTGGGCGACCATGGTAAGATCGTGGGCAAAGCCGATTGTGAGACACCTCTTTCGTACAATCATATTCCGTTTATTGTATATGGTCAGTCTGTTAAACCTGAAGTACGCCAAGATTTTGCCGGTCAGATAGATGTGGCACCTACTCTATTAGATCTATTAAATATAAGCTATACACAAAACAATTTTGGCATAGACTTGACGCGTCAGAAACGTCCTGCCGTCTTTTTTACTACCGACAATTCTATTGCAGTTCGCGATGCATCTCATTTGTACGTTTACAATCCTGCTACTCGGCAGGAGTTTTGTTACAACATGAATGGTTGCCATTGTTCTCAGGCGAAAATGAATGCGCAGTTTATGGCATTGAAGAAATATTGTTTTTCAATGATACAAGCTACGGAGGTTCTGACTCATAGTGGAAAAACTATTGATAAATCAAAGAATTCGAAATATTAGTATTGATTTTTTCATATTATAAACAGCTGTCTTTTTTGATGAGAAATAAGATAAATGGAGAAAAACGAATCATTTGTATTTTGATGTTATGAAAAAGAAATTGCTTATACATAATGATTGCATTGAAATCCCTGCCATATTGTGGGGAAATTCTCTCGATAAACTTATTATTGCAGTCCATGGAGATATGTCTGACAAGGAAGACAAAGTCATTGAGTTGCTTGTTGGAAATGCCATCAATAAAAACTATAGTGTCTTGAGTTTTGATTTACCTGAACACGGAGATCGTAAGAATAATCATCATTATGGATGCAATCCCTCACATTGTGTTTCCGATCTTCGTGCCGTTTATGCGTATGCTTCTACATTGAGTGCCGAGATAAATCTGTTTGCCTGTAGTATTGGTGTCTATTTTAGTTTGTTGGCTTTCCATGGGTCTAGTATCCGAAAAGCATTGTTTCTTTCTCCTGTTGTAAATATGGAGCGGATCATACAGGTCATGATGACGGAATTTGGGGTGACCGAGGAAAGGTTGGAACGCGAGCAGAAAATACCTTTGCCTATTGGAAAAACATTAGATTGGTCGTATTATACATACGTTAAACAGCATCCTGTGAATTTTAGCTGGAATTCATTTATTTCTATACTCTACGGCTCAAAAGATGCGCTATCTCCAAAAGAAGAAATTGAGGCTTTTTCTTATCAATATAAAGCTCGGCTTACGCTATTGGCTGATGGTGAGCATTACTTCGCTTCAAATGAGCAATTGAGTTTTTACAACAAATGGTTGGACTTTAATTTGTAAAGTAGAATACTTGCTTGCAGATAAAAGGATTGTATAAACAGCCACATAGATGTTGTTTTACTCTATGTAAATCCCTGGAGTGCTCACCCCATTGACGCAGAAACAAATTATGATACAATACTTTGCGTACAATCCATTTTTCAGAACGTATTTCAATGTGAACATTCCCCGACATTCTGATACTTTCTTATCCGAACAAGGGTAACAGGCCCTTGCAGGGCACTCTTTTCGTACTCATTTCACCGCTCCAATATAAATCGAATCAGAACAAAATATGAAGAACGAACGCGCAATTCGCTGATATACAGCGACAAATTCATAAGGACGAAAATAAATGTTTATACTTACAAACATTTATTTTCGTCCTTATGAATTTTTGTGTTCGTCCTTATCATTTTTCGAAAACGAAGCCTCGATTCCGTGTATCAAAAGCGTCTCTTCGGTGTGGTTAAAATAGTATCAGTGTCGCTCCCAATGTTCATCTATAAAAACGGGGTCGAAAAAACGATTTTCGCACGCCAATCTTCATTGGCTGCTTATGTCGCTCATTATCAATGCCCTTATATGAGAAATCATAAAGCGCTGATTGTCTGAGAGAAGATGCACTTTGCTAGGTCCCATTTTGCTACCATACACATGTATATAACTGATAAACAAATGGTAAGCATGACGGGAAGAGGTACTATAAGTATAATAGAAATAGCAGGGTTGGTCATACCGGCATAGGTCACTTTAAGTATCAGTAAGAATAGATTATTTTCACATTGAAAGAATAGTATGCGTCCTCAAAACGACGTATGCTCCTAAAAAGTTTTAGGTCCATACGTTTTCAAAAAAACTTAAGGACGTCAC
This sequence comes from Bacteroidales bacterium, assembly GCA_012517855.1. Classification (GTDB taxonomy): domain Bacteria; phylum Bacteroidota; class Bacteroidia; order Bacteroidales; family Bacteroidaceae; genus JAAYUD01. The sequence continues at coordinate 34,893 of JAAYUD010000045.1, forward strand.
CCCAAAAACGAACATACGACAACGACAGCTTTGGTCTTATTCTCCTTGCAAAAAAACTAACGTATGTCGCAGCCATAACTAACGCATGTTACTGCGGTAACTAACGGAAGTTATCCTGACAACTAACGTTAGTTTCTTCTACAACATACGTTAGTTATGGCTGCGACATACGTCTGTTTTTTTATCTCGAAAGGTTATGGTGTCTTATTGCTTATGCTCCGATTATTGGTGAGCCGTATTCTTTTAAAAAATCTCGATACGATAGAAAATAAAAAGCTCGAACTATACCACATAGTCCGAGCCCCATTTTTGTCGTGAAATTCAATTATTTACTTAGCGCATTTCTTGTTAGAAGCCTTTGTGCCTTTTTTGGCACAGCATGACTTCGTTGTTTTTTTGTCAGCCGATTTAGCACATTTGCACGGCTTAGTGCATTTTTTCTTGTCGCATTTTGGGCCACACGTACAAGTTTTTTTTGCGGCTGCTTTCTTTACCGTAGCTGTTTGCTCTGTTTTTGCAGGAGCATTCTTCTTTTGAGGAGTGCCGGCATAAACTGTTGATGTACCAAGTGCCATAACACCAACTAAAGCTAAACTCAATAAATACTTCTTCATAATTTTTACTTTTTATAACTGAATTGTCTAATTATTGAACACAACAAAGATAGAATCTTTATTTAATATATCGAATTAGAGAGGTATTATAAATAGATTAGAATTTTATTAGAGGCTATCCATGGATAAGCAGCCATACGTTGAGTGCAAGAATGAGGATAGCAATAATATACAATAAAAATTTCATACGCTTTCCGTTGGCATATTTTCCCATGACTTGGCCTGAGGACGTGAGATATACTTGGGCAAAGATAGTGAAAGGTAGTTGAACACTAAGCAACATCTGTGACCAAAGCAGTCCTTGGAAAGGGGTATTGATGAAAAGTATGATAATGTAGGCGCCAAATAAAGAGAGAAGCACACCTGTTCGCGAATGAATATCACTTATATTGTAAGATTCGCCGAAGATGCCGCTGAAGATAGAACCGCCCGCCATACCGCTCGTAATGGTAGAAGATAATCCTGCCATAAGAAGTGCTACGGCAAAGACAATGCCTGCCGAGTTGCCAAGCAGCGGAGTCAAAAGCTGTTGGGCTTGACTCATTTCGTTGACCTGTATACCTCTGGTAAAGAATGCAGATGCCGCTAGCAATATCATGGCACTGTTGATGGCCCAACCTATTGTCATAGCAAAAAGCGTATCAAAAAATTCAAATTTCAGCGCGCGGCGTATTTCTTTATCTGATTTTTGATTGATCTGTCGACTTTGTATCACTTCCGAATGAAGAAAAAGATTGTGAGGCATAACGATGGCACCCAATATGCTTAGAATGACAAAGAGTCCGCCGTTTGGAATTTCGGGCTTTACCCATGCAACGGCAGCTTGAGACCAATTTATTTTAACTAAAAATAGCTCGTATAAAAAGGAAATGCCTATTACCGAAACGAAACTGATAATGTATTTTTCGACTAATCGGTAAGAGTTTGTGAGCAACATCAGTGCTGCTACTATGGCGATAATGAGCGATCCTATTTTGATTGGAATATGAAATAGCATGTTCAAGGCAATAGCTCCACCAAGTATCTCGGCGAGTGAAGTGAGCATCGATGCGGCTACGGCACTGCCTAATAGTGGAATGGAATATTTTGGCTTGAGATATTCGTGGGCGGCTTCAGAAAGACATTTACCGGTGGCAATACCCAAATGGGCTACGTTGTGTTGCAAGACGACAAGCATCACAGTCGATAAGGATATAACCCAAAGCAATGAATAGCCGAAACTGGCACCTCCGGCAAAGTTCGTTGCCCAATTGCCTGGGTCGATAAATCCTACTGTGACAATAAGTCCGGGACCAATATATTTAAGGAAGTCTATGCCTCCCAAATATCGTTTGTGGTTTTTTTCTTTAAACTGGTGTAACCAATTCTTCATGCAGCAAATGTAGTAGAAATATTTTAATCTTATTTGTTCTTCTTCAAAAAAATGTGATGGTCAATGATGTTTGGCAATTCTCTTTCGTAGTGCGTTACCATTATCATGGTTTTATTGCGCCTTAAGCAGAATGCTTCAATGATTTTTTTCACGCGGCGGCGGTTATAAGTATCGAGTCCATGGAGCGGCTCATCTAGAATAAGTAGTTCCGGGTCCTTGACAAAAGCTCTTGCTAACAGTGCCAAACGCTGTTCGCCGCTCGATAGTTGTAAGAAAGGGGTGTCTTTATATGAAGCTATACCAAAGATATCCATCCACCACTCACATATAGCAAATTGGTCGGGGCGGGGATGTTTATAGAGTCCGATGCTGTCGTGCAATCCTGATGCTACGATGTCTATTGTAGGTAGATTTTTCAGATAGGCCCGATGCATTTCGGGACTGACATAACCGATGTGTTTCTTTATCTCCCAAATACTCTCGCCACTGCCTCTCTTTCGTCCGAAAAGTGTAATGTCACAGGCATAAGATTGAGGATTGTCGGCACAAACCAGACTTAGCAAAGTCGATTTACCGGCACCGTTTTCTCCACTAAGAGCCCATTTTTCGCCACGGCTAACAAGCCAATCCAACTTCTTCAAAATAGTACGCTCCCCATATACGATGCTTACATTATTGAGACGTATCACTTCTTCCGAATTGTAGTCTACATTGTTATATGGTAATTCTATGATTTTCTGTTGCAGTTTCTCGTAGTTATTTATCTTGTCCGATGTTTGGAAAGATTCAAGATATATTCGGCGATTTACTTTTGGGTAGATCGTCTTTTCAACTACAGGAATGACATGTGATATGAATTGAGGTATATCATCGAGCATGGAAAGTACCAAGATGAGTTGCACGTTGCCGGTATTTACTATTTTTTGGAGCAGATCAAGGAGTAATTGTCTGGTAGAAGCGTCGAGGCCTATAAAAGGATTATCCATAATTAATACTCGAGGTGATGAAAGGAGCGCTTTTACAAGCTGGAATTTTCGGAGTTCACCACTAGAAAGTAGAATAATCTTCTTGTGAAGCATTGAAGTGATGTCGAATAGTTCGAAGAGTTCTTTTTGATATGCACTGTAACTCACTTTTCCGAGCATATCGCATACATCGGGAGTTGCTTCGGTATCTTGTGAGTTCCAACGTTGTTGATAATAATAGTTGTTGTCTGCTGCTCCGTATGAATCTCGAAAAGCCATATATTTTACATTATCGCTTACTTTAGTGCTTTGAACCGATGAGAAATCGTAAGTTATGTTGCCCTCCTTCAGCGGATATTGTCCCGTAAGCATACCTACGAACAAACTTTTTCCGGCACCGTTTGGTCCGACAATGGCGATGTGTTCTTTTTTGCCAATTTCTATATTGACTGGTTGGGAGAGGCGTATGGCCGGATTGCGGGAGACTCCTCCTTTTATTGAAAAACTGTTATCCATCTTATTTTGGTGTGATTAATCTGTACCGAATAATATTATCTTTTTATTACGGTCTGCTCAACAAAGGTTGGGACCTTTGGGAGATCATATTTATATGATTTCTTTTATTCGTTTCAGTAAATATTCTACTGTCGATGTCTCTGCTACTTTTATATTTTCGTGGATGATCTCGAAAGATTTGTCGGTCACATTCACTGTTATTGCTGATTGGCAGTCCTCCACTGTGTCTATGCCGATCCGTCTTAATGCCTTGCGTGCCATATCGAAACGCTTGCCATGTCCTTTAATGCCGATACAGTCGGTGATAGGATTGTTAATGCAAAACAGTCCTGTCTGTTCATTGAAAAATACTCCGTCACACTGAAAGAAATTAGTAAGCCTTTCGTTGATCGTAAGATCTTCGGGAGTTCCCGTTATCAGTTCTTTGCCTCGTTCCATTAACCATATTTTATCAGCTATCTGGAGAGCCAGTTCTAGGTCGTGAGTAGAAAGTAGAATAGATTTGTCTGTCTTGTGGCTTAGCCGGCGTAGCAATTGCATGATTTCTACTCTACTAGGAAAGTCTAAAAAGGCAGTTGGTTCATCAAGCAAAATGATAGGGGTCTCTTGTACTAGGGCTTTCGCTATCATCGCCTTTTGTCTTTCGCCATCACTCAGTGTATTCAATCTTCTTCTTACTAAATTCTTGATACCTACCAATGAAATGGCTTGTTCGATAACGGATTCGTCTTTTTCGCTTAAATGACCCCAAAAATCGGTGTAAGGAGTACGACCCAAAGAGATTAGTTCTCTGACGGTCATTCCTTCTACCTCGCAGCGATCGGTAAGTACCACACTAATGAGCGAGGCCAATTCGCTACGCGAATATTCTTTAATATTTCGCCCTTTTAAATAAATGTCTCCTTTTAGAGCCGGTTGTGACATGGATAGAGTACGAAGAAGAGTTGACTTGCCTGCTCCGTTGGCACCAAGCAAACAAGTCAATTCTCCACTAAGCAGGGAAGTATGAATGCGGTTTGCCACTATATGTGGTGCATCTTTTCCCTGATAGCCGATAGATAGTTGATCTACCTTTATTGTTTCTAAATAGTTGTCCGTCACAGTTATTTGTATTCTGCCCAACTTCTGATTTTTAAATCGTCAAGTGTCATAGTGCAGAAAGCTTTGATAAAAGCATCGGCCAATCGCGCATTTGTAATAAGTGGGACATTGAGATCTATAGCTGCACGACGAATTTTGTAGCCGTTAGTCAGTTCTCTTTCCGACAAGTTCTTTGGAATGTTGACTACCATATCAATTTCATGGCTGTGAAGCATGTCTATTGCTTGAGGATTGCCCTCTTCGCTAGGCCAGTATACCAATGTACTGGGTATACCGTTCATGGCTAAGGCCAAGTAGGTACCTTTGGTGGCATACAGTTTATAACCCTTGTCGACTAACATACGTGCGGCGCTCATCATATCGGCTTTCTGTCGTTGGGTACCGGTCGAAAGCAGTACCGTTTTTTTAGGAATACGATAACCTACTGAAAGCATTGATTTGAGCAAAGCGCTCGATGTGTTTTCGCCTATACAACCTACTTCGCCTGTTGACGCCATGTCTACCCCAAGTACCGGATCGGCTTTTTGCAGACGATTGAATGAAAATTGTGAAGCTTTGATACCTACGTAATCCAAGTCAAATAAATTCTTCGACGGTTTCTCAACAGGGATATCTAACATCACTTTTGTAGCAAGCTCAATGAGATTCAACTTCAAGACCTTGCTGACAAAGGGGAAAGAGCGTGAAGCACGGAGGTTACACTCTATAACTTTAATATCGTTTTCGCGTGCCAGATACTGTATATTGAACGGACCCGATATATGCAGCTCGCGTGCAATTTCTCGACTTATATGCTTGATGCGTCGAACCGTTTCAACATATAACTTCTGCGGTGGAAATTGAATGGTAGCATCGCCGGAGTGAACACCGGCAAATTCGATATGTTCGCTAATGGCGTAAGCTATGATTTCACCGTCGCGAGCTACAGCATCCATTTCAACTTCTTTGGCATGTTCGATGAAGCGGCTTACTACAACCGGATGTTTCTTTGAAATATTGGCGGCCAGTTCCAGAAATCGTACCAGCTCTTCGTTGTTGGAACATACATTCATTGCAGCTCCTGACAGAACATAAGATGGGCGAACCAAAACAGGGAAACCTACTAACTGAACAAATTTGTCAATATCTTCCATTGAAGTAAGTTCTTGCCATTCGGGTTGGTCAACATGGATTCGATCCAGCATCTCGGAGAACTTATTACGATCTTCCGCATTGTCTATATATTTGGCTGATGTACCAAGTATATTCACTTTCTGTTCGTCAAGTCGCATGGCCAGATTGTTCGGTATCTGTCCGCCCGTTGATACAATGACGCCATGAGGTGCTTCCAAATCGATAATATCCATTACTCTTTCAAATGTCAATTCGTCGAAATAAAGCCTGTCGCACATGTCATAGTCTGTCGAAACCGTTTCGGGATTATAGTTGATCATAACAGAACGGTATCCTTCTTTTCGGATAGTGTTCAGTGCTTGAACACCACACCAGTCGAATTCTACGGACGAACCGATACGGTAGGCTCCAGAGCCGAGAACAACAACCGAGCGTTTGTCGTTTTCGAAGCAGATATCGTGCTCTATGCCACTATAAGTGATGTATAGATAGTTAGTCTTTGCCGGATATTCGGCAGCCAACGTATCGATTTGTTTTACGGAGGGGACAAGCCCGATGCTCTTACGGTAGTTTCGTACCATCATAATGCCGTCTTCCAAATCTCCGTTGTAATTGATTGCACGTGCAATTTGAAAGTCTGAAAAGCCTTCAACTTTTGCCCGCCGAAGCAGTTCGGTTGGCATTTCTGCCAATTGTGTATGATTATTGCCCCATGCTTCAAGTTCATTGGCAGTATTGATAATGTTCATTAGCTTCTGCAAGAACCAACAGTCTATTTTTGTCAGTTCATGAACCTGATCGACGGTATATCCTGCTCTGAAAGCTTTTGAAATAAGGAAAATACGTTTGTCGGTAGGTTGTCTCAATGATTTATCCAAATCGTCAATGACGAGCTCTTTATTTTCCACAAATCCGTGCATGCCTTGACCAATCATTCGCAATCCCTTTTGAATGGCTTCTTCAAAAGTTCGGCCAATAGCCATGACTTCTCCAACCGATTTCATAGAACTGCCCAATTCTTTGTCTACTCCACGGAATTTGCCTAAGTCCCAACGAGGTATTTTGCAGACAACGTAGTCTAAAGCTGGTTCGAAGAAAGCACTTGTTGTCTTTGTTACAGAATTTTTCAATTCAAATAGCCCATAACCTAATCCGAGTTTAGCTGCGACAAAAGCTAGTGGGTAGCCGGTGGCTTTGGATGCCAAAGCCGAAGAGCGTGATAGGCGTGCATTGACTTCAATAACACGGTAATTTTCTGAATTTGGATCGTAAGCATACTGTACATTGCATTCGCCAACGATGCCGATATGTCTGATTATACGAATAGAAAGTTCGCGCAGTTTGTGATAGTCACGATTGCTTAACGTTTGGGATGGAGCGATGACAATGCTTTCTCCGGTGTGTATTCCCAACGGGTCGAAATTTTCCATATTGCAGACCGTTATGCAGTTATCATACCGGTCGCGTACCACTTCGTATTCTACTTCTTTCCAGCCTTTCAAACTCTTTTCTACCAAAACTTGCGGAGAGAAAGAAAAAGCCTTTTCTACTAGTGTGTTGAGTTGCTTTTCGTCATCGCAAAAGCCTGAACCAAGTCCGCCGAGGGCATAAGCTGCACGAATAATAACTGGGTAACCAAGTTCTTTTGCAGCTCTGCGTGCATCTTCTATATTTTCTACTGCTTGGCTTTTGATAGTATGGACATTAATTTCATTTAGTTTTTCGACGAACAATTCGCGATCTTCGGTGTCCATAATAGCTTGTACAGGTGTACCTAGTACTCTTAGGTTATATTTTTTCAATACGCCCGACTTATAGAGCTGAACACCACAATTCAATGCTGTTTGTCCGCCAAAAGCAAGCATGATGCCGTCCGGTTTCTCTTTCTCTATAACTTTTTCAACGAAATAGGGGGTTACCGGTAAAAAATATATTTGGTCGGCTACGCCTTCCGATGTTTGTACTGTGGCGATATTCGGATTAATAAGCACTGTATGGATATTCTCTTCTTTCAGTGCCTTCAATGCCTGTGAACCGGAATAGTCAAATTCGCCGGCTTCACCTATTTTTAATGCTCCCGAACCAAGGAGCAATACCTTCTTTATATTGTCTTTCATAATGAATCGTTATGCTTTAAAGAGGTTAATAAACTTGTCGAACAGAAATTCTGTATCTGTAGGACCGCTGGCTGCTTCCGGATGGAATTGCGCAGAGAACCACGGGTTGTGTTTATGACGTATACCTTCGTTCGAGCCGTCGTTCATGTTAATGAAAAGCGGTTCCCAATCGTTGTTTAATGTATTGTTATCAACGGCAAAGCCATGATTTTGGCTAGTAATGAAACATCGCTCAGTGCCTACTTGACGTACTGGTTGGTTATGGCTGCGATGTCCGTATTTCAATTTATAAACTTTAGCTCCTCCGGCTACAGCAAGTAGTTGGTTGCCCATGCAAATGCCAAAGATGGGGAGTTTCTCGTTAGACATGGCTTTACGTAGATTCTTAACAGCGTCGCTGCAATTGTTCGGGTCGCCAGGGCCATTGCTGATAAACAATCCGTCGAATTCTAGAACGTTATAATCATAATCCCAAGGAACACGAATAACTTCTACGTCACGTTTCAATAGACAACGAATAATATTATCTTTCACACCACAATCTACAAGTACCACTTTTTTCTTGTCTTTTCCTTCATTGTAGCGAATCACTTCCTTGCATGAAACACAGTCTACATAATTGATAGTACTATAGTCGGGTATTTCTACTTGTTCTGCCTTATCTGGGTCGCCGAATACGATGCGCCCCATCATTACTCCTTGTTCGCGTAATTTCTTTGTTAAAGCTCTAGTGTCAATGCCGGTAATACCCGGAACTTGTTCTCGTTTCAACCAAGAAGCCAAACTCTCTACAGCGTTCCAATGACTATACTCTTTTGAGTAGTCGCATACAATAATAGCTTCAGCATGAATCTTTTCACTTTCCATAAAATGGGGAAGTCCGTTTTTCTCAATCGTAAAAGGTGGTACGCCGTAGTTGCCGATAAGTGGATAAGTCAGAGTCATCAATTGTCCGGCATACGACGGATCGGTAAGACTTTCGGGATAACCATTCATTGCCGTATTGAATACAACTTCTCCGGCAACCGGTTTCTCATAGCCGAAAGACGTTCCGCAAAAACGTGAGCCATCACTTAGTATAAGTGTTGCTTGTGTGGCTTCTCCATTCTCAGTCGTTTTATTATTCGTCTTGTTCATTATTAATAATATATGTGGTCTGTTAGAATTGATATACCTTTTCTATATAGTTAATAAATGCCTGGTTTAGCATACTGATGCCACCGGGTGTAGGGTAGTTTCCGCTAAAGTACCAATCGCCTAAATGATTGGGACAAGCTTCGTGCAAACCTTCGAGCGGCTGGTACACGATTTGTATTTTAGCTTTAGTATTCTTTGTGGTGAGCAGTTGTACCATTTTCTCTGAAATCTCTTCGTCCGTGAATGGTGCGTATATTTCTTTCACGTAGTTCACCATTTGATCTTTAGGCTTATTTGTTTGCTCTTTCGATTTACGGTAGGCCGCTTCGATAATATAGCGCATTTCCCGATCTTTAAGTAATTCGATGGCTGCTTTGAAAGCAATGAATTCGCTCATGCGAGCCATGTCTATACCGTAGTAATCAGGGTAACGAATTTGTGGTGATGAACTGACGACAACGATCTTTTTGGGTTCAAGACGATCGAGAATACTCAGAATGCTTTGTTTTAGGGTTGTACCTCGAACAATACTATCATCAATGATGACAAGATTATCAATCTTTGGTCTTAAACATCCATAAGTAATGTCGTAAACATGGGCTGCCAAATCGTTGCGGCGGTTACCTTCTGCAATAAAAGTTCGTAGTTTTATATCTTTATATGCTACCTTTTCACTTCGTATGCGGCGTGACAATATCTGTTCTAATTCGTCAAGAGAAGGATTGTGTCCCAACTGTTTTATCTTTTGTACTTTCTCTTCATTCAGGAAGTTGTCAAGCCCTTCGAGCATACCATAGTAGGCTACTTCTGCGGTGTTGGGAATATAAGAGAAAACGGTGTGGTCTATATCGTGGTCTATAGCTTTCAATATATTAGGCACTAGTTTGCGTCCTAATTCTTTTCGTTCTCGATAGATATCGCGATCTCCTCCCCGAGAGAAATAAATCCGTTCGAACGAACAAGCTCTTTTCTCTTTGGGCTTGATGATTTGTTGAGTATGTAGTTTGCCGTATTTGTTGACGAGTAGTGCCTGCCCCGGTTGTAGCTCTTTGATAGATTCAAAAGATACATCGAATGTCGTTTGGATAACGGGGCGTTCGGAGGCTAGTACGATGACTTCATCGTCTGAATACCAAAATGCAGGACGAATACCCCACGGGTCGCGCATCGAAAACATTTCTCCGCTACCTGTCAAACCATTAATCACGTATCCTCCATCCCATACTTTACTGGAAGTACGTAATACATTGCCCATATCGATATAATCTTCGATGTAGCTGGTAATGTCCATTCCTGTCTTCCCTTTTTCGGTAGCGAGGTTGTATACTCGTTCTACTTCCCGATCTAGGCGGTGTCCCAGTTGCTCCAATATAATATAGGTATCAGAATATTCTCTGGGGTGCTGCCCTATAGAAGTGATGCTTTTAAAAATTTCATCTACGTTTGTCATATTGAAATTACCACAAACGGCCAGGTTTTTGGCACGCCAATTATTCCGACGCAAGAAAGGATGAACGAATGATATGCCAGAACGTCCTGTCGTACTATAACGCAAATGCCCCATGTAGGCTTCACCTACAAAGGGCAATTGATGAGCGACAAAATCTACATCGTTGAGCTGTTCGGGGGAATATTCCTTGAATTTACCCATTACCGTATTAAAAATGTCGGTAATGGCACCTGAACCTAAAGCCCTTTCACGAAACATATATTCTTCACCAGGCTTTGCGTCAAGTTTTACGCACGCCAAACCGGCTCCTTCTTGACCGCGGTTGTGTTGTTTCTCCATTAGCAAATAAAGCTTGTTGAGACCATACATCCACGTGCCGTATTTTTTTTCATAATATGATAGAGGCTTCAAGAGTCTTATCATCGCTACACCACATTCATGTTTTAGCTGTTCCATATAATGTTCCGTCCTTTTATTATAATTTCATTATCATAATTTTTCTTTCTCTAGGATCTTTATGATCGGTCATGCCGAAAATCGGCCAATATGAGTCGGCCGAACCTTTTTGTAATATATTCTGGGAATTCTTAGGCTTTCTAATAAAGAAAAAGGAAGTACATGCAATCGAATTTTGCTTGTAGACATATAAAGTATCATTATACATTTTCCCTTTTATTTTGTGCAAAGATACGCAAAGTTTATCATTAATAAAATGAAATATGGCGAAATTTGAGAAACTTTTATAGGTGCCAACTTTGTCGACTGTCTTTCTGTAATTTCAATTACATATTTATAAACTTTGTCATCTTATGTCTGATAGAATACTTATCGTTATTCTGTTTTTAGGGGTATATTGTAGATAGATCAAAAGAAATCTTATACGTATCTCGTATATGCGGCGATCTTATGAAAATAGATTAAAAAAAGAACGTTTTTTTGTTCATTTCAATAATTATGGCGAATATTGTAATTCAAACAATAACAATATAACTACTTATGTACTTATTAAAAAGAATACTATTGCTGATTTGTTTATTATCGTCAGCTACCTTTTTATTTTCGGCTTCTGCCGTCCAGACTAAAATAACAGTTATTCCTACTCCTGTCAAGATGGAAGTGATGGGCGGCAATTATCGGGTGGGTAACCGCATGGTGATCGGAGTATCTACTTCATCCTTGCTCCCTGCCGGCAAGTATCTTAAGACAGTTTTGTCGGGTGTTACTACTGCAACAGTTCGATTAAATACAATTAATTCTGATATTCGCTTAGAACTTTCGAAAGAGATAACGAGTGCGGGAGGATACCAGTTGTTTGTTGATAAAAAAGGTGTTATTATAAAGGGGGCTGATTATTCGGGTATCATTTCGGGTATATCCACTCTTCGTCAGTTACTCCCTGCCGAGATAGAACGTACACTGAATCTGAATAAAGGAATATCTTTTTCTGTTCCATTTGTGAGAATATGGGATGCTCCACGTTTTGGTTGGCGCGGATTGATGCTTGATTCTTCTCGTCATTTCTGGACTGTAGATGAAGTGAAACAGGTGCTCGACTTAATGGCTTTTTATAAATTAGATAGATTTCATTGGCATCTAACAGACGATCAAGGTTGGCGCATTGAAATCAAAAAATATCCGTTGTTGACTCAAAAAGGGGCGTGGCGCAAATTAAATTCACAGGATAGAGAATGCTTAAGACGTGCACGTGTTGATCAGAATCCAGATATGTTGTTGCCAAGCAATCGGCTGAAGGTAGTCAATACCGATACTATATATGGCGGATTTTATACACAACAGAATATACGTGATATCGTGGCTTATGCTGCTCAACGTGGCATAGAAGTCATCCCCGAAATAGATATGCCGGGACATTTTATGGCTGCTATAGCAGAATATCCCGATGTGGCTTGTTCCGGTTTGGTGGGATGGGGAACTCTTTTCTCTTCTCCCATTTGTCCTGGGAAAGATTCTTCTATAGAATTTTGCGAAAATATTTATAAAGAAGTATTTAAGTTATTTCCTTCTAAATATATTCACATGGGAGGAGATGAAGTAGACAAGGCTAATTGGAAAAAATGTGCCGATTGTCAAAAACGAATAAAGGCTGAAGGACTGAAGTCTCCTGAAGAGCTTCAAGCATGGTTTGTGCGTAAAATGGAAAGTTTCTTTAAAGCTAATGGGAAACACCTTATAGGTTGGGACGAAGTAGGAGATGATGGATTGACCTCGGATGCAACTATTATGTGGTGGCGCGGATGGAGTCCTGAAGCTGTTCCAAATGCTACAGCGTCGGGTAAACACGCTATCTGCACGCCTACAGATTGTATGTATTTTGATTATTTGGAGGATCAAAAGTCTATTTCTAAAATACTTGCTTACGATCCCACCAATTTTAAGATTAGTGGCGAGCAGAAGAAATTGATTTGTGGCGTTCAAGCTAATTTATGGACCGAATGGATTCCTACTTTGAAACGTATGGAGTATATGTTATTTCCTCGCTTAATCGCCCTGAGTGAAATAGCTTGGGCTCAGCCTGAAAATAAGCTGGAAGGAAAATCTTTTTATGGGCAGGCAGCACCTTTATTTTGCCGAATGGATCTGATGGGGATTCGTTATCGTATTCCAGATTTGGATGGGTTCTATAAAACAAATGCATTTATTGCCTCCGATACAATTACTTTGCAGTCTCAATTGCCATCGACGCAAATACGTTATACGACCGATGGAAGTATGCCCGAGAAGAATTCCGTGCATTATACCCATCCAATAACTGTAAACCAAAGTACGAATTTTCGTTTTCGTACATTCCGTCCGGATGGTTCGCCTTCGGATTGCGTTGATGTAAAATACATAAAAGATACTTATGCCAATCCCAAGGCTAATGCTACCGCTCAGGAAAAAGGGTTGATAGCTACATGGTATGATTATGCGGGAGAACGTTGTTCTGAAATCGATAAGGCAAAAAAGAATGGCAGCTATGTTGTGGATAATGTCTCTATTCCTGCACAGGCAAAAGGGAATATCGGCTTGGTAATTACTGGATATTTGGATATTCCGGCTGACGGTATTTATACGTTTGCACTAGAGTCTGATGATGGTAGTACATTGTGTATTGATGAAAACCTTATTGTAGATAACGATATGGCACATTCGGCTCGTGAGGTTATAGGACAGAAAGCTTTGCGCAAAGGATTGCACCCCATTGAAGTTAAGTACTTCGATCACAATGGAGGAATGTTGAAGCTATGTACATTCGATAAATCAGGAAATAAAATAGTAATGGATTCAACGTGGTTTAGACATTAGCGAATCTTTTGATCTTGAAATTTGTAGAAAGAAGTTCTTTTCGAAGCATTAATGTGTTAGAAAAGGACTTCTTTTTTTGTTCTTATATTGCGGCAGACGCATTACGAGGCTACAACTAAATGATTTTCTTGAAACTAAAACGTTCTCTGTGACAATCTTTCGGCTATTTATTCTCTAATAAACTTTTGTTTTGTCCATGTATATTTGATAACATCGCAAAGGAAAGGTCTCATGTCTTTGATGGCAGTCTTATTTATATAGTAAGGCGTCGTAAATGTAGTTGTAAGTGAGTTGTCTTCTTTGCTTAAATCCATTTTTACAAGGCACATGTCACATTTGCGGCGGGCATTAGTATATTGAATGAAGATGGAGTCATTTTCATCGTTTGTTTGAGGTGCCTTGAAAAAATCGTCTATCGTCGGGAGTTTGATGTAGCTTTCTGTCTTATATGGTGTCCAATTCGTATTGTAAAAAGCAATTCGGCTATCTGCGATAGGACCTTCGACAGTATTTATCACACATATTATTTTAGTGCTGCCGTTTGTAGGCAACAACTTCATTTGCCAAGTAGATGCTTCCGAAAGTCTCAATGCTATATAGTCGTTTGTCATTTCGGTCATTTGAGTCTTTTCCTTGAATACATTGACTACTTCTGCCTTCATTTTGCTATCCATAAAGTCGGTGCAGTCAGCTCTATTATTGGCGGTGAGCAATGGCAAAATAGAATCCGGCATTGCACGAAACAATTGTTTTGCAGTTTGTGCCAATAGTGGTGACATCAGAAATACTGCTATAGCGAAACTAAAAATGTTTTTTTTCATCATCATTTGGAAATATTATGTTGCGAAAATACTTAAATACTTTTTATTTCGTGCCGAAATAAAGAAAAATCATACTTAATAGAACTAAAATAAGGTCTATAGCTTTACTTTTGAGATTCTTTTCATGAAAGACGAGAGCGCCAAAAAGGAACGAGACCACTACGCTACTTCGTCTAATCATCGAAACGATAGAAATCATCGATCCGTCAATATTCAGTGCATAAAAATAGGCGAAGTCGGCTGCACTTAAAAATAAGGAGATCATTATGATGGTCCATTTCCATTGGAATGGGGTCGTTTTATGGCGAACCGGCAACCATAAAAATAGCAAAATGGGACACATAATGATGGTTTGATAGATATTGTACCACGACTGAATGAGCATCGGGTCGAAGCGTTTCATAAGGTACTTGTCATATAAGCCACTCACGGCTCCGGCTATAGCGGCCAGTATGATGAAAAAGATCCATTTGTTATGTCGAAAGTTAATCCCTTCTTTCTTCCCTGAGCGGCTAAGCAAGAAAAATGAAATGATGGCAAGCAGTACTCCAACCCATTGATAGATGTTGAGACGTTCGGCAAAGATAAGTACCGCACCGAGTAGTACCATAATAGGGCGAGTGGCATTGATAGGGCCTACAATGGTGAGGGGCAGATGTTTCATGCCAAAGTATCCGAATATCCATGAGGCAAGTACGATGAAAGATTTGAGTAGAATATACTTGTGAGTTGCCCACCCTGCAGATGCCACATGTACAATCGTATTGTCGAGACAGGATGTATATGCAGAAAGAATAATGAAAGGCAAAAAGATTAGCGAGCATATTGCCGTATTGAGAAACAGAACGGGAAGTACGGCATTATCTTTTAGAGACTGCTTCTTGAAAACATCATAAAAACCTAATAGAGTGGCAGAAAGGAAAGCGAGAGTCAACCACATATTACTCTGCCTTTTTATTAGAGGTACCGGCTTTCGTTTCGGCTTCTTTTATGTCTTCGTCGTATGCAATATTGTATAAGAATAGGCCTTCTGCTGGAGCAGAACTGCCTGCTTTACAACGATCTTTCTCAAAAATGATACGTCGAAAGTCTTCTATGGATATTTTGTTTCGACCTACATCTACCAGAGTTCCCACAATAGCCCTTACCATATTGCGCAAGAAACGGTCGGCTTGAATGGTAAACACCAATCGATTATCATCCAATTGTTCCCAATGGGCGACAGATATGTGGCAGATATTTGTTTTATTGTCGCTATGCAATTTGCAGAAACTCGTAAAGTCGGTGCATTCTAGCAATAATTCAGCCGCTTTGTTCATGAGCTCTATATTGGGCGCAAAGCGCAAATTCCATTGATAGTTTCTGCCGAATGGATATTTTGAAGTAGAAATATAGTATTTGTATGTTCTTGAGATAGCCGAAAATCGAGCATGGGCATCATTGCGAACTTTCTCTATCTTGTTAATGGCTATATCTGGGGGGAGTACACGATTTAGTTTATCAGCAAATCTTTCACAATTTATTTCGTTTTCCGTATCAAAGTGAGCTACCATCAAGCGGGCATGTACTCCTGTGTCGGTCCTACCGGCGCCTGTCACCGAAATGCCCTCATTCAGAATAGTATTGAGGGCTCTGTTGAGGCATTCTTGTATACTCACGCCATTGGGTTGTATTTGCCAACCGTGGTAAGCTGTGCCGTCGTAACTTAAGTATATAAAATATCGTTGCACTCTTTCTTTCGTTCTTATTTTGTCGCAAAGTTAGTGCAAGTTAGGAGCAATAACAAAAAATAAATAATAAAAAGCGATAACATCATTTTCGTTATCTTAAGTTTTGACGCATTATTAAGTCAGCGAACAATGGGCTACATGGTATCCCCTAGACTATAACATACGACAATTTCGACTCATGTCTGTGAGCCGAAATTGTCGTATGTTAGTTTTTTCGGTGACTTCCTTAAGTTTTTTTGAAAACGTATGGACGAAAATATTTTTAGGTCCATATGTCATTTTGGAGGACAAAGAATGTTTGTTTCAGCTTGTGCAAATACACGTAAACTTATAAATATATGCTGTTGTTTTCCTTTGTTATCGCTGTATTCCAAACCGAAAGAACTAGAGTAAATGATCAACTAATGTCTCATCACTGTCAAGGCGAAAGTTAATTATCTTTTTCTACTGGTTGTTGAGGGTATCCATTCTTATCTTGTTTATTCCATTTTTTATTCATTTGCCCGTTCCATTGATGCATTCTTTTGTTTCCTTCTTTATTGGCTAAAAATCTGGGATGCATCATGCGTTTGCCTTGAAAGCGTGGACGGAATATTCGAGCGATTTGTTTCGGAGAGAGAAAGCGTTTGAATTCTTTATAGTATTTGACACGTACGTCTAACATCTTTTGTTCTCTGTCAAATCTGTTTTCCAACATTTTCTGAACTTCAGCGTCTGTCATCTCTTTCAGAGGGTCTCTTTTAATGGCGTTTCTGTCGATTTTCCCAGCAGGCATCATTGCATTTCTCATGTCTGCCAAATAATCCATGTACATCGCTTTGAATTTTGCTGTCGTTGCATCATTCAGCATTAGTTCGTTTGTCATACGTTGACACCGCATAGAATCCATCTTTGCTACGTCAAATCTTCGTTTTTCGTTTTTAAAACCTTTACCTTGTGCTTGGGCCGACAACCCTATACCGAATAATAGAATTGTAGCCACCATCATTAATTTTGTTTTCATTTTGAGTTTGTTTTTGATAAAC
This sequence comes from Bacteroidales bacterium, assembly GCA_012517855.1. Taxonomy (GTDB): domain Bacteria; phylum Bacteroidota; class Bacteroidia; order Bacteroidales; family Bacteroidaceae; genus JAAYUD01. Next base: position 52,160 of record JAAYUD010000045.1, read on the forward strand.
TATTTGTGTCTGTTTTCCGCTTTTATTTCGCGGAATTTATTGATTAGATATGCTCAAAATGAAAAAGTTACATGGACGACTTATTGTTTTATTTTTCTTTAACAGTGGTGCGCTCGTTGGAATATGGCTATTTAAGAATACCGCAGAAATAAAATAAATCTTTGAATGCTGCGGAATCATCCACATAATCTTTCGGGAATATTCCATAGACTGAAGAGCCCGAACCGGACATAGAGGCATAAATGGCACCGCTTTGATATAGTCTTTCTTTAATATTAGCTATTTCTGGATGTTGTGGAAAAACACTTTGCTCAAAATCGTTTTGAAGATATTTCTTCCATTGATTGATCGGTAGTGCTATTGTTTCTGCTAAATCATACTCTGGCGTATGCGGTTTAATTAAAGAGAATGCCTCTCGAGTTGAAACAAAAATATCAGGCTTTACGATAACAATCTTGTATCCATTGAGCGAAAGGTTGATTGGAGAAAAAATATTCCCGATACCTCGAGCCAACATGGGCGTGTTACGAACGAAAAAGGCACAATCCGCTCCAAGTTGTGTGGCATAGTTTTCTAGTTGTACGGCTGACAATCCTAACTTGCAGTAGTCATTGACTAATTTGAGCATAAAGGTTGCATCTGATGATCCTCCGCCTAGTCCCGCACCCGACGGAATTTGTTTGTAGAGCGAAATATTAAGAGGCGGTAATGCAAAATCTTTTTGCAATACGCGGTATGCTTTCATCACTAGATTATCTTCAGTATTACATTCTACCGCATTGCCGAAAAGATGAAGAGTGCAGTCTGTCTGCGTCGAGCCCGGGACTATTTCGAGAGAATCTTCAAGAGGAATAGGGTAGAAGATGGTCTCTAGTTCGTGATAACCGTCGGGACGGCGAGATGTAACATATAAACCTAGGTTGATTTTACAGTTAGGAAAAGAAATCATAAAGTAAATTGTTCATAATAAGTGGTACAAAGTTAAAAAGTAATTGTGAAAAATCAAGGGAAAAAGGAAATAGAAAATTATCTTTGCAATAAATTTGATATAATATAAAATGGAAGAAAAGAAGAGATATCCTTCAACGCGTGGAAAGAAAGTTTCGGAAGGACAACCGGTGAGCGATTATGGGCGTTTGCAACCTCAGGCTGTAGATTTGGAAGAGGCTGTGCTCGGAGCGCTGATGATAGAAAAAGATGCTTTTTCGCAAGTCAGTGAAATACTCCGCCCAGAGTCATTTTATGAGCATCGTAATCAATTAATATTTAAGGCCATTTCTGATTTGGCTCTGAAAGAAAAGCCTGTTGATATTCTGACGGTGAAAGAACAACTGGAAAAGAATGATGAACTTGAAGAAGTGGGTGGCCCTTTCTATATCACCGAATTGAGTAGCCGTGTAGCTTCGTCTGCCCATATAGAGTACCATGCTCAGATTATAGCTCAGAAATATTTGGCACGCCAATTGATCTCTTATACCAGCGGCATTCAGTCCAAGGCTTTTGACACGACCCTTGATGTGGATGACTTAATGCAGGAAGCGGAGGGTAAACTCTTTGAAATTGCTCAGAAGAATTTAAAGCAAGACTATACTCAAATCAATCCGGTCATCGAAGAAGCTTATGAACAGCTCCGAAAGGCAGCAGCTCGTACAGATGGTTTGAGTGGTTTGGAATCGGGGTTTCATGACTTGGATCAGATAACGGCCGGATGGCAAAAGTCCGATCTGATTATTATTGCTGCTCGTCCAGCCATGGGTAAAACTGCATTTGCATTGTCAATGGCTCGAAACATAGCGGTTGATTACCGTAAACCTTGTGCTTTGTTCTCTCTTGAGATGAGTAATGTGCAGTTAGTAAACCGTTTGATATCTAATGTTTGTGAAATACCGGGTGAAAAAATCAGAAGCGGTCAAATGGCCGATTACGAATGGGCTCAATTGGATAGTAAATTGAAGAATTTGATAGATGCGCCTCTCTTTGTCGACGAAACGCCGGGTCTGTCTATCTTTGAATTCCGAACCAAAGCTCGTCGATTGGTTAGGGAACATCATGTAGAGTGTATAATAGTCGACTATTTGCAATTGATGACCGCCAGCGGAATGGGCTTTAACCGTCAGGAAGAGGTCAGCACTATCTCTCGTTCGCTCAAAGGACTTGCCAAGGAATTGAAGATTCCTATCATCGCGCTTTCTCAGGTTAATCGTGATGTAGAGAAGCGTACCGATCCATCGCGTCCCGAAAGTGCTGCAGAAAGTAAGCGCCCACAATTGAGTGACTTACGTGAATCGGGAGCTATTGAGCAGGATGCCGATATCGTTATCTTCATTCACCGTCCCGAATATTATAGAATCTACGAAGATCGCAATGGAAATGATCTTCGAGGTATGGCCGAGATAATTATAGCCAAACACCGTAATGGTAAGACCGGTGATGTATTGCTTCGATTCAAGAATGACTTTGCCAAATTCCAGAATCCCAATGATGATGTCATTCCGATGCCTGGTGATGAAAATGCTAATATATTAGGCTCGAAGATGAATGAATCGAATTATAGCGAGAGTGAACCTAAAGGTGATTCTGTTAATCCATTCGTGGGACTGGGCAACGAGCAGCCGATGCCTTTTTAATAGGAGATGAAGCACTTTTATATTTAGGGAAAACCCTACCCTAGAATAGGATATTTTTCTTTTTTGAGTGCGTTGAAGTTACTAGTTTTGTAACGTGAAAAATAAGAATGTATAACTAATAAAAAATAAATGGTATGAAAAAGATTGTTTTTCTAATGATGCTTCTGGGGTTTCTTCCACTCAGCATGATGGCACAAAATGAAGACGACCTTTATTTTGTCCCTTCTAAAGACAAAACGGCACCGACTGAGACAAATTCTAAATCGACCGTGAAAACCGTTAAGCGTAATAAGCCGACGACGGTTGTGGTTACTACTTCGCAAAATAATCCGACAACGGTTATTGTGCGTAGAAGTAATAATGCTGGTACTCGAAATGTAGATGAATACAATCGTCGTTACAGTTCAACTGATAATGTCAATTATTCTGATGCTAATGGTACGTATGATAATGGAAATGCTGCCGTGAGCGACACATTGTATATTGACGATAACAATGCTAATAGTCCACAGAACCGTAATGGCCATTCTTCTGTCTACGATCAAGATTTAGATGGTAATTGGGTAAATGGTTTTGATGGAACCGACGACGATTACGAATATGCTACCCGCCTTATTCGTTTCCGCAATCCTCGTTTTGCTATAAGTATTTCGAGCCCTTATTATTGGGATATTGTTTACGGATTGAATTCGTGGGATTGGAACGTTTATGACGATGGAATGTATGCGTATGCTTTTCCTACTTTCTCTAATAGATTATGGTGGGATTGGCGCTTTAATTCCTATGGTTGGGGCTTCGGTTGGAATTATGGCTGGGGCTATGGCTATAGTCCTTATTACTCGTATTGGGGTGGTGGATATCCATACTATGGCGGTTGGTACGGCCATGGATGGGATGGCGGTTATTACGCACATCGTGGCGGCTGGTATTCCTCTCGTTGGGATGACGGCCATCATTTGGCAGGCGTAACTTATCGCAACAACCGATATTCAAACTATGGAGGTAATACTTATACGCGTGGTGGTAATTATGGATCTTCCAATTATGGGGGTAACTTTAATGGTACTTCATCTAGAAGATATATCAATGAAGCTAACATGCAAGGCGGCGATCCGGTACGCAATTCTACCATGAATTCTCGTCGGGTTATAGGAACACGCCAAGGAGAGACCATTCGTACCGATGCTTCTTCTTCACGCCGCGATAGTTATGACCGTCCAAGTAGTACGCGGGCATACAATGGAACGATAGATGGAGGAGGCTATAGCAGCCGCAGAGGTAATGACGTAAGTGGATATAGCAATAACGGTGTGTACACTCGTTCTTTCAATCAAAGTGAGCCCCGTCGTTCTTATACTCCATTTAACAATAATAATGGATATAGTAGCCGTCGTTCTTATACTCCATCCAATAATTCTAGATCTTATTCTCCTAGCCGTTCATATAATAGTGTAAGCCGTCCTTCTCCTTCTGTCAGCAGAGGTAGTTTTTCAGGCGGTGGTAATCGAGGCGGCGGTGGACATAGCAGTCGTAGATAAGAATGATGAAATGGCTTAAAAGCGAACTATTATATTTATATATATCATTTAATTTATTGAGAATATAACAATGAAAAAGATATGTGTTTTGGTTGCTGGCCTAGCGCTTGGCAGCATGGCGGTGAACGCTCAAACGTTGTACGATGCCAACAATATTATGCAAACTTATCTGAATGGAACAGCTCGTTTTGTCGGCATGGGAGGTGCAATGGGTGCTTTGGGTGGAGATATATCGACTACCTCTACAAACCCTGCAGGTATTGGATTGTATCGTAGCAATGATGCCATGATAACTTTTGGATTGCAGAATACATCCGTGAATTCGAATTCTTTTGGAGCTAATTTAAGTAAGGATCGAACGATTGCAACAATTGATAATGCCGGAGTGGTATTTTCCAATAAAACAGGTAACGGAGGAGGTCTACGTTTTATGAACTTTGCTATCAATTATCGTCGCTCCAATTCTTTTAATAGGGAAATGCTTGCTACTGGTAGCTTTAATGCTTCACTTGGAGATCAAGTATCTACAATGGTAAACAAGGCTGGGGCTAATGTGAGTGAATTGCAAGATAATAATGCTTACTTCAACACCAATATTCCTTGGCTCGGACCGTTGGCATTTAATGCTTATTTGATAAGTCCTTCTTATTCGACGGACGGTAAGGGGAATACCACTTTTAACGGATTTAATCCTTATTACACTGACGACTATTATAATAGTGGATCTTATGTAAATAATCAGTATTTGTCGCGAGAGAAAGGTGGTATTGACAACTTCGATTTTAATATGGCTTTCAATTTTAACGATCGCTTTTATGTGGGTGGTACCATTGGATTGTATGATATAAGCTACAAACGTAACACTGCTTACTATGAAGAGTTTTGGGCAAACTCTACTGATCAGAAAGATGATGGACATTATACTTTAAATAATTATTATAATGTAGATGGTTCGGGTGTGGATTTCAAATTAGGTTTTATTCTTCGACCTATCGAGTCCTCTCCTTTTCGTATGGGCTTTGCAATACATACTCCCACTTATTATAATCTAACTGAACATCAGATTGCTTATTTGGATTATAGTATGTACGATTCGGGAGCTCAAAAAATGAAAGATGGAACTTCTTGTCCTTACGATGCCAACGGTAGTGATATGGAAAGTGAAACTAAATATCGTATTCTGACGCCATGGAAATTTGATTTCAGCATGGGATATACGATAAATCAGTTTGCAGCTTTAGATGCCGAATATGAATATGCCGATTATTCGTCAGCAAAGTTGAAAGACGATAATGATGACAATATGGAATATGAGAATAGTTATATAAGTGGTATGTTAAAAGGGGTTCATACTTTCCGTGTCGGTGGAGAATTCAAGGTACTTCCGGAGTTGTCATTTCGGTTAGGATACAATTTTGTTAGTGGGTCGACCAAAGAATATGCCAGCAAGGTCTTAGCAAATAATGCTCTTCGTACGGATGCTGAATATTTAAATACGAAGAATCTGTATAACTTGACTGCAGGACTTGGATACCATGCCGGTTCGTTCTACTGCGATATGGCTTATGTTTACACTCATCTCAACGGGGACTTCTATCCTTTCAATGTTCAGAATGTTGCTTACACGCAAGCCAGTCAGAATATTTCAAAGAATAGAATAACGAATGAGAGAAATCGTTTCATCGTTACATTGGGATATAGATTCTAATAACCTCTTTAATAACACAAAAAAGGCAACTCGTAAAAGAGTTGCCTTTTTTGTGTTATTATATCGTTGATGTGAGGATCTTTGAATTGAATCATCTGGCTAGTGGCATTTAACTCAATGTTGATTTTCAATATTTTGTAGATTTGTCATATAGAGGCTAATAAATATGTTTATTCTCTCTCTGGAACAAAAACAGAGTTGTCTTTTACTCGATATCCTTTGCATAATATAGGATATCCATATTGTTTTCCTTTTTCAAACGGATCTTCTACAAAGGCTTTTAAATCCGTGAAAGAGTCTTTTATTATACCCTCTTGACTTATATCTGATACTGTTAATAATGAAATTTGAGATTTATTTAAAACTCCTTCCGGTTTCTCAAATGCATCGACAAAAGAGCTTTTGAAAGCATTTAACACATCCTGGAATCGGTGATCGCTTGCAATTATAAAATAAGCACTGGCGCCATAGGTCAATTCACGGATATAAACTAAATTATCTATATTGGAAGGTGTCTCGGCGAATAGGCCTTTACTTGGTATATCCATCGATACAGAGAAGCCTTTAAAGACAATCTCTCCAAGCGATAGGCTCTTGACATGTTCCATTTTTAATGTCTGTCTACATAATTGTTCTAGTGCCTTGGCAAATCTCTTATTGTCTGGAAATAATTTTTCCACATAAGATAAGGAGCCTAAATTCGCAAGTCTAAATTTATAGGGTCGCGAAGGATTCTTAAAACTTTTATACTCATCAGATTTTAGTGCTTCCTTCAATACTTTTAAGTATTCAACTCCCTGTGGCATATCCATATTTCCAATATATGGATCAGGGAAATTAAAAAACAAATATGCTGAATTTTTTCTGGCTGTAACTTCTCGGTCGAAAGAGTTGGCAAATGAGCTCTCTGGGAAAGTCGCTCCCACGAAAATGTAAGGAGGATCTGATAAAGCCGACCAATTTCTCACTCCTAAATATTTAATGCCGATATTTATACCATCCGAAGTAGGGAATTCGTTATTAATAATATTTTCCCAAATTGGGACAAAATCATCAGAGTGTATATCTGTAGGATCACTCTTATTGCATGATATTAAAGACAATAAACTTATAAGAACGACATAATGTGATTTGAGATATTTCATGTTTTATTAAAATAAATATTAATAGTTAGATGTTTTAAAAGTAGCCCTTTGAAGATAATTCTTATGCTGTGATATTATCTCTTTTTATATAAAGCTATTTGATAGATAAATTTTATCAAATGTCAAAATATGCAGCAAGCATCAATTCTTGTTATTATAACTTTAAGTGAAAAATATCTAATTCTATTATAGAATTTGTAATTTATCAATACTTAGAAATTATATTCTACAAATCCTATCATGAAAAATATATACAAATTGATAAGAGAAGAAAACATAATTAAAAACAAGTTGCGATTCAGAAAATTAATTGTAAAAGAAACTTTTTGATTAGAACAATACTTTTTCATAATATTCTAGTTGTTAGTTAATAGCAAAACGATTTTTTTATAAAAAACTTATATCAATGCAAAATTAATAACTTCTTTATAAAAAAGCAAACAAAAGTAGAATAAAAAATATATGTATTCAAAAATAATGGAGAACTCCGTTATATACATAATAAGTAAAATAACATTAATAAGTGTTTAGTAGACTCTCTTGCTTTGTTTTAAATTCAAACAAAAGAGAGAATTTAGAGTTTTGCTTTTAGCCAAATATACTTGAGTTCGAGATAAGAAATCAAAAGGAGGCGAGTTTATTTGTCTTGACAGCTTCATCTTTTAGGTTTCGCAAAAAAAAGTTTTGAAACTCTATCCGTCATGTTATCTCATTGGTTATGAGTTATATGTACAGGCGTGGCTTGTTTATGGAACCTCAAAATGGCGTTATCTTGCTTACTGTTAGTGTGTTATGAAATACGGATCGGGCGCTTCGTCTATCAACCGATTAAGCCATTACTCGGTATCTGCGGCGTGGGCACCGTGTAGAAGCTCCTTTGCTTACTGCTTCTACGTGGAAGTGCTCCGGTTCTTTTTCTCTGCAAGAAGGTGTTTTGTACACATCTTATTGAATCATAGTTGTGGTATTTAAACTATTTCTGCCGGCTCATTAGGATTTTATCGTTCCACATATGTGATTCGATCAACTCACATATATGGAACGATCGAATCACAATTGTGAGTTGATCGAATCACATATATGGAACGACACTTTTTTCAGGATTAAGATATAAAGTCTTTCTTATATGAGCCAACTTTCATCCGTATGTTTTACAGACTTCTCCCTTACAAAAAAGGTCTTATAAAGCGTTTAAAAGCCTTTTGGATAAAGCATTATGGCTTTCGTTGCAACAGCATAACAGGGACGTACGAATGTAGAACGCACAAATTGGAACATGATTTTGTTGGAATAGATCGCCGCAGTCGCAACGATATATCTGAGTTCTTATCCCGAACTCAAATAAATATATAAATCGCTTTTTATTTAGTTACAATCGTTCGTTAAGTCCCTGTTTAAAATTTGCAATAATCTTTTTAGCTAGTTTCTGCATCAGCTGAATAGCTACTTTCTTCGAAGTGGTTAAACCAAAAGAAGGTGTACCAAACAGATTTAATGGAAAACTAGCGGTAATATGCAGCACAAAAGTGTTCTCTTTCCGAAGCGTATTTCATGGTGAATATTTTCTGAAATTCTGATACTTTCTTATCCTAATATCCGCGACAGGCCCCTGTAGGGCACTATTTTTGCTATCGTTTCAACGCTCGAATGTAATTCGAATTAGGACAGGCATAAGTATATTGTACGCAAATCGTTGATATACAGCTACAAAATCATAAGGACGAAAATAAATGTTTATAAGTATAAACTTTTGGTTTCGTCCATACGAATTTTTATGTTCGTCCTTATCATTTTTCGAAGACACAGGGTCGATTGAGTCAATTAATAAGTACCACTTCGGCATGGTTAAAATAGTATCAGTATCGCTCCCAATATTTACCTTCCGAAATGTTCAAGATATGGCATTCACATCACTATTCTATATCAATGCCATCTTGCATCAATGAGAATGTGTATCTCGGGCTCATCAGTAAAAATTGGAAGGCTAAGTGACAGGAGGCATTCAATGGATAGAATACACTCGTTTATATACAAAATGCTCCTCAGCTATCTGTAGCCCATCGTTTAGACTTGTTCTAAGCAGAGGTCCGCTGAAAATAAGGAGTCTACAGTATACTCTAGAGCCGATTTTAGGACCTTTTTTCGCTGGCGTTGTATACGGTGTATCGTTAACCTGCTGTATGGCAGCGCCGTATGGTGTCATACGGAGGTGGCAAAGGTTGAAATGCAGATCGAATTTGATGCATATTCCC
>JAAYUD010000046.1 GCA_012517855.1 Bacteroidales bacterium
AACAGACCGAACACGCCAAGATCACGCAAGTACGCGGCGAAAAATACATAAAAAACCATCTGTCGAATCATATATGTGAGTCGATCGTTCCATATATGTGACTCGATCGAATCACAACTGTGAGTTGATCGAATCACATATATGATTCGACAAACAGGAAAGGAGGAAAACGAAAAAGGACCAGATACCAAACGAAAAAACCTCTATAAGAGAATGCTAAGCCCTATAAATGATACAAAACGATCTTATATCACTTCAATTTGAATCTTGCAGTAAACATCACGGCCCTCGGTCTGATGTGATATTGCGAATAGAAGCGGGTCATATCTCCTATATAAGAATAAGTATAATTTTTCACATTGAAGATGTTCTGGCAAGAGAGCGAGTAGCGAACCGCTTTCGTATCGAGACTCAAAGAAGTGCCGGATAAGGTGAAAGATTTGTTGCCCAACGCCTGATTGTTATAGTAGTTGTTGAGCGATGCATCCCAATAAAGACCGAATGGCAATTGCAGCGACACGCTTACATTATTGGTAAAAGTCCGCATCGTGGGAAACTCCTCCCCGTTTTCCTGCTTTCCCCGACCGAGATACCAGGCTCCATTATAATTGAGCGTGAAAAACTTAAAAAGATCTATCTTTGTGTTGCCTTCTACCGAATAGTTCTCCGACAAAAATTTCACCACTTCGTCTTGTCGCAGTATGAGCGAATGGCTTTTATTCCATGTCCCGGTAAAAGAGAAAGTGAGCCCTTTCCAACAAAAGCCTTTGCTTATATAAGCTTTTGCCGAATAATTCTCTGAATATCGGTCGGTCTCCTTCGTCGTGATATTCGAAAAGATTCCGGTGAGGTTCTCGCCATAAAGCACTTTGGGATCGCTTCTGCTATAAGAAACCGTGAAACTCGAGAAAAGCATATTCAGCGAGTTCTTATACTGACATTGCATATCGGCAAACTGCCATTTGCCGCGATACAGATCTGCCGTATAGGCGGACAAACATCGATAGTTTGACATGATATAACCGCCATACAGTGTTTCGATACCCGGATAGTTTCTTGTAATAGAGTAATGCCAAACGGCAGATAAGTTGTTGCATATACTCCAAGAAATATTACTGTAGAACTCCATATTGAAGTCGCACCTTGTCGACGAAAGGCTCTGCACTTTCTGCTTCAGTCCATTGATATTGAATGTACAGGGAACAAAGCAATTAATCTGAACGCCGGGCCATTCGTAAGATATATCGGCCGACAGTCCGCTTTTCAGGTAATAAAGATGGGTATCGTTGCGAAGTTTGTTGTCCACATCACCATTAGACGCGGGCAATGGAGCGAGGCGACTGTTGAGTCCGTCGTAGGCCACATTTAAGATAGCCCGAGGTGAGAGGCGCAGATTGCCCCGGGAAAGGGCCGTGAGCAGTGAAGCCGAATTGTCCATGGCAAACGTGCGGCTCGTCACTTTCTGATGTATTCCTTCGTAAGAATGATCATCGCTTCCGAAAAGCGTATTGTAAAGGCAGGGATAGACCGAAAGTGTCTGCGGTTTCTCTTCGTAAGTCAATTTCGAAGAAATATCGACCCCTTGATAGTCGTTTTTTTTCACGATCCAATGCATACCGTCGTAAAAACGAAAGTTGTTCATCACCAAGGTCTGGTCTATCGAACGTCCCGTATCGACAAGCCCTTTATCTCTGTACCACGAACTTTTAAGACTTATATTCTCTTTAAAGAAAAGTTTCTCGCGATTTATTTCGTACGAGAAATTGCCTTCTACCCTATCGGTATTACTGCCATCGTGAAGCGCCTCGCTGATTACGGTATTGCTACCCGATGGGATTATATAAGTTGTTTCGGCCAGACTGTTGCGCGACTCATGGTCGTTGAAATAGACGAGACCTACATTCACCTTGTTGCCTCCCGTCGATTTCCAGACCGTATTGAAACTCGCCGCATTGGAATGATTGAAGTAGTATTGCGACTTGTCGATAGAAGGTGGCGAAGGGCGTTTCACTGCCGTATATTGCCCCGCTCTTGCCTGCTCGTCTCCGTTATACGATTGCAATTCGCTTCCGATATCCGTTCCGTCATTGGCATTCTTGTAAGTAGCGAAATATTGTTTCTTTTTGGTGAAGTAAGTTCCCACCAGCTCATTGCGCCATAACAAATGCCCATCTGCTCCTCCTCCAAGCATGGCCTCGATATTGAAAACACCCTTTGCCGAATCTTTCAGTTTCAGGTTGATGGCTGCCTGTTCGGGGATATTTATTTTCTTGAGTGCCTTGATAGGCTGATGGTTTTCGAGAACTTGGACAACGGACACGACTTTTGGCGTGAGGTTTTTGGTGGCAATGCCATAACGTCCTTGCAGCACATCCAGTCCGTCAATATAGAAATGGCTGATGGGCTTGCCCTGATAGAACACTTCGCCCGAAGAAGTGACCGACAGACCGGGCATCTTCTTGATGACATCGCCGATGGAGATGTCGTTTTTCCCTAGAAAAGCCCCGACCGAATAGTTCAGCGTGTCTCCTATCTGCCACAGTTTGCCGGCTTTGACCGTTACCTCGTGCAGATTGATCACTTCGGGCGTCACACTGAAATTGACCGTGGCAGAACGGTTGGCTACGATCCGTTTCACTTTCCTAATATTGAAACCATAAGCACTGATGCGCACTTCGCTCTCGGAAGTATTGAACGACAGACTGTAGTACCCCTTCTCATTAGAAAAGGTATAGGCTATGGTGTGAAGCGAATCGGCCCGAGACGAAACGACAACGGTAATATCCGAGACTGGTACACCTTTATTATCTCTTATTTCTCCCCGCAGAGTGGTCTGAGACAGACAATACACACTAGGCAGAGATAATAGGAGAAAGATAGTACTTATTTTATGGGTGAAATATCTCATCGAAAGCATTCTTAAGTGATTTCTTATTCTTTTTCTATCGGGTTGTATGGTTCGGGAGGAAAGTCTCCAGATACGAACGTATGATATATATTATCAGAACCAACATAACCCTTTATTCTACCGGTTAACAATTGTGCACCTGCAGGATCTTGATGATAGCGGGCAACCATTTTCCTTGTTCTCTCTCTCGTCATCTCTATATTTTTTCTTTTTGAACTCTTATTTCTATTTACATACCATTTATTATTCCCCTTTTTTATAGCTATACATTTCCATGTATAATCATTCTGAGTATCTGACATTTCGAGTATCAATCCCGGTAATCCTCCAAATTTATAAGGCCCGTATCTTAAAGGAATATCCGCAGCATACCAAGCCATATATTCTCGACCTCGGAATCGGCAAGTAGCCTTTTGGCAGTTGTATCCCAACACTTCTTTTCGGCCATCCAAAAGCTTCCACTCGAAGACAGGAGAATTCTCCGTATACCAATAGCAAGGAAACAACCATGGTGTTCTGTTCAGTACTTGAGTTTGCTTTTTATCTTCGAAAATGAAAATTTCTTCGGGAATCACATACTTACAGAGTGATGGCAATTCTGTAACCCCTTTCTTATCCAACGCCGTTAGTAATGAATCATTTTTATAAAGCAAATAGCTGAAACAATGCGATACATGCTTTCCTATTTCCAATACTTGAATATCGTTTAGAGGTTTATCTTTTTGGAGAGTATCATTAATAAAATATACATCGTACGTTACCCTTAAAATACAGGTATCCAGATGTTCGCATGTCGAGAAAACGATAGATCCCGGTAATGTACAACCCATATTGTGACGAGCGTACAAAGCCCTCTTTACCTCGCTGGGCAATTGCGCATATCCCAAAGAGTTGAGACTACATATACATAATAATAAATACAGCTTTTTCATTTTATACTCTATTATATAAGGTAAAACGTTAGGTTAGTGATAACACCCTATCATTCCTTTTCTATCGGGTTATAGGGTTCGGGAGGTAGATCGCCCGATGCGAGAGAGTAGTTTTTACCGCCAGAATTTAAAACCCCACTCATTCCGGAAGCCGCCATATACCCTGCTGGGTCTTGGCAAAAACGCTTTACGTCTTTTCTAATTTTATCGCGTGCAACTACTATATCCTTTTCTGTATAAGTATATTTGTTGACCGTGGTCTTGTTATCTCCTCGAGCAAGCCCTACACATTCCCAATCGTACTCTTTATTCGTATCCGAAATTGATAATATCAGACCGGGAAGTCCTGAGAATTTATATGGCCCCATCTTTAATGGGATATCCGAGGTGTACCAAGCAACATAACTTCGTCCTCTAAACGAGCAGGTCGCTTTTTGACATTTATATCCCAATATCGATTTGTATTCATCACATAAGTTCCACCTTATGTCAGGTATGGTTTCTTGATAGCCATAACGAGGTAGAGACGATGGCGTACGGTAACAAGATTCTATTTGGTTTTTGCCGGAATAAATAAAAAGCTCTTCCGGAATAATATATTTCTTAAAAACAGGAAAAGCTGCCACTCCCTTTTTCTTCAATGCTGTAATTAATGAATCTTCCTGAAATAACAAGTAGCTATAACAGTGCGAGATTCGCTTTCCGATTTCGACTATTTCAGTATCGTTTTCCTTTTTCTCTTTTTGAAGCGTATCGTTAACAAACAAAACATTATAGGTGACTTTTAAGATACAAGTATCAAGCTTTTCGCACTTCGAGAAAAACATCCCTTTCGGTTTCGATACACCAAACGATTGATGAGAGGCATACACCGCTCTTTTTATCTCGCTGGGCAATTGTGCATATCCCAAAGAGTAGAGACTACATATACATAATAATAAATACAGCTTTTTCATTTTATATTCTATTATATAAGGTAAAACGTCAGATTAGTAAGCAATCTATCATTCCTTCTCTATCGGGTTATAGGGTTCAGGAGGTAGATCATGAGAGATCATATTGTAGAAATCGCCTTTAAATCCCTTCATCAGATCGGCAGAATAATCCACAATCATAAAGCCATATCCTCCTCCAAAATTATGTGCGATGATGAATTTTCCATTTCTATTATATGCGGTAACCGGATCTTCTTTTGCCTTTTGTATTTCTTTTCGTATGCTCTCACGCGTCGTTTCTTTTGTTTTATAGCTCTTGCAACTATAACGTTCTATCGATGCTTTGCATTTACTCTTCTCCAATCCAATACATATCCAGCTATATTCGTTTGCCGTATCCGAGATCGACAATATTAAACCCGGAAGACCTGAAAACTTATATGGTCCTGTTTTCAATGGAATATCCATCGCATACCATGCAATATAACTGCGACCTCTAAAATTGCAGCTAGCTTTCCGACAGTTATAGCCTATTATCGTTTTTGTCTCGTCCGACAGATTCCATTTTATTTGTGGCGTACCTTCGCGATACCAATAGAAAGGTTGTGCGTCTTCAGTACCACGGTACAAAACGTCATTCTTCTTCTCTTTGATAAAGGTATATACATCTTCGGAGAGATATGTTTTACTTACTCGAGGAAAATTCTCATACACACCTTTACTTTTCATTAATGTTCTAATCGAATCATTCTGATATAATGGATAGCTAAAACATTTTGTAACATTCTTACCAACTTGTAATATCTGTATATCTTCATCTCTACTATCCTTTCTTAATGTGTCACTCAAGAAAGACACTCTGTATGTGACTTTCAATAAGCAGGAATCTAACTTTTCACATTTTTCTAGAAACATACCACTTGGAAGCGTCATATTCATTCCTCCTTCTTTAGATAGCAACTGTCTGATATTGACAGGTAATTGAGCTTGTGTAGACAAAGAGCTTAAAATTACAGCTAACAATGTTGTTTTTCTCATATTTTCTCTATTTGTACGACTATTATATACATCACTCCTTTTCTATTGGATTATATGGTTCGGGAGGAAAATCACCAGATAAAGCTTGATAGTATTTGCCTCCGTCTATTACATTCATACTTTGTTTTGATAAATAAAAATTTCCGGCAGGATCTTTATGCAGGCGCGCAATAATACTTCTGGTTTCCTCACGAGTAACGGTCTTATCTTTCATATATTTGCCTTTGTATTGACTGACAAAATCATTATTATTTCCTTTCTGTATTCCTATGCACTCCCAACAATAATCGTTTGCCATATCCGAAATGGCAAGAATCAGCCCCGGAAGTCCATGAAACTTATAAGGACCGGCATTTATTGGGATCTCGGTAGAATACCAGGCGATATATTTGCGTCCTCGGAATTCACATAGCGCTTTCTGGCAATTGTAACCAAGTATGTTCTCATGTCCATCACTCAAAGTCCATTGTATATTTGGCAATGCTTCCACATAGCATAAATTCGTAAAATCGTATTCTGTCCTATATCGAACCTGTATTTGATTTTTTGTGGAATAAGTGACGACTTCTTCGGGGAATAGATACTCATTTTTAATGGGCATATTTATGACTCCTTTTTTATCTAGTGCTGTTACTGTAGAATCTTTTTGATATAGTAGATAACTGAAACAGGAAGAGATTTTATGCCCCAACTTCAATAGCTGTATATCTTTCATTTTATCTCTTTTTACCGTGTCGATCACAAAACATAGGCTATATGTGACTTTTAGGATACAAGTATCTAAAATATTGCATTTAGGCGAAAGAACCATACTATAAGGTTTTCCAACTCCTGCCCGAGCATGATGCTGATAGAACTGTTCTTTCATGTAGGCAGGCAGTTGAGAGTATCCATGAATACAAGTTCCAACTGAAAAAGCAAATAACAACATAAATTTATTCATAATTCCATACATATTTATCTTTGTTTTGAATAAACATTGAAAAGATTCTTTTGCACTATAACTATAATCTAGTTTTTCATAACAACAAGTCTTTTATTCACTTCAAAGATAATGATTTAATTTACAAAAATCAGTTATTAGTTCCTTACATAACGTTACAAGATTGTTAACAACAGAAGAGAATATGGAAAATATTACTTATCTTTACAACAACAAAAAATAATGGAAACGTGAAACGAATCTTTTTATATAAATTCATTTCAATAACCGGACTGATTGTTGTAACCATCTTGCTGACGCTATGGATAACTAATAATTACCGATTGATGGAAAAAGAATATATGGAAAAAGTGAATAAACAGCTTGTCAGATCCATTAATAAAGAAATATGTAAGAGATTCTCCATTCGTTATCCGAATAGCAACTATACAATATCATACTCTCAAAAATCGGATGCGTTATTTGATAAAAGTGGCACTACCCTACCTATTGTCGACAATATTTATGGTAACAAAATATCTATCCAACTAAACAGTTTAGATACTATCTTTAGGAGCTCTCTGAACGAGATAGATCTACACTGCCTCTACCAGCTAATTCTATTTAATCCGCAGACAAAAAGGGTTATTCAAAACACTAACTCTAATCTGAGTTCCTTATATACATTATCTACTATTGTTGTCCCAGTCAGATCTGACAATTCCGTGGCTATTCAAGCCATCATTATGTCACCCTACAAAGATATTCTAAGCAAGATGACATTGCTGCTTATTGCAACCGTATTGATGTTTATACTGATTTTGTATTGCATTGTATATCAGATTCGCATTATTATTCGACAAAAGAAAATTGCTACCGTCAGAGAAGATTTTTCGTATGCCATGGTACATGATATGAAAACGCCCCTAAGTTCAATATTGATGGGTGCACATGTATTGCGCAGTGGAAAACTGGAAAGCAAACCGGAAAAGAAGGAACGCTACTTTAATATTATAGAAGAAGAGACACAAAGACTGCTCTCACTCATCAACAAAATATTGTTGATATCGAAACTGGAAAATGAAAAAATAGAATTAAAAAAGGAATGGATAGACATACAAACACTACTTGCACCCATCTGTGAGAAATTCAAACTGAAAGCAAACAAAGAAATAATATTTACTATCACACTGAATGCCTCAAAGATATATGCCGACGAAGAATATCTGAAAGAAGTCATGGAAAATATCATAGACAACTCGATAAAATATTCCAATCCCGAAGAAGTGCATATCACCATAACATCTGAAAACGATGAAAAAGAATGTTGCAGCATCATACGTATAAAAGATAACGGAATAGGAATGTCGGAAGAAGATATGCATGTTATCTTCGACAAATTCGAGAGAGCTTCTGCTGTGAAGCGTACTTCCAAGGGTGGAGCTACTGGATTCGGATTAGGGCTGAATTACGTGTTCCATGTGATGAAAGCACATAACGGCAGAATAGAAGTAAATAGCGATAAAAACAAATACAGCGAATTTGCATTGTTCTTTCCATTATAACAATATATTGCAAAAAGTAAAATAATGATGATACGATTACTATTGGTTGAAGACGACGACAATCTGTGCTACATTATTCAAAGCGGCTTGGAAGACATGATAGGCGGATACGAAGTGCTCACTGCAAAGAACGGTAAAGAAGGCTTGAATGTATGGAACAAAGAACATCCCGATGTCATTGTAGCAGATATTGAGATGCCGGTGATGAACGGTTTCGATATGGTTGCGAAAATTAGGGAGACCGACGGGAGCACTCCTATCCTATTTGCTTCGGGTAGAATCTCTCCCAAAGATGTGACGGTAGGATATAGACTGGGTGGAAACAACTATATCAAAAAACCTTTTGTGCCCGAAGAAATGGATGCGCATATCAAAGCCTTGCTCAAAATGAATCAAGGTGTGAAAATGCACAATGACACAGATACCTACCATATCGGCAACTATTGGTTTGACTATCGCCACGCATCCCTCACAGACACAACAGGCAACATTAAAACCATCACTACGCAAGAAGCGCACATTCTGAAAATCCTTGCTGCCAACAAGGGAAATATAGTCCGAAGAAATGCCATCATGGAAGAATGTTGGGGCAAAGACAAATCCGACGACTATTTCACATCACGCAGTTTGGACGTCTTCATCACTCGATTAAGAAACATATTGAAAGAAGACCCAAAGATAGAAATAAAGACCATAAAAGGAGTAGGACTAATGTTGATAGACGAAGTATAACGCTAGTGACACAACATCCTGATTCAACCTATTCTTCACCTTTTACTTTATCTTTCAATAACTCCGCATCTTGAATACCTTGATGTAGCCGTTTGTTTTGCTCTCTATTCTCCATTATCCAGATGGTAAGGACAATGAACAATACGATCAATAGCGTACAAAGCAAAGAACCCTCAAAGCCGAAATTACCCCCATTAAGCAACATATTCGAACTATGTTTAATATGAATAAGAGAAGATTTTGTGCTCATCCCGCTAACAGAAAATCCCAGAACAGGACCTTGTAGAAAATTCCAGAAGAAATGCAACGAAATAGGATACCATAAGTTTTTAGTATATATATAGGTAGAACCGAGAAGCACGCCAGCCAAAAACACATTTAATAATGACAACATAGAAGTATGTTCATTGCCCAAATGAAACAGCATAAAGATAACAGCTGAAATGAACAGCGCCAAAAACTTATTCATATTACTACGAAGCATACGCCCCAGAATGTAGCCACGAAAAGAAATTTCTTCCGTAACTGACACGAGAATAAAAAGAACAATATTCCACAAAAATAGATTTTCATTGAAATGGAACTTCGCTATCCGGATATCTCCCAGCTTGAGCAAAAAATAAAAACCACCACCCATAATGAAAGCGGCTACAATCAACCCAGTAAAGATATCACCCAATCTACCACTTACACCCATACCTAGAGAATCCATCCGCTTGTTCTCGCAAAAACGAAGTAGTAGTGACGAGACACACAAAGCTCCTATGAACATACATCCTTCATTCAGTATATCTTGCAGCATTGTTGTCTGACCGAATATTTTAAGATGGTCAGATCCAATGAAAATACCCACAAACAAAGTTAGTACACCACTAACAGTAATAAATCCTACGATAAAAAGGATAACACACAACCATACAGGGAGTGATTTTTCTTTCTTTATTTCTGCTACCATAATTAGATTTTTGTTCTTTATTCGTTAATCTTTCGACAAAATTAGCTATAAAAAACAAAACTATTTTACTAAATCGAGCATTTTTCCTATATTTGTTCTTAAAAATAATAATGAACGACATGAATATGAGAATCAAGACCTTTTTACTTTACACTCTATTAATTGGTGGCATATCTTCATTACATGCGCAATCAAGAATGACATATTCCGTATCGAAAGCCGGTACGCTTGTTTCACAGCTTACCCGAGAAGGTGCAGATAGTATAATAGAACTGAAAGTCACAGGTAAAATCAATGCCGTAGATTTTCGCCATCTTCGTGATGAATTTAAAAACCTCAAAGTACTTGATTTATCGGGAGCAGATGTGCGTCCTTATATCGGCAAAGAAGGTACCGACCAAGGAAACCTCACGATATACAAAGCCGACTATATTCCTAAACTAGCCTTTTTAAACAAAAAAGCGCTACAAAACGTTATCTTACCTTATAGCATCAGATGTATAGACAATGAAGCTTTCAAAGACTGCAATAATTTACGAATTCTTCAATTGAATAACCGAAATGCCCCCCATTTAGGGAAAGAAGCAATTAGCGATACGATTACAACTGTTTTTATTCCTGCTTCGGCCACAGACAACTATCGCCGTTCTCCACAATGGGATCACTTTTCGCTCATAGAAAGCGAACCGCTATCACTGAAAGTACAAATAGCTAAATTAGGCTCGTTACAAGAAGAAATTCTCAAAGCAGGTATGCAGCCCGGCAAAATAAACTATCTAACCATTGAGGGTAAAATGGATGAAGATGACTTCATGGTCATTCGCAGTTATATGTCCAACCTAGCCTCTATCGATTTGTCCAATACAAACTGCGAAACAATACCCGAGTTTACTTTCTCACAGAAAAAACACCTCATTCATATTGATTTACCCAAAAACCTACGCAAAATAGGACAGCGTGCATTCAGTGGATGCAGCAAATTGGGAGGAACCTTAATACTCCCTCCTACTGTAACGGCCATAGAATATGGTGCTTTCATCGATTGCGATCATCTGACTCACGTCAAGGCTACCGGCAACAAAATAACGACAGTAGGCGACAATCTTTTTGGAACTGACAAAGGGAAACTTATCTATAAATAATAGAGCCTGTTTAAAATTAATTGATACGTTCTTTTAAAAAAGGTCTCCGTATCAGCCTGATAGTTCCCTTTCTTTGAAGTGACTAAACCAAAAGAAAGATATACCAAAAACAGATAATTCTCACTGTCTATACTCTATGTTTCAGTAGTAAGTACAGGGGATACGCGATGTCAGAGAATTTTAGAACAACACTACATCGGAGAATATTTGCTTGTTCGTTGACTAATTTGTAACTGAATTTCTTGCATATCTCAAGGATATTAACGAACATTGCATACAAGTTGTGTATACGATGATCTAATATTAAAGCGTTCAAACTCTATTGTGTGCTAATAATCAATCACATGTACAACTTCTTAAAGACTGAGTATTTATATTTTAATTCAGCCAACGGGTTCAGGTGACATTCAATAATGGTGTTACTACCGAGATAGCCCTGACTGAACGTGGCGTTCATTTTCTCTATCTAAATAATATAGGTTGAAAAGGTATGAAAAATAAGTTATTATTTATGGTGCTGTTGTTTATCGTTATGAGTGAAAAGATAGCAGCACAAGAGTATTATGCTCATGAAGTCAACACATTGATAGGAACTAAAGGAGGAGGATTGACTTCGGGATATCTCTATCCCGGCGCTACCTATCCGTTTGGAATGGTCCAATTTACGCCCTCCTATTTTTCCAAGAGTTCGGGCTTCGTCATCAATCAGTTGAGTGGAGCCGGATGTGAGCACATGGGCAATTTCCCTACTTTCCCGTTAAAAGGGAAACTGACCATATCACCAGACAATATTCTAAATGCTCGCATCAATGTATCTGAAGAGAAGGGACATGCCGGTTA
>JAAYUD010000047.1 GCA_012517855.1 Bacteroidales bacterium
CACATATGTGAGTTGATCGAATCACATATGTGGAACGACATTCTTCTAAGAACAAAGCATAAAATCTTTCTGATATGCACCAACTTTCATCAGTATGTTTTATAGATTTCACCCTTTTAAAAGGTATCATGGAGCGGTTAAAAGCGTTTTGGGCAGAGTCTTGCGGCTTTTGTTACAACTCCTTGGCAGAGACGTACGAATTGTGACGCGCTTTTGTAGCGCAAATCGTTCCAGTCAAGTCTTTTTTTCTCCCATTATTTCCCGTTGGCCGCGAGGGTTAAACTTTGATGCAAATCCATATAAACCAAACAATTGGAACATAATAAGTTTATTTAACGAAAAAAGGGACTCCATAATGGAATCCCTTTAAACTTGTCTTAGTGATCCGCTTGGGGCTCGAACCCAAGACCCCAACATTAAAAGTGTTGTGCTCTACCAGCTGAGCTAGCGGATCTGCTTTTCTGAAAGCGGGTGCAAAGTTAATTCTTCGTTTTTAGAAAAACAATTAATTTAGAATAAATTTATTGTTTATTAATTGTTTGTATTAAAATTCAGTTACAAACCAAATTTTAACTAATAAATCTATCAAATTCGTTGGAGAATGTTTTTCTACTTAAATTAATATTAATTACCTTTGTGCGAAAATAATCAAGGAAAAGACATAGACTTTTCTTAATATTACTAATTAAAAAATATGTAATCGTATGATTAAAAGAATGTTATTTTTTGCTTTGGCATTGTTGCTTATTTCAACAACTGCTATGGCACAGGTGACTACGTCTTCGATGAGTGGTAAGGTTACAAGCAACAGTGTGAAGGGGGAACCTATCATTGGGGCTTCTGTCGTTGCTATTCACGAACCTTCCGGTACTCGTTATGGCGTTGTTACTAATGTAGATGGGCGTTTTACCATACAAGGTATGCGTGCTGGCGGTCCCTACAGAATGGAAATTTCTTATGTAGGTTATCAGAAGGCCATTTTTAAGGATATCAATTTGCAGTTGGGCGATAACTATTCTATAAGCGCATTCTTGAAAGAATCATCGCAAGTGTTGAATGAAGTTGTCGTGATCGGTAGGGTTAATGCAAAAATGAAAAGTGATCGTGCCGGTGCTCTTACAAATATTGGTCGCGAACAGATGGCCATAATCCCTACGGTAAGCAGAAGCATGAATGATATTATGCGTTTGACTCCGCAAGGTGGTGATACCGGCAATGGCTTTGCTGTCGGTGGCGGTAACTATCGTCAATCTTATGTAACGGTCGATGGAGCTGCTTTTAATAATGCTTTCGGTATCGGTTCTAACTTACCTGCCGGAGGTTCTCCTATTTCGTTGGATGCACTAGATCAGATCTCAGTTTCTACAACTCCGTTTGATGTTCGTCAGAGTGGTTTCACAGGTGGTGCAATCAATGCAGTGACCAAGAGTGGTAATAATAACTTTTACGCAAGTGCCTATTCTTATCTTACAAATGTTCATTTACGTGGTCATAAAGTGGGTGATTATGTTATGAATCGTAATCAGGATCATAAAACGACCTATGGCTTGTCGATAGGCGGTCCTATCATTAAGAATAAGTTGCTCTTCTTTGTAAATGGTGAATACGAAGACAATATTTCTGCCGGTCCTTCGGGATATTCCGGTAAGTCTTCAACGTCTAATCCTCTTGAATCTGATGGTTGGAAATTGAGTACGGGTAATTTGCATCGTCCTACAACAGATCAGATGAATGTGATGAAAGATTATTTGATGAAGACATATAGTTATGATCCGGGACGCTACGAAAAATATTCTATTAAAACTCCTGCTTATCGTTTGATGGCTCGCTTGGATTGGAATATCAATGCCAATAATAAGGTGAATTTCCGTTTTTCTCGTACTCACATGAAAAGCTCAAATGCTCCCTCTTCTTCAACTTCTCCAATGAAGAATACCTCCATTTACCCTGGTGGTAACGGTCTTAGTGCCGGTACTAATAGAGCATCTAATGCTGCTCTTTCTTTTGAAAGTTCAAGTTATATGCAGGAGCAGAATTTTACTTCTTTTGCTACTGAATGGAATTCTCGTATGATGGATGGCGCAATGAATAATACTTTGCGTTTGACTTATTCTTATCAAGATGAACCTCGTACTTATGTAGGTGGTGCTTTCCCCACGGTAGATATTTTGGAACAGGGCGTTGTATACACCAGTTTTGGTCCTGATCCTTTTACTGCAGGTAACCTACGCCAAGTAAAGACTTTCGTTGCTACAGACGAGTTAACTTATACACTTGGCAAACACAACTTGTTGGCAGGTATCCAATTTGAGCAGAATAAAGCAGTGAATGGCTTTATGCAAGGTGGAAATGGATATTATGTATACTCGTCTTGGAACGACTTTGTAACTGGAGCAAATCCCTCAGCTTTCGGTATCACGTATTCTAATGCTAAGGATAATTCTCAATTTCTTGCTACAATGAAATCTCAGCAATATTCATTGTATTTCCAAGATCAAATGAATGTGTCTGATAATGTGAAGTTGACAGCAGGTTTGCGTTTCGAAATGCCTCACTATCCTAAACTCGATAACAACTATAACACAGCTTTTGCGGGTTTGAAATTTGGAGATAAACAATTTGCTACGGACCAACTACCAAGCAATAAAATAACGGTTTCTCCCCGTGTAGGTTTCAACTGGGATTTGACAGGCGAACGTAAATACATCCTTCGTGGTGGTACCGGCTACTTTATCGGTCGCTTACCTTTGGTTTGGCTAGTATCGGCAGTTGGAAATTCGAACTGTGGACAGACTTCTTATTATTCGAATACCACTGTGCCTATTAAGTTTCAGACAAAAGTAGCTAATATTGTAAAAGACAATAATTTGCCTCAAAACCAGACTATTCCACAGTCTCCAACCATTATTGATAAGAACTTGAAGATGCCGGCTGTTTGGAAGTCATCTTTAGCTTTCGATGCTAAATTGCCTTACGATATCGACTTCTCGGTAGAAGGTATCTTTAGCAAAGACTTTAATCCGGCTACAGTAACCAATGAAGGTTATTTTTATGATACTACGAAGAATCCAACTATTACGTTGTCGCCTAATGATGTTCGTAAAACATATAATTCTTATATGAGTTGGATCGATCCTAACTTGAACAAAGCTAGTGGTAGCCAAAACGTTTATTATATTACGAATGCCGGTCACAAAGCATACTATTATTCTATTACAACATCGTTAGCTAAGAAATTTGATTTCGGATTGAATTTATCTGCTTCGTATACTCACTCTAAAGCCAAATCTTATGGTGATGGTATCGGTGACCAAGTATCTTCTGCCTACTATACCAATCGTTATTCTGTAAATGGTAATAATGATATGGAAACTGGTTATGGTACTTATGTAGCTCCCAATCGTATTGTTGCTACTGCTTCGTATCGCAAGGCTTATGCTAAGCATTTTGCTTCTACCATTTCTTTTGTTTATGAAGGCATGAATATGGGATACGCTGGAGGATATGGTTCAACTCGTTATTCATATACTCTTACAAAGAATCTTGTGAATGATTATGGTTCTAACAACTTGATTTATATTCCTGGTTCTCGTGATGAACTTGACAAATGGACTTTCTCAGATAAGATTTACGATAGTAATAGCAGAAAATACGTTGATTATACTTTGAACGGTAGTGTTTATACTATTGAACAACAGAAAGATGATTTCTGGAATTACATAGAACAAGATTCTTATTTGAAAAATCATAAAGGGCAATATGCAGAACGCGGTGGTGCTGCGATGCCTTGGCATCATCAACTAGACTTTAAGTTCTTACAAGATTTCAACTTTAAGCTAAATGGCAAAATGAATACTCTACAGCTTGGTGTAGATATTAAAAACTTGCCTAATATGTTGAATAGCAATTGGGGAATTTATAAGAGTGTTAATAATATGACATTGCTGTCGTACGATAGTAAGGTAGGTTATAATTTCCAGCAAAATGGAAAGGCAAGACTGACATCTACTTATTCTAAGTATACAAGCTTTGCTTCTACATACTCTATTCAGTTCAGCATCCGTTATATATTCCATTAATATATAATGCATCATAAATAAAAAAGGTGACCAATTTGGTCACCTTTTTTATTTATCGCTTATTGATAATATACCTTGTTTATTGAACTTATCTAAATGGATTTATTTATTGGTTACTTGGATAAATCAATTGAGCATTGTTGCCTGGCAGGAATAAATGCTATTCTGACAAATTCATGATACGGCTGATGTACTTTCCTATAATATCGAATTCAATATTTGCTCGTGTTCCCTTTTTGATGGCGTGGAAGTTGGTATGTTCGAAAGTATAAGGGATAATAGCTACCTGAAAGGTGTCTTTGGTAGGATTGCACACCGTGAGGCTGACTCCGTTTACCGTTACTGAACCTTTGTCGACAGTAAGATAGCCGTGCTGAGCCATGGCTTTGTCGAACGGATATTTGAAAGTAAAGTAATAGCTTCCGTCGGCGTCTGTGATATCAATACATTCTGCTGTTTCGTCAACATGCCCTTGTACAATATGTCCATCCAATCGGCCGTTCATTATCATGCTGCGTTCAACGTTTACTTCGTCGCCAACTTGTAAGTCACCAAGGTTGGAGCGGAGTAAGGTTTCTTGCATGGCTGTTACAGTATATGCATCGTTTGCCTTGTCTACAACCGTGAGGCAAACGCCGTTATGAGAAATACTCTGATCTATTTTGAGTTCGTTCACAAAATCGCAATGGAACGTGAAATGGATATTTTCTTGTTCTTTGCGAATAGCCTTTAGAGTGGCTGTACCTTCAATGATTCCGGAAAACATAATGGTTTGCTATTTTTAAGTTGTTAAATTATAATTAATCAATTGCCGTCAAAGATGGAGCAAATATACAATAAAAAAATGATTCATCTGTAAAAGTTCGGGAACTAAGCATTTTCAGAACGTTTTCGCATGTGAACATAGGGAACGATACTGATACTTTTTTATCCAGACATCAGTCTCAGTACCATGTAGAGCAGTATTTACGTATTCAGTTCACCAGTAGAATACAAATAGAATAAGGAAGGTACATAAAGAATAAGGGTGCAACGCGCTGATAGACAGCGAGAAATTCATAAGGACGAAAATAAAAGTTCGTAAGTATAAACTTTTATTTTCGTCCTTATGAATTTTTGTGTTCGTCCTTATCATTTTCGGAAAACTGAAGCTCAATTCCATGTATCTGTGGTGTCACTTCGGTGTGGTTAAAATAGTATCAGTATCGCTCCCTATGTTCACCTCTAAAGGTTGTTCATACCAGCGCAACTCCTCTTCAAACAGCTAGAAAGGCACGATCATTTCAATAAATTAGTGTCGTCCTTATCTTTCTAAAACCGCATATGTCCCTAAAAATATTTTCGTCCATATGTTTTCAAAAAAACTTAAGGACGTCACCGGAAAAACTAACATACGACAATTTTGTTTGTATAGCAGGCTCAAAAGTCACTTATTGATATAAAGTTGGAGCACGCCCGTTTGTGTGCAAAAACCTCCTTAGCTATCCGTAGGCTGTCATTTAGAATCGTTCTAAATGAAGGTCCGCTGAAAATAACGTATCTACAATATGCTCTCGAGTCGATTTTGGTGCCTCTTTTCGCTGGCGTTGTATATGGTGCATCGTTAACCTGCTGTGAGATAGTTCCGTATGGTGTCATACGGAGGTGGCAAAGGATAAAATGATAAATGGAAATATAAGTAAAGTAAGTACATAAAAAAAACGCGCCTTTTCACAAAGACTCGTTTTTCAGTTTTCAATAGGTATTAGTTTTTTTTAAGGTAAAAAGATTGTTTTCAGGATAACGAGTGCAAAGATAATACCTTTTTTTCATATACACCAAGTATTTTTATATGTCATAAAACATATTTCGGGTGTTTTCTGAAAATTTTTTAAAAAAGACAATATTTCGCACTTATCTGTTATTGGCTGTAAAGATAGACAATATCTCTTATAATTTGAGATGCTAATGAAATAAATTACTTTTTATTTGTCGAAATAGCGCTTATATGTTACTTTTGCACTATTATTGCGGAATTTTAAACTAATAAATATGACTGAAAGTACAAATGAAGCTTCTTGCGAAAAACGGAGTCTTAACTTTATAGAGGAAAAGATAGGTAAAGACTTGGCCAACGGAAAAAACGGTGGTCACCTTCAAACACGTTTTCCGCCTGAGCCGAATGGCTATTTACATATAGGTCATGCCAAAGCTATTTGCATGGATTTTGGTATGGCTCAGAAGTATGGCGGTATATGTAATTTGCGTTTCGATGATACCAATCCTACAAAAGAAGATGAAGAATATGTAGAAGCCATTAAAGAGGATATACAATGGTTGGGGTATCGTTGGGGGCATGAATACTATGCTTCGGATTACTTTCAGCAACTTTGGGATTTCGCCGTTCGTCTGATAAAAGAGGGTAAAGCTTATATTGACGAACAGACTTCCGAGCAAATTGCCCGGCAAAAGGGTACGCCAACGCAGGCCGGTACGGAAAGTCCTTTTCGTAATCGTCCTGTCGAAGAGAACCTCAAACTGTTTAATTTGATGAATAGTGGGGAAATAGAGGAGGGGGCTATGGTGCTTCGTGCTAAGATCGATATGGCGAATCCTAATATGCATTTTCGTGATCCGATCATGTATCGTGTCGTCAAACATCCGCACCATCGTACGGGAACTAAGTGGAAAGCTTATCCGATGTATGATTTCGCTCATGGGCAAAGCGACTTCTTTGAAGGGGTCACTCATTCGCTTTGTACGCTTGAGTTTGTTGTTCATCGTCCTCTTTACAACTTGTTTGTAGATTGGCTCAAAGAGGGTAAAGATCTCGAAGATAATCGTCCGCAGCAGATAGAGTTCAATAAATTGAATTTGAGTTATACGTTGATGAGCAAACGCAATTTGCTATTACTCGTTAAGAACGGTCTGGTGAATGGTTGGGATGATCCCCGGATGCCTACAATTTGCGGCTTTCGTCGTCGTGGCTATTCGCCTGAGTCCATACATCGATTTATTGACAAAATAGGATATACTACTTACGATGCCTTGAATGATATCGCTTTGCTCGAAAGTGCTGTCCGAGAAGATTTGAATGAGCGGGCTACTCGTGTCTCGGCTGTTGTCAATCCGGTGAAACTGATTATTACCAATTATCCGGAAGACGATGTAGAGGAACTCGAAGCAGTCAATAATCCGGAGAGTCCCGAAGCTGGCAGCCATACGATTAAGTTCGCACGTGAGTTGTGGATGGAGCGTGAAGACTTTATGGAAGATGCTCCAAAGAAATATTTCCGCATGGCACCTGGTGCCGAAGTACGCCTGAAAAACGCTTATATCGTGAAGTGTACCGGTTGTAAGAAAGATGTCAATGGAAATATCGAAGAGGTGTATTGTGAGTACGACTCGAATACGCGTAGCGGAATGCCCGAAGCAAACAGGAAAGTGAAAGGTACACTGCATTGGGTGAGTTGTAAATATGGTATTCAGGCAGAAGTCCGTCTTTATGATCGTCTTTGGACAGTAGAAAATCCGCGTGATGAATTGGCAACAATATGTGAGGAGAAAGGTTGTTCACCTCTTGACGGAATGAAAGAAATGATCAATCCCGATTCATTGCATATATTATCACAATGCTATGTAGAGGAGTTTGCCGCTTTGCAAAAGCCGCTTACATATCTGCAATTTCAGCGTATAGGTTATTTTAATGTCGACAAAGATTCTACCTCCGGTCATCTTATATACAATAAGACTGTAGGGCTGAAAGATACGTGGGCAAAGACTGTGAACAAAAAATAATAATATTTTATTCTTGATATTATATGCAGACCATGGCATTTATTCAATGGTGCATTGCTCACCTTAATTATTGGACCATTACTTTATTGATGGCTATAGAGAGTTCTTTCATTCCGTTGCCATCGGAGATTGTTGTACCTCCGGCCGGTTATATGGCAGCCTCGACGGGCGAAATGAATATCTTTTTGGTTATTTTATTTTCGACATTGGGATGTGTCATAGGTGCGTTGGTCAATTATGGTTTGGCCTATTGGTTAGGCCGTCCTATTGTCTATAAGTTCGCCAATAGCCGTCTGGGGCATCTTTTTATGCTCAATGAACAAAAAATATATAAATCGGAAAGTTTCTTTCAGCATCACGGCTCCATTTCTACGTTCATAGGTAGGCTTATGCCGGCGGTACGTCATCTCATCTCTATTCCTGCGGGGTTGGCAAGAATGAAGCTTTCCAACTTTGTCCTTTTTACTGCACTTGGTTCATTGATATGGAATTCTATATTGGCTGTTGCCGGATACTATTTTGCAAGCGTCATACCTCTTGATCAATTGCATGAGCATATTAAGGTATATAGTACTAAAGTCGGTTATGGTTTTTTAGTTATAGGAGTATTGCTTGTTGCTTATTGGGTATACAAAGGAATGCGCAAAAAGTAATTAGGAGATAGAACGTGGTGAGAAAAGTACACTACATACTATTATTACTTTTTATATTACTCTTTTCGGGTAGTATAAAAGCTCAGAAGCGTTATTTTACTATTCTAGGAGAAGTCAATCAGCCCGGTACGTATGCATTGCCAGATAATGGTGACATGAATATATTGGAAGCATTGGCTCAGGCCGGTGATATGACTGTTTTTGGTATGCGTAACAGAGTATTAGTGGTGCGGGCTACCAATGAAGGGAAATTTCGGACAAAGGTACTTAATCTGGATAAACGAACTGTTATCAATTCGCCCTATTATAAACTGCAATCTGACGACAGAATATTTGTGGCTCCAAATGAGGCGAAGACTAAGAGTGCGAGTTTTGGACGTAAATCGACAATTTGGGTATCAATGGTTTCGACCGCCGTATCAGTAGGGGGACTTATTATTTCTAAACTGAAGCCATAAGCATTTTGGCTTTGTTTTATTAGTAAATTTTCTCTATAAAATATTTTTAGAAAATAAATAATAGTATATCTTTGTAGTTGTATTAATTTTTTCTAGCTGAAACAATGACTAAAATTAGAAGTGCCAGTAAAGAAACTCTTAAAGAGATTGCATGGGATACGGCATGTGCTGTTCCAAATCATGATCCGAGTGTAGAACGGTGGGATCCTTGTGGAGCTTGGATTCGGTACGAAGATTTTGAAAATCATAACAGCGATTACGGTTGGGACATCGATCATGTATTTCCAGTAGCAAAATTGAGATATTACAAAGTTCCTCGTATACTTTGGAATCATGTTTCGAATATACGAGCAATGCATTGGAAAAATAATCTGAGTAAATCCAATTCGTATCCTTATTATACGGCAACTGTCGAGCATTGTGATAATATCAATGTAATCATTGCTAAGGGATATAATGTAGAAGAGGCATTGCAGTACCAGTTGCGTACGCTTTTCAAAATAAAAGATTAGATAAAATATAAATTGAAATAAAATGAATATAGCCATTATTGGAACCGGATATGTAGGATTGGTGACAGGTACTTGTTTTGCCGAAATGGGAAACAATGTAGTGTGTGTCGATATTAATCCCGATAAAATCAATCAGCTCAACAAGGGTATCAGTCCCATTTTTGAGCCGGGGCTTGACGATATGATTGTGGCAAACACTGCTGCCGGTCGTTTAAAGTTTTCTACAAATGTTACCGCTTTTCTTGATAATGTAGAAGTGCTGTTTTGTGCTGTAGGTACACCGCCGGATGAAGACGGTAGTGCAGATTTAAGATATGTTTTGGAAGTTGCCCGTACGGTAGGACGTAATATGTGTCGTCATTTGGTATTCACTACTAAGAGTACGGTACCTGTCGGCACGGCTGTTAAGGTAAAAAATGCTATTCAAGAAGAATTAGATAAAAGAGGAGAAGATATATCGTTCGATATAGCGTCTAATCCCGAATTCTTAAAAGAAGGTACGGCTATTAAAGACTTTATGTTTCCTGAGCGTGTTGTTATCGGGGTTGAAACGGAGAGGGCTCGAAAGATTATGGAACGCCTTTATCATCCGTTTACATTGAGTGGTTATCCTATTCTTTTCATGGATGTTCCTTCGGCCGAAATGACTAAATATGCTGCCAATGCCATGTTAGCAACTCGCATCAGTTTTATGAATGATATCGCTAATCTTTGCGAGCGGGTAGGAGCTAATGTAGATTGTGTCAGAAAAGGTATAGGAAGTGATTCTCGTATAGGACGCAAGTTCTTATATCCTGGTGCGGGTTATGGCGGTTCGTGTTTTCCGAAAGATGTGAAAGCTTTGTTGCATACGGGCATTGAAAATGGATATCACATGAGGGTCATTGAGGCTGCCGAAGAAGTTAACGATGCCCAGAAATCTGTAATGTTCAATAAGCTCTCCGTTCTTTTTGATGGTGACTTTAAAGATAAAACGGTTGCTGTTTGGGGATTGGCTTTCAAACCCGATACAGATGATATGCGTGAATCTACAGCTCTTGTTGTCATTGCCAAACTATTGGAAGTCGGTGCAAAGGTCAAAGTCTATGATCCGGCTGCTATGGATGAATGCAAACGTCGTTTGGGCGATGTCGTGATCTACTCGACAGATATGTATGATGCTGTTTGCGAAGCGGATGCCGTGCTGTTGATAACCGAATGGAAACAATTCCGTATGCCTGATTGGATCAAAATGAAAAAAATGATGAAAAGTCCTATTGTTATTGACGGACGTAATATATATAATGTAAACGAACTTCTGGATGCCGGATTTATATATTCTTGTATCGGAAAGAATGTAATTCATCAGTAAGATATGAAAAGAATATTGGTCACGGGTGGAGCCGGTTTTATAGGTTCTCATCTTTGCGAACGGCTTCTGCTCGAGGGTAATGATGTCATTTGTTTGGATAATTATTTCTCGAGTAGTAAGAATAATGTGCGTCATCTTTTGGATAACCATAATTTTGAATTGGTTCGCCATGATGTAATTGCTCCTTATTATGCCGAAGTGGATGAGGTTTACAATTTGGCTTGTCCGGCGTCTCCCGTCTATTATCAAATCAACCCTATAAAGACGATAAAGACATCTATTTATGGTGCTTTGAATATGCTGGGACTAGCGAAACGTGTCGATGCTAAAATATTGCAATCGTCTACTAGCGAAGTATATGGTGAT
Organism: Bacteroidales bacterium; assembly: GCA_012517855.1. Taxonomy (GTDB): domain Bacteria; phylum Bacteroidota; class Bacteroidia; order Bacteroidales; family Bacteroidaceae; genus JAAYUD01. The sequence goes on from JAAYUD010000047.1 coordinate 11,197, forward strand.
CCGGTCGTTCATCCGCAAGTCGAGTCTTATTGGGGGAACGTCAATCCTATCGGTATTCGTTCTTGTTACGATGAGGGCAAGCGCGCATCCGAATGTTTGTTTATGGATTATCACCGTAAACATGGTGTTAAGATAAAGATTATTCGGATTTTTAACACCTACGGTCCTAGAATGAATGCTAATGATGGGCGTGTAGTTTCGAATTTTATTGTTCAGGCACTTAAAAATGAGGATATTACTATCTATGGTAGTGGCGAACAAACTCGTAGCTTTCAGTATATAGACGATTTGATAGAAGGAATGACTCGGATGATGAATACATCTGATGATTTCATTGGACCCGTGAATATTGGTAATCCGGGTGAATTTACGATTTTAGAATTGGCTCAGAAAGTCATAGATATGATAAATTCAAAAAGTAAGATTGTGTTTATGCCTTTGCCGGGTGACGATCCTCAGCAAAGACGTCCGGATATCTCTTTGGCTAAAGAAAGATTGAATGGATGGGTTCCTCAAATAACACTAGATGAAGGACTGCGAAAAACGATAAACTATTTTGAAAAATCTTTGAAGTAAATAAATAGAAAATTAATATAATGACAATTGCAACAGATTTTGACGGAACTATTGTAACGCACGAATATCCCCGCATTGGTAAAGAGATACCATTTGCTATTGAAACCCTTAAAATGCTTATTAAAGAGCGTCATCGTATCGTTTTGTGGACGGTTCGTGAGGGTAAATTACTCGATGAAGCTGTAGAGTGGTGCCGAGAACGTGGCGTTGAATTTTATGCTGTTAATAGAGATTATCCCGAAGAGGATGTAGAACATTTGCCTCAAGGCTTTTCGCGTAAGATCAAAGTCGATCTTTTTATTGATGATAGAAACTTAGGTGGTATTCCAGATTGGGGAACAATCTATCGGATGATACATTCTGGGCATCCTCATCATACTCCGGCTCATAATGAGGAAGGTTGTTATGGAGAAAATAGTTTGCCGAAACGAAAATCTTTTTTTCAATACATATTTGGGACGAAAGAAGTGAAAAGAAGATAAGATGATAGAAGATTGTTTCATCTTTGACAGTTTTTATTTTCCAAAATTTATGGAGTATTTCAATCTATGATTTAGGCTTTGGAATATTGTTTAAATAAATTTCTAAGGTAAAAACTAGCATACTGATTTTTGAGAACGTCCCACAAATTCATCTTTTCTAAAATAGTGTACTCCCAGTTTGGACAAAAAAACATCAGTCTTAGTATCTAGAAAAATCAACCGTATGTTACTGCGGTAACTAACGTATGTCGCAGGAAAAACTAACGTTAGTTGTCATGAGAACTAACGTTAGTTACCGCAATAACTAACGGAAGTTATGGTATCGACATACGTTCGTTTTTTAGTTTATAAGAGCAGGCATGACAGGGTATCATAAATATTACTTTTCTTTTGCTATTATTCTAGTCTAAATAGGGAAATTTGGAAAATAATAGTGAACAGTTCGTTATAAAAATTAGATATATACGATATAAAAGTAATATATTAGGTGTTTTTTCAATCAAATTGCTTCTTTTTATTGCATATTAATTTTTTTTTGCCGAATATTGCGACTTGAATTATACATAAGTTCAATTTCTTTCTTTTATTAGTTTAGGATAATGTATTGATTATGTTTTAGCGATAGGCTAAAAGTTTTTGTTTCAATTTAAGGTAAATACATATGGGATTATTTGCAAAGAAAAGCATTAGTAGTCTTCTCACTGAGACTTCCGACAAACATGGAATGAAAAGGACATTGTCGACAGGGGAATTGATCGCTCTAGGCATCGGTGTAATAATAGGTGCAGGGCTCTTCTCTATAACTGGTGTTGCTGCTGGCGAGTATGCGGGTCCTGGTATTATCATATCTTTCATTATTGCTGCTATAGGATGTGCTTTTGCCGGCTTATGTTATGCCGAATTTTCATCAACGATTCCTATAGCAGGGAGTGCTTATACCTATTCTTATGCTACTATGGGTGAATTTTTTGCCTGGATTATCGGGTGGGATTTGATACTTGAATATGCTGTTGGATCTGCTACGATTGCTTCTAGCTGGTCGGGATACTTCTATGAATTGTTGCATTCTTTGGGCTTCGGTATATCGCGTCAATTGATGATGACCCCCTTTGAAACAATGACGTTGCCTGGTGGAGAAATTGTTCGTGGGATTATTAATTTACCGTCTGTTTTTATTGTTACGATCATGTCTTTAATTTTAATACACGGTACTAAGGGATCTGCGCGTTTGAATAGTGTAATTGTGGTGTTAAAAGTCACTATTGTTTTGTTGTTTATCTTTATAGGGTTTAAATATATAGATAAAGATAACTTGACTCCTTTTATCCCTGCAAATCAGGGGACTTTCGGGAAATTCGGTTGGACGGGAATATTGAGGGCGGCCGGTGTTATCTTTTTTGCATATATGGGATTTGATGCCGTTTCGACTGCTGCTCAGGAGACGAAAAATCCACAGAAATCAATGCCTTATGGCATTTTGGGGTCATTACTGATTTGTACTGTTTTGTATATATTGTTTGCGTATGTGATGGTTGGTGTTGCTAATTATAAGTCGTTTTGCGGTGGCGGTAGCGATTTGGCACCAGTTGCTACAGCAATCAATCATATGGGTAAGGTGGGAGCTAACGGCATTATTATCCCTGCTTATCCATGGCTCAATAGAATCATTATGGTTGCTATCCTGCTTGGCTATTCTTCTGTTATCTTGGTATTGTTGCTTGGGCAGAGCCGAGTGTTCTATTCGATGAGCCGTGACGGGTTGGTTTCTCCTCTATTTTCTCATTTACATTCGAAATACAATACTCCCGCAAAATCAAATTTGTTGTTTATGGTTTTTGTTAGTTCGATTGCGGCATTTGTTCCTGGCAAAATAATAGGCGAAATGAGTAGTATTGGAACTTTATTTGCTTTTATTTTAGTCTGTATAGGAATCATCATAATCAGAAGAAACCGTCCTGATATTAAGCCGGTATTTAAAACTCCATGGGTTCCTTTGATTCCGATATTGGGCGTATTGGTTTGTTTTATGATGATGTTGGCCCTGAATATTGATACTTGGATACGATTGGTAGTATGGATGATGATAGGTTTTGATATTTATTTGATTCGAGGACCTAAGTATAGTAAATTGTCTAAAAATGATTCTTATTTAGATAAACGCCGGATGCAAAAAGTTACGGCTATTTGTGGCTTGGGACTTTGTGTGTTGCTCGCTGTGTTCACCTATTTGCATCATAGCCTAGGGATGTCAAACAATATTGATTTGATCGTTTTTAATGCAATTATTGTTATTCATTTGATTAATTATTGCATTTTTATTTTCAACATTCAATTGATGGGGCAACTTAAATTATTGTGTAGCTTTTTTAAAATTACACGATAGAATAATTATCTTTATTGTAATGCGTTCTTGCCAATTAAATGTCTATTTGGATAATACCGCCAAAAGGTGTGAGGTATTCGATGGCATGTTCTAGTTTAATATGCCCTGCATATATTTCGGCACATCGCAATACGCCACCGTGTGAGAAAATGGCCACGCTTTTGTATCGTTTCTGCTTTAATTGGTCCAAGAAGTTGGATACTCTTGCATAAATCATTTGGAAAGATTCGCCATGAGGAATCTGGTAGGTAAGATAATTTTTGTAGAACTCTTCTGCGGTGGGATTTTTTAGTTCTTTGAGAGGGATCATTTCCCAGTCTCCAAAATTCATTTCTTTTAATTGGTCGTTTTGTTCTGCATCCGGATAGCCGCAGTAAGTTGCTAATTTTACACATCGAGTCAAAGGACTGGTATATACCTTGTCAAAGCTCATCCTTTTTAAGTTTTGAGCAGTTATGGCTGCTTCTTCCTCAAAGGTTCCCTTGAGAGCTACATCTGTCTGTCCATAGCATGTACCTTTCGGAACATCGGGAGTAGTATGTCTAATTAACGTAATTTTCATCATCAAATTGTTTTTATAGAAACTGATACTAACATTGTATTATTTTTTAGGTCTTAGATTTTAAAGTTGACAAGGGGTAGAGTACAGAGAGGCTCTCTTTTATTTTTAGCAGAGATAATATATTACATTGAAATTATTCTAATGCCTTTTTTAGTAATTCTTCCATTTCCTTTTTAAAGATGCCAGCTTCGTGAATTTTCTTTCCATCAATATAGAAAGTGGGGACATAGTAATAATCATATTGGTCCGCGATGTCTGGATGTTGGGTCTCTTCTATTGTTTCTATTTCTATATTTTTAAAAGCGGGATTCTCATTTTTTAATTCCTCAATATATTGGAAAGCCCGACGGCAGAAAGGGCACCTTTCCTGATAAAACATTGTAATTTTTTTCATTGTTATTCTTGATTGGTGATTATGACAAAGATAACGATATAAATTTGATATTGGAGAGATATTTCCAAGTATTTTTATTTGTTATTTTTGAGTATGATATGTCCGATTTTTATTAATAACTTTCATATATCTTCTAAAAAGTGTTATAAAACATACTTTTTTTGTTGTTTTTCTTGTGAATTAATATAAAGTGCGTATCTTTGCATCAGTGTTTTTCATAGTATTAGATTTTAAGGTTAACAAGGTTGGAGTACAGCGGTACTCCTTTTTTTTTGTCTATTGATAAAATAATTGCTATATTGGCAACCTAATTAATATTTTACTGATATGAAAACATTTTTTCTTTTTCACAGCAATTGGTCAGTGTCAAATGTGCGTAAGTTATTGTTATTGGTCTTTTTGTTGGTAGCTGTTTCAGCATCGGCATTTACACCAACTCATTTTCGTATTAGTGTTATTCGGATGAATCCAATGGCATACCCGTCTCGTGATGTCAGTTACGGCTATATGTTGTCCGTTAAAAATGATTCGGTAAATCTCTATCTGCCTTATATGGGGCGTGCATACCAATTACCTTACGGTGGTGGCGACGGTTTGAATTTTAAGGAACCAATAAAGAGTTTTAAATATAAAATGGGGAAAAAAGGAGGATACAAGATTTCTTTCGAGACCCGTCATGAGCAAGAAATCTATAAATTCAATATTGTGATATATCCCGAAACAGGTAGCACATCGATAGATGTTGTCCCAAATCAGCGTCAACAAATTAGTTATGATGGTAGGTTGGAAAGTGAAGAAAAGTGAGTTGTCTTTATTAATAACCTACATATAATTTCTAAAAAGTGTTATAAAACATACTTTTTTTATTGTTTTGCTTGTCGGTTTATATAAAGTGCGTATCTTTGCATCAGTGTTTTTCATAGTATTAGATTTTAAGGTTAACAAAGGTTGGAGTACAGCGGTACTCCTTTTTTTATGTCTTTAATTTTCTAATAGAAGCCAATCTGGGGCTCTAACAGAAGAGAATCTGTGGTTCACCAGTAAAAGCACAGTGGACACGCAAATGCGATAATCTTTCGAAAATAGCTTTTAAACCTACCTCCATTGGCATCGATATTTTTCAAGTTCCTTGTATGCTTCTTCAAATTCCATTGTTATCGTGTTCGATACTTGTATACATAATACGGCTTCTGTCTTTCTTTCAAAAGAGGTTTATCGTTATTGATTGTTTTCTCCTAAGTCGCTCATCTAAGGTTAAGTTTATACTTAAGATTCGTAAGTCTCACACGTGTGCGACTTAAGTATCACACGTGTGAGACACATGTCGCACAGCTGTGAGACTAATGTCTCATTGAGGTGAGACATCTATTTTATGCATACGAAGCTGTATTGTTTCAAGTTATTTTTCAGTAACTTGTTCATTATGTGTAGTTTCACCTTTCTCTAGCTTTTGCAGATAAGCCGATTATTGTTTCTTTTAATAAAGATGCTGTGAGTGTATCTCTTCTATTTGTTTTTTCGACCGGACTGTGGTTTGAAAAAAAATGTTTTTTTCGGTGCTGTATTGCTATTGGTTTTATAATACTTCAGTGCTTCGGGAATTTCTTTCTTAATCTGAGCTATTCGAGTGACGTCTGAAGGATGATCGCTGAAAAATTCGGGAGTAGAGCTACCTATTGATGCCATTCTTGTCCAAAAGCTAACGGCTACTTCGGGGTTATATCCAGCCATGGCTGCAAAGATTAGTCCCATGTGGTCTGCTTCACTTTCGTTTTTGCGAGAATATGGGAGCATCACGCCATAGTTTGCGCCCAGTCCATATACTTGTTGTGCTAATGTTTGGGTCGTGCTCGGCTTATTTGTTATCAGCACACCTAATGCTTGTGCCCCATAATTGGCAAGCAATTGGTGGCTCATTCTTTCGGCCGAATGCTTGGCTACCGCATGGGCTACTTCGTGCCCTAAGACTATGGCGAGCGCGTCTTCTGTTTGAGTATAAGGCAGTAGACCTTCGTATACTACTATTTTTCCTCCAGGCATGCAAAAGGCATTCGCTTCTTTACTCTGAATCAGATGGAATTCCCAAGCATAATTTTGAAGTTCGGAGCTCATTCCATTTGCTCTGAGATAATTTTCTACAGCATTTGCTATGCGTCTACCTACGCGAGCTACCATGGCTGTTTGCATTGCATCGGTCGATGGTTTTGCCGTGGTCATATATTGTTTAAAACTTTGGTTGCTCAGACTCATCACTTCCGAATCTGATACCAACAAGAGTTGTTTCCTACCTGTTACCGCAACAGTACTGCAAGAAGACAGTGCGGCAACAATAAGCATGACATTGAATAAAATACTGATTTTTTTCATATCTATTAAGTGTGTAATAGTTATTTTTATATCAAATAGCACATCATTTCTCGACTCATATTAAAGTCGGTTTAACTCTGTCCAACTAATTCTTTCCTTATTTTTTATCTGTATCCTTTGCCGGTGGTTGTGTATTTCCCTTGCGTTTGTTGGGAAGTGCTTTCATCTTGAAGCGATTCCAGAAAAACAATTCGCGCCATTTATCAAAGTCTTTTTGTAGGATAATACCTACACCTTGCGTTGTGAGATTGGTTTTGGTGTAGTATCGGTCATTTGTTTCGTTGTATGTTTTCAGCCTGATTGTACCTGTACGGTTGAGAAGGAGTTCGGCTACGAAGTCACTGACAAAGTTAGAATTGGTCAAAGGATTGTCCCGATATCCGAAGTTTCCGTTCACTATTAATCTATTGTTCAGTAGGCGTCCCGATAGCATACCTTCTATATCCATCTCATTCCAACCATTTTGTCCTGTACTCAGGTTGGTGCCGAAGTTCCAGTTCTTGACATTTATTTGAGATAAGATATTATTTAATTGACCGGAGATTGTTGACGACAAGACAGATGACATCATATTGGAGTTTTGGGTAGTAGCATTTGATGATGCATTTTCTTGAGTATAGAATTTGCCGATACCAAGTAAATAAAGAATCTGCGTATTCATTTGTTCATCTGTTGCGATATAGTTTCTTACCAATGTCTGTATCTCATCTTGTTCATTGGGTAACTCTAGATTAAAGTTGATAGTCGGGTGGGGTAGAAGTCCCGTCAGAAACATTAAGCAATTGACTCTTACATTTGTTTGCTTTACTATATTCGATGCCGAAGGAATTAAGTCTGTAAGCGAAGCTGAGTTTACAATGTAGGATGCTTGAACATTGAGCGTGGCATCGAGCGGTGCCCCCGAAAAGGTTATCGTGCTTCCCGATTTGATAGTAAAATCTTTGCGTATGACTTGCTGTAGGCTGAATTTATAATCTCCTTCGTTGATCGTATAGGTTCCAAACATTCGGAATGCACCTTTGTTATAGAATTCGCAACGGATATTTCCGCTTCCTCTTGCCGTAATATTGTCTCCGGCCAGTGGATCCATGATAATCTTTAATGTGGCATCGGGCGTTGCATTTACTTGCAAGTTAAGATGAATGTCGCTTGATATGTTGCTGAATGTATTATTTACTTCGGGAGTTGCAACATCAATACTATCTGCATTTCTTCGTGGAGTTTTGTCAACGAAGGTAATGAACTGGTTATTAATGGCCGACGAAGTGTTTCGGTTTATATATACAAACGTAGAGTTGCTGTTTGTCTTGATGGCAGAAGTAATATCGAGTCCTTTGCCAGATCCTCCTTGCAGATTTACATTTCCTGTAGCATATATTTTTCCATAGAAAGGTAGGTCTTCTGTCTCGTGTGTATTCATGATCAGCATATCTTTCAATCCTAAACGAATGTGATAATCGAAATTCTTAAGGTATTTGAATGTTATGAGTCCGTTGGCTACACCCTCATGTCCTTCTGTATCGTATATTTTAGAATTGTTCAATGCGATGCTTGTGGGGGTGATGTGTAGCGAGTCTTTTAATTCGACGTATGTATTGAGGAGCCCTATTTTTGCTTTTGCATCAGCCATAACACTACCATTGAGACTTAATTGGTTAAATTTGCCGAAGAGACGTATTTTGCCCGTGGCACGCCCGCTGAGATCTTCAAAAATAGAATATATGTAGTGATGAACCATTTTTAAATTCGTATTCTGAGCCTCAATATTTAGGTCTAGTCCGTCTTTGGGGTGGAGTGGATAAATATAGCCGGTAACATGAGTTTTAGAAATATTGGGCTCACTGAGGTGGGCATCCAAACTGACTCCTTGGTGTTCGTCATCCCATGCTGCAGCAATAGTGCCGTCGCCTAGAGGACCATTATTCAATGAAAAGTCGCGCACCGACAACAGTCCACTGAGTTGAGGTTTCTGCATGGTATTGCAAACATTGATTTTACCACTGATTTCAGCCTTGAAGTCAACATCTTCAAAATTGAGAATCTTAAATAGATAGGTCAGGTTAATGTCTTTCATTTCAACTTTTAGGGTATCAGAAGGAGTCTTTGATGCCCTTCCGTCAACATGTATAAAGCGGTCGTTATGGCTAAAAGAAAAGTTATTGACCTCAACCAAATCTTTATCGAGCATAACCGTCGAGGGATGGACTTGCCATGTTGTGTCGTTAATAATCACATCACTCGGCTTCACCTGTATAAGGGTTTTAAGATGGTCGCGATTTGTCGATTTCAAGAAATGAGCCACAGTGAGCAAATCTCCACTGTAGGTCTGTTCGGAGTTGTTGCCCCAGCTAATTGTCGTGCTCAAAGAGTCGCTGTGAGCGTATGTATTGAATTTATAACTCATTGCTCCATGTTTTCTCATTTGATTGAAACTGATCAAAGAGTGTAGCTTATCCGAAGGGTTCTCGCAAAGTAAGTATCCGGATTGGTATTCACCATTTTTGTATTTTACTTCCGGAAGAAATCCTTCTACGAACATACTGTTTGTACTTTCGTTTATGGAGCCGTAAATGCGCGAATTCGAACTTATTTGGAGAGGTATATCGAACAGAGCCGGTAAAAAGTCTGTATTAAAGATATCGACGTGGAACTTGTAATTATCTTTGTAGCTCGATGATGTTGATGTTGAGATTAGTGAGGGCAAGTAGAGATTGATTATCTTTTTTATTCCCGAATTCAGATTGCTATAATGAAAATGACCTTTTACTTGAGCATTCATAACCTCTGATTGAATTATGAGATTTTTTTCTCCATTATTTATCGAAGAATTGATTAACATGTTCTTCAAAAAATACTGTTTAGAGGGTGAAGAAAAAGAAAGACTGTCAATGCTTATATTGCCTAGCATGTTGTCGATCGATGCACCCGAAACATTTGCTTTGAGTCTGACAGAGAACTCGGCATTCTTGTATTTGTCCGTGAGATTCAAGTTGTTGGGCTTAAACTTACTTATTCTTGCGTTAATGTTGATATTCGGTATTTTACCGGCTAAGTTCGCTTTCCCGTTTAATTGAAAACTTCCATTAGGATCGTCAAGATTGATTTTACCGTCAAAGCCTCCGCTTTGATATAATCCGTCCAAGGTGATGTTTTTATAATAATAGTTGTTGTAACAGAAAGAAGAGATGACTCCTTGAGCTATTACCGAAGGGAAGCGCTGCTTTGTATTGTGCATCACATTGATATTGAGGTTAAAGCTTGATTTCCCCCACTTTTTGTCACCTGTTAATTTTGCAATATTCAGGTTCGTGGCTATCAGGCGCCCTTTGCAAGAATAGATCGTTTGCCTGTGTCCCAAACTAATGTCTGTTTTAAGAGTACCTTCTGCTATTTTTAGTAATCCTTGCATCGATACTTGCGACGTATAGCCCGAGAGTTTTCCCTTGAAAGAGACATCTCCCAAATCCGAAAGGATGTTAGAGACTTTACTCGGTTTGTTTGAAAGATTCTTGGCTATAAATTGAAGGCCTTCTTTATTGACGGATAGTTGCGGGAGATTTAAAGAGAAGAAAGCATTTCTCAAATCTGTTATTTTTCTTATCGACCCATTCAGTCGTATCTGCATTTTTCGGCCGGCATCTACTGCGATGTGCGAAATAGAAAGTCGGTTTACCGTACCTTGAGCTTTGAGAGAAAAGTTAATCTTGTCTTTGAAATTTCTTAAAGAAGGAACAAACATCGAAATGTCGTGCAAGGTAACATAAGATAGAGGGCGAGTCGCAATCTTGAATTTTACTTGATCTGCAAAATGCGCGAAAGAACCGAGACTATCATAGGCTAGAGTAATATTTTCGGTATGGAGATGTGTGTGTGGCAGATTTAATGCAAAATCGCTAACGACCATGCGATGCGTGTTTGCTGTTGCTTTTAGTGTTAGTTTATTGATCGACAATCCACTCTCTGCATCAAAGCCTAAACGTTTTATGCCCAAATTGATAGAATCGTTTCGTAGACATTTGATGGACAGGGTTGCTGAGATATTGTGTAAACGAACATGGGCGAAATTGAACTTTTGAGGAGTTTGTTTCTCCGAAAAGATATCATACGAAAAAAGGCCTCGTCGCATGATAATAGAATTGATCTTTAAATCGATATGAGAGGGCTTGTTGTCTTTCTTCTTCGGTTTAAAGGCATCGACGATAAATTGATAATTGGGTATGGATTTGGGCGTTTGTTTATTGAGACGGACATTGAATCCAAACAATTGGATACTGTGAACTCTAATAACTCCCTTGAATAAAGGAATGAGCTCAAATTTGGCAGTAAAGCGTGTCGCATTGAATAATTCGTGTTTAGAGCGGTCATTAACATTAAAGTCGTCAATGATAATGCGGTTGAATATACCTATATTTATCTGTCCGATGGAAACTTTCGTCTGTAGCTTTTCGGATAACTCATGTGCTACCGACGTGGCTATAAATCGTTGAATGAAAGGTGTATTCAACAAAATGAATGTGCCGATATATACTCCTAAAATAATACCGACTAGCCAATGAACAATCTTTTTTATCTTTTTGATGGTGCTATTGTTTTTGTTTTAGTCTACAAAAATATAAAAATAGTCGTTACGAATAGTACTTTTATTATTACTTTTGCAAGGTTTTAATAATTTATCAGAGATGAGTGTAGTAATATTGGGTATAGAATCTTCTTGTGACGATACGTCGGCTGCCGTTATTCGTGATGGATATTTGTTGTCGAATGTCGTGGCAAGTCAAGCAGTGCACGAAGCTTATGGGGGAGTCGTTCCGGAATTGGCTTCGCGGGCACATCAACAAAACATCGTGCCAGTCATTCACGAGGCGTTGAAGCGCGCTAATGTGAAGAAGGAAGAATTAAGTGCTGTGGCATTTACTCGGGGACCAGGTTTGATGGGATCTTTATTGGTAGGTGTTTCATTTGCCAAAGGATTTGCCCGTTCTTTGGGTATTCCCTTAATTGATATCAATCATTTGTGTGGGCATGTCATGGCCCATTTTATACAAGCTGAAGGTGATGAATTTGATCCTCCTAAATTTCCTTTCCTTTGTTTATTGGTATCGGGAGGTAATTCTCAAATAGTTCTTGTCAAAGCTTACAATCAAATGGAAATCTTAGGACAGACTATTGATGATGCAGCGGGAGAAGCGATTGATAAATGTTCTAAAGTAATGGGCTTGGGATACCCCGGCGGTCCTATCATCGATAAATTGGCCAGACAAGGCAATCCTGATGCATATCATTTTAGTAAGCCCCATATTGCCGATCTGAATTATAGCTTTAGCGGATTGAAAACATCTTTCCTCTATTCTTTGAGGAAATGGATTCAAGACGATCCTGATTTTATAGAACATCATAAGACTGATTTGGCTGCTTCTTTGGAACATACAGTCGTTGATATTTTGATGGATAAATTGCGTAAGGCTGTTAAGCAGACAGGGGTTACCGAGGTTGCTGTTGCAGGAGGTGTTTCGGCAAATAATGGATTGCGTAATGCCTTTAGAGAACATGCCGAAAAGTATGGTTGGAAAATCTTTATCCCCAAATTCAGTTATACTACCGACAATGCAGCAATGATTGCAATAACCGGCTATTATAAGTTCTTGGACAAAGACTTTTGTTCGATAGATATGCCGGCTTATTCTAGGGTATCTCTATAGCAGAATTACGATATTTTTTTTTAATAAAGGATTAAGGGGTTTTATTTCAGTATAGATCATGTTTGCAGAAGTAATTACTGTTGGCGACGAATTATTGATCGGTCAAGTAGTCGATACCAATTCTGCCTGGATAGGGCAGATACTTAATAAGTGTGGTATTGAAGTCGTTCGTATTGTCTCTGTTGGCGATGCCGAAGGAGAAATTATAGAAGCGCTTGATGAAGCAATTAAAAAGGTTGACATCCTATTTATTACCGGTGGATTGGGTCCTACGAAAGATGATATCACTAAAAATACATTGTGCAAGTATTTTGGTACCGAACTCGTGTTCAACCAGCAAGTTTTTGATAATATAAAAACTGTTTTAGGAGATAAAACTCCGATGAATGCGTTGAATCGTTCTCAGGCGATGGTACCTAAAAATTGTACGATCATTAATAATAGGGTAGGAACGGCATCTATCAGTTGGTTTGATGTCGATGGAAAGGTCGTTATTTCGATGCCGGGTGTTCCTGATGAGATGAAAACCGTAATGTCGTGCGAAATTATTCCTCGCTTGAAGGTCAAGTATCATACGGGATATATTCTTCATCACACATTTGTCGTTCAAAATTACGCCGAATCAGACTTGGCCGAAAAATTAAAGTCTTGGGAAAGCGAATTACCCGAAAATATAAAGCTGGCTTATTTGCCCAAACCTGGTATTATCCGTTTGAGATTGACGGCTCGTGGAAATGACGAGAGCACTTTGAAGTTGTGTCTTGATACGCAAGAAACAAAATTGCGGAATATATTGAGAAGCGACATATTGGTCGAAAGCGATGTACCTCCCGAAGTTCTGGTTGGCAATCAGCTCGTTCAGCAGGCTAAGTCTGTTGCAACGGCCGAAAGTTGTACCGGTGGAGCTATTGCCGCGCGTTTGACCTCCATAGCAGGAAGTTCTCAATATGTGAAGGGTGGGATTGTAGCCTATTCGGTTGAAGTGAAAGAAAAACTGCTGGGCGTATCCTCCGATATTATAAACAAATATGGTGTCGTTAGCAAAGAAACGGTCATTGCTATGGTAAAAGGAGCAATGCATGCCTGTTGTGCAGATTGTGCGGTAGCCACGACTGGAGTGGCAGGCCCCGGCGGAGAGACAGAACAGAATCCGGTCGGTAATATATGGATTGCTGCTGCGGTAGGAAAACGTATAATAACAAAGTTGCAGACGATGGATCGTGGAAGAACCATGAATATAGAAAAGGCTGTAAATAACGCTCTTCTAATGCTTCATCAACTTTTGACGGATGACAAATGAGTCTGTTTTGACGAAAAGAAGCTCTGCGTATAAATAAAAAAGCTTTATGCGATTGATTTTTTATTTCAATTACTTGGTAGTTAAATAAAAAAGAAGTAACTTTGCATCCGATTTTTAAGCATATAATGAAATAATAATAAAATATAAGATAGAAAATGTCTAAGATTTGTCAAATTACCGGGAAGAAAGCCTTAAGAGGTAATAATGTGGCTCACTCAAAACATAGAACTAAAAGAAGTTTTGATGTAAATTTGTTCACAAAGAAGTTCTATTATGTTGAGCAAGATTGTTGGATTAGCTTGAATATCAGTGCTGCTGGTTTGAAAGTAGTCAATAAGAAGGGTCTTGATGCAGCACTTTGTGATGCTGTAGCAAAAGGATATTGTGATTGGGATTCAATTAAAGTTATTGGTTAAAAAGTAAGGAGATATTATTATGGCAAAGAAAGCTAAAGGTAATAGAGTACAGGTGATATTGGAGTGTACAGAAATGAAAGATAGTGGTATGCCGGGAACATCTCGTTATATTACTACAAAGAATAGAAAAAACACAACTGAAAGATTGGAATTGAAGAAATACAATCCGATTTTGAGAAAAATGACAGTTCATAAAGAAATTAAATAAAACGTATAAACCATGGCAAAGAAAACAGTCGCAAGTTTGCATGAAGGCTCTAAAGAAGGACGTACTTACACTAAGGTTATCAAAATGGTGAAATCTCCTAAAACAGGTGCCTATGTTTTTGACGAAGAAATGGTTCCTAACGAAAAAGTTCAGGATTTCTTCAAGAAATAGTATATCGTACGATATTATAAAAATATATAGAGGCTTCCATTATTTAATGGTTGCCTCTTTTTTTTAGTTCACCCAGTAGGGGCAATTCTGGTTCATCAGTAAAGGGTGGGGGAGTGCAAATTAAACAATATCTTTGCATCAATTATAAAAGAAAAATAAGATGCAAGAGAATGCCTTTTTATTAGAGATTGTCCGTTTTAATGTTTCCTGCGGAGTTGCTAACGGCTCACCGGTAAAAGTCAGGGGGCTAAGCATTATGTGGTATCGAGTATTTAGATACGACAAAGAGACTGGCTTTATACGAATGAATTGTAAGAAGATGTGAAATATTTATCTGTTTTGCAGAAAAGATTAGTATAAACAGCCACAATAGATATTGTCTTACTCTATCCAAACAGTTAGGGTGCTCACCCCATTGACATAGAAATGAGCTATGATACAACACTTTGTCCACAATCTTTTTTTCAGAACGTATTTCAATGTGAATATTTCCGGACGTTCTGATACTTTCTTATCCAAACATCCGTTATAGTACCTTGTAGGGCACTATTTTCGCTATTGTTTCAGTGCTCGAATGTAAGCCGAATAAAAGTAAAATGTAAATGAATCGCGTGTAAATCGTTGATATACAGCGATAAATTCATAAGGACGAAAATAAATGTTTGTATGTATAAACTTTTAG
>JAAYUD010000048.1 GCA_012517855.1 Bacteroidales bacterium
CACATATGTGAGTTGATCGAATCACATATATGGAACGATCGACTCACATATGTGATTCGATCAACTCACATATGTGGAACGACAAAACCTTAATGAGTCGACAGAAATGTCTTAAATATAGCAACGATGATTCAATAAGATGTGTACAAAACACCTTCTCTCAGACACAAAGAACCGGAGCACTGCTATGCATAGGCAGTAGGCAAAAGAGTCTCTACACGGTGCACACACCACAAATGCCGGATAATGGCTTAATCGGTTGATATACGAAGTGGGCGATCCGTGTTTCATAACGCTCTAGCAATAAGTAATATAACACCATTGTGAGGTCCCATAAACAAGCCTTGCCTGTATATGTTACTCATAGCCAATAAGATAACATGACAGAAAGAGTATTAAAACTTTTTTTTGCGAAACATTGAATCATTCATTTTCTGAAAGCACAGCTTCAATTGAGGCATCAAGAGGTGGCACTTCGGTACAGATAAAATAGTATCAGAATCGCTCCCATATTCGCCTTGAAAGACAATCTAAAAAGCAATTATTGAATAACAACCGTCTATGCATAAAAGGGCCAATCAGCTACCTGTAGGCTGCCGTTTAGACTTGTTCTAAGCAGAGGTCCGCTGAAAATAAGGTTTCTACGGTATGCTCTCAGCCCGATTTTGAGACCTTTTCTCGCTGGCGTTGTATACGGTGCATCGTTAACCTGCTGTGCGGTAGCGCCGTATGGTGTCATACGGAGGTGGCAAAGGATATTATAAAGATGAAACCACAATGAATCTCTTATCATCATTGCGAGTCGAAATTGTCGTATGCTCCTTTTTTCGGTGATGTCCATAAGTTTTTCCGAAGACGTATGGACGTCAACATTTTTAGGGGCATACGACGTTTTTTATAGAAAAGGAGCAGGGGGGTGCATTTGTTTATACAAGTGGGAGTTGTTTACTTGAACACGAGCGTTGTGTCTGATAAATCGAAGAAAAAGTTGTTTTCATGTATAATAACAATTTTTAAGTGCAAATAGATAAATATAAATTGGTATTAGAAATAGATTATATTTAATTTTGTCACGAAGGTACTTATCTCGGAAATATAGCAGATTTTGATACATCTATTTTTTGAGAAATGAGACTTAATTATGGCCTTAAAACATTGAATATAAAAACGTAATTGTTTATGAAATACTATTTATTATCTTTTCTTTTTTCTGTCTTGTTTGTTTTCCCTGCCAAAGCGGGCGAATGGATTAGAATTAATCAACTCGGATATTTGCCGAAGTCTACAAAGGTTGCCGTGCTTATGAGCAACAATGCGGTACATGTGAATAAATTTGAAATATTGGATGTCTATACGAAGAAAGTCGTTTTTGAATCGTCCGTTTCTGAAGTGAAATCAACGGGAGAGTTCGGGAAGATGAAGTCGACATATCGTTTAAACTTCAGCCGCTTTAATAGGCAAGGTACCTATTATATTAGAGTAGGAGAGTGTGTCTCTCCAAATTTTCCTATCAACGGTGCTGTGTATAACGGTACTGCGGACTATGTATTGAAATACATGAGACAACAACGTTGCGGTTTCAATCCTTTTTTGAAAGATAGTTGTCATACTAAAGATGGTTATATTGTATACCATCCTACGAAAACAGGTCAGCATATTGATGTTCGTGGCGGTTGGCATGATGCTTCGGATTGTCTTCAATATACTACGACTTCGGCAAATGCGATCTATCAGATGATGTTTGCATATCAACAGAATCCCGGAGCTTTTGGAGATTACTGTCAGGCTAACGGCTTGCCTGGAGCCAATGGTATTCCCGATATTATTGATGAAATCTACTGGGGTATGGATTGGTTGAGCCGTATGAACCCTGAAAAAGGTGAATTGTACAATCAGATAGCAGATGATCGTGACCATATTGGTATGAAATTGCCACACGATGATCCTGCCGATTATGGATACGGTCCTAATAATGGGCGTCCTGTATATTTTTGTACCGGCAAGCCCCAGCAACGTGGTAAGTTTATGAATGCCACGACCGGTGTTGCCAGTACAGCTGGAAAATTTGCCTCGGATTTTGCTTTAGGATCACAAATATTGAAACCTTTTTATCCTAAATTTGCCGAAATAATAGGCAATAAGGCTACGGATGCATATCAACAAGGCATTGAACAACCCGGTAATTGTCAGACGGTTTCAGTTGTCTCTCCATATATATACGAGGAAGATAATTGGGTAGATGATATGGAACTTGGCGCAATGGAACTTTATCATAAAACGGGTGATAAGAAATATCTGGACCAAGCACTCGAGTATGGGCGGCGTGAGCCGATGACTCCATGGATGGGCGCTGATAGTGCTCGTCATTATCAATGGTATCCCTTTATGAATATGGGGCATTATCAGTTGGCTTGTGCTAATAACGAGAGGGTTAAAGTTGAGTTTATTCGTAATTTGAAAACGGGCATTGAGCGTACATTGGAAAAAGCCCAAGGATCTCCATTCTTGTATGGTATTCCTACGGTATGGTGCTCTAATAATCTGACGACGGCGATGCTCACTCAGTGCATACTCTACCGACAATTGACAGGCGATCGTCAATTTGAAGAAATGGAAGGTTCGTTGCGCGATTGGCTTCTGGGGTGCAATCCTTGGGGGGTAAGTATGATTGTTGAATTGCCTTTGAGTGGGAATTATCCTCATCAACCGCATTCGTGTTTGGTCTTTGAGAATGTCGGAAATACCACGGGCGGACTTGTGGATGGTCCGGTGTATACGACTATCTTTAACAGCTTGAAAGGTGTCAATATCGTGAAAGGTATTAATGGCGGCGGAGCTAATAACTACGAAGAGTTTCAACCGGATAATATGGTTTACCATGACAATATGCATGATTATTCGACCAATGAACCGACGATGGACGGTACTGCCTCTCTTACATTCCCTTTATCGACCTATCAGGAAGAGGGGAAACTGCAAAGCGAAGCAAAGGAGGATAAGAATATTTATTTCGATGGTGGTATTATTCGTACCGATCCAACTAAGAAGAATATTTGCTTGGTATTTACAGCCGCCGATAAAGCGGATGGCGCAGAAACAATCATCTCGACTTTGAAGAAGAATCATATTCACGGTGGTTTCTTTTTCACCGGAGAATTTTATAACAAGTATCCGAACATCGTAAAGCGGCTCATCGCTGATGGACATTATGTAGGAAGTCACAGCTACGGGCATTTGCTCTATTCGTCCTGGTCTAATCGCGATTCATTACTTATTACTCATGAACAATTTGATAAAGACATGCTTCAGAGTTATGAATTGATGCAGAAGTTCGGCATTGAGAAAGAAAAAACGGCTTATTTTATTCCTCCATACGAATATTACAATAGCACTATCGCTTCTTGGGCAAAACAATTGGGCCTTCAAATCATCAATTTCACTCCCGGTACAGGTAGCAATGCTGATTATACGACACCCGATATGAAGAGCTATAAAAGCAGTAAAGTGCTTTATGATCAAATAATGAAAGAGGAGAAAAGAGACCCACATGGCTTGAACGGACATTTTTTGATGATCCATTTTGGTACTGATGATGCTCGAACGGATAAGTTTTACAGCATGATGCCTAAGCTCATTAAAGCATTGCAAAAGAAAGGATATCGTTTTGTCTCGGTTGAAGAAGCCTTAGGACTCAAGATGGAATGACGCCAAGTGGCGTCTTCCATGTATGGCGTATCCCCAATAAGCAAAATATATCCAGAAGAACAGTCTCGCTTAATAATTTTATACAATTTAAAATTTATTCAATCATAATTCATAATTCATAAATCAAAATCCATTAAAATATAATTTATAAGTTGTATATTTGCACCGATTTTTTTGTGGTTTTTGCAAAATGGGGTTTACAATTTAGGAATGTAAACATGACCTTGAAAACATTTTATTCAAAATATATAATTTATAGATTATGAATTTTATACTATTGCTCGTTGTTTTATTAACAGCAATTGCATTTGTCGGCATCGTGATAGTCTTAGCAAAAGCTATTTCTCCCCGTTCGTACAATGCGCAGAAATTCGAACCTTATGAATGTGGTATACCAACTCGTGGTAAAACATGGATGCAGTTCCGTGTAGGCTACTACTTGTTTGCAATTCTCTTCTTGATGTTCGATGTTGAAACAGTCCTTCTTTTCCCATGGGCTGCCATTGTTCGGCAAACCGGTGTTCCGGCATTATTAGGTGTTCTCTTCTTTTTCTTAATTTTAGTGCTGGGGCTTGCTTATGCCTGGCGGAAAGGAGCTTTGGAATGGAAATAACAAAGAAACCTAAAATCAAAGACATCCCTTATAGCGAGTTCACTGACAACGATTCTCTTGAAGAGTTGGTGAAGGAGTTGAACCAAGGGCGCACGAATGTTATACTTGGTGTTTTGGACGATGTAGTCAATTGGGGGCGTAGCAATTCGCTTTGGCCATTGACTTTTGCTACAAGCTGTTGCGGTATCGAATTTATGGCTCTTGGAGCTGCGCGTTATGATATGGCTCGCTTTGGGTTCGAAGTAGCTCGTTCAAGTCCTCGTCAAGCAGATATGATTATGGTCTGTGGTACTATTACTAATAAAATGGCACCGGTCTTGAAGCGTCTTTACGACCAGATGGCTGATCCGAAGTATGTGATAGCTGTTGGTGGTTGTGCCGTTTCGGGCGGACCGTTTGTTAAGTCATATCATGTGCTCAATGGTGTAGACAAAATACTACCTGTTGATGTTTATATTCCCGGCTGTCCTCCTAGACCGGAAGCTTTCTACTATGGAATGATGCAATTGCAGCGAAAAGTTAAAATAGAGAAATTCTTCGGTGGAGTAAATAAAAAACAGAAGAAAGAACAATCTGAAGAATAGTATTTATGGAAGAAATTAAATATATCGAACCGTCAGCTTTACGGAATGAGATGTTACGTCTGCGCAATGAGGCGAAGATGGATTTTCTGGAAAGCTTGACCGGTATGGACTGGGGAGTACCCGCTGAAGACGATGCTCCCGGTACAGTTCGCGGTTTGGGTATCGTTTATCACCTCGAATCCACAGAAACTCATGAACGTGTAGCAGTGAAGACTTCTACTCTTGATAGAGAACATCCGGAATTGCCTACTGTAAGTGATATTTGGAAAACGGCTAAGATAAACGAGCGTGAGGTATACGACTTTTATGGAATCATATTTGTGGGCCATACTGATATGCGCCGTATCTATTTGCGTAATGATTGGGTAGGTTATCCACTTCGTAAAGATGATGATCCCGAAAAAGAAAATCCGCTTCGGATGGATAATGAGGAAACTGTTGACGAAACTACGGAAATAGAGTTGAGCGCCGACGGTACTATCAAGAACAAGAAAGATATTATCTTTGATGACGAAGAATATGTGGTCAATATTGGTCCGCAGCATCCGGCAACTCACGGCGTGCTTCGTTTCCGCGTATCGCTTGAAGGTGAAACGATAAAAAAAATAGATCCGATACTGGGCTATATTCATCGTGGTATCGAGAAAATGAATGAAAGTCTCACATATCCGCAGACCTTGGCCTTGACCGACCGATTGGATTATCTTTCGGCTATGCAGAATCGTCATGCGCTTTGTATGTGTATTGAAAAGGCGATGGGGATTGAAATCAGCGAACGTGCACAGTATATCCGTACTATTATGGACGAATTGCAACGTCTTGATTCGCACTTGCTTTATTACGGTTGCCTTGCAATGGACCTTGGTGCTTTGACTGCCTTCTTCTATGCTTTCCGTGATCGTGAAAAAATTCTTGATATTTTTGAAGAAACTTGTGGCGGGCGTCTTATCATCAATTATAATATGATAGGCGGTGTTCAAGCAGATATTCATCCCAATTTTGTAAAAAGAGTAAAGGATTTTATTAAATACTTGAGGGGTGTAATTCATGAGTACCATGATATCTTTACCGGTAATATTATTGCTCAAAACCGAATGAAAGGTGTGGGCGTATTGAGTAAGGAAGACGTTATCTCTTATGGCGCTACTGGTGGTACGGGACGTGCTAGCGGTTGGCATTGCGATGTTCGTAAGCGTATGCCGTATGCAATGTATGATAAGGTGAACTTTAAAGAGATTATTTATACTGAAGGTGATTCTTTCGCTCGGTACATGGTTCGTATGGACGAGATCATGGAAAGTATGAATATTATCGAACAGTTGATAGACAATATTCCTGAAGGCGAATATAAGGTTAAAACTAAACCTATTATTAAAGTTCCCGAAGGACAGTATTACCAGGCTGTAGAAGCTAGTCGTGGCGAATTTGGTGTGTTCTTGGAAAGTCATGGCGATAAATATCCTTATCGCTTGCACTATCGTTCTACAGGATTGCCTTTGGCTGATATAGTTGATACTGCTTGCCGCGGAGAAAAGATAGCCGACTTGATTACTGTTGGCGGAACTTTGGATTATGTTGTACCAGATATAGATAGATAATAGATATGTTTGACTTTAGTATTGTAACAAATTGGGTGCACTCAACGCTAACTTCGGTAATGCCGGAAGGTTGGGCTGTATTCATTGAATGTGTAGTCATTGCTGTATGGATTATCACCCTCTACGCATTGCTGGCTATTGCGCTAATATACATGGAACGTAAGGTCTGCGGTTTCTTTCAGTGCCGTCTTGGCCCTAACCGAGTTGGCAAATGGGGCTGTTTTCAGGTCTTTGCCGATGTGTTGAAGATGCTAACAAAAGAGATTTTCAATCCTAAAAATGCTGACCAGTTTTTGTATAATCTGGCTCCTTTTTTGGTAATCATCGCATCGTTTCTCACTTTCTCTTGTTTACCTATTAATAAAGGTGCAAGTATTTTGGATTTCAATGTTGGCGTCTTCTTCTTGCTGGCTGCTTCGAGTATCGGAGTTTTGGGTATTCTTCTTGCAGGTTGGGGATCTAACAATAAATATTCTTTAATTGGTGCTATGCGAAGCGGTGCTCAAATTGTGAGCTACGAGCTTTCTGCCGGTTTGAGTATTATGACGGCTGTTGTGCTGACGGGAACAATGTCTTTCTCTGGTATTATTGAATATCAAGCTGATGGATGGTTGATTTTCAAGGGACATATACCTGCGATAATCGCATTTCTTACTTATTTAGTGGCAGGTAATGCAGAATGTAATCGTGGCCCGTTCGACTTACCGGAAGCCGAAAGTGAATTGACTGCGGGATATCATACTGAATATTCGGGTATGCATTTCGGTTTCTTTTATTTGGCTGAATATTTGAATATGTTCATTATAGCTGCTGTTGCTGCTACTATCTTTTTAGGAGGCTGGATGCCGCTTCATATTGGTGGACTTGATGGATTCAACGCTGTCATGGATTTTATTCCAGGATTTGTTTGGTATTTTGCAAAGGCATTTTTTGTAGTCTTCCTTTTGATGTGGATTAAATGGACGTTCCCACGTTTACGTATTGACCAATTGTTGTCTTTCGAATGGAAATACTTGATGCCCCTTTGTATGGCTAATCTATTGTTGATGACATTAATGGTGGTTTTCGGATTACATTTCTAATGGAGGATTGAAAAATGAAAAATGAACATAATACATATTTAGGGCTTGTCTTCGGAGCGATAAAAACCCTTCTTATTGGTATGAAAACCAGTATCAAGGTTTATTTCCGCAAGAAAGTCACTGAACAATATCCTGAGAATCGTAAAGAATTGAAGATGTTCGACCGCTTTCGCGGTACATTGACAATGCCTCATAATGAGAATAATGAACATCATTGTATTGCTTGTGGACTTTGCGAAACAGCTTGCCCTAATGATACGATCAAAGTGATCAGTAAGAATATAGAGACTGAAGATGGCAAGAAAAAACGTATCTTAGACAGATATGAATATAATCTCGGCTCTTGTATTTTCTGTATGCTTTGCGTTAACGCTTGTCCTCATGATGCTATCACATTTGACCAAGATTTTGAACATGCTGTGTTTGATAAATCGAAATTGATTCTGAAGCTGAATCACGAAGGTAGTAAAGTCGAAGAAAAGAAAAAAGAACAATAATATATGGAAATAACTATTCAAACAGTAGTCTTCCTCTTTCTGGCGTTATTTATTACTCTGACGTCAGTATTGACTGTGACTACACAACGCATAGTGCGTTCGGCAACTTATCTGCTCTTTACGCTTTTCGCTACTGCAGGTATTTATTTTTTGTTGGGTTACACATTCCTCGGTTCGGTACAAATGATTGTTTATGCCGGAGGTATTATGGTACTCTATGTATTCTCTATCTTGTTGACGAGCGGCAGAAGTGACAATGTGGAAAGAATTAAGAATAGTAGGATGTTTGCTGTATTGGCGGCCGTGTTGGGTGGCGCAGCGATTCTTCTATTCATCTATTCTAAATACCAGTTTCTGCAAGTTGGCGATAACAAAGTAACGGAAGTTACTATTCAGTCACTTGGTACAAATTTAATGTCAAGTAATAAATACGGATATCTACTGCCTTTTGAAGCAATCAGTGTCTTTCTGCTCGCTTGTATCGTAGGTGGTATCGTTATAGCGCAAAAGGAGGAGGATAAAAAATGATAAGCATTATTTGTTATCTGATAGTTTCGACTATCATGCTTTGTGCAGGTATTTACGGTTTCTTTACACGTCACAATCTGCTGGCAATGTTAATCTCCGTAGAACTGATGTTGAATGCAACCGATATTAATTTTGCGGTGTTCAACAGATTGCTTTATCCTAACGGACAGGAAGGGTATTTCTTCGCATTGTTCTCTATTGCTATTTCGGCAGCCGAAACGGCGATTGCCATCGCAATAATGATAAACATCTATAGAAATATTCGTAGCATTCAGGTAGACAAGATAAATAAGATGAAATGGTAAAACGAATAAATACTTATTATACGATATGGAAATAACAATATTTATAATACTTCTTCCTCTCTTATCTTTTGTCTTTTTAGGATTAGCAGGGAAGTGGCTATCGCACCGTGCGGCTGGCTTGTTTGGTACTGCCGTATTGGGAGTTGTCACGATATTGTCGTACTATACGGCATATACCTATTTTACAGCTCCCCGACTTGCCGATGGAACTTTTGCGACACTCGTACCTTATAATTTTCAGTGGTTGCCTCTTTTCTTGGGGGCAATGAAGTTTAACTTGGGCGTCTTGTTAGACCCGATTTCTGTGATGATGCTGATTGTTATATCTACCGTCAGTTTGATGGTACATATTTATTCTTTTGGCTATATGCACGGCGAGAGAGGTTTTCAACGTTACTATGCCTTCCTCTCATTGTTTACAATGTCAATGTTGGGATTGGTTGTCGCAACGAACATCTTTCAGATGTATTTGTTTTGGGAGCTTGTGGGCGTATCTTCTTATTTGCTCATTGGTTTCTATTTTACAAAAGCTCCGGCTGTCGCGGCATCTAAAAAAGCTTTTATTGTAACTCGCTTTGCTGACTTAGGCTTTTTAATCGGTATATTGATTTATGGGTTCTACGTAGGAACATTCGATTTTGTTGGTCCGAATACCAGTGCAGCTGTTGGCGGAGCCAAGATGATACCTTTAGCATTAGGGCTGATGTTTATCGGCGGCGCCGGTAAGAGTGCTATGTTTCCGTTACACATCTGGTTACCCGATGCAATGGAAGGTCCTACCCCCGTATCGGCTTTGATTCATGCGGCTACTATGGTTGTCGCAGGTGTCTATCTGGTGGCTAGAATGTTCCCTCTATTTATAGCTTTTGCACCTAATGTTCTTCATATCGTAGCTTATGTGGCTGCCTTTACAGCCTTTTATGCGGCGGCTGTCGCAATTGCTCAAACAGATATCAAACGTGTGCTGGCCTTTTCTACCATTTCTCAGATTGGTTTTATGTTGGTTGCTCTTGGCGTTTGTACATCGGTAGAACCTGAAGCTGGTGGATTGGGATATATGGCAGCTATGTTCCACTTGTTTACTCACGCAATGTTCAAGGCGTGTCTTTTCCTTTGTGCAGGTTGTATCATTGAACAGGTGCATAGCAATGAGATGGAAATGATGGGTGGTATGCGAAAATACATGCCGATAACTCACATCGCTTTCTTATTCTCTTGTTTGGCTATTTCAGGTATCCCTCCTTTCTCGGGCTTTTTCTCGAAAGATGAGATATTGAGTGCTTGTTTCGCATTCAACCCTATTATGGGATGGATAATGACAGCTATTGCAGCCATGACGGCATTTTATATGTTCCGCCTATATTATGGTATATTCTGGGGAAAGGAGAACATTGAACACCACACAGCTCATAAGCCTCATGAAGCTCCGGCAACAATGACCATACCTTTGATCATTTTATCTGTTATAACATTCTTTTTTGGATGGACAGTGTCTTTCGGACATTTTATTTCGCCGAATGGTAAATCGTTTGATTCGCATCTTGAAACTAGTGTAGCTATTACAAGTGTTGTTATTGCTGTCCTTTCTATTCTTATTGCAAGAACGATGTATCGGAATGAAAAGCAAGTGCTTGCCGATTCTCTCCAGAAAAGATTCAAAGGACTATGGACTGCAGCACATCATCGCTTCTACATTGACGAAGTTTATCAGTTCGTTACTCATCGGATTATCTTTGGATGTGTCTCTCGGCCGATAGCTTGGTTTGACAGACATGTAGTAGATGGTTTCTTCAATTTCTTAGCATGGTCGACAAACGCACTCAGCTATCAAATTCGTGGATTCCAGAGTGGCGAAATTCAGCAGTACACTTATGTGTTCTTAATTGGAACGTTGCTGCTTATTTTATTATTAATTTTATAATTGGTATAACGATATGAATCTTTTATCAATCTTCGTACTGATTCCATTACTCATGATGTTGGGCCTTTGGATAAGCCGTAACTTGGCACAAGTCCGCACCGTAATGGTCGTAGGAGCTTCAGCATTGCTCATCTCTGCCATCACACTGACTGTTTGCTATTTGCAAGCCCGTTCGGCTGGGGCGACAGAAGAAATGCTTTTCAGGGCGGATATTATATGGTATGCGCCACTCAATATTGCTTATTCGGTAGGAGTGGATGGCATCTCTGTAGCGATGTTGCTACTTTCTGGCATTATTGTATTTACAGGAACTTTCGCTTCTTGGCGTTTGAAACCTCTTACTAAAGAATATTTCCTTTGGTTCACTTTGTTGTCGGCTGGAGTTTTCGGTTTCTTCATTTCAATAGATATGTTTACAATGTATTTGTTCTATGAGGTAGCTCTGATTCCGATGTATCTATTGATTGGAGTCTGGGGATCTGGACGAAAAGAATATGCAGCAATGAAATTGACATTGATGTTGATGGGTGCATCCGCAATATTACTTTGTGGTATTTTGGGTATCTATTTTTGCTCAGGTGCTACAAGCATGAATATTTTAAATATTGCACATGCTCATAATATTGCCGTATCTCAGCAGCTTATATGGTTCCCGATGACTTTTGTAGGGTTCGGTGTCCTTGGCGCTTTGTTCCCTTTCCATACATGGAGCCCCGACGGTCATGCATCGGCTCCTACAGCTGTGTCTATGTTGCACGCTGGCGTATTGATGAAATTAGGAGGATATGGGTGTTTTCGCATCGCAATGTTCCTTATGCCACAGGCAGCAAATCAATTGGGATGGATATTTTTAATTCTTACAACGATTTCTGTCGTTTATGGTGCGCTCTCGGCTTGTGTTCAAACAGATCTAAAATATATCAATGCTTATTCCTCGGTTAGTCACTGTGGCCTTGTACTATTTGCCATATTGATGATTAATCAGACTGCCACAACTGGTGCTATTCTTCAAATGCTTAGTCATGGTTTGATGACAGCGTTATTCTTTGCTCTTATCGGCATGATATATGGTAGAACGCATACTCGTGATACTCGAGAATTGAGCGGCTTGATGCGTATTATGCCGTTCCTTGGAGTGGGATACGTTATTGCCGGTCTGGCAAACTTAGGTCTTCCGGGATTCAGTGGATTTATTGCAGAGATGACCATCTTTGTTGGTTCATTCCAGCATTTTGATACATTCCATAGAACAATAACGATCATTGCTTGTACTAGTATCGTTATCACTGCAGTTTATATTTTGAGGCTGGTTGGTAAGATACTTTATGGCGTTTGCACCAATGAACATCATCTGAAATTGACAGATGCTACTTGGGACGAACGAGTGGCAGTTATCGTATTGATTGTTTGTGTTGCAGGTCTTGGTATGGCTCCTCTGTGGATAAGCAATATGATATCAAACAGTGTTGTGCCCATTGTCTCAAATTTAACTTTAATGCATTAATAAGGTATGGATTACTCACAATTTTTATATATGAAAGAGGAGCTTTCACTGATAGCGGTGATCCTCATCATTTTCGTGGTAGATTTGTTTTTGAAACCCGGAAAAAGGCAAGAAGCTGGGCAAGCTCGATTTGCCATTGTTTTGCCTATCTTTTTGATGACAATTCATACTCTCATTAATATCATACCGGGGACAGGAAATGTTCAAGCTTTTGGTGGCATGTATCAATATGCCCCTATGCAGACTATCGTTAAAGCTGTTCTGAATATTGGTACTATTATAGTGCTGTTGATGTCTAGTCAATGGCTTAAGCGTAAAGATGTCTCCATTAATAGAGGTGAATATTCAGTACTGCTTCTATCAACTCTTTTGGGTATGTACTTTATGATCTCGGCTGGACACTTCCTTATGTTCTTTATCGGTCTTGAAACAGCCAGTATTCCAATGGCTGCATTGGCTGCGTTTGACAAGTATCGTTATGAATCTGCAGAAGCCGGAGCAAAGTATATTTTGACGGCTATGTTCTCCAGTGCTCTTTTACTTTTCGGCTTGTCACTAATTTACGGGACATGTGGAACGTTGTATTTTGATGATTTGTCTCATCATATAAACGGTAGTATGCTTCAGATTGCAGCATTTGTGCTCTTCTTTGCAGGAATGGGCTTTAAATTATCATTAGTACCATTCCATCTTTGGACTGCAGATGTCTACGAAGGTTCTCCTACACCTGTAACAGGTTATCTGAGCGTGGTCTCAAAAGGGTCTGCGGCATTTGTGCTGATGACCATATTAATTAAGGTCTTTGTTCCCCTTATAGCCGATTGGCAGGAAGTACTCTTCTGGATTATTATTGTTTCTATTACGCTAGCCAATATTTTTGCCGTGAGACAAAAAAACATCAAACGTCTGATGGCGTTTTCGAGTATCTCACAAGCAGGCTATATTATGTTAGCCGTTATCACTGGAAGTGCTATTGGAATGACATCATTGGTATTTTATATATTGGTTTACACTGTGGCCAATTTGGCTATCTTTGCTATTATCACAGTGATTGAACAAAATAGCGGTAAGGTTTCTATCAATGATTATGCAGGACTGTACAAAACGAATCCTAAATTGTCGTTTATAATGACTCTTGCACTCTTTTCATTAGGAGGTATTCCTCCTTTCGCCGGATTCTTCTCTAAGTTCTTTATCTTTATGGCGGCGTTTAAAGCAGGATTTGAGTTGTTAGTATTTATAGCGGTGGTTAATACTATAATATCACTGTATTATTACTTACTAATAGTAAAAGCCATGTATATAACGCCTTCTGACGAACCCATTCCTACCTTTAAAAGTGATTGTAGTACTCGAGTGGGATTAACCATTTGCTTAGTGGGAATTATTGGCCTTGGTATTGCAAGTATCGTTTACCAAACGATATATCAGTACGGTTTTGGTTTGTGATAAGAATTTAATCAGATAATAGACAAAAGGATGGTATATCGAAGTTTATATGCCATCCTTTTGGTCGCAAAAGAATAATGGAACTAAAACAATCAATATTATTGTAGCATTATGGTTAATATCGGGCCATAAAGCTACGATGACAATGAGAATAGATCATTAAAAGTGTTTAAATATTGTCATCAATGGTGCGCTTTTTCTTTTATAAAAGCATTATTGTTTATATCTTTGTTGCCATTCGAAATTTAATTGAATGGAAAGATAATAGATATTATTGAAGGATTATAGATGACATAAAGAAGAAAAATTATATATTTGTACCTAAATTTTAAAAACCAATTTATAGTAAATCAATTTAATTTATTTTTTACATTATGGGAACTAATCAAAAAAAGGCCTCTCAAGTGAAAGGCATTAAATCTGCAGGTTTAGTAATCTTAGCATGTTTCATTATTGCCGAACTTGTTTATAACTTTGTATTCGGTAATCCAGCAAACTTTGTAGGTAATGATCCGGCAAACCGTCCAATCAACGGTAATTTCTATGGCACAATCTACAAAGGTGGTGTTATCGTACCTATTATTCAGACTTTGTTGTTGACAGTTATCACATTGAGTATCGAACGTTATTTTGCTATCCGTCAGGCTTATGGCAAAGGTTCTTTGGTTAAGTTCGTAAAGAACATCAAAGTTGCTTTGGCTAATAATGATATGGCTAAAGCACAAGAAATCTGCGACAAACAACGTGGTTCAGTAGCAAACGTAGTTAATGCTACATTAGCAAAGTATAGAGAAATGGAAGCTAACGTTGAACTTCCCAAAGATCAGAAACTGATCGCTATTCAGCAAGCATTAGACGAAGCTACTGAATTGGAACTTCCTACTTTGCAACAGAATCTTCCTGTTATCGGTACTATTACAACGCTTGGTACATTGTTCGGACTTCTTGGTACTGTTGTCGGTATGATCCGTTCATTCGCTGCATTGGCTGCCGGTGGCTCTGGAGATTCACTCCAGTTATCACAAGGTATTTCTGAGGCCTTGATCAATACGGCATTCGGTATCTTGACTGGTGCATTCGCTGTAATCTCTTATAACTATTACTCAACTAAGATTGATAGATTAACATATAGCCTTGATGAAGTAGGTTTCTCTATTGTGCAGACATACGCCGCATCACATAAATAATGTTCGAACCCTTTAAATTTTGAATCATGGGTAGAGCGCAAATAAAAAAGAAAGATGTATTTATCGATATGACGGCCATGAGTGATGTGACTGTGCTGCTGCTTACATTCTTTATGTTAACGTCTACGTTTGTAAAGAAGGAGCCTGTACAAGTTAATACTCCGGCATCTGTTTCGGACATTAAAATTCCGGATAAGAATATCTTATCGATACTTGTTGATCCGAAAGGCAGGGTCTTCATGGGTCTTGATAAAAAAGACGACATGACGGCTGTACTTCAAAGTATGGGTCAAGAATATGGAATCAAATTCACTCCGAAAGAAGTTAAGGACTTTAGTCTCATGACTACATTCGGTGTACCAATTAAGGATTTGAAGCAATTCCTCGCATTGCCTACGCAAGGTGAAGGTTCACAAGATAGCTACATGGGCAGTGCCGCAAATACAGGAATTCCAATCGATAGCCTGGATAACCAGTTTAAGGCATGGGTCCGTGCGGCACATGAACAAAATCCTGATTTGAGAATCGCCATTAAGGCGGATGCGAAGACTCCTTATTCCGTAATTAAAAAGGTAATGAATTCACTTCAAGATCTAAAAGAGAACCGTTATAATTTAATAACGACCCTCAAAACGGTTTCTGGAGATAAAAAAAGTAAATAATTATGGCAAGAGATAAGAGTAAGTCGAAACAAAAGAAGATGAACTGCCGTGTGGATTTTACTCCTATGGTAGATATGAATATGTTGTTGATCACCTTCTTTATGCTTTGTACCTCGCTTAGCAAACCTCAAACTATGGAGATCAGTATGCCTAGTAATGATAAGAATATTCAAGATCAGGATCGTTCAAAAGTAAAAGCTTCTCAA
>JAAYUD010000049.1 GCA_012517855.1 Bacteroidales bacterium
AAAAGATTCCAAAATACTTATTTTAGGTATTACATTTAAGGAAAACTGCCCGGATATTCGTAATACAAAAGTTGTGGATATTTATCACACATTGAAAGAATATACCAATAATATCACGGTATATGACCCATGGGCAGATGTAGAGAGAGTGAAAAGTGCATATGGCATTAAAATAATTAATAAATTACCGAAAGGTAAATACGATGTCGTGATTCTTACGGTGTCTCATAAAGAATTCATATCACTTAACATAAAGTCGCTTGTTGCTAACAATTATGTGATCTATGACGTAAAAGGCATTCTTAGTAGAGATCTTATTGACGGGAGATTATAGACAAGTAACTTTTTTAATCGAACAGCATGTTATCAGTAATTTGTCCGATATACAATGAGGAAAAGTATATTTCTCATTGTATCGAATCCATTTTATTACAAGACTATCCTAAAGGGGATATTGAGGTACTATTTGTTGATGGTATGAGTAGCGACCATACTCGTCAGATAGTCAATGATTATGCTGAAGAATATCCTCTCATTCATCTTTTGAACAACCCGAATAAAACAGTCCCTTATGCCATGAATATTGGAATTCAAGCCGCTAAGGGAGATATTATTATTAGAATTGATGCCCATACTATTTATGAAAAGAATTACTTTACTACATTATGTTCACATTTGATAGAATTAAAGGCAGACAATGTCGGTACTGTTTGTAAAACGGATGTATTAAATAAGAATCCTAAGACATTAGCTATTCGTGAAGTATTAAGTAATAAATGGGGTGTTGGGAATTCTACATTTCGTATTGGCATAAAGGATATACAAGAAGTTGACACTGTGCCTTTTGGTTGTTGGCGTAGCGATGTATTCAATAAATATGGTTATTATGATGTTCGTTTGGTAAGGAATCAAGATATTGAATTAAATAAACGTATCCATCGTGGAGGAGGTAAAATTTATATTATCCCTGACTCATTCTGCACGTATCTTGCCCGTGAGACATTTAAAGGGATAGCTAAAAATAACTATAGCAATGGCAAATGGAACATACTTACAGTATATTATACAAATCAATTGAGTTCTTTGTCAATAAGGCATTTTACTCCTTTGTTTTTTTTACTTTCTTTGTTGTTGCCGATAATAGCCTCAATCTTTTATTTGCCATCGCTTTTTCTCGCTTTCGTATCACTTTTATGCTATTTGTTAGTATTGGGCATTATTAGTATGAATTTGTCGATAAATAAAAAAATAAGTTTTAACTATTTATTTATCTCTTTTATTACGTTGCATTTTTCATACGGTTTAGGCTCATTTATCGCTCTATTAAAATTACCGTTCATTAGAAAATAATCTTTTCCTTTATGAGAAAAAATATTTTTGATAGAGTAATTTCATTTATTGGATTATTATGTTTATGGCCCATTCTGTTGATAATATTTATCCTCATAAAAGTAAAAATGTCTGGGCCTGCTATATTCACTCAAAAGCGGGTAGGACAGCATGGTAAATTATTCACTATGTACAAATTCCGTTCGATGACGGTTCATCATTTTGGTAGTAGTGTTTCTGTAGCTGGAGAAAGTCGTATTACTCCACTTGGGGCAAAACTTCGAAAATATAAATTGGATGAATTGCCAGAGCTTTGGAATGTACTGAAGGGTGATATGAGTTTTGTCGGACCTCGTCCCGATGTGTCGGGTTATGCCGATAAACTTCAAAATGATGATCGACGTATACTTTTGCTAAAACCCGGTATTACTGGACCTGCTAGTTTGAAATATCGTAATGAAGAAGAATTACTCGCTCAACAAATAAATCCTCAAAAATACAATGATGAGGTGCTTTTTCCTGATAAAGTTCGTATCAACATATATTACTTAGATCATTGGTCCTTTTGGAAAGATATTGAAATTCTTTTATGTACTGTACTTGGAAGAAAAATGAAATACAATAATGAGTTTATTTAATACAAAGATGTAATGGCAAACAGAATTTATCTCTGCTTAGCTCGTATGAGCAAAGCAGGTATGGAACAGAAATATATCCAAGAGGCTTTTGATACCAATTGGGTGGTTCCTCTTGGCCCTAATGTGAATGGCTTCGAGGAAGATTTGAAACAATTTGTGGGTGGCAATAAAGAAATTGTCGCTCTTTCTGCTGGCACTGCAGCGGTGCATTTATCTTTATTGGCTTGTGGCGTTCAATTTGGTGACGAGGTAATTGTACAGAGTTTTACTTTTTGCGCTTCGTCGCATCCCGTCACTTACTTAGGGGGTACGCCCGTATTCGTGGATTCGGAACCTGATTCTTGGAATATGGACCCTGTTCTCTTAGAGGAGGCTATTGAAGACCGTATTGTTAAGACGGGGAAAAAACCGAAAGCGATTGTTCCGGTAGCCTTGTATGGTATGTCATATAAGATAGACGAGATAATGGCTATCGCCGATAAATACGATATTCCAGTGATTGAAGATGCTGCAGAGGGATTTGGCAGTCGCTATGACGGTAAAGTACTTGGTACATTTGGCAAATATGGCATCCTTTCGTTCAATGGTAATAAAATGATTACTACTAGTGGTGGTGGGGCCTTGATTTGTCCTGATGCTGATGCGAAGAAAGAAATAATGTATTATGCCACTCAGGCGCGGGAAGCTTATCCTTACTATCAGCACGAACATATCGGGTATAATTATCGGATGAGTAATATTTGTGCCGGTATCGGCCGTGGGCAAATGACAGTTGCTGATGAACATATTGCTCATCATAAACATATCTGTAAACTTTATGAATTGTTGTTAACAGATGCGAACGGTATCACTCTACATGAAAACCCATCAGAACGTTACGATAGTAATTATTGGTTGAATACTATTCTCCTCGATCCCAACCTACATGTTGTTGGCGAAGAACATGCTTATGAAATTGCTGTTCAAGGTGCTGTTGGTGGCGCTGCCGGGGTTACTCATCAGGCTGCTTCTTTGCATACCAATTGCGAACCGAATAACAATGTAGAAGCCATGCGTATGGCACTCGATAAAGCTGGAATCGAATCGCGCCCTCTTTGGAAGCCGATGCATTTGCAACCAGTATATAAGAATAATCCTAGATATGAGAATGGAGTAAGCGAATCACTATTCAAAAGAGGATTATGTTTACCGAGTGGTCCCTGGGTTACAGATGAAGATGTGCAATATATCGTTAAAGAGATTTTGGCTTGTATAGAATAAATGCTTAATAATTTTTGAATTTTATGACGTTTTTTACTAAACTCTCTCAATGGTATTTTAAACGGGATTCATTACCCTATTGGTGCATCTTTTGTATTGATTGCATCATTGTGTTTTGCTCTGCGATGTTTGTATATCAGCAGTTTAATGGAGTAACGAAGATGATAAGTGTCTTTTGGCCGTTAGTTGGTACTGTCTTGTTTTATTTACTTTTTGACATTGTTGCTTTTCGTGTCTTTCATACTTATTCGGGCATCTTACGTTATTCTTCATTTGTCGATTTGCAACGGGTGGCATTTGCTATGATCTCTGGCTATGTTGGTATTATTGTAGCGAGGTTGCTTTTCCATTTGGATGACTTCTTAGTCCCTTTTCCTGGACGACAAATGATTATTGTTGCACTGCTTGCCATTATGCTGATGTGGGCGGTTCGAATTCTGGTAAAGTATCTGTATGATGTGTCTTTTGTCAATGTGATGGCAAAGCGGACTTTTGTTTATGGAGTAAAGAATGGTGGTGTTGGATTGGCGAAAAATATACGGAATGAAAAGCCGACTCGCTTTTTGCTCGAAGGTTTCGTTTCGGATGCCAGGGACATAAAGAACAGGGTGCTGATGGGAGTGAAAGTTTATTCGCTTGACGAACATCTGGTGGATGTGATGAAAAAGAAAGAGGTGACAGCTTTACTCATATCTCCACTGAAAAGCGAAGAATTTCGTCTGAATGACAAGCTCCAGAACGAATTGGTCGAAGCGGGTATTCGTATATACATGTTTCCGGAAGCCCATGAGGTGGACGAAAATCTAAACGACGTAGAGTACTCACAACTCAGGGAAGTGGAAATTGAAGATCTCTTACCGCGTGATGAAATTCAGGTGGATATGCAAGCTGTCGGTTCTTTGCTCGCGAATAAGAAAATACTGATAACTGGTTCTGCCGGTAGCATAGGAAGCGAAATAGTCCGGCAGATAGCCTTATATTGTCCATCGGAGTTAATATTGGTCGATCAGGCCGAAACACCTCAACATGATATTCGGTTGATGATGAAGAAACGTTGTCCGAATCTTAAAACCCGTACGATTGTAGGAAGTATTTGCAATAAGGTGAGGATGGAAGAAATTTTTAGTGAATGTCGTCCCGACTATGTGTTTCATGCCGCAGCATATAAGCATGTGCCGATGATGGAGGATAATCCGGGCGAGAGTGTTCATAATAATATAAACGGTACGAAGATTATTGCCGATTTGGCAGTGAAATATGGCGCCAAAAAGTTTGTGATGATTTCGACAGACAAGGCGGTGAATCCCACGAATGTGATGGGGTGTTCGAAACGTATCTGCGAGATTTATGTACAAAGTTTGGATAAGGCTATCAAAGAAGGGAGAGTCATGGGTGTAACGCAGTTTGTTACTACACGTTTTGGTAATGTGCTCGGATCGAACGGTTCGGTGATACCTCTTTTTCGGGAACAGATAAAGAGCGGTGGTCCTGTGACGGTGACCGATCCCGAGATTATTCGTTTCTTTATGCTTATACCGGAAGCTTGTAAATTGGTGCTCGAAGCAGGTACTAAAGGTAATGGCGGTGAGATATTTGTTTTCGATATGGGGAAGCCTGTGAAGATTGCCGATCTTGCTCGACGGATGATTTATTTGAGCGGTGCTAAAAATGTGAAAATTGTTTATACCGGCCTTCGTGATGGAGAGAAACTTTATGAAGAGGTGCTCAATGAGGAAGAATATACGAAACCCACTTTCCATAAGAAAATAAAGATCGCTTGTGTCAGGGAGTACGATTACGATGAAGTCTGCAAGGACATTGCAGACTTGGTTGAGGTTAGCAATTCTTATGATGATATGAAAATTGTGGCTATGATGAAACAAATGGTACCCGAGTATAAGAGCAATAACTCAAAATACGAAGTGTTGGATTAAGTATCTTGTTTTAAAGCCTTAGGATAAAAATGTTTAAACAAGGAGGGTGTGTCGGAGGTCTATTATCGATTGAGGTATTCAAATCGGACCTTTGATACATCCTCTTTGTTTATTATTTGATATATGGAATATGAAAATGTTATATAGACGATGGGCGGCTATTGTTCTTTTTTGGGGCTTATGTATTGAGACTATGTCTATAAAAGCTCAGACATCGAATGATTTTACTCGGGGACTAGAGATGCGAATGGAATCATCGACGACATTGAGTAATGGTAAGTATGCTCCTTTATGGTTGAGTAGTAATCGTTACGGGTTGTCTTCGGTAGAACATAACTCAAACTATGAGCGGGTAGGAGTGTTCCGCTCTTTGCAAGCCGATTCACTATGCAAATGGAGAATAGGGTATGGAGTGGATATGGCGGGGTGTATTGATTTTACGTCGCACTATGTGGTGCAACAGGCGTATTTCGAAGTCGCCTATAAGAAATTGCTGCTTAGCGTTGGAAGTAAGGAACGTCCGTGCGATTTGAAGAATAACGAGCTGACGAGTGGCGGACTCAGCATCGGCATCAATGCCCGCCCCATACCGCAGGTGCGGGGCGAAGTAGATTATTTCGATGTACCGGGCATGCATGGTTGGTGGCAACTCAGGGGGCGGCTGTCGTATGGTTGGTTTACGGATGGTAGCTGGCAGACCCGTTATTTGAAAGATAGAGGTACCCTAAATACTGCCAAACATTCGGACCATGTGCTCTATCACGAGAAAGTCATGTATTGGAAATTCGGGAAAGAGGAAGTCTTTCCACTTACTTTCGAGATCGGATTACAGATGGCTGCAGAATTCGGTGGAACGTTGTATCAAAATGGCGTGAAAAATAAACAGGGAGCAGGTTTAAAAGATTTCTTGACGGTGTTTATTGCTGGAGGACACGATTCGAGTGATGGACCTTATCCGAATACGGAAGGAAATCAATTGGGCAGCTATAATATGGCGCTAACATATAAGCCGGGTAACTGGATGTTGAGAGCTTATTTTGAACGTTATTTTGAAGATCAGTCCATGATGACGGTGCAGTATGGTATATACGATCATCTATTGGGCTTGGAAGTGGGGCTTCCGGCAAACAAATGGGTCAGTTCGTTGGTCGTTGAGCATCTTAGTACCAAAGATCAGTCGGGAGCTGTGTATCATGATCGTACGGCAAATATTTATGACAAAATGAACGGTCGTGATGATTATTACAATCACGGCAATTATATGGGTTGGCAGCATTGGGGCATGGCAATTGGTAATCCATTGATTACTTCTCCCATATACAATACGAATGGCGATTTGGCATTTCACAATAATAGAGTACAAGCCTGGCATGTGGGTATAAGCGGCGATCCTAGTCGAGAGTTCCATTATAGATTACTCTTGACGCATACGGAGAATTGGGGACGTTATTCAGTACCTTTTGAAGATGTATTGCAACAGAATAGCTTCTTAGTGGAGGCTTGTTACAAACCTCGTTGGGCGAATTCGTTCAGTTTTACAGCTGCATGGGCGTGGGATCGTGGTAAAGTGATTGGTAATAGTCGTGGAATCCAATTTACTATTCGCAAATACTTGTCACTGAATAAAAAATGAAGAGTATGAAAAAGTTATTTATTATATCTATTGTGCTTATATTAACAGCTTGTGATAAAGTACCTATCAATGGAAATCTAGATGGAATGTGGCAGCTTATGGCAATACAAGATAATGTTACAAGTAACGTTTCAAATGTGAAAGATAGTAGATTATATTACTCGTTTCAGCTTCATTTGGTACAGCTTAACAATGGAGAAGCGTATGCTCATTTTTCTCATCGAAATGATTCTATTGTCATGTACGATTGGTGCGATGGCAGTCCTACAAATAATAAAATTATTGATACGACTGTATTGAATAAGTTTGGACTTTATGACTTAAGGGATTCTTTCAAGGTAGAGTTATTGACTCATGAGAAAATGCAACTTCGCTCCCGAAAAGTGACCTTGAGTTTTCGCAAATTTTAGCCTTATTTCTGCGTTGGCAGCAACTAACTGCTGCTTTTGTGCATCATATAACCTTGTAAACACTCATTTCCTTTTACATTTTATTGAAATTAAAAAAATATTTCTTATCTTTGTACTCTTGATTAACAATGACTATAAATTTTCATTGAAATCTAGCATTAATTGGTATTAGAGAGAATTAAGTAAATATATTTAGTTGTATACTTTTAAAAAAGAAGATTATGAAGAAGTTTTTACTTTCGGCTGTAGCAATTGTATTTGCTACATCCACATTTGCCCAAACGGCAGAAAAAGCCATCAAACAGTATGGTTTCTGGGATAATTGGTTTATTCAAGTACAAGGAGGTGTATCAGAGAACTTCTCTGATAATTACGAACGTGCTAATATCCTGAAAGTTTTGAGTCCGGTTGGAACGATCGGAGTTGGTAAATATTTCTCGCCGGAAGTTGGTGCCCGTATCCAATTTACAGCAGGACAGGCTAGAAATAAATACATCACAAACAGTATCAATGATTACTATCATACCAATTTTATTGGTGGAAATTTTGATGCATTGTTCAATCTGAACAACATCTTTGGACAATACAAAGAAAATCGGGTATTTAATTTGATTGGTATTGTGGGATTAGGTTTCGAATATGGTTTACACCGCGATGCTGACAGCAAAGGACCGGCAGTGGGACGTACAAGAACCATCTCACCCCGTATTGGTTTACAAGGAGATTTCAGACTAAGCGACGCATGGAGCTTCAATCTTGAAGCCAACGGTAATCTGGATGCGGACAACTTCAACGGTATCGTTAGCGGTAGAAAAAATGACGCACGCTTGAATATTTTAGCCGGTTTCACATACAAATTCCCTGCAAGAGGTTTCAAAGTTCTCAGCGCAGTAGATCCTTCTGCTATTTCGGCATTGAACGACAAGATAAATGCTCAACGCCAGGAAATAGAGAACCTTCAAAATCAATTGAAGAACCAACCTGCTCCACAAACCAACACCCAAGTTGTTACAAAAACAACTCCGGCTGTCGTTATCTTTAAAATAGGCAAATCTGCTATAGAAGAGAATCAAAAAGCAGCTCTTTACAATTTTGCCAATAGTATTAAAGCTAACGGTCAGAAAGTAACGATCATTGGTTATGCCGACAAAGGTACCGGTTCTACAGAGCGCAATATGAAACTTTCACAAGATCGTGCTGATGCTGTTTCTAAAGCTCTTCAAGGATACGGAGTTGACTCCAACAATATCACGACAGAAGCTAAAGGCGATACAGAACAGCCTTTTGTAAATACGAACGATTGGAATCGCGTTGTCATACTTACTTCGGCTGAATAATTGCAGTCAAAGAGAATAGATTAAAAAAATCCTTGTATAAAATATTACCTCCGTTACTATATTGTAGCGGAGGTATTTTTTTTTCAATAATTGCGATATTACTTATTGTAGGTATTCGGTAAAGACTACAAAATGTATTTTATCGGGAGCTCATGCAATAAAAAAGAATAAATGGAACGTAATTTATTCTATTGTTTCGCAATTGTTTCGCAAGAATATTTAATATTATTCGTATCTTTCTTGAATACAGTTAATTATAATGTAAAGATGTTCAGATTGTGGTTCTGTGTGTCTCTTGTGTCCGCACTATGTTATCAATTCCTGTTCTTATGTTTCATAAAAAAAAAAGTTTTAAAACTCTTTCCGTCATATTATCTTATTGACTATGAACGATATATACAGGTGAGGTCTATTTTGGGAACCTCGAAAAGGCATCATCTTTCTCATTATTAGCGTGTTATGAAACGTGGATCCTCCGCTTCGCATATCTCATCACCCGGTATCTGCCGTGTGTGCACCGTGTGGAAACTCCCCGGCGTGGGAAAATAGATGCTGCTGTTGCGTGGACCTTCTCGCTCGAGTAAAGGATATTTTCCACTGCATAACATTTTGAGACGTCGTACGGCGGTGGGGCGTGTCAATCCGCACAGACTTTCGAACTCCCGGCGAGTGATGAAGGAATGGTCTTTGAAAAAATCGGTCAGCAATGCTTCAATCTCAACGTCCGAATATTCTATTGAATGATGCTTGAGACGAGTGCTTTCGAATTTGGCTTTTCGGTTGATATCGC
>JAAYUD010000050.1 GCA_012517855.1 Bacteroidales bacterium
GCCCGCAATATATTCATTCCACCCTGTAACAAACACAAGTTCGGGATCAAGTTCAAAGGCGCGATCCCATTGTTCTTGAAAGTTCCAGCCGTAGAGATAACCATCTATACGAGGATCGAAGCCATTGCGGACAGAGAAACTACGTCCATAAGCATCCTTCAAATTGAAAGCGCTACAATGTCCCTTACTCAATGGATTAGCATTTTGAGCCACCCCAACTGTAACCTCTTCATATTTCCCATTATTAAGAGGTGTATATCCGTGCTGAGGATAGATTTCGAGCCATCCCCATTGGTCTTTACGTTTCGGTCCATCAACATAATCGGGTTGTCCAGGCCGGAAGGTAAAAAATGAAGAGATTGCTTGATCTTCTGAAGAATTCGTCAAATTATCTGGATAAGCCATAATAGCAGGCTTACCTTTCCACATAAACCATAGATCTCTATACCGACACGGTTTATATACATCATGATAGAGTTGACGAAGTGATGCCAAAGAATTAGAAGATGCTCCAAAAGGAAGCATAAAAGCTATTTTAGGAACATTCACACCATCTTTCTGAGCTTTATCCCATGTTTTCATCAAAGCTTCGTAAGATTCTTTCCAAGTGATATCACCGTTGGTGCAATCAAAAAAGACAACGTCCACACCCGCATCGGCCAACATCTCGGCATGACGACGCAATACCCATTCATCGGTTGTCTTATAATAGCCAAAAAGCGGCTGTTCCCAATAATAAAAGAAAGGACGATTATCACCCCATGCCGGATGATTATAATCTTTCATTGCTTCAGGATACTTACGAACAATATCTGTAATATTCTTCACTTCAAAGGGAGCATCGTTTCCCTGATGCCACGTCCAATAGAACAAGGCCACATATTTATCTTTCTTTTTATCACCCGCTTCTTTATATTCACGGACTTTTCGCCCCAGGGCATCAGTTGCTGACCAACTATCACTATTTATTTTTTGTGCATAGGATGATCCCCCTATAAAGATTAACAATACCAATAAACAAGGCAATACTCTAATTCTTTTAGTTTTCATCTTCATCTAGGCTTTAAAAATTCAACATACGATTATTTGTCCATTAAAGTTGGGAGCATCTCATAATTGAACGATTGTATTTCTACCGGTCCCAACAAACCTGATGTCTGCAATGGAGAATCGGATTGATAGTAGCTATATGTCTGCCATGTAATCTTTTCATTTTCGGGAAGACTTTTATCACGAATCAAACGATTCATCCAATCATTAACAACTTCTATTTCAAGCAAATTCTTCCCCATCTTCAAGTACTTTGTAATATTCAAACTGTAAGGAGCCGTCCAAACGCCACCTACATCATTGCCATTCAACTTCACTTTAGCCATCACCATCACTTTTCCTAAATCAATATAGGTTTCGCCTTGAGGACGCTTTTTGATTTTAAAAGTAGTTTTATAGGTAGCTGTGCCAGAAAAATACTTGATTCTATTATCAAGGCTCTTCGTCCAGTCAATCAACGTATCGAAAACAACAGGAGCATCGGGACCGCCTCTCTTTTCTTGAAAAGAGACTATCCATGGACCGGAGATCGTAGTCTGCAATTGCTTAGTCGGATAATTTTCACTATTAGCTCTTACAGAAGTTTGACAAGGAGTGCGAAATACAATAAAAGCACTTTCCCACGGTTGTAGCGTCATTGGCACCCTTGTAGTCTGAACCTCTTCTGCATATTGGGGCAATAGACGAATCTCGGTGGTCTGAGGATTCCATAATTCAGGCTGATAACCTTTCACTCTGAATGAAGCATCAAATTTTAAGCTTCTATCGCTTTGATTGGCAACAAAATAATAATCACCATCAACAAGTTTCCTATGAATGAAAAGCAATGGATCATTTGCATCAGCAGTAGCAAAATCGGGAACAATATTCAAATCACTAAATACCTTTTCCAAAGTTGTCTGCGAAGGATATACACGCCCTTTCCCATATATGTAATAATCACCTCCAGGATTAGAATTTTCGTTCCAGAGTTCTTTAGCTAACGCTTGCACCTCAACATCGGCTTTCGGATAGTTCTGTAAACTCGGAGAATGAGTTGGTGCAGGTCCAAGAATTGTCAATCCCTGATCGACCAGATTCTTTATTTGTTTCAACATCTCAGGACGCATAGTAGTCTGTTTAGGCAACACCAGCACTCTATACTTCATACCACTCTTCAAAGTAAGCAATCCATTCTGAACACTCGCATATTTCATCAACACCTCTCCATTAATATAATCAAAAGAATATCCTTTGGGTAATGCAGGATCACAGACGCCAGTCATTTTAGGAGCATCTTCACCAATAAAATAAGCTACATCAGCAACATATTGCCCTTGTTGGAGCATATAATTGCAACGCTTCAAATATTTAGCAAACACATCCATCTGCGAAAACCAGGTGTTATGACGATTGAACTCATTACCAAACGGCGCATTAATACCAGGGACTCTCTCATCCGGCTGCTGAATATATAAGTGCAATAGAGTAGAGTTAATTCCTTCGGTAAAGAATCTATCGCCACGAGCTTTCATTTCACCAGGATAACGAGAGAAATCGGGGCCTCCGCAAGTAAATGATTCAGCCCATACTTTTTGTTTTCCATAGATATGACCGCAAGATGAAGAGGCACGATTTTCAATATTCCCAAGATCTCCTACACTCCAAAATTCGCCTGCTATTTCATCAGATTGTCCACCATATTGCAAGAACTCTCCGGGAAAACCCCAATGTCCATAGTTTTCGAGCCAAGTGGTCAAACCATGTTCATTACTGACTTTACGCAAGCCCCCTACATAGTTGTATGAAACCTCATCTGCTATCAAACGACGAACATCCCACAAGAAACGGTCTGACTGGTCTTCAGAACCAACTACGACTCCCTGATAAACAGGTAAAAAAGGTATAGGATTATACCCAAAATGGTTAATGAAATCATTTATCATAGAATCTGTCCAGTTCTGTCCACCAGTTTCATAACTATCCTCAACAACAATCTTAAATGTCTTTCTATCGGCTTCGGGAATGCGCTTAAGTATTTGACCTATATAAGCATTAAAATGCGAGCGTATATGTTCAACACTCATCTTATCAGTTTCGAATCCGGTTGCTTCCGGACTTGCCGGTGCATTTGTCTGCCCCGTAGGTACCATAGCCGTACGCATTATAATCCAACGTCCTTTAGGCACATTCCATGTTAATACACCTTCCGAATTCATATAACGAGTGATATCAATCACCTTATCGATAGGT
The DNA here is from genome assembly GCA_012517855.1 of Bacteroidales bacterium. Taxonomy (GTDB): domain Bacteria; phylum Bacteroidota; class Bacteroidia; order Bacteroidales; family Bacteroidaceae; genus JAAYUD01. The sequence continues at coordinate 3,283 of JAAYUD010000050.1, forward strand.
ACAACCATTCGTGTATCAGAACTTTCCGGCTGACTTCTCCACACATAATCATAAAACATCGGATGCGGAGTCTGAAACATTTTAGCCAATGTCTTTTCAGGATAGCGCTCTACCTTCGGTACATCCGAAAGATTAATACTTTCAATCATTCCTGCATTAGTTTTATCTATAACCAACCTGAATTCACATCCCTTTGTTTCTGGTAATGAAATAACAATCGGAGCATAAGGATCGAAGCCCACGTTAAGTGAAGGATTACTACGATCTATCTTAAACTTACAGACAGAATGATATGCCCCATTTTCTTTCACAAACAATTCCGCATTTGATTTATGAGGTACATGAACCGTTTGAATTGTCATACTGCGCACAACAGTTGGAGTTTTACTAACCAAATCAATCGAATAAGCCTTATCAAGTTTTTGGAGAGGAATAAAGGCGCAAGTTTGCTCAATGTCCGGATAAGCAATAACCTTCACATCCTGAGCATTCGCAGCTATATCTGGTAGTTTTTGTTTATATTTTGTAGGACCAACGACCTTTACTTGTCGAGATGCGAGGTAACGCATGGCTTGAGAAGACTTAACCCATGGCCCACCGGATTGACTCCAACCTGGGCTGTTGAATATACCGATTTCTATGTTTAATTCTGTAGCAGTCTTCAACGCCGTATGCAAAACATCCCACCACTCTTCCGATAAAAATTTCACTTTACCATAAGGGACCTCTTGTCCACCGATATTACCTATATATGCACGATTAATGCCCGCCCGTTTCATCGCCTGCAAATCCTTCACAACTCCCTCTTTCGAAATATTGTCGGACATCCAATACCAATAGACAGCCAATCTCTGAGTATCTGGAATCTTTCTAAAACATTGTTCCACGGTATTTAAAGGTTTGACATTTTTTACTTCTTGTGCCATAGTACTCAAAGAAAAAGAAAAGAGTACAAGCAGACATTTAATAAGTTTATTCATGGCTTTTATTTATTATTTTACCTCTTAATAATCTTCACACCCTTCGGAGCTGTTATCGTCGATATAACTTTACCATCTTTCCCCTTTTTATGCATAATTTTTATCACGCCGTAAGGAGTCGGATAAGTACCTTTTACCCATTTCAAGTTTCCGAGATGAGGTTCTATCAGCACCTCTTTACATCCAGGCTTCAATACTTTCACGCCAAGTACGTTTTCACTAAGCCAGCTAGTCGGCCCCGAAGCCCACCCATGGCATAATGAGTGTCGATACCCCTTATAACAATAGTCGCCATACATTCTATGAACATCTATTTTTCCCGCAGGAGCCAATTCGTCTATACGAGCAGCATTAGGGAGCCAATCCATATTAAAATCTTCCCAAAAAGTTGTAGCGCCCAAGTCCAGCATTGCTCCCCAATACTGACTGATTATGTCCATTGCCCCTTGATAATTACCGGCCTTAGCCATTGCCTCTAACATGTAATAACCATAAAAGGTAGAAAATCCTTTAGCTCCCCCTAGTGCTATAACATTATCATTTGCCTTTTTTGCATCCATCGTACCAGCAAGAGCCATCAAAGCTGCAGCCTGCTTAGAATGATTACACCCTGGTATATATTTGCCCAACTGAAGAGCAGCATCGTGACATTTATTTGCCATCTGTTTATCTCCTAGATAATTGGACATTTTTTCTCCAGTTTGCATAGCAAGAACCATCAAAGCTTGTAAACCTGCATCAACCCCTTTTAAATTAGTACTCGAAGGCCAATCTAAAAATCGTCCCCCATCTAAATGTTCTTTTCCGTCGGTACCGATTTTCTCTATTAGCAAATTTAGTAAAGAAAACATATAAGAACGCTGTTCTTTCAAATATTTCATATTACCTTGTTTCATATACCATTGATATTGCGTGAGCAGCCACCAAATGGAATAAGAACTATAACCATTCATCCATTGAGGAATAGGATACAAATTACGACTTAAATCCAGACTTTTAGGTACAATATCAGTATATCCAAACACCGTATTAACAGTTTCAACTTCAGGATAAATATCTCCAATCCAAACTAATCTATCCCGCTTAATACCATCCCACAAGTAATTCTGCAAATTAAGATGAACAGTATAAGCACCCGTCATCCAGATTTTGTTTAAGCGATCATTGTCACATTCAAAAGAGCCTTTGTATGGAAGATTATTATATAAAAAAGACGCGCGTACTTCTTTTAATAAAAAATCGGTATCTTCACCCAATAAATCTATTCTCACAAATCGGAAACCGGAATTCCCATATTCGGCAACACCCAACCAAGGTAATGGCAAAATAAAATCACGAATAGCATGATCGTTAGAAGCACCATTTTTTCCATCAATATCACTCATAGCCTCCGAAGCCGATTCACCAAAACGAACCCTTACATTCACATCGTGTGTAGCCGACTGTCCTGTTACGATTTGAATTCCACCTTGCAATTCTCTACCAAAATCAAGGAGTAATGACGCCCTCCCTGATTTTCCATTCTTCAGATGACAAAGGCCTCCATCCGACAACACAGCTTGCCCATTGCCTACCCGCAAAAGACATTCTGTTCCCGAAATTGTTGCATCATTCGTTGCTTCTTGCCATACTATTCTCTTAGGACTTAAATAAGCTTTTGTTCGAAAATCATATTGTGGAATTTCATTGCCCCAAACTGGAGGCAGATGAAATTGTGAATACACAGATTTAGACAATAACAAAAAAACAAATAAGGTAAAAATTTTATAACATTTCATTTTATATATTCTAAAAATAAATATTGTTTTATCACACTCTTATTTCATGATAGCAAAAATAAATAAATTCATCCGAACACATTATCCCAAATCTTTCATTTATTATCATTATTTGTTCATATATTCATTATAATAAGACTACAAGAAGAATAGACGATATCTTATATAATTAAACAAGGAAGAAAAAAACTAAATTAGAAGAAATATATATCTTAAAAAAACAATATAAAAACGCAACAAATTATTTGTACAAAAGGAAATAAAGAGTACATTTGCATCAACAAAAAACTTTTAGTATTTTCTTCTTTAATTTAATTATAAATATTACAATATGGTACAACGATTTATTTTGAACGAAGTTTCTTACTTCGGTGCAGGTTCACGCAAACAATTACCAGAAGCTATCGCCCGATTAGGAGGGAAAAAAGCGCTGGTAGTATCCGACAAAGGATTAATAAAATTTGGAGTAACAAAAATGGTAACTGATGAATTGGACTTAGCTAATATTCCTTATGAAATATATAGCGAGATAAAACCCAATCCAACAGTCACAAATGTAAAACAAGGCGTAGAAGCTTTTAAAAGAGCAGGAGCCGATTTACTAATTGCCATTGGTGGAGGATCTTCTATGGATACTGCCAAAGGGATAGGTATTGTTACTACCAACCCCGAATTTGCAGATATTGTTTCATTGGAAGGCTGCGCCCCCACAAAGCACAAGAGCATTCCTATCATAGCAATGCCTACCACCGCAGGGACCGCAGCAGAAACGACTATTAATTATGTCATTATCGATGAAGAAAAACAAAAGAAAATGGTATGTGTCGACCCTAACGATATTCCCAGTGTTGCTATCATCGACGCAGAATTAATGTATTCTCTTCCCAAGAGCTTAACAGCAGCCACAGGCATGGACGCATTAACTCACGCCATTGAAGGATTGATAACAAAGGGAGCATGGGAGATGTCGGATATGTTTGAAGTAGAAGCCATAAAAATGATACATAAATATTTAGAATTGGCTGTCAACGAACCTAAAAACCCGGAAGGAAGAAATGGCATGGCCGTAGCACAGTACATTGCAGGAATGGCTTTTTCAAACGTAGGGCTAGGCTTGGTACATGGCATGGCACATCCAATGGGAGCCTTATTCGACATACCTCATGGAGTAGCCAACGCCCTACTACTTCCTACTATCATGAAATTCAACGCAGAGAAGTGCATGGATAAGTATGTAACGATTGCCAAAGCAATGGAAGTATACAAAGATGGCATGAACAAAAAAGAGGCTGCCCAAGCTGCTTGCGATGCAGTACAGAACTTAGCCATAAGAGTAGGCATTCCTCAACATTTAAGTGAGCTGGGTATTAAAGAGAACGACATCCCTGCATTAGCCGAGCAGGCGATCAATGACGTCTGCACTCCAGGCAATCCAAGAGATGTAACAATAGAAGAAATTATTGAACTATACAAGAAAGTTTTATAATAAAAAAACCGATTACAGACAGCTTATCGATATTCAAAAGATATTTGATAGGCTGTCTCTTTTATGAGAACATAAGGACCAACAATTCCATCTTTTCGGGCACAAGGTTTTTCAATCAAATATTATTTGTTTCAGAAATTATATCTATCTTTGTCACTACTAATTTAAAACATAAAATTAAATAGATATTATTATGGCAACACCTCTGTTTAAGTATCAGCCTATGTTTCCGTTAGGACCAGATACAACCGAGTATTATCTGCTTACCAAAGACTACGTATCGGTAAGCGAGTTTGAAGGGAAACCTATTCTTAAAGTTGCGCCCGAAGGACTGACCGTTATGGCCAATACCGCTTTTCACGACGTATCATTTATGCTTCGCCGATCACACAACGAACAAGTAGCCAAAATACTAAGCGACCCCGAAGCTTCAGACAACGACAAATATGTAGCTCTTACATTCTTGCGCAATGCGGAAGTCGCAGCAAAAGGTATTCTTCCATTTTGCCAAGATACGGGTACAGCAATTATTCACGGAGAAAAAGGACAGCAAGTATGGACAGGATTCTGCGACGAAGAAGCCCTCTCAAAAGGTGTATACAAGACTTATACAGAAGACAACCTGCGCTATTCTCAGAATGCTCCCTTAAGCATGTACGAAGAAGTGAATACAAAGTGTAACTTGCCTGCCCAAATAGACCTCGAAGCAACCGAAGGCGATGAATATCGTTTTCTATGTGTAACCAAAGGCGGAGGATCGGCAAACAAGACCTACCTATACCAAATGACAAAAGCCATTTTAAATCCAGATACACTTCTTCCATTCTTAGTAGAAAAAGTAAAATCTCTTGGTACGGCAGCTTGCCCACCTTATCATATAGCGTTTGTCATAGGTGGAACTTCGGCAGAAAAGAACCTGCTGACTGTGAAACTGGCTTCTACACATTATTATGATTCATTACCAACAACAGGTAACGAATATGGACGAGCATTCCGTGATATCGAATTGGAGGAAGAAGTTCTCAAAGAGGCTCACAAAATTGGACTAGGAGCACAATTCGGTGGTAAATATTTGGCTCACGATGTACGCATCATTCGCCTACCACGCCATGGAGCTTCATGTCCCGTCGGCTTAGGTGTTAGTTGCTCTGCCGACCGTAATATCAAATGCAAGATCAATAAAGACGGTATTTGGATTGAGAAGTTGGATGACAATCCAGGTAGTCTCATTCCTCAAGAGCTCCGTCAAGCCGGCGAAGGCAATGCCGTAAAAATAGATTTAAATCAACCGATGAAGGATGTCTTGAAAGAATTAACAAAATATCCGGTTGCTACGCGCCTATCACTAACAGGAACAATCATTGTTGGACGCGATATTGCTCACGCCAAACTGAAAGAGCGCCTTGACCGTGGCGAAGACCTTCCACAATACATCAAAGACCATCCTATTTACTATGCTGGTCCGGCTAAGACCCCGAGCGACATGGCGTGCTGTTCGATGGGACCGACTACAGCAAACCGCATGGATCCCTACGTAGATCTTTTCCAAAGTCATGGAGGAAGTATGATAATGTTGGCCAAAGGAAATCGAACAGAAGTGGTAACCGAAGCATGCAAAAAATATGGTGGCTTCTACCTAGGCAGCATTGGCGGTCCGGCAGCGATCTTGGCTCAAAACAATATTAAGAGTATTGAATGTTTAGAATATCCTGAATTGGGAATGGAAGCAATTTGGAAAATCGAAGTTGTAGACTTTCCGGCATTCATCCTCGTTGACGACAAGGGAAACGACTTCTTCAAACAAATCAAACCTTGCTGTTGTAAAAGATAGCTTTTTAAGATACAACTGATAACAAACTGTTTGCTATTTTGCATTCTATAACAAATACACCTAAACAAACAAGGTGCCATAGGATTAAAAGACAAAAGAGTCAGTTTTGTTTTAAACCATTGATAGTCAACAAGAAATTCATAAGGACGAAAATATATTTTTGTCCTTATGAATTTTTGTTTTTATAAGGGAGAATTTTTGTTTTCGTCCTTATGATTTTTCGAAATGAAGATTATCATTGTATTCATTCAAAATATCGCACTATATTTGGGGTGAGGTATGTACGAAAAAAAGCTTCGAATTGTTATACATTCTAAAAAATAAGATTATATTTGCAAATAAAATAGCGTTACTCACGTCTAACGTAGAAAAGTTCAATAATGACTGTACAAGAAATAACTCAAAGTAAAGAAGGAAACTTTTTTCTTTTTGCAGGTCCCTGTGTCATCGAAAACGAAGAAATGGCCCTCCGCATAGCAGAACGGATTGTTAATATTACATCACGTTTGCATATCCCTTATACATTTAAAGGTTCTTACCGCAAAGCCAACCGCTCAAAATTAGATTCTTTTAGAGGTATAGGAGACGAAAAAGCACTAAAAATATTAAGCAAAGTACATAATACTTTCGGTATTCCTACCGTTACTGACATCCATACCCAAGAAGAAGCTGCAATGGCTGCCGAATATGTAGACGTACTACAAATTCCGGCATTCTTATGCCGACAAACCGACCTATTGGTGGCAGCTGCCAGCACAGGGAAAGTGGTAAATATAAAAAAAGGACAATTTCTTTCGCCCGAAGCAATGAAATTTGCCGCCGATAAAATAGTAGAATCGGGCAATCCTAATGTAATGATCACAGAGCGAGGCACCACCTTCGGTTATCAAGATCTTATAATAGACTACCGAGGTATTCCGATTATGCGCAAATTTGGTCATCCCGTAATATTGGATGCGACCCATTCTTTGCAACAACCCAATCAGGAAAGTGGAGTTACCGGAGGTATACCGGAATTAATAGAAACAGTGGCCAAAGCAGGTATTGCCGTAGGAGTAGACGGTCTCTTCATTGAAACACACGAGAACCCAGCTCTAGCAAAAAGCGATGGCGCCAACATGCTAAAGTTGGACTTACTGGAGGAGCTACTCACAAAATTAGTAAGAATCAGACAATCCCTAATATAAATATTATACAAACCAATCAAACAAATGTATTATATGAAACATTTAAAACAACTTTTTTGTTTAATCGTTTTACTGTTGGCTTGCAGTGCTCAGCAACTGTTTGCCCAACAAATGCCACCTATTCCGACCGATCCCAACGTAAGGATAGGCAAACTAAGTAACGGATTGACATACTACATCCGGAAAAACACACTCCCCGAAAAGAGAGCCTTTTTTTATATCGCTCAAAAAGTAGGTTCAATCCAAGAAGAGCCTCAACAAAGAGGACTTGCACACTTCTTGGAACACATGTGCTTCAATGGCACCAAGCATTTTCCCGGTAATTCACTCACCTCTTATTTGGAGAAAATAGGTGTAAAGTTCGGAGAGAATCTGAATGCCTATACTTCGATAGAAGAGACTGTTTATAACATAGATAATGTACCTACGACTGCACCTCAAGCCATAGACTCTTGCCTTTGGATACTACACGACTGGTCCAACGACTTGACTCTAGACCCCAATGAGATTGAGAAAGAACGCGGAGTAATCAACCAAGAATGGCGTACTCGTCGCAATGCCCAACAACGTCTGCAAGAAGCCATGATGCCAGTCATCATGAAAGGATGCAAATACGAAGACTGCATGCCTATAGGTCCGATGGAAGTAGTGATGCATTTCAAACCACAAGTTTTGCGCGACTATTACGAAAAATGGTATCGTCCCGACCTACAAGGAATTGTTGTCGTTGGTGATATTAATGTAGATGAAATAGAGGCAAAAATTAAAACTATTTTTGCAGACATTCCTGCTCAACCCAACGCAGCCAAACGCATTTACTATACAGTTCCAGACAATAAAGAACCAATCGTATTTATTGGTCAAGACAAAGAAAACCCAACGTCTAGCGCTACCATCTTCTTCAAACACGAAGCAATGCCTGATAGCCTCAAAGGGAGTTTAGCATACCTCGTACAGAACTATGCAACAGATATGATTTGCAACATGCTCAACTCACGCTATAACGAAATGCTACAAAAGGCCAACCCTCCTTTTACCGGAGCAGAAGTATTTGACGGCAATTATTTCGTAGCCAAGACAAAAGATGCTTTTGGTGGATATGTAGGAGTGAAAGAAAATGAAATAGACAATGGATTCGGCACATTGTACCGTGAAATACTCCGTGCGAAAAAGTTCGGTTTTACAGCTTCCGAGTATACACGCGCCAAAGCAGACCTACTCCGTTCTTATGAGTCGCTCTACAATGAACGTGACAAACAAGAGAGTAGCTATTACGTTACAAAATACGTACGCAACTTTTTAGATAACGAGCCTATTCCAAGTATAGAGCAAAAATATACTTTGATGAACAAAATAGCTCCAAATATTCCGGTAGAAGCTATCAATCAAATGATCCCGGAGTTGATCTCGGACAGCGACATGGTAGTCGTTTATACAGCCCCTGAGAAAGAAGGTTTAAAACTACCTACCAAAGAAGAACTACTTGGAGTGATTGCTAAAGTAAATGCTGAAAACATTACGGCATATGTAGATAAAGTTTCTAACGAACCTCTGATGGCAGCCAAGCCCAAAGCAGGCAAGATACTTTCTACAAAAAACAACCCTGCGACAGGAACAACAGAAATGGTTCTTTCCAATGGAGCAAAAGTGGTTATCAAAAAGACAGACTTCAAAAAGGATGAAATCACAATGAAAGCCATAAGCAAAGGAGGCAAGTCTTTGTTCCCCACAAAAGAAATGATCGATATCAACAGTATGGATGATGTCGCAGGCTTAGGCGGTATAGGAAAATTCAGCACCGTAGACTTGCAGAAAATATTAGCAGGCAAAATGGCCTCTGCCTCAGCAGGAGTATCTCTTACTAGCGAAGCTGTAAATGCTTCTTGCTCGCCAAAAGATGCAGAGACAATGATGCAGTTGGTTTATCTCACATTCACCTCTCCTCGAAAAGACGCAGATGCTTTTGCTTCATACAAAACTCGTTTGAAAGCTGATTTAAAGAATCAGGAAATGGAACCAAACACCGCGCTCAGAGATACTATAACAAAGGCTATATACAAAGACAGCCCTTGGGTGATGCGTATGAAAGAGAACATGGTCGACAAGATTAACTATGATAACATTCTGAAGATGTATAAAGACCGCTTCTGCGACGCTAGCGATTTCACATTCTTCATAGTAGGTAACGCCGATGTCAACGCACTGAAGCCATTCATCGAAACTTATATAGCATCTTTGCCATCTATTCACCGCAAAGAGACATTCAAAAATGTAATCGCTACAAGAAAAGGTGTTTATACCAACGAGTTTTTCAAGAAACAACAGACTCCAACTTCTACCATCATCATGATGCAAACCGGTGACGAGGCATATAATCTGAAGAATGATATTCTAACGAGCATGTATGCACAAATCCTAGACATCGTTTATACCAAGACTATTCGTGAAGATGCAGGAGCAGCCTATTCTGTTTCGGTACAAGGTGAACTCAGTTCTTATCCCAAACCCTACTCTATGATTCAGATCTTCTTCCCAACAGATCCGGAGAAGAAAGCCTTGGCAATGAAACTAACGAAAGAAGGTATGGCTAAAATCGTAAAAGACGGTCCAGACCAAAAGGATTTGGATAAAGTGAAAGAATTCATTTTGAAAAAACACGCCGAAAATCTTAAAGAGAACAGCTATTGGATGGGAATTATGACCGAACAATGGAGAACAGGCATAGACTTCAACAAAAACTACGAAGCAATAGTAAAGAGTATTACAACAAAAGATATTCAAACTTTTGCTGACGGTTTGAACAAACAGAATAATTTCATTACAGTAACCATGACATCTTTGGCTAAAAAATGAACATTTTTAAAGAACTTTGGAAGCAAGGCAAGCTTGCGTCGAAGCGTAACCCGATGTTCGACAAAAGCAAAACTGCTAAAATATGGATATACATAGGCGTTGCCTTTTGGGCAGGATACCTCATATTCTTAGGCGTAATGCTTGGCGTTGCTCTCCGTGGAGAACATGTCTACAGAAGTCAATTGTTCGGTACATTGGTACTAATACCATTTATCATGGTCATTGATTTTCTGATGCGTTTTCCGTTCCAACAGACACCGACACAGGAGGTAAAACCTTACCTCCTGTTGCCGGTTCATAAACAACGAATCATCGACTTTCTACTCATCAGATCGGGATTAGACACTTTCAACCTATTCTGGTTCTTCTTCTTTATCCCGTTTGGTTGCGTCACAGTTGTCGGTTATTTTGGTATCCTAAGCCTCATCAGTTACTTACTTTGTATATGGATACTTATCTTAATCAACAACTACTGGCATTTGCTATGTCGTACCCTGATGAATGAGAACCTAGTCTGGTTATTGCTTCCAATCCTCTTTTACGGTGGAATCATTAGTCTTATCTTTATTCCAAAGAAATTTCCCGCTGCAAACATATTATTAAATATCGGCGAAGGTTATCTAAATTTTAATTTGCTATATATCATACCAACAATTGGCATCGGTGTACTATTGTGGATTATCTGTAGCAAATTGATGAAGAAGTTGGTTTATAAAGAAATAAACCGCGTAGACGATACAAAAATAAAACACTTGTCCGAATATCAATTTCTCGATAGATATGGATTGCTAGGCGAATTCTTCCGATTAGAATTAAAGATGCTATTCCGTAATCGTGCAACAAAGATGTCAATGCGAGTTATCTTTATCTGTGTCATAGCTTTCTGTGGAGTCATGAGTTTCACACCGGTTTACAACGACGCATTCGGAAAGTTCTTTGTAACGACTTATGCTTTTTGTGCGGTTGGCGTAACTTTATTGCAACGTATTATGGCTTTTGAAGGAAACTACATCGATGGATTAATGGTACGCAAAGAATGTATCTTGACATTATTGAAAGCTAAATACAATTTGGCAACATTATTCGTCATTTTGCCATTCTGCTTGTTAATTCCAGCTATCATAAAGGCAAAGATCACGCTATTATTTGTTGTTTCGGTAGCCTCTTTCTGTAGCGGGTTCGTATACTTCCTATTATTCCAACTAGCTGTATACAATACAGAGACGGTACCACTAAACACAAAGATAGCAGCCAGACAATCAACATCGAGCATGCAAAAAGTGATTACTTTCGCAGCCTTGCTTTTTCCAATGGGTATATATCCGATAATGGAATGGGCTTGCGGACAAAAGATTGGCGACTCGATACTATTATTTATAGGCTTAGCTTTTATTCTCACTTCCAACATCTGGTTACGCAATATCTACCAAAGATTTATGGCAAGACGCTATAAGAACATGGAAGATTTTCGCGATAGCCGCAACAACGAATAAACCATAAAACATAGAAAGACGATGATTGAGATAAACAATTTAATTAAGAATTTCGGCGAAAAGACAGCAGTCAATATAGAACATTTTCAAATACAAGATGGACAAATGTTAGGACTTGTTGGAAACAATGGAGCCGGAAAAACAACTTTATTTAGGCTGGCATTAGATCTTCTGGAAGCCGATCAAGGGAATGTTACAATAGAGGGAGTTGACGTAAGCAAAAGTGAAGAATGGAAAAAGACAACCGGAGCTTTTATTGATGACGGCTTTCTGATAGATTATCTCTCTCCTGAAGAATTTTTTTATTTCAGTGGTAGACTTTATGGTCTTTCAAAAGAAGATATTGATGAACGCTTGAAAGAGTTTGAACACTTCATGAGCGGAGAAGTCATAGGACAAAAGAAACTAATACGTAACTATTCGGCGGGTAATAAACAAAAAATAGGTATCATCTCAGCCATGTTACATTATCCTCAAGTACTGATACTTGACGAGCCGTTCAACTTTCTCGACCCCACATCGCAATCGCTTATCAAACATTTATTGAAGAAGTACAACGAAGAGCATCAAGCGACTGTTATTATATCCAGTCACAACCTCAATCATACGGTAGATATCTGTCCAAAAATTGCTCTGCTCGAGAAAGGAATTATTATTAAAGATTTAGTGAATGAAAACAATTCTGCAGAGAAAGAGCTGGAGGAGTATTTTAATGTAGAAGAATAAACGATTAAGCAACACAAAAAGTCATGAAGAAAATATCCTATTTAATTATTGCACTGCTCATCGCAGCTGCCCCATCGCAAGCCCAATTATTATGGAAAGTCTCAGGTAAAGGGCTCACGCATCCATCTTACTTGTTTGGCTCCCATCATTTAGCAAAACTAAGTATTATCGACAGCATCAAAGGATTAAAACCAGCCTTCGAATCGACGAAACAGGTAATAGGTGAAATAGACATGAAAGACATGATGTCTCCACAAGTCATGACAGAGATGCAAAAGAAGATGATAATGGGAGGAGATTCTACATTACTTAAAATCTTCACTCCCGAAGAAAGTCAGAAAATAGACAAATGCATACAAGAATATATTCCCGGTGCCACATTGGCAATGGTACAAAAACTGCGCCCCGCTGCTCTAACGAACCAACTCACAGTGGTAATGATGGCAAAGCAACTAGGAGGATTCAACATGCAAGAACAGCTTGACAGTTATTTTCAGAAAGAGGCAAGAGCAAAAGGTAAAAATGTATTGGCTTTCGAAACAATGAACCAACAATTGGATATTTTATTCAATGATACTCCAATAAAACGTCAAGCAGAATTGTTGCTCTGTCTCATTGACAACATTAAAGAAATGTCTCAGCAAGCCTTGCAACTAACTGCCTACTACAACCATCAGAAACTAGATGCGATGTATCAGCTTTCTCAAAAGAAAGACGGTAACCGTTGCGACAGCTACCAGACCGAAGAAGATGCTTTAATAAAAAATCGCAATAACAACTGGATGAAAACAATCCCGTCAATGATCAAAGAGAACTCTTCGTTCATCGTTGTCGGAGCACTTCATTTGGCTGGTCCCGAAGGGCTTATCGCTCAACTAAAAAAAGCGGGATATACGGTAACTGCAGTTAAATAAGAAATGAGGCAAATGATTAAAGCCTGTTTATTTGATTTTGATTATACATTGGTTGACTCGCACATCGGAATTGTCAAATGTTTCCGAATCGTTTTAGAGCGTCATCAATTCACTTCGGTGAGCGATGACGCTATAAAACGCACTATCGGTAAGACACTCGAAAAATCATTCTCGATATTAACCGGTATTACCGACGATAAAGAATTATCTAAATTAAGAGAAGAGTACCGCAAAGAGGCAGATATCTATATGAATTCCAACACCCATCTGTTTCCTGATACGGTATCAACGCTCACAACGCTAAAAGAAAGCGGACTCATGGTCGGTATCATATCAACAAAATATCGTTTTCGTTTTATGGACGTGATGAACAAGTATTTCTCAACCGATTTTTTTGACATACTAATTGGAGGTGAAGATATTAAGCTACCAAAACCTCATCCAGAGAGTATTTATCAAACTCTAGATAAATTGCATATCTCTCCCAACGAAATGATCTATGTAGGCGACAGCACTGTAGATGGAGAAACGGCGCAAAATGCCGCAGTACCATTTATAGGAGTAACAACAGGAATGACAACCAAACAAGAATTGGCTGCTTATCCGCACTTGGCTATCATAAAATCCTTACAAGATCTACTAATAATAATCAGAACATACTGATGAAAATTGGTTCATTTCAGAAAGATTTCATGTTTTGTTTTTAAGAAGAATGTCGTTCCATATATGTGATTCGATCAACTCACATATGTGATTCGATCGTTCCATATATGTGAGTTGATCGAATCACATATGTGGAACGACAAAACCTTAATGAGCCGACAGAAATGCCTTAAATACGACAATCCGGATTCAATAAGATGTGTACAAAAAAACTTCTTTCAGAAAAGAACAGGACCACTTCCATACATGGGCAGTAAACAAGGGGGCTTCTACACGATGCACACAGCACTGATGCCGAGTAATGGTTTAATCGGTTGATATCCGAGGCAGGCGAACCACGTTTCATAACGTACTAACAATAAGCAAGATAACACCTTTTAGAGGTCCCATAAACAAGCCCAACTTGTATATATTATTCATAACCAATGAGATAACATGACGGAAAGAGTCTTGAAACTTTATTTTGCGAAACATAAGTCTGGATAATTGTATTTTTTATAACACACATACTCTATTTTCAAATAAAGAAAAAAAACTACAAGAAAAATATGCTATATAATTAATTATAATTATATTTGGATAAAAATAGCCGTATGAATATCTATAAATAGAAAAGACGTGATTCTAAATATTAAAATGAAAAAAATATGATGAAGTCGTCCCAAAATCTAAGTCATGACGATATGCACGAAATATTGCTATTGAAATGCAAAAATAGTATTTGCGCTGATGAAATTGTAAATTTGCTCAATGCCCATAATATTGCCTTGCGACAGCATGATGAAAGTCAAGACCCTAGAGCAGGAGCGTATGGGCCAGTGACAGGTATTGCCATATATGTATTTGCGAAAGATTATGAAAAGGCCTTAGGCATCATTAATCCAACTCTCAAAGATATGAATAATTCTAGTACATTTTGCCCTAAATGTGGTAGTGAAGATGTAATGCCCATTATACGCAACCATGACTATGGTACTATTCTAAGCTTACTTTGTCTTTTCCTTTTACTCATTCCAATCCTTTATCTTCTCGTTTTTGCAAATGAGTTTGGTCTTAAATCACCCATAGGCAATATTATTGCTTTGGTAATGGCTTCATTAGGTTTCGTTTTAATGTTTGCTCTTAAATATTATAATGCTAATTATAAATGCAAGAAATGTGGTAAAAAGTTCAATCATCGCTAATTTAAGTATCTACAATGCGACCTTGGTTTGAATCCTAGCTTTTCTCGTTTGGCAAAAGAATCTTAATAGACAAGAATATCAAGCAGATAAAGAAAAAAAACAAAAGATTAATTGGATAATTCAAGAAAACACACTAATTTTGTGCCCTGATTATTCCGAACTGGGCATAAAAGAAGTGCAATTCAGCGATTGAAGGGCCGCCCAACGGAGCTAACCTGTTTAAATAAATATAACAGATGTACGCAATTGTAGAAATCCAAGGCCAGCAATTCAAAGCAGAGGCAGGGAAAAAAATTTTTGTTCACCATATTCAAAATACAGAGAATGGTGCAACAGTAGAATTTAATAAAGTATTATTGGTAGACAAAGACGGAGCCATCACCGTAGGTACTCCTACCATAGACGGAGCGAAAGTTGTTTGCGAGGTTATCTCTCATTTGGTAAAAGGCGACAAAGTTCTTATTTTCCATAAAAAGAGAAGAAAAGGTTATCGCAAACTTAACGGTCACCGCCAACAGTTCACAGAGGTTTCAATTAAAGAAGTAATTGCTTAATCATTTAAAAAGGAAAAGAAAATGGCACATAAAAAAGGTGTAGGTAGTTCTAAGAACGGCCGTGAATCAGCAAGCAAAAGATTAGGCGTTAAGATATTTGGTGGTGAAGCTTGCAAAGCAGGTAATATCATCATTCGTCAGAGAGGTACAGAATACCATCCGGGTGAAAACATCGGCATGGGTAAAGATCATACTCTTTTCGCCTTAGTAGATGGAACAGTAAAGTTCAAAGTAGGTAGAGAAGACAGACGTTATGTTTCTGTCATTCCAGCTGCCATTGAAAAAGCTGAAGCTTAGTCTATAAATCTGACTTTATAAGATAAGACCTACACCATAAGCGTGTAGGTCTTTTTGTTTATAGCTAATACCTGAAGATTCTCGGCCAAAAACCTTTGCAAACATTTGGTAAATCAGATTTATTCTTATATGTTTGCAATATAAGTAAAAAAACCTTTTATTTAGCATGCAAGAAGAATCAAGCATGAATGACCGATTTCAGTCGGAATCAAAATTCAGAAATGTTTTCAGGAAATATTATCCTCAAGCATTGTTCTATGCAACACGGTTAGTTGGCAATTCAGATGCTGAAGATGTTGTGCAAGACGCTTTCATCGAAGTATGGAAACGAAAGAAGGAAATAGTTAGTGAAGAATATATTCGTGCATTTCTCTTCCGAACCATTTATACTTACTCCCTTAATATTCTAAAACACCGTACTATCACACAAAACTATGCAGAATCCATGCAAGCTATCAATATAAAAAAGGCAGAATACTATAGACCTGAAAATAACGATGCAATAAAATTGATAGAGAATATCGAACTCCACAATGAAATCAAGATAGCTATTAATGAATTGCCAAATAAATGCCGACAAGTATTTATAATGAGTTATATTCACGAAATGAAAAATAAAGAGATTGCAGATATTTTGAATATATCGGTCAAAACAGTTGAGGTACATATTTATAAGGCACTCAAATATTTACGAAAACGTTTAGATTATTTAATATTATTACTATTCACTTTTATACTTAACCAATAAGGTCTTTTATAAATAAGATTGTATTATAAATAGAAAGAATTTATAAATATGAGTAAACTGAAAAATAAAATATTAAAAGACTACTTGCTTAATAAGTGTTCGACAAGAGAGATCGAATCGTTGAGACAATGGCTCGAAGAATCAGAAGATCATGCATCACAATTATTTAAAATAGAAGAGCTTTACCATTTAGGTAAATTCCATATGAACCAAGATGCTGAGCATATAGAAAAAGCGGAACAAAATTTGTTCAAGGCAATTGATAACTCGAAATCTATAAAATTTAAAAGTCCACACTTTCTACGATATGCAGCTGTTGCTATTATTATATTATGCACATGCAGTTACGTGGGCTATTTTGCATATCATACCAATAAAGCTTTCAGTATGATCGAAGTTTCTGCTACAGCAAAATCTGTAAAACGAGTACTACTCCCTGATGGGACAAACGTATGGCTCAATCATTCCTCAACATTAAGGTATCCTCAAAAATTTACAAAAGAAAAACGAGATGTAGAACTAAAAGGTGAAGCTTATTTTGAGGTAACAAAGAATCCACATCAGCCATTTATCGTCAAAAGCGATGCCATGACTATAGAAGTACTAGGTACAAAATTCAATTTTAACACTAAACATTCCAACAACTACGAAGAACTTTCATTATTAGAAGGAGTTGTACAAATTCATGGAAATAATGACAAAAGTACAATTACTATAATACCTGGACAAAAAATCATATTAAACAAGCAAACTCAACAGATCACAATACAAAGGGTAGATGCACGCATGGAGAGCCTTTGGCATGAGAATATGATATCATTTAAAAGATCAAACATTCAAAAAATTGTTGCAATTCTAGAGCGCCTATATAATATACACATAAACATTGACTCAAATATTAATCAAAGGATGACTTATTCTGGAGAAATGAGACGCTATGAACAAATAGATTCGACATTGAAAGCACTTTGTTATAGTATGCCCATATGCTACAAAAGAAAAGGAGAATATATTTATTTATATCAAATCAATAAGTAAATATATTTACTTATACCAACAAACAAATCCTATTACACACATATAAAAAAGCCATAATTATAAAATATTTAAAAAAATATCGGATTTCACTAAGGGTTTTTATGGCATTAATTGTATTATAAGAAATGCAAGAAATAGTCGACTTTCTAATGCATCTTTCTTATATTATGTTTCATTTAACCATTAATTCGTATGAAAAGACATTCTTATTTACAAAGCTCGATAATATTTCGAGCGATTTTAATTTTCTTTTTACTAATAGCCCCTTTTCAATGGAGTAATGCACAGATTACACTATCAACTAAAAAAGTCACTTTAGAAAAAGTGATAAAAAGCATCAAAGCAAAATCTAAGTATCAATTTTTTTACAATGACAATTTATCATTGATTATGATGCAACCAATAAATGTAAAAGGCGTTAGCATAGAAGTTGTTTTAAATAAATTATTCTTTGGCTCTGGAATTACATATAAAATTATAGATAATACAATTTACCTTTCCAGAAACGAAAGAAAAAATACAAATCAAGAACCAACTCGCTCTAAAGAAGGAAAAGTCTATAAAATTACAGGGAAAGTGATGAGTGAAAACGGAGAGCCTCTCATAGGTGTTAGCGTCAAAATAAAAGATTCTAACATAGGGGATATCACTAATACGAGTGGATATTATTCATTCACATGTAATATTGATAACCCAATTTTAATATATTCCTATATTGGATATCAAACACAAGAAATCTCCTCAAAAGAAAGACCCATTATTAATGTTGTAATGAAAGAAGAGACACGAATGATAAGCGAAGTTGTTGTTACAGCATTAGGCATTAAAAAAGAGAAAAAGGCTTTAGGATATGCAATGCAAGAAATAAAGACGGATAATCTTACAGAAAATCATTCGACGAGTCTATCGAATATGCTACAAGGGAAAGTAGCAGGTGTACAAATTTCTCAATCAGGTACTGGCATCGGTGGGTCTACACATATTGTTCTACGTGGAATAAGCTCTTTATCTGGAAACAATCAACCATTATGGGTCGTTGACGGCATTCCAATAAGTGACAAGACTACTTCGCAAGCTACAGAGTGGGGATATCCCGATTACTCGAGCAGCGCCTCTGAAATAAATCCAGAAGATATCGAAAGTATTTCAGTTCTTAAGGGACCTAACGCAGCGGCTTTATATGGAAGCATCGCTCAAAATGGAGCAATCATTATCACAACCAAAACGGGTAAAAAGGAGCAACCTCTTACTATGGAATATAATGGAAACGCAAGTTTTGATGCTCCCTATTCACCCTATAAGCTTCAAAACATTTACGGACAAGGTACAGCAGGCAAATTTGACCAATACTCAAAAGCTAGCTGGGGGCCTTTAATGGATGGCAAAACCGTTGTTGATAATTGGAGAAATACAATGTACGGAGATAACTCATATAAGCCATACGCATTAACACCCCAAGGAAATCAAATGATGGATTTTTATAGAAATGGCACAAGTTTCACAAATAGTGTAGCATTATCTGCAGGAGGGAAATCAATATTTGGGCGTATGTCATATTCCGATTCTAGAAACAGAGGTATTACACCAAATCATCAATTGATACGCCAATACGCAGATGCGAACTTAAATTTTGTAAATAAATGGCTCACTGTAGGTTTCAAAGGGAGCTATATATATCAGAAAGGTGATAATCGTCCAGACCAAGGAGATGCAGGTATTGCTAACCAATTTATTTTAATGCCTCGTAGTATCAGACTTCAAGATTTAAAGAATCCCGAAGGTTTAGACGGATCTTGCGTTAATTGGGCAGGAATAAATAACTCTTATATTAATCCATATGCATACTCATATAAAGGCAACGGTAATAAAGACGAAAAGAACCACTTTATTGGTCAACTTAATGCATCTATTATACTTACAGATTGGTTACGGATTAATGGCAAAGTCGGAATCGATTGGTACAATATCAATCGCCAAATAACTATGCCCTTTTCATTTAATTCTGGAGTTAGTCAATTAACATTATACAAAGAGACATTCAAGGAAACGAATTCAGATGCGATGGTGAATATTAATAAGACATTCAAAGATTTTAATATCACTGCGAACCTAGGGGGAGCATATCGCTCCGAAAGAGATGAAGGCGTAACAGCATTCAGCGGCCGTCTTTCACTTCCAGGTTTATTATCATTATCAAATGGGAAAAACATACAAGCAGAACAACTATACAGTTATAAAGAAGTCCATTCTGTATTAGGGAATGTGCAAGTAGGCTTCCGTAATATGCTATACCTAGATGTAACAGGTAGGAATGATTGGTCATCAACTCTTCCTAAAAATAATAGATCTTACTTTTACCCTTCTGCCAGTTTAAGTGGTATAGTTTCAGAAATGATAAAGTTACCCAATTGGATTGACTTCTTAAAAGTTCGCGGATCATGGGCCGAAGTAGGAAACGATACAGACCCTTATAAACTAAAAGCGGCCAATTACGTTTTTTCGATGCTATCAACGACTGTTTCAAGTGCATCGCTCGAATTACCACTATCAACATTAAAGCCTGAATCAACGAAATCTTATGAAGCCGGTATAGACTTTCGGATGCTAAGAAATAGAATTAATTTAGATTTCACATATTACCATTCAACAACTACAAATCAAATTTTAGGCTTATCAATATCAAGTTCTTCAGGATATACCAATCAAACAATAAACGCAGGAAAGATGGTAAGCAGCGGCTTCGAGGTAATGTTAGGGACCACCCCATTAAAAATAAAAGATTGGCAGTGGGATTTAAACTTAAATTGGGGAACAAACGATTCTCACTGTAAACGTCTTGATCCACAAATCAAACGTTGGAGTATGGGTAGCGTTCGTATAGGCGATGTCGTTGTTCGTGAGGGTCACAAATTTGGTGATATTATAGGAAAGGCATATGTCAAAGATGGAGCAGGTAATATAAAAGTAGATGACAACGGTCTTCCTATTTATGAAAGCGATCAAGTGATAGGGAACATGATGCCGGACTGGACAGGTTCTATTAACTCCACCTTAAAATGGAAAGGACTTAGCTTTAACATGCTAATTGACATTCGTCAAGGTGGTGATATAATTTCTGAAACTGATGCTATAGCATGCGCTGCAGGTAATTCAAAGCGCACATTAAATTTTCGAGATGGAGGTATGGTCGTAAAGGGTGTCAATATAAACACTGGCAATCCCAACAATATTAAGATCACATCAGAGCAATTTTATAGTCATGTTGGTGGTGCAGAGGGTGTAGGTGAAGAATTTAGATATAGCGGTTCCTATATAAAAATGAGAGAGATGTCTCTAAGTTGGGAGCTACCCAAATTATGGATTCAAAATTTTTCTTTAAAGGCTATCAAAATATCTCTAGTCGGAAGAGACCTCTTCTATTTAAAGAAACACACACCAGGAACTCCTGAATGTGCTTTTTCACGAAGTGATTTTGCCCAAGCATTCGATGTATCGGCAATGCCACCTACAAGGACTTTCGGATTCAATTTAAATGTTAAATTTTAATTAACATACGATAATGAAAAACAGAATATCAAAAACAATAATCTTGAGTACATTATTTACTCTACTGATCTCATGTACAGGTTCGTTCGACGATATAAATGAAAACCCGTTAAAATCTACCACCCTTGATCCAGAACTAGTATTACCATATGTTGAATGGGGAGCTACAAATATTTATTGGGACACCTATCAATTAGGAGTTGCAACAATTATTCCCTACGCACAATACCTTTCGTCCGAAGATGACGGAGATCGTTATATGTATCGTGATGGGTATACTACCTCAGGGCTTTGGTTACCATACTACACCAGAGTTTTAAAAAATGTCAGAAAAGTGACAGAAGTCGTAAAAAATCAACCTGAATCAACAAGGACCTTACAACTTTTGCGTATTATGAATGCTTATAATACAGCAAGTGTTACTGATGATTATGGAGATATTCCATATTCAGATGCAGGGACTGGAAATGGACAGGCAAAATATGACACTCAGAAAGAAGTCTATTATGACATATTCAAAGAACTTACAGAAGCTGTCAATATTTTATCCAGTGACTTAAAAAATCAGAAGACGATTCCACCAGACGCAGATTACATTTATGGTGCAGATTTTGCTAAATGGATCAAATTCGCCAATTCTTTACGCTTACGCTATGCTATTCGTTTATCATTTATAGATCCTAATAAAGCTAAAGAAGAAGGTGAAGCAGCATTAGCTGCTGGGATAATGTCATCTGTTACCGATGAAGCCACTATACATACAGACAATGAAGACTGGAACAATCTAGGTTATCCTTTAATGGTATTGTGCAATTGGAATTGGTTTAGAGCAAGTAGCACCTTTATTAATATTCTAGAGAACACAAGCTCTGTGACAGATCCTCGCGAAGAATTGTATTTAGGTAAGACTAAATTATACATCACTCAAAACGAGGGGCCAGCCTATAAAGGCGTTCCAAATGGCTTCCCTGCAGATCAATCGACAGCTTTAGGTACGGGCTATAATAACGATGAGACATCTAATGTTTATGGATTAATGTTTTTCCCAGATTGGAATTCAAAAGGCATAAATCCTCAAGATGCCAATCCATGGTTATCGAAAAGATATCCATTGATGCATTATTCAGAAGTATGCTTTCTCAAAGCCGAAGCAGCTCTTCGTGGATGGAATGGTGCAGGAGATGCAGGAAGTAATTATTTAGAAGGTATCAAAACATCTTTTATAGAAAGTCGTGATGGTATAAATTCTACATTATACGACAGTTCTAAAGATGAAGTTTATATGACAAGCAGTAATGTCGCATGGAACAATACAGATAACTTTGAAACTAAGCTTAAGAAAATAATCACTCAAAAATGGGTTGCTATTTTCCCTATGGCTGAAGAGGCTTGGGCTGAATTCCGCCGTACTGGTTACCCTGATTTCCAACCTGTTCTTCAGTGCAGTGAGCCAACATTAAAAAAGGGCGAGTTCATCAAAAAGATACTTTACCCCGATGAAGAAAGACGTAATAATACGGCAAATGCTACAGCAAAGACTCTTAATAATGGACAAGGTGACGGTGCCAATGTACGTGTATGGTGGGACACAGGTAGATGTAAATAAATTTTGTTCTAACTAATATTAAGGTAAGAGGCTGGACTTCTTAAGTATGGACAGCCTCTTTTATGTTAAATTCTAATAACAAACAAATGAAAAAGAAAATATCCTTATTTATTTTCGGCATACTTGCCACACTGTTTTTTTACTCATGTAACCCAAAGTCCCTACCTCTTTATTCAGCAAAAAACAATGCACTATCTCTAAAAAGATTTATTCCTGAACAGAATGACTACCATCTTGTGTGGGAAGATAATTTCGACGGAACAAAACTAGATACTACAAAATGGTCTTTAAGATGCTTAGGCCCTCGACGAATCGGATACAATGATGCTTCAATGGTTAAAATTGCGAATGGTAAGCTAATGCTTTCATACGATATTAAAGGTGATAGCATTTTAGCTGGTATGATAGGCACTCAACACAAATTTGAGAATAGCTACGGATATTACGAATGTAGAGCTAAACTCCAACAAGGTATTGGCCCTTGGTCTGCTTTTTGGATTCAGTCACCACTTATTTTTAACGGCAGTGATCCTGGCAAATACGGAACAGAAATCGATATTTTTGAGTATTTCAAAGAGCTTGGTGAAAACACATTAACTCATTGTTTACATTGGGCTTATGGAGCGAACATGAAATCAAGTGAACAAATGGTCAGCCATCTTAAAGGCCTTTCCGATGGCTATCATATATTTGGATTAGAGTGGACTAAAGATAAATATTCCTTTTTTATTGATGGACTAAAATACCATGAACAAACTATTGGGATCTCACATATCAATGAGTATATCATTCTAAGTATGGAAATTCCGGACAAACTACAGGCCCTTAAAAATGCTTGTGCTCCAGATACCTTTTTTGTAGATTATGTAAGAGTCTATACTAAAGAGTCAAAATAAAAATATACCCGTAGGAAATAAATTTTATACATTATTTATTAATTTAGAATATACTATAATGAAACGTCTGCTTGTTATGCTAACCTGTATACTGCTAGATATTTTTTTATTACATGCAGCGGATACGGATATCATTTCTGCAAAACAGATGGTAAACCGACTTTTGCCTACTCATGCAAAATCATTTATCTTTAAAAAGATCGCTTCAGACAAAGATATTTTCATTCTTGAGAACAAAGATAAGCTTATCCAAATATCTGGAAACAATGCAAATTCTATGGCTGTAGGACTTAATTTCTATTTAAAAAATTATTGTCTTACAACTATATCATGGTTCAGAACGGATCCTATTCAATTGCCTGAAAATCTACCTCTAATTAAAAGAGCTATTAAGATAACAGCAAAAGTTCCATTGCGTTTTTTCCTAAATTATTGCACTTTTGGATATTCTATGCCTTGGTGGACATGGAAAGATTGGGAACGGCTTATTGACTGGATGGCACTGAATGGCATCAATACCCCATTAGCAATCACAGGACAAGAGGCAATCTGGTACAATGTATGGAAAAAATTCGGATTGACCGATCCTGAGATTCGAGCTTACTTCACAGGTCCGGCACATTTACCATGGCATCGCATGAGCAACATTGATGGCTGGCAAGGTCCACTTCCTATAAGTTGGTTAGAGA
>JAAYUD010000051.1 GCA_012517855.1 Bacteroidales bacterium
AAAAGATTCCAAAATACTTATTTTAGGTATTACATTTAAGGAAAACTGCCCGGATATTCGTAATACAAAAGTTGTGGATATTTATCACACATTGAAAGAATATACCAATAATATCACGGTATATGACCCATGGGCAGATGTGGAGAGAGTGAAAAGTGCATATGGCATTAAAATAATTAATAAATTACCGAAAGGTAAATACGATGTCGTGATTCTTGCCGTAGCCCATAATGAGTTTTTAAAACTTGATATGAAAACTCTTACCCAACATAATACCGTAGTTTATGATGTGAAAGGGGCCTTTGATGTGAATATTATTGATGGAAGATTATAAAATTTGAATAAAATGTCAATTTTTACGAACAAAGTCTTATTAATTACTGGTGGTACAGGTTCTTTCGGCAATGCTGTACTGGAAAGATTTGTTGATTCTGATTTGAAAGAAATCCGAATCTTCAGTCGTGACGAGAAGAAGCAGGATGATATGCGTCATAGATTTAATAATCCCAAGATAAATTTTATTATTGGTGATGTGCGTGAATTTGATAGTATCAATAATGCAATGGATAATGTAAATTATGTATTCAATGCTGCTGCATTGAAGCAAGTGCCATCATGTGAATTTTATCCAATGCAAGCTGTTCGTACTAATATACTTGGCTCTGAAAATGTATTAGAAGCTGCCGTTAGAAATAGAGTAGAACGTGTAGTTGTTCTAAGCACAGATAAGGCAGCTTATCCAATTAATACAATGGGAATGACTAAAGCACTAATGGAAAAACTAGCTATTTCAAAATCTCGAGATCATAGAGCAAAACAAAACGGGACTATTATTTGTGCAACACGATATGGAAACGTAATGTGTTCACGTGGCTCTATTATTCCTCTATTCATAGATCAAATAAAGAATGGGCTACCAATGACAATCACTGTTTCGGAGATGACTCGTTTTATGATGTCTTTAGAACAAGCTGTAGATTTAGTATTATTTGCTTTCGAACATGCTAAGCCAGGTGATCTTTTTGTTCAAAAAGCTCCTGCCGCAACAATAAAAGTTTTAGCGGAAGCTATAAGAGAGTTATTCCATGCAAATAATGAGATACAAATAATTGGTGCAAGACATGGGGAAAAAATGTATGAAACTCTTTGTACAAAAGAAGAAATGTCTAAGGCTGAAGATCTTAGGGATTTTTATCGTGTTCCGGCAGATTTAAGGGATCTCAATTATTCAAATTATGTAGATAAATTCGGACATCGTGTAGATAGTTCAGACTATAACTCTGATAATACGAAGCGTTTGAATATTGAGCAGATGAAAGCGTTACTTATGTCTTTGGATTACGTGAAAGAAGAACTTAATAATTATAATAAATAATGATACCATTAGTTAAACCATTTATACCGGATAAAAGAATATTGATGCCAGCATTAGAAGAAATCTTATATAGTGGATACATAGCAGAAGGACAGCCTGTTAGAGACTTTGAGACAGAGTTCAGCCATTTTATTGGTAATAATAATTGCTTAGCTCTTCATGCAGGTACAGATGCCTTACATATTGCTTTAATATTAGCTGGTGTAAGACAAGGAGATGAAGTTATCAGTACTCCAATGACAGCCGAGCCAACAAATATTGCAATCACGATGGTTGGTGCTAAAGTTGTTTGGGGAGATGTTGATCCTAATACTGGGCTTTTGGATCCTGAATCAGTTCGTTCTCTTATTTCTCCTAAGACAAAAGCTATAATGTTAGTCCACTATGCAGGTATGGTCTGTGATATGAATAAATTTAATGAAATTTCTAAAGAATATAATATTCCTATAATCGAAGATGCTGCTCATGCCCTTGGAAGTAAATTTAATGGTAACTACATTGGAAATAATTCCCAATATACAATATTCTCATTGCAAGCCATAAAACATATGACAACTATTGATGGTGGTTTTATAGTTTTAAAAGATGATAGACAAATGTCAAGAGCACGACGATTAAAATGGTTTGGATTAGATAAAAAGGTATCGCGCTTAGAAAATGATATAAAAGAAACCGGATATAAATATGCTATGAATAATTTGAATGCGACTATAGGGCTAGTCCAAATGAAATATTTACGTCGGGTTTTGAATATATATATTGATAATGGGATATATTATGATAATAATCTCAAGAATATTAATGGCGTAGAATTAGTGAAATATTATCCAAATACAGAACCTTCCTATTGGTTATATACTATGAAAGTTGAACATAGGGACGACTTTATAAAAATGATGGAATCAAACGGCATTACAGCCTCTCCTCTTCACCATCGTAGTGATACTCATAGTATTTTTAAAGACTCAAAACGTGAACTCCCAAATATGGAAAAGTGGTATAGTAATTTTATCCATATTCCGTGTGGATGGTGGATTTCTGATGAAGATCGAAATAAAATTGTAAATGTTATAAAAAAAGGATGGTAATAAATAATCAAGGTTATAACCTAATAGACATACATCTATCAGAAGCAGCATCTTTAGTAAATTTAAAGATCATTGGAAACGACATTAATATTAATGGATTGAACTTATCAAATAGAGAGGTTCAATCATCCAGTGTTTTATCGTATTGTACATCAACGAGATATTTAAATAAGGCTATTTCTAATAAACAGGTTAAAGCATTAATTATCCCTAATGCAATCTATAAAGATTTATCAACTGAATATAAAAGTGGTATGTCTTTTATTATTAGTGATACTCCAGAATATACCTTTTATACTATTTTTATTAAATTATCTTTGTCTAAATATCCTAGATATTCTTGGAATACAGATTTTAAGAATGCAATAATTTCTAAGGGTGCCATTATTGAAAAAGGTGTTTTGCTAGGAAACAATGTGATAATTGGAAATAATTCAGTTATAAAGTCTGGCTCTATTATTGGTGATAATGTAAATATTGGAGCTTGTTCAGTAATAGGGGGCAACGGATTTCAGCTTATAAAGGATGATAATGGGGTGAACATGTCAATTCCTCATGTAGGAAGAGTATTTATAGGCACAAATGTTTCAATCGGTGATAATACTACAATCTCAAAAAGTCTTTTTGAGGGATTTACCTCAGTAGGGAATAATTCAAAAATAGACAATCATGTTCATATAGCTCACAACTGTATCATCGGCGATAATTGTGTGCTAACAGCTAATTGTTCCATGTTTGGATCAAGTGAATTAGAAACCAATGTTTGGCTAGCTCCAAATTCAGCTATTATGAATAAAGTAATTGTAGGTTCAAATGCTTTTATTGGCGCATCCTCTTTTGTATCAAGAAATGTAAAACCAGGTAGCCGCATGTTTGGCATACCTGCTATAAATATTAATGAATAATGGAAAGTTTTGATTTAATTAAATTTATCAAGAATTTTGCAGATCAGTTTGATGATACTGATGCTGCTGAAATAAAAGAAGATACCAATTTTAAAGAATTGGATGAATGGAGTTCACTAATAGTATTATCTATTATTGCATTGGTAAAAACTCAATATGGCAAAACAATTTCAGGAAAAGAAATTCGTTCTTGTGAAACAGTAAAGGACCTCTTTAACTTAATTGAATCCAAATAGTGGAAACTTTCAACCCTTTCAGCCTAAAAGGAAAAACGATTCTGATTACTGGAGCTTCATCGGGTATAGGCAGAGCAATGGCAATATCCTGCTCCAAAATGGGAGGGACTATCATTATTTCCGGCAGAAATAAAGGACGATTGGATGAAACGCTCTCCCTAATGGAAGGGAATGGGCATATTGTACTACCTGCGGACTTAACAAAAGAGACAGAACTCACAAATATGGTATCACGATTACCTAAATTGGATGGCATCATTCATTGTGCGGGAGTGGGAAGCCGCGTATTTTGCAAAGAGATTTCGATAAAGGATTTCGAGAATGTGATGAGACCTAATTTTGAAGCCCCAGTACTTTTACAATCTGAGATATTACGGCAAAAGAAATTGAACAAAGCTTCTTCAATAGTCTTTATCGCCTCACGAGCCGCTGATTCTCCAAGTATTGGCAATGCGATGTATAGCGCGTCCAAAGGGGCAATTATCTCTTATGCCAAATGTCTTGGTCTTGAACTAGCTATACGTCAGATTCGAGTGAACTGTATCTGTCCCGCAATGGTTTGGACCAACTTAATTATACAGGACGGATTCTCAAAAGCAGAAATGGAGGAAGCTCAAAAGAAATATCCTTTGAAGCGCTATGGTCAGCCTGAGGATATTGCGAACTTGGCAATCTATTTACTTTCTGATGCAAGTTCTTGGATGACAGGAAGTTGCGTTGATATAACAGGGGGCGGAGAAGGAACTTTAGTTTAGTATAACAATAAAAGTATTTATGAAAGCATATATAAAAGGAATCTCTTATTATTTACCTGAAAGGGTAATGACCAATGAAGAACTGGTGAAAGACTTTCCTGAATGGAGTATTGAAAAGATCGCTGCTAAGGTTGGAGTTTATTCTCGTCATTTGGCAGCAGATGGCGAGACAGCAGGAGATATGGCAGAGAAAGTAGCTTTGAAGTTGTTCGAAGAATATCATATTAATCCCAAAGATATAGACTTTGTGCTTCTCTGTACCCAAAGTCCTGACTATCATTTACCATCTACAGCATGTATTTTGCAAAAGCGTTTGGATATACCGACATCTGCAGGCGCATTGGATTACGATCTTGGTTGTTCCGGATGCATATATGGAATGGCGATAGCAAAAGGGCTTATATTTGCAGGCATCGCTAAAAATGTACTGTTATTGACATCCGAGACCTATAATAAATATATACATCTGAAAGATAAGGGAAACCGTTCGATATTCGGCGATGGCGCAGCTGCATGTCTAATCTCATCTGATGGATTTGCAGAGATAGGGGAATTCTCTTTAGGAACCGATGGTAGTGGTGCTGAAAATCTTATCGTGAAGACCGGTTGTGCAAAACATTTTGAAAAAGCGAATGACTGCCATTTGGATGAGGACGGTCATATACAGTCTTCTGATCATTTATATATGAACGGCAGTGAGATCTTTAATTTCACACTCGATGTTGTACCAACAATGAAGAAAGAAATACTTTTAAAGAATAGTTTGGATAAAGAGAATATAGATTATTATGTGTTTCATCAGGCTAACAAATTTATGTTGAGTACTATTCGAAAGGTCTGTGGAATACCTAAAGAGAGGTTCTATAATAATTTAGAAACGACAGGGAATACAGTATCTTCTACAGTCTTAATTGGGTTGAAGGACTGCATCAGCAATGGAATTCTCACTTCTGGAATGAAAGTAATGATAAGTGGCTTCGGTGTCGGATATTCTTGGGGAGGAACAATATTGAAATTTCAGTAATAATGATACCTTTATTTAAACCGTATATGCCTGATAAACTCCCTGAATTAAATGATATTCTTCATTCAGGGGCATTATCTTATGGAAAGTGGGGGCATAGACTTGAAGAAAAGTTATCTTCATTCCTAAATGCTAATAATTTATTATTGACAGGTTCTTATGCTTCAGCCATACAAATAGTATTAACTACTCTTAATTTACAATATGGTGATGAAGTAATAGCTTCGCCGATGTGCTGTTTGGCGTCTGTTATGCCATTACTTACATTTGGATTAAAAGTGGTTTGGGCAGATATCGATCCATCAACTGGCACACTATCTCCTGATAGTGTAAGAGATAAAATCACAACAAAGAGTAAATTGATTGTCCATAATCATTTTTGTGGATATGTAGGTTATGTCGATGAAATCAATACAATTGGCAGAAATTTTGATATTCCAATTATAGACGATTGCGTAGAAGCTTATGGAACAAAATATAAAGGTAATTATACAGGGAATATCGGTACAGATATATCTATCTTTTCTTTTCAAACAGTACGATTACCAAACACAATAGATGGTGGTTGCATAGTATTTAAAGATAAGGGATTATACGAAAAAGCTATTTTAATACGCGACTTTGGAATTCGACGATATATGTTTCGAGATGATATCGGAGAAATATCATCTAATTGTGATATTTACATGAAAGGTTATAGCGGTACACTTAATGAAGTGAATAGTTACATTGGCTGTTGTCAGATGAAAAATATTTCGAAATTGTTATCCAAACAAAGAGCTAATGCTAATTGTTGGGATGATAAATTTTCTAATACGGAATTTCAAATAATGGGGCGAAAAGAAATTGTTCCAAATTATTGGGTATATGGTATTCTCTCTAAAAACAAGAAAAAAGATATAGAAACATTTAGAAATAAAGGCTTTTATGCTTCGAGTGTGCATCTACCAAATAGTTACTATTCTATATATGGTATACAACGACCTTTGTATGGTGTAGAAGATTTTTATTCAAAATTTATTGCGTTGCCTTGTGGATGGTGGTTTGATAATAAGTAATATTTTTAATATAAAATGACATATGACAGACACAACTGCGTATAAAAATATATTTAAAACTACGTTTCTATTCGGATTTGTACAAGTCTTTAATATAGCGATTAAAGTAGGCATAAACAAAGTTGTCGCTCTAATCTTAGGAGCAGAAGGCTTGGGTATAATAAGTCTCTTTAATACCTCTATTAGCATGATAAAGAACGGCTGTGGGTTGGGGATAAATCAAAGCGGCGTTCGAGATATATCAGAAGCTTATGGAAGTGGAAATAAACGAGCATGTTCAGAAACTATTTTTTTCGTAAAAAAAATTATATTATATACATGCTTATTTGGGGCTATAGCAATGATTATCCTTTCACCGATATTGAGTAACTATTCTTTTGGAAATAATGGTTATATTTTATCATATTGTCTTTTAGCCATAGCTGTAGCTGCAACAATACTTAATGATGGGCTTAAGACTATTCTTACGGGGACAAGAAAGCTTAGATACCTCGCTAAAGCCAGTATGATAGGTTCTTTTGCTGGATTAGTTTTTGCTTTGCCTTTTTATTATTTATGGGGGAAACAAGGTATTGTTCCATCACTTATAAGCTCATCATTAGCTTCGTTACTAATATCATATTTATATGTTAAAAAGGCGAAATATCAATCTAAGCAAATGACAATAAAAGAAGTATTTATTAGATCGTCATCAATGATAAAGATGGGTATTTCTTTAATGTTAATGAGTCTTATGATTGATTTAAATAATCTTATAATTTCAAGTTACATAAGTAATAATGGTGGTCTTGATATTTTAGGGTACTATCAATCGGGCATAACAATTATTGCAGGCTATTTTGGTATCATAATAACAGCAATGTCCACTGATTATTATCCTAGGATTTCAGCAATTAATAAAGATAATTTAAAATTAAAGGATGCGGTCAATTCACAATCTGAAGTTGGCTTAATTATAGCATTACCGTTAGTTGTCCTTTTTGTCTTTTTGTCTCCTTATTTTCTTAGATTACTCTATACTACTGATTTTCAGGTGGCATCACAATATATTGATTATGCAATGCTTGGGACAGTTATAGTTATATGTTCTAATTGTATGGGAATGGTATTGCTCGCAAAACAAAGTCCAAAATTGTTTCTTACTTCATCGTTTCTGATGAATATAGTTATTGTTAGTTTAAATATAATATTGTACAGATATTTTGGTCTTACTGGCCTTGGTTTTGGTTATTTTTTTTCAGGACTACTGCAATTTGTGGTATATGATATGATGATGTTAAAGAAATTTTCGATATGTTTTAATCGATCTGTTATTAAAAAAGTATTTATAGTGCTTGTGTTTTGTCTTTTATCAAAATTCGCAAGAGAGATAGATCAAGTATGGTGGAAGTATTCTATTGGTAGTGTTTTAATTATAATATCATGTTTTTATTCATTATATTATATGCATAAGCAAATGCATATTAATCCTATAATATCATTTAAAAATGAAATTTCGAAACATTTATAAGCTATTCCGGTATTTAGCTAAAGTTACATTGCGAATTCGTTGGTTAAAAACAATTTATATGAATTTTAAAATCTTGCCTTTTCGTCAAGCTATTCATATTCCTCTTGTTATTGTTGGAAAGGTAAAAATAAGAGATCTTTCAGGCCAGATTGATTTTCAATGTCCTATTCGTTTTGGATTGTTGTTAATTGGCAAAGATGTAGACAATATGCCGATATCATTTCTTCCTACACAAATATTGATACAAGGAACGTTAATTATTGAGGGGGCTTGTATTATCAATCAAAGTGCAAATGTAATCGTATGGACACATGGAATATTAAAACTCGGTGAGGGTATATTGATTTGTAGCGGCGTAACTGTGAAAGCGGTAAATTTTGTAGCTATTGGAAAATATTCTATGATTTCATCAGGAAGTTTTATTATGGATTCTAATATTCATTGTATTAGGGATACTGAAACAGGAGAGACCTATAACCCCACTTCAAAGATACAAATAGGGAGCTATTGCTGGCTCTCTATGTACGCTACAGTATTAGGGGGGGAAGACTACCAGACCGCTGTATAATGAGTCGTTATGCGTTTTTAGACAAGCCTCTTGACGATACAGTTGTCGGATGTATTTTAGTTGGATCACCAGCTAAAATTGTAAAACGAAATAAAGAAAGAATAATTTCTTTTGACCGAGAAAGAACAATAAAGAAGTTTTTTAAAGAACACCCCAACGAGCAAATTATGCAATATTTCAAGGGAATAGAAAATGTTTCAGCAGAAGATCTTAGCGACTTCTTCTCCATATAATAATTGAAAATAATCATGAAACCATTATTAAGTATAGTAGTTCCTACTAAAGATAGGTATGTTTACCTTAGAAGTTTAGTACGTCTTATTGATAGTTTTAAGTCTAACGATATAGAGTTAGTACTACAAGACAATACGAAAGACAATTCTTCAATACTCGAATTTTTAAAAAATTACTCAAATATAGTATATAATCATACTCCAAAACAAATAACAGTAACACAAAACAGTGATGATGCAGTAAATAATTCCCATGGTAAATATGTTTGTTTTATTGGTGATGATGATGGTGTAACTAAACATATACTGCGTTGTGTAATGTTAATGGAGGAGAAGAATATAGATGTTGTTGTGCCTTCTGATTTATCTTATTTTTGGCCGAGTTATATATCCAAATCTACAGGAAATATTAGCGGAACTTTATCATATAAACCTTATGATTTTAGTCTGAAAAAAACAGGCATTAATAAGGTCCTAAAAGAAATTTTATATAAAGGTTTTGTTGATAGAGGTAGACTGCCTTTGTTGTATCATGGAATAGTCAAACGTTCAGTTTTAGATAATATATATGCACAAATTGGGACTTATTTCCCTGGTCAATCTCCTGATATTGCCAATGGAGTAGCTTTATGCTTTACCGCAAAATCTTATTATAGAATCAATGCACCAATAATTATATCTGGCGCTTCTGCTATGCATGGTGGGGGTATTAGAAAAATGAAGAGAGGTTATGCTGAGATCGATAATCTACCTTTTCTTTCATCTGATGCTAAAGCAAAATGGGAAAAAAAGTTACCAAAAATTTGGTGTGGACAAACAGTTTGGTGTGAATCCGCAGTTAAAGCACTGAGGTGCATGGGGCATAAAGAAATGGTTAAAGACGTTAATTTTGAGTATCTATATGCTTCGATGGCTTCATCTAATATAAGTTTGTATTCTTTTGCATATTCATATACCACAAACAAATTCAAGTTTGTAACTAAAACATTTTTTATGTTTACCCAACGAGTATATAATGCTATATTACGTTTCTTATTAAGAAAAATGGGATTCGAGTATCCTATCAATTTAAAACGAATACATAGTATCAATAATATTGAAGAAGTAAATGCTTTTATTATGGATAGATATCCAAATTGGAATTAAAACGAATCCTTTAAAATTTTAAAAAATAGAATTTTATGGCAAGGGAGAGAACATATGATTACATTCTTGTATATCAACCGATTGGGTGCTTATGTATGGAACGTGCTTGGAATTGTATGGTCAATGGCTGGGATGAACTATCGTAGCATGAACGTTACATCATAGATAATTTGGCTATTGAACGTGCGATCTATCCGTTCACTGTAAAAAGAAAGAACTCCATGCTTTCAACAGCGAATAAGGAATTGGTGTAGCTGCGATATACTTCAATAATAGAGACAGTAAAGGCAGATGGTATCGAAGTAAAAGATTATTCCACATACGTTTTTCGTGAAATAATAAAGGACTACAGGTAGTGTAAGACCTACGTTCCCAAAACCGTTTCGATATAAAATCAACAGATTAACAGTTAAAAATTAAATTATCTGCAAACATAAATTGCTGATGATCAACAATAGCAAAGTCGCAAGGTGCTTGCAAATAAATTAAAAATAGCATTTTCATGAATAAAAGTGATAAAATAGATTATCTTTTATCTTTTGTAGCTTCATTACAACCGTTAGTTTCCATAATTCAGATATTTTTAAATGATGCCTTAAGTTATAGTGAGGAATACACATCAAATTTAAGAATATTAGTAACAGCGATGCCTATAATTATTGCATTACCTTTCATTATTAATAGGTTGGGAAAATTAGCATTGGGAGTATATGCAATAGCAGTATTAATCGTTCTTTTAAATATGATTATTCACCCCGAAACTCAAGATTTAACATTTTTAAGTACTACGAGATTTTTATTTCCCGTACTAATACCTATAGGACTATGCATAGCATCAGTTAAAAAAATTGAGATATTTGAACAAACATTATACACATTCTCATTATTTACATTTTTCATTGGAATAATATATTTCTATTTTCAAATCATTGGTAAACTAAATATTTCAACGTATTCAATGTCTTTTGGTTATGACTTATTAATAGCTGCTGTTGTATTTTATAAAGATAAGAGGATTATATCAAAATTATTTTTATTTCTGATAATATTTATGACTTTATCTATAGGATCTCGTGGACCACTTCTTGCCATTATTTCAATATTTATAATTTCTCTATTATTCACAATGAAAAAAATATATATTATAGCTTTCTTATTATTATGCATAGGTCTAAATATATATTTAACACAAATATTATTATTCTTAAACGATCTAACTGCAAGTTTTGGAATTGAATCTAGGACACTATACTTGTTAACGAACGATTTAGTTCATGACTCTGATAGAAGTAATATTTACGAATCGGCGTGGAAAATTATTAATAATAATCCTTTATTTGGAGCAGGCTTATTTGCCGATAGATATTTTTTTAAAGCAATGTGTCATAATATTATTTTGGAACTTCTTGTAGATTTTGGTTTTCTTGGAGGAGGTGCAGTAATTATAGCTTTCGTTTCAAAACAATATAAAATTTATAATAAACTTCCATTAGTTTATAAAAAGGAATATCTGATTTTTTTGATTGCAATAATGTTGCCATTAATGTTTTCAGGATCTTATCTAATCAGTTATAATCTTTCTTTTTTTATTGGTTTCAGCTTTTTGCTAAAACACACAAAAGGTCAAATTAAAAGTACATGAAAACATATGAAAATATTATATATAACAGAAGATAATTTTTCTAGTGTACATAAAGATTTATGTTTAGCTATAATAGAAGCTAATCCAGATATTAATATCACTTTGCTTACAATAACAAGGAAAGATTTGGAACGAAGATCTATTGACAATTCTTCTGACAAAAAAGGATATTATCATCTTCAAATACAAGGACATTGGAATAAATTGTTATATAAATACATATTCCCATATAAAATTGATAAAAAATGGGACGCAATAAAACGGCATATCAATTTATCTTCCTTTGATTTACTTTATGCATCAACGTTGTTTACTGACGGAGCTATAGCATTAAAAGCAAATAGGGAATTTAACATTCCTTATATAATATCCATAAGAGCAACTGATGTGAATTTATACTTAAAAAGAATGCCATATTTATACAAATTGGCTTATAACATTTTACATAATTCTAAAAATATCATCTGCATTTCAAATTCAATAAAAAGTAATTTAATGAAAAGTAATTTTTTTAGAATAGCACATCCAGATATTTTGAATAAGATTCAAGTAATTCCTAACGGTATAAATAATTTTTGGCATATCAATCGAACAAAGAAAAATCGCAATAAAAATTGTTCAAAATTCCTTTATATAGGAGCTTTTGACAATAATAAGAATGTATTGCTAGTTATTGATGCTTTTAAAAAAGCACAAAAAAAATATCCTACCATAAAGTTGAGTCTTGTTGGTGAAAAAGGTACACAAGAAAAAGAGATAAAGAAAATTTGCAACAGAGATAACTCCATAATTTACAAAGGTCCAATCTATGATAGACACAAAATAATTAACGAAATTCGAGAGAATGACGCTTTTATTATGGTCTCTAGAGAAGAGACTTTTGGACTAGTTTATATTGAATCTTTAAGTCAAGGTCTTCCAATTATATATACAAGAAGCCAAGGTGTTGACGGAATGTTTAGAACTCGTAACCTAGGAGAATCGTGTAATCCCAGGAATGTTAATGATATTTCTAACGCAATTCAAAAGATGATTCAGAATTATAGTAACTACGATAATATTGATAATGATTTAGAACGATTTTATTGGCCTTCAATTGGCAAAAAGATAGCAACAATAATTAATGAGAGTGTATCAAAATAAACAAATATCCTCAATCCCACGTTTAAAGTATAAGATCCATTATAAACTTAAAAAGAAAGTTATGTCACAACCCTATTCATGCAGAGATTATAAGTTTGCGATTGCTTGTATAGGGTCTGCTGAATAATCCATTTTGCTTAAAACTGGCAAAAAAACATAGCTGTTTTTAGGAAAATAGTATGAATAATGGCATTTCTGTAGAAAATTAATGCGGTAAACTATATCTATTCCATTTTTTGGCTTGTAACGATAGGTTATTAACACGATAAGTCGTATTTTAAATGTTAAAAAGATCACAAATAAAGATTGAATAATAACGCATTAAATTAATTCAGTAAACCCTAATTAATGAAAGATTATTCAGCAGACCCTAAATATTAATCATTTACTAATGAAATGATAGATTTTAAGATATTAATAAAAGAAAATATTCCATGGAAACAGATAGAATCATGTTATGATTCTAATATATTTAAAACACATTTGTGGAGTTCATTAATCTTTGAAACTCATGGATATTATCCATTCGTTGTAGAAATATCCGATTCTGACAGCATTATAGGCTATTTTATAGGAATGCGCATAAAAAAAATGGGAATAACTATTGTTGCAAGTCCTTTTGAGGGCTGTACTACTAGCTATCAAGGTCTTTCTACATTAAATCAAATATCTAGAAGCGAAAGAGTTTCGATATATAAAGAATTAATAAAATGGCTTTTCGAAAAAAGGTATTGTTTGTTATTTCAAGTATCGGATTGGAACATTGATTATGAAGATATTAAAGATTCAGAATTCTATTCAATACCTATCAATAGTTATTGGCTAGATTTACGCCCTGATATAGATACTCTCTTTAAAAGTTTTAAACAGAAATCCTGCCAATACTCAATTCATAAGGCAGAGAAACAAGGGGTAAGGATAGTTAAGCCCCAAAGTCCTGAAGAATTCGCTAATAATTATTATGCTCAATTAATTGATGTGTTTAAAAAGCAAAATTTAAAGCCTACTTATTCAAAAAAATATACATTAGCATTGGTAAGAAAATTTTATGATACTGATAAAGTTATAATGTTAGAAGCGTTTCATCCAATAGAAGAGAAATGTATTGCAACCATTTTATTTTTGACATATAATGATATGGCTTTCTATTGGGGAGCTGCGAGTTATCGTGAATACCAGAAGTTCTGCCCCAATGAATTACTTATGTTTGAGGCAATAAAAAAGATAAAAGAAAGAGGATGCGATATATTAGAAATGGAAGGTATTAGATCCTATAAAGAAAAATATAATCCCATTAGATATGCAAAACCAAAAATAGTTACAGCCAAATATTCCATTCTAATAACAATGAAGAAGATCGCACAGAAAACATATTACAGATTTAGAGCAGCCAAAGCATCATTGAAGTTATGAAGATAATCTCTTTAATGTATCATTGCGTGTACAAAGATGACATACTTGAAAGCGGGTTTATTAATAATACAGCATTAGCATATAAACTACGGGCATCTGTATTTGAAAATCAAGTAGCCCTAATTGCTGATTATTGCATAAAAAATCGCAAGCCTATGGCGTCTGTAACTTTTACATTTGATGACGGAGGTATATCCTTTTATAATATTATTGCGCCAATATTGGAAAAATATGGATTTAAGGGTACGTTCTTTATTCCAACAGCATATATTGGGACAAAAGGCTTTCTAAATAAAGAGCAAATAGTAGAATTGTATCATAGAGGACATATAATAGGAAGTCATTCACATACCCATCCGGAAAACCTAAGTGAATTATCGCCAAAGCAGATCGATTACGAGTGGCAAAAGTCAATTGATCTTTTATCAACCATTATTGGTAACATTGTCACGGTAGCTTCAATTCCGAATGGATTTGAATCCAAAAATATAATTGAATCGGCTAAGAGGTATGGAATAACCCGACTATATACATCTAATCCGACTACGTCATACAAAGAGGTTGAAGGAGTAACAATAATAGGTAGATATGCATTACAGTCCAATTTTTCCAATCAATACGTTCTATCTATTCTCCATAGCAAATCTACGAGATTGAGAATTCAAATGCGCTGGATTATCTTGCAAATAGCAAAAGAAATACTAGGCAAAAAATATATAGAGATCCATAAAATACTATTTAATAAATTTAGAATATAAAATTATTCCATATATGATGAATAATAAAATCAGAATAGCCGTTATAGGCTTGGGATACGTGGGCTTACCATTGGCTCGTTTATTTTCTACAAAGTATCAGACTATCGGTTATGATATGAATAAAACACGTGTTAATGCTTTAATGGCTGGGCACGATGCAACATTAGAAGTAAGTGATGAACTTCTTCAAGATGCTATAAAAAATGGTTTTAAATGTTCATCTAATATAGATGATGTAAAAGAATGTAACTTTTATATAGTGGCAGTTCCGACCCCTGTAGATGAAAACAATCGTCCTGATTTAAAACCACTATGGGGAGCAAGTGAGACCGTAGGAAAAATGATCAGCAAAGGTGATATCGTGGTATATGAATCGACGGTTTACCCTGGTGTAACAGAAGAAGAATGTATACCCGTA
>JAAYUD010000052.1 GCA_012517855.1 Bacteroidales bacterium
ATATGTGATTCGATCAACTCACATATATGGAACGATCGAATCACATATGTGAGTTGATCGAATCACATATGTGGAACGACATTCTTCTAAGAACAAAGCCTAAAATCTTTCTGATATGCACCAACTTTCATCAGTATGTTTTATAAATTTCACCCTTCTGAAGGGTATCATGGAAGGGTTAAAAGCCTTTTGGGCAGAGTGCTGTGGTTTTCGTTACAACTCCTTGGCAGAGACGTACGAATTGTAGAGCGCGCAAATTGCAACATGATTTTGTTGAAATAGCCCGCCGCGTTCACAACAATAGACTTGAGTTCTTATCCCGAACTCAAATATGTACTGAATAAGTTTTTATCAACTTATTCAGTACATGTTAGGCTGTTTATTTCCCAACGATAGAGGTGAACGGATGGCGGTTGCCGCTGACGTTACTCAGAAATGCTTTAGCCGACCCAAAATTGAGGAACATGTCAAGACGGATAGGCAAATGGTTTTCGTCATCTGTGACATAGAATGTAACAACTTCTTTGTCTTTACCATTTTTGTGCTCTACGTATGAGAAAACGAGGCATCGATAAACAGTATCATTTTCTGCTTTTATATTTTTTTTTCCTCTATAAATTAAGATTTCATGGTCTATATCTGTTCCTCCAACCATATCGAAATTGATTCTTTGCCCTGTCTTGTAATTTCGAGGATCGTAAGAGCGTGCCTGTGCTAAAATGCTGAGCATGTCATATACACAATTAGTGCTTTTCTTTTGAGCAGATGTAAATACTCCTTTCCTTTGCTTTCTCAGTCGTATATAGACATCCCCATTGTGATAGGTATAGTATGCTTCGTCTTTATAAAGGCGCTTGCCTTCAAAAGAGCCTTTATAATAATAGTGTGGGCAAAGGTTAGTGCTGACTACACTGACTAAGGTATCGCGCATTCTGAAGAACATATCAGCTTTTTTACTGCCCTTGGTTATCAAGTAGGTTCTAAAGGCAGGTTTAGATTGCCATGTTGTTGCTGTGGTTTTCATATATGCTGTGCCACATTTTACCCATACAAATTTCCAGTTAAAATAAAGGTCATAATTGATAGTTTCACCGGCTCTGAGAGCCGTGTTTTTTACTTCACATTGTGCATGCATCGGTGTTGAAAGACTCATCGACAATATGAGAGTAAACAATGATATTGTGAAAATATGATTAATCCTTTTCATTATTCATTTTGTTTTTCAGTAACGTCGATCGTTACTACGATTATTATAATTTCCTTTGTTTCTTTTATCTTGGTCCGGCTTCTGTTTCTTCATTTCCTCCGGCTTTTGTTTGTCGAGTGGCGTAGAGTCAACATTCCAGTTCTCTTCTATTTTCCACATCACTTTTAGGTTAATGATTTGCGGATAATAATATACTTCCTCGGGCTGAATCTTTAGGTCATAATCGCCTGTATCCCAAAGACCATTGCCATTACGGTCGTTTATAAGTCGTGCACCGTATTTGCCGGCAGCAAGGAAATAGAAACTCGCTCGATGGTCGCGTAATGGCATTTTCCGGACAACTTTCCCTGTTGCATCAAGCAGCTCTATAAATGCATTAGGGCAGATATTACCGGATATGTTGAAATATATATCGCCATAGTCTTTTAGCGCATGTATCTTAAAAGATTGCTTGACTTTATCGGATACTAATCCGTATTGTCCAACAAATGCGGCCGAATCGATTTCAATGCTATATTCTTTTTCCGGAGACCAGTTGTATAATAGATTATATCGTCGTATATTCACAGAATCGCGCTCAAATTGATAGGGGATATCTTTGTATAGAGAGTCGACTTTTTCTTTTAGATGTATAGCATTTTTATTGACCGATCTTATCGGCTCTTCAAAGTCGAAGTATATATAGTCGTATACATCCATTTCTTGGGGTATGTGATTTTGCATTGGTAGCGATTCTATTTTGGGTACTTCGCCTTTTTTCTTCTTTTTTTGTTCTATTTGTTTGGTTAGCGTCTTTTGTTTGGAAATCAGATTTAGTGTATCTGTTCGAGGCACCAAATTATTCAGTGAGTCGGTATACATGTATGATAATGCCAGTGACAAAGTATCTTTTTTATAATTCACAGAGTCTTTCACCCAATAGGTGATGCTATCCTTTTTATTGTCTGTATCAATAATAAAAGCGTCTTTTTCATTAAAATTTAATCCTCTAATTTTAGGAAGGTCTTTATTGGGCGCAGAAAAAGTCAATGTGAATTTTTGTGGTACCAAGCGTTCTTTTTTCTTAAGCGAATGTCGATTGACGTTTTCCTTGAATGCCCTAAGGATTATATTGTCGGGCATGAAATGTGTATAGGGTTTGGGGATGATAGTGTCGACGGTGATTGAGTCGATCCAAGCTGTGTCTTGACGTGTCTGTTGATTGCATGTAGGGATAATCAAATCGTTGTTGAAAGCCAATTGTTCACTCTTTTGCGAGAAAAAGAAATTCTGATCAGCATCTGCTAATGCATAAATATGGTATTTACCGCGTGCTATACCTTTGATAACGAAATGCCCTCGACTATCAGTGCGACCCACTCTATCGAATGGCGTTTTGCTGAAAGCGGAATCATTTAGATTGGAATGTAGCCCTACAAGTATGCCTTTGATTGGTTCCAGATCTGCGGCGTTTAGCACTGTTCCCGATACTTCCATCGTATCAATTGCTGCACCGGTAGAGAATGTAAAAGTGTAATTTCCCATTGGGTTACCTTCATTATTATCTTGGATTGCATCGGAGAAGTCAATGGTATATGTTGTGTTGGACTTTAAAGAATCGAGTAGATTGATTGAAATTTTTTTCCCTATTGTCTTTATTTCAGGTTGTTGAAGCTGTGGAGGTGAAACTACCACTTTTTCATTTGGCTTATCGAGTTTGATGTATTCATCAAAATTGATAATAATCTTTCCTTTTTGATTGCCAATGGCATTTTCTGTCGGAGTACTTCCAATCACTTTTGGAGGCGTTACGTCAATAGGACCTCCTGTAGGTGTACCAGGATTGGCACAAGCATAGAGTATTGACAATGAAACGGTAACAAATAAGCTACCCTTCAAAAATTTTCTAATGTCGTTATTGGTATATAA
Organism: Bacteroidales bacterium; assembly: GCA_012517855.1. Taxonomy (GTDB): domain Bacteria; phylum Bacteroidota; class Bacteroidia; order Bacteroidales; family Bacteroidaceae; genus JAAYUD01. Next base: position 3,116 of record JAAYUD010000052.1, read on the forward strand.
CATGTTGCAAAAATAAGGGTTCTCATTCAATTAATATCAAACAAAACACTAATTTATTAAAAAAGTGGTACAAAATAGCTCATTCGTGTTTTTTTTGTTATTTTGGATTGATGATCAGTTTTTCAACTCTTTTATGTTTATTAAATTGCGAGAAACAGTGTTAAATGTTTGACCAAATTGATACATATATCTAAACTAATTTGTTCCTTTGCACGAAAACTTTTTTGCGAGAACGGGTTTTCGAGCAAAAAGCCTTTTTGAGGCTTGTTTAGTCCGTGGAGGATATATGTGTGTATTAAGTTAAGGGGTAAAAAGAATAAGAAAATTGTGAATAAATAATTGTTGAACAGTATAATAAAAAGATTAGAGATGAATCGTATTAAAGAAAATCGAATTTTGCGGATAATGGTATTCGCGATGTGTGCGTCAGCTCTTTTTTCCTGTGGGAATAAACGCCAAGGTTTGCCGAGTGATAATGAGTACGCTGTACGGACATTGACCACCTCGAATGCTAGCTTGGATAACAGTTACCCGGCAACTATCCGTGGTAAGCAAGACATTGAAATTCGTCCTAAAATTTCGGGATTTGTTACTCGTCTTTGTGTTGATGAGGGTTCTGTCGTACGCAAGGGACAAGTATTGTTTGAAATAGATGATGTGCAGTATAGAGAAGCCGTTAAGCAAGGCCTTGCTGCTGTAAATGTAGCAAAAGCTCAAGTGGCAACGGCGAAATTGACTTATGTAAATAAGAAAGAACTCCGTCGCCAGAATATTATTGGCGATTTTGATTTGCAGACGGCTATAAACTCTTATGCCAGTGCTCGTGCTAACTTAGCACAAGCGCAAGCTTCGTTGATAGCAGCTCGTCAAAATTTGGCTTATTGTAGAGTGACTAGTCCAAGTAACGGCGTTGTAGGTTCTATTCCTTATCGTGTAGGAAGTTTAGTAAGCTCTTCAAGTTCTCAAGCTTTGACAACCGTTTCAAATATTGACGAAATGTATGTTTATTTTTCGATGAACGAAAAACAGTTACTATCGATGACTCGTCAGTCTGGTTCTTCCAATGCAGCAGCTAAAACATTTCCTGCCGTACAATTAAAATTGTCAGATGGAACGATTTATTCTCAATTGGGCAAGGTCTCTACGATTAGTGGTGTGATAGATCAGGTTACCGGTACTGTTAATATTCGTGCCAACTTCAAGAATCCTAAGCATTTATTGAAAAGTGGAGGCTCAGGTAATATTGTCATTCCATATACTCAAAATGATATTATTTTGATACCGCAGTCGGCTGTCAGTGAATTGCAGGATAAAAAATATGTCTACATTGTAGGAAATAATAATAAGGTGAAGTATTCACTTATTACGGTCTCTGAATATAGCGATGGTCAGAATTATATTGTTACTTCTGGCTTGAAAGAGGGCGATCGTATTGTTGTTCAGGGTATTGCATCTTTGACTGACGGTATGGATATCAAGCCGATTACAGAAGCTGCCGCAGCTGCCAAAATTAAGAAAGCGGAGGGTATGGGTGCTATTCAGGGCAATTACTCTGCTATGAAGAAGGCATTCTCGGGCAAGAAATAACAAATTAAAAGCAAATTATGAAACTTGATAGATTTATAAATCGACCCGTACTTTCTACGGTGATTTCGATTTTAATAGTGATTCTAGGTATCATAGGATTAGTGACTCTGCCTATCGAACAGTATCCTGATATTGCTCCTCCAACCATTTCGGTCCGGACTACTTATTCGGGTGCCGATGCTCAAACGGTACTAAATAGTGTGATTGCTCCGTTGGAAGAGTCTATTAACGGTGTGGAAAATATGACCTATATGACTTCTACCGCAACCAATGATGGTTCGGCTACTATTACGGTCTATTTTAAACAAGGTACCAATCCTGATATGGCTGCTGTCAATGTTCAGAATCGTGTGCAACAGGCTCAGAGTTTATTACCTTCCGAGGTTGTGAAGGTGGGCGTGCAGACAGAAAAACGTCAAACAAGTACATTGTTGCTTTTTTCTGTGACTAGCGACAAAGGACAATATGATGAAAAGTTTTTATCGAACTATGCAGATATTAACATCTTACCGGCTATTAAGCGTGTTCAGGGTGTAGGTAGTGCCGAGTCTTTTGGTGCCAAAACATATACAATGCGTATTTGGCTCAATCCAGAGGCTATGAAACAGCATAATTTGATTCCTAATGACGTGACCAACGTATTGGCTGAGCAGAATGTAGAAGCTGCCCCCGGTAAGTTTGGAGAGCAGAGTGATCAGTCTTATGAGTATGTCATGCGTTACAAAGGACGCCTGAAGACACCGGGAGAATTTGGCGATATTATTATTAATCAAGACAACTCGGGTAATGTTATAAGGCTTAAAGATGTAGCCAAAATAGAATTGGGAGCTTTGAGTTATGTCGTTAATAATCGTTGCGACAATAAGCCGGCTGTAACTTGTATGGTCTCTCAGGTTGCCGGTTCAAATGCGAACGAAATTATTAAGAATATCAAGTCTACTGTTGGCGAATTGGAAAAATCTTTTCCTCCAGGAATGAAAGTTAGTGTTTTGATGGATGTTACGGATTTCCTTTATGCATCTATTCATGAAGTTATCAAAACTCTGCTTGAGGCTTTCTTGCTGGTATTCATTGTTGTTTATATTTTCTTGCAAGATTTGCGTTCTACATTGATACCTGCCATAGCGGTGCCGGTGTCGTTGGTCGGCACTTTCTTTTTCCTGAAGATCTTCGGTTTTACGATTAATTTATTGACATTATCGGCATTGGTATTGGCTATTGCCATAGTGGTGGATGATGCGATAGTGGTCGTCGAGGCGGTTCACGCCAAATTGGATCAAGGCTACAAGTCCGGGAAGCAGGCGAGTTTGGATGCGATGAGTGAAATATCCGGAGCCATTATTTCTATAACTTTGGTAATGGCGGCGGTGTTTATCCCCGTTTCGTTCATTGGCGGCACGAGTGGTACTTTTTATAAAGAATTTGGTGTGACAATGGCTGTGGCTATCGTGATTTCTGCGTTAAATGCTTTGACATTAAGTCCTGCATTGTGTGCTATTTTATTGAAGCCGAAAAATGAAGATGGCACTTCGAGAAAGGTCTCTCTTGTTGGTCGTTTCCATACAGCATTTAATACCTCTTATGATAAGGTCTTAGGCAAATATAAGAAGGGCATACAGTTCTTTATTAATCATAAAGTCACTTCTTTTTCTATCGTTTTGGTATCTATCGTAGTGATGGGACTCTTAATGAAGACGACAAAAACTGGTTTGGTACCTGATGAAGATACCGGAGTATTGTTCTGTACGATATCAATGCCCCCTGGAACGGGTCTGCAGAAGACAGCTAAAACGATGACTATTATTGATAATATGCTCAAAACGAATCCGGCTATCAAAAGTCGTACACAAATTGTTGGCTATAACTTTATTGCGGGTCAGGGAAGTAACTTCGGAACCTTTATTATAAGGCTCAAGGAATGGAAAGATCGTAATTTGGGCCAAAGCGCAAGGGCAGTATTGGGAATGATATATTTGCAAACGTCATCTATAAAAGATGCACAGATATTAGCATTTGGTCCACCTATGATCCCAGGATTTAGTGCTTCCAACGGTTTAACGTTTAGTTTACAAGATAAAACAGGTGGTTCGGTAGACAAGTTTTTTGGTATTACACAACAGTTCTTGGCCGGTCTAAACCAACGTCCTGAATTTTCAAGAGCTATGACATCTTATGATCCACGCTATCCTCAATATATGGTTGATGTCAATGTTGCAAAATGTAAGGAGAGTAGCATCTCACCTTCGACAGTACTGACAACACTTCAAGGTTATTACGGAGGTTTGTATGCTTCGAATTTTAATAGCTATGGTAAGCTCTATCGAGTAATGATTCAGGCAGACCCTCAGAAACGTTTAGATCCATCATCTCTGAATGGTATCTATGTTCGTACTCCTGTCGGAATGGCTCCCATTAATGAATATATTACTTTGAATAAAGTATATGGGCCTTCTAATATTAATCGTTTCAATTTGTTTACGTCAATTGATGTAAATGCTACGGCAGCCAATGGATATAGTACCGGTGATGCTATTAAAGCTATTTCAGAAGTGGCTTCAAAAACGCTCCCTGAAGGGTATGGCTATGAATTCTCCGGCCTGACTCGTTCGGAAAAGGAGTCGAGCAGTAGTACTACATTGATTTTTATTCTTTGTTTGGTATTCGTATACTTAATATTGAGTGCCCAATATGAAAGCTATATTTTGCCGTTATCTGTAATTCTTTCCATCCCATTCGGCTTGGCAGGTGCTTTTATCTTTACCAATTTGTTTGGGCATGAAAATAATATCTATATGCAGATTTCTCTTATTATGTTGATCGGCTTGCTTGCGAAGAACGCTATTTTAATTGTTCAATTTGCATTAGAGAGACGGCAGATGGGTATGGCGATCAGATGGAGTGCTATTTTGGGCGCTGCAGCTCGTTTGCGTCCTATCTTAATGACTTCGGGCGCTATGATTATTGGTTTGTTGCCAATGATGTTCTCGTTTGGTGTAGGAGCTAATGGTAATTCTACTCTAGGAGCTTCGGCCATTGGAGGTATGTTGATAGGTATGATTTGCCAAATTTTTGTGGTTCCTTCATTATTTGTGATTTTCGAATATTTGCAAGAGAAGGTTAAACCTTTGCAGTTCGAAAATGAGACGTCTCAGAAGGTTGATACGGAAATGATACAATATACACGTCCTGTCAAAAGGATAAAGAGTAAGTAATGATATGAAAAGATTAAAAATAATATCTTTGTTAGGCGCAGTTGTTGTTTTAAACAGCTGTGGCCTATATAAGCAATACCAGCGTCCTTCGGTTAATACTAAAGGTTTATATCGTGATTCGATTTCTCTAAATGATACTCTTGCTACGGCCGATACACTTAATATGGGTAATTTGAAGTGGCAAGAAGTCTTTACCGATGCTGCTTTGCAACAATTGATAGATTCTGGTTTGAAGAATAATGCAAACCTGCAGGTTGCTATTCTTTCTGTTCAAGAAGCCGAAGCCCAATTAAGGGCTGCAAAGTTGTCATTCTTTTCTTCTTTAGCTTTTAATGGAACAGGAGCTGTAGGAAGATGGGATTTCTCGACAACGGCAACTACTTATTCTTTGCCGATTGCAGCTAGTTGGAATATAGATTTATTTGGTAAACTGACAAATGCTAAAAGGGCTCAGCAGGCGATTCTTTTGCAATCGAAAGCATATCAACAAGCTGTTCGTACCTCGTTGGTTTCTAATATTGCTAATAGCTATTATACCTTATTGATGCTTGATCGTCAATTGGAAATAACTGATTCGACAGCTGTGTTGACCAAGCATACGTGGGATATTATGGTTGCGCAAAAGAACTATAGCAGTTCTACGAATGAAGCATCAGTACAGTCGGCTAAGGCAAACTATTATTCGGTTCTATCGAGTGCTGAAGAATTAAAACGACAAATACGAACTACGGAGAATGCATTATCTTTACTTATCAACCAATCTCCACAAACAATTCGTCGCAATAAAATAGAGGACCAAACGTTGCCTGAAAATTTGGCTGTGGGAGTTCCTGTTCAATTACTTTCTAATCGCCCTGACGTGTACAGTGCAGAGTTGAATCTTGCAGCATGCTACTATCAGAAGAAACAAGCTCAGGCTAATTTTTATCCCAACCTGACACTTTCCGGAAGTGCCGGTTGGACTAATAGTGCAAGCATTGTCATTAATCCTGGTAAAGTACTTTTGTCGGCTGTAGCAAATCTTACTCAACCTATATTTGAGAACGGTAAATTAAAAGCTTCTTTAAAGGTTGCAGAAGCACAACAGCAGACCGCATACATTAAGTGGCAATATGCAGTTCTTAGTGCCGGTAGCGAAGTGAATAATGCTTTGGCTCTTTATCAGACATCTGCGAAAAAGGGTTCATTTGACCAACAACGGGTAGAAAGTCTGATCAAAAATGTGGACTATGCTCAAAAGATGTTTAGTTTAAGTCCTTCTGTTACTTATCTTGAGATAATAACGGCGCAACAGGCTCTATTGACAGCACAGCTTTCTAAGGTAACTGACGACTTTAATAAGATGCAGTCTATTGTCAATTTGTATTATGCATTGGGTGGCGGAAGATAAAATGATGAATAAAAAAAATGACTATGATAAGTGATCATGTAGTAATTGACCCTTCGGTCAAGTTGGGAAAGAATGTGACGATATATCCGTTTGTCTATATTGAGAAGAATGTGACAATCGGCGATGATTGCGTGATTTATCCTTATGTCAGCATTATGGAAGGTACGACATTGGGTAAAGGCAATAAGATATATCAGAATGCTGTACTTGGAGCTGTTCCGCAAGATTTTAACTATACGGGGGATGTTACCGAATTGATTATTGGTGATAATAACACGATTCGTGAGAATGTGGTAATCAATCGGGCTACATTTGCAGGCCATAAGACTATTATTGGGGATGACAACTTCTTGCTCGAAGGTGTTCATGTGCTTCACGATACCCATATTGGAAATGGCTGTGTCTTCGGTTACGGTTCTAAAATAGCCGGTAGCTGTGAGATCCAAGATGGCGTTATATTGAGTAGTAACGTCGTTGTAAATCCGAAGGTTCGCATAGGAAACTCTTCAATGATACAGAGTGGTTGTCGTTGCAGTAAGGATGTACCTCCTTATATCGTTGCTGCCCATAACCCGATTAAATATGCCGGCGTTAATACTACGATTCTGAATAATCTTGCAGTTGATGCTAAGGTGCAAAAACATATTGCCAATGCTTATAGATTGGTATTTCATGACCAGACAAGTATTTTTGATGCTGTGCTACAAATTAAGGAACAAATTCCTAAAGGTCCTGAAATAGAGACTATTGTTAAGTTCGTTGAAGATAGCCAGCTTGGTATAATAAGCCGCTAGGGAGTATCTTGAATTGATTTTTTAGTATAAAAGCTATATTCTAATAAAAAATAAATCCGCCTATTGTATCACACAATTGGCGGATTTTCTTGTTATGAGAGAGAGATTATGAGATGACTTTTATCATCTTATTTTTGCGATTACTTTTCTTTAATGGAGCCGACTCCTGAAGAATTCAGATCTTTAAAAAGAGGTTTCCCTTTATATTTTATGCTGCCTACCCCTTTGACTGTAGCTGTCATTGAGTCAGTAGCAAAACAAGTGATGCTTCCAACTCCTCGGCAGTTTGCATCAACGATTTTGGATTGCAATTCTTCAGCTTTGATATCACCTACGCCGTTGCATGCCAAGCTTGCTACATGAACCTTACCTTTTATGTTGATGTTGCCTACACCGTTAGAGTTGATGGTGATGCTATTGCCCGTGATGGAATCGATATTAATATTGCCTACTCCTTTATTTAAAACTTCTAGATTCTTTACTTGTATATTGGCTATCTGGATGTCGCCAACCCCTTTAGATGTAATATTTGTTAGTATGGGAGCGCTAATTTTAATTTGTATTTTTACTTTGTAAAAATGGCTCTTTTGATCATGATTGACATACAAAACACCATTCTCCACATTAACTTCAAATTGTTTGACATAGTTCTGAGGACCTTTTATTGAGATGGAACAGCTACTATCTTTAGACTGAATGAATTCAACATTCCCCGTTGCTCCAAAATCGATTGCATTGAAATGCCCTACCTTATATGTTCGAGTAATAATTGTTTTACTCGGCTTCATATTTATATTGAAATCACAACTGGAAAGTAATCCGATGCTGCAAATAGATAGTAATATGATCAAAAATTTTGTTTTCATTATTATTTATTATTATTGCTCTTTGTATATTAGACGTTCAAAGGAGATGAAATGTTGCAAAGAAGCTCATCTTTTTTTCATGAACTTATATTTTGCTAATTAAAATGGAGTGATAACGACGAAAAAGTGATGTAATATTTAGGCGTTCTTACCCTGTTTGTATGCACTTGCGTAAGTTAAAACAAGTTGAAGCTTCGTTTCTTGAATCAAGAAGTGCTCTTTGGTGTGGATACTGATTTCTTATATATATACGGAGGTATCTTGCTTCAGATAACGACAATTTACAGGGCATTCTCCCAGAAATGATAAAGACGAACATAAATCTGCTGTTATGATTTCCTCGCTATTTATCAGCGTATTACATGTCTTCAATGTTCTATGCTGCCTATCTATTTTACTGGCCCGAGTTCCAAAAGAAGGGTAGAAATAAGCACTATCCCCAAAATACCACAGACCAAAATAAGCAACCAGTTAATGTATTTTACCTTCGGTTTGGTTTCTGTCTTAAGATTCGATAAGAAATATTCGCGAAAGAACAAATATAATGCCGGTATCGAAGCACTCGCCAAGAGGAAATCTTCGGGGATATGAAAAAAGTACGTTTTAGTCAATCCGATAAGAGACCAGTGACAAAGAAAAAGGACCAGAAAAATATTCACTTTTTTAGAATGTAACAACAATAGTCCTATCGTAAATGTCACTACAGAACACGGCATTACTGGAGATGTCATTTCAGGGAAAGAAAGGCCACGAGCTAATGAGATAAGAGGATAACAAAAAGGCATTACCAATAGGAAATAAGAAAGTTTATCATACTTACGGGTCCTTTCAAATGTGGTATATCCTGATATCATATCCCATATCCATATAATAGCCATCACTCCCCAAAAAAGAGCCATGATACCATTATAATTGCGAGCATCACAATAGATATAATAGTAGATGATAGAAATCCATAAATAAAGAAGAAGGATATAAAATTTGATAGCCCACTTCGTCCAACGAGTAGGCTTAATAATCAATGCTACAGTAACAGTACAACCAATCAACAAAATTATGAGTTGATAAATCCACGTGCCCGAATTATATAACGCAATAGTTTTCCAAAAGATATCCATAAATTTCAAAATTTATTTTTGTGTCGGGTGATAGAGAAAGTAATTTTAGGAAATAATAATATTGGCAGAGTAGCTCCAATAGCAAGCATAAAGACGACGGTACATGTAACTAAGGTGTTGGAAAAAAAAGCTTCCATGTATTTATTCAACATGCCAGGTTCTTTCACCGTCTGCAGACTCATTAAAAGTGAGAATACCATGTTATAAGCGAACTTTCCGGGAATCATAGGTAATAATGCCGGAATATAGAGCACCGTAAGAGGACAGTATACTTTTTTGCCAAACCACATGCTTCCAAAGCCAATAGCAATAGCACCGAACAAAGAAGCAGTAGCAATATCGAATCCAAGAAAATGCATGAGGCAATAACGACAGGCATGTCCTAAAGCAGACAATATGGCAATCATTTTAAATGCTCGTAAAGGAGGATCGGATATTGCCCCGAAGCCTATACCTGCGATAGCAGCAAAAAGTCCGTCAAAAATTACATTCAATATTGTCATCATCGCTATATCAAACTATTTTTCACCATTATCAATGTAAAAGAAAGCCCAATAGCAATACACATAATCAGCAGTGCAGCCTCTGTAAGGCGCGAAAAGCCTATCAGTACATGCCCTTCAACAATATCAATCATTCCATTGATTAGAGGCACTCCAGGTACTAAATATAGCACACTGGTAGCTATTGCTGTAGAACTTGTCGTATCTTTAAATATAAGAGAAACAGACGCTGCCAATGAAGCTACGAAAGCCGAAACAATAAATACAATAAATGAGTTGATATGCTTGGCAAGCATTTGTTGCTTCAAATAGAGTCCAATCAACGTAGCAGAAAAAACAATTGCCATCGAAATGCCATCTCCATCAAACAAACGACAAAAGGAAGCATTAGCAAAACCGACCAATAGCAATACGAATAGCGGATGAATACGAGGAGCCTCTACTATCTTACGATATTTTTCTTTAATAGTATTAAGTGGTAGATGGTAATCATAAATTTCCCAACTTAAAGCACTTAGCTCGGAATTATGTTCAAAACTTATACTATGAGAAGAAATGCCAATTACTTTATTATAAATTTCATGAGTTTCATCATCAGTTATAGAAATCATAATGTTGTTATAAAAAGCACACATCTGTACTTTCACTCCAAAAGCTTCGCCTATGCGTTTCGAGTTGCGCACCACTCGAGAAGTATGTACACCTACACCCATCAAATGAGCAGCATATTCGGCGATAAAATCACAGACAGAATTAAAAGAATCGTCAGTAGTCATGTTACCCTTATCAATTTGAGGCTGCAAAGTTACATAAAATATTCTATATGATTGGTATAAAGGAAGTATATTCTATTTATTTACTTCAAATCTTTAAAAAGATTAAGCAATTTCTGGCGAGTAAGATAAATATGACTTTTCACCGTACCAAGTGGTAAATTCATTTTAGCTGCTATTTCTTTATATTTAAAACCCGAAATATGCATCATAAACGCAACCCTATACTCTCCTGGTAATGAGTTGAGTAAACGATATACCTCTTGAATATCATAATTGTATTCAGAATAATCGGAGCCAATATCGTGTACTTCTCTTCCCTGAATAAATTCTTCATTATTTATATAGGAGCGATCTTGTATCTGTTTACGACATTTGTTTACATAAATATTTCTCATGATAGTATACATCCATCCAAGGAAGTTGGTTCCAACTTCAAACTTTTCTTCATTATCAAGTGCTTTTAACAATGTCTCTTGCACCAAATCATTTATTTCATCTTGATCGGAAGAAAGCTTACGAGCAAAGCGGACGAGATCTGGCTGAGCATCGACCAAACGGGTTTTAAAAGAAACCGGATGATCTTTTCCGTTTATATTGAGATCTAGTTCAGACATAATGGCTTATATTTATAATTCATTATATTTCTTTTTTTGTATGACGAGTGACAAAAATACATATTTATCTGAAAATTATCAGCAAAACCAATAAAAACTTTGGACCTTGACGAAGTAAAAAATTGTTTTTTATATTCAAAAAATACAATAGATCGAACTAATTTGGGCCTTTTACTCATACTTTAATACGATTTTATAGTGAAATATTGAAATTAATAAAAAAGAACTTCTAAATTTGTAGGCTAAAAGATATTGTAATATATAAGATGGTAGAAAATTCTGACTACTTAATAGACATAGACAAAGTCCTTCAAGAGAAGGTACCCAACAAGCATGTTCCCAAAATACTCATATCATATTTGAAGCATATCGCTCATCAAGATGAATTAAATGGGTTCCTTAGAGAAGACGGTGACACATTGGGTTTGGCTTTTGTAAATGCCGCATTAGATTATTTAGATGTAAAGGTATCCGTTAAAAATGCCGAGAATCTACCCGCAGAAGGTCTATATACATTTGTCTCTAACCATCCGTTGGGAGCACAAGACGGATTAATATTATCTGCAGTACTAGGAAAAGCTTATAACGAGAAAATAAAATTCCTGGTAAACGACTTATTGATGAATCTGCATGGTATGTCTCCATTCTTTATACCTATTAATAAAACTGGCAAACAAGCTAAAGATTTCCCTAAAGTGATTGAAAAAGGGTTTGCTTCGGATGAACAACTAGTAATGTTTCCTGCAGGACTTTGTTCCAGACGTCACAAAGGAATAATTAGGGATGTAGAGTGGACAAAGACTTTTATCACCAAAAGCGTAGAGACCCATCGTGACGTAGTGCCCATACACTTCAATGGTAGAAATTCAAATTTTTTCTACAATCTATCGAATCTATGCCGGTTCTTAGGTCTTAAGTTTGACATTGCCATGATATACTTGGTAGATGAAGCATATAAGAATAGGCATAAAACGTTCGAATTGACAATAGGCAAGCCTATTCCTTGGCAAACGTTTGACAATACAAAAACGCCGCGAGAATGGGCTGCATATGTTAGAGAGATAGTATATAAAATGGAATCGTAAATCAGAAACATGATATGGAAGAGATTATTAAGCCAATAGACAAAGAGATCCTAAAGTCCGAACTGACCGAGGACAAACGACTCAGAATGACAAATAAAAGTAATAATCAAATATACATTATTACTTACCACAACGCCCCCAATATCATGAGAGAAATAGGACGTTTGCGGGAAATAGCTTTTCGTGCGGCAGGTGGCGGCACTGGCAAATCTATTGACATAGATGAATATGACACGATGGAAAACCCATACAAACAATTGATTGTATGGGATCCGGAAGAGGAAAAAATATTAGGCGGTTACCGATATATATTAGGAACTGATGTACAATTCGACAAAAAGGGGGAACCTATTTTAGCAACGGCCCACATGTTCGATTTCTCTAAAAAGTTTCTAGACGAATATCTTCCGACGACCATTGAGCTAGCCCGTTCTTTCGTAACGCTGGAATATCAATCCACTCGATTGGGTAGCAAAGGAATGTTTGCTCTTGATAATTTATGGGACGGACTTGGCGCTCTTACAGTAATCATGCCTACTGTAAAATACTTCTTTGGAAAGGTTACAATGTACCCGAGCTATATCCGATCGGGGAGAGATATGATCCTTTATTTTCTGAAAAAGCATTTTGCCGATAAAGACAACCTTATTACTCCAAAGAAACCTTTACTCATTGAAACAGACGAAAAAGATCTGGCAAAATTGTTTAATAAAGATTCTTTCAAGGAAGACTATAAAATATTGAATGGCGAAATCAGAAAACTAAATTACAATATACCTCCATTGGTCAATGCATATATGGGACTCAGCCCTACAATGCGCATGTTCGGCACAGCTATCAATTACGGATTCGGTGATGTGGAAGAAACCGGAATACTAATTGCTGTAGATGAAATTCTGGAAGAAAAGCGAATGCGCCATATTGAATCTTTTGTCAAAAACAATCCACTGACATTCAGACCGACCTCAGGAGCTAACAAAGTTATTACTGAACAATCTAAAGAGTCATTCAGCTAATTTAACGACAAATGTAAGGTTTTTATATATTAAATTGTCTAATTTCGCCTGCAAAACAAATAAAGGCAAATGAACGTTCAAATAATCAACAAGTCAAAACATCCCCTACCGGAATATGCCACCAAGTTGTCGGCCGGTATGGATATCCGTGCCAACCTACAAGAGTCAAAGACTCTCCTCCCATTAGAGAGAGCTCTAATTCCTACAGGACTGTTTCTGGCTATTCCAGAAGGATATGAAGCACAAGTAAGGCCACGCAGTGGACTCGCAATTAAAAAGGGGATTACCGTACTGAACTCACCGGGCACTATCGACTCCGATTATCGAGGAGAACTATGTATTATCCTTATTAATCTTTCAAATGAACCTTTCATTATTGAAGACGGTGAAAGAATTGCACAAATTATTTTTGCCCGTTGCGAACAGGCAATATTGGATCCTAAAGATAAGCTGGAAGAAACTGAGAGAGGTACTGGAGGATTCGGGCATACCGGAGCAAAATAAATGAGAAATCAGAATTTACATACTCGACCAATGAAACGGTTCTTTAGCGGAGTGACCTCTTGGATAATAGGGAGCATCCTTTTAGGTCATGCTCAGTTTGCTGTGTCTTCTCCCAAGATTACCGCAATTATGACCCAAGACACTCTATCAGCAGAGCAACAACGTAAATTCGATTATTTCTATCTGGAAGCTCTTCGATTAAAAGGTGAAAGAAAGTATTCTGCTGCATTCGATATGATATTCCATTGTCAAACAATCAATCCACGGGCTCCTGAAGTCCAGTATGAATTGGGACAATACTACTTGACATTGCAAAAAAATCCTCAAAGCTTGTCGGCATTTAAGGCAGCAGTAAATACCGCACCACAGAATTATTGGTATAACCAGGCTTTGGCAAGCCTCTATATGCAACAAGAGGATAGTATTAAAGCCACTGAAACATTCGAACTGATGACCAAGCGTTTTCCAAATCGGCGGGATCCGCTACTTAGCTTGCTTGACTTGTATACCCAACAGTCTAATTACCATAAGATAATTCAAACACTCGACCGACTGGAAAGTGTAATGGGTAAGAATGAGCAAATAAGTATGGAGAAGTTCAAAGTCTATGTTCAAATGAACGATAACAAACAAGCATTGAACGAGATAGAAAGTCTAACAAAAAAATATCCACAAGACAACAGGTATCAGGTTCTTTTAGCAGACGCTTATATGCAAAACAATAAAAAGGTTGAAGCACATAACATATATGATAAGGTGTTGGCGGCAGACCCTGATAACTCAATGGCCCTGTATTCTTTGGCTAATTATTATAAAGTATCAGGGCAAAAAGACAAATACGAAAATCAACTTAGCCTCTTCGTTCTCAACACAAAAGTGGCATCAGAAGCAAAAATTGATGTCATGAAAGAATTGATATCGCAATACGAAAATGACGGAAAAGACAGCATAAAAGTGATTGGACTTTTTGATAAAATCATCAAAGAAGATTCTGAAGATGTTCAGATTCCGATGCTATATGCCAACTATCTTATTGCAAAAGGAATGAATACCCAAGCACTTCCAGTATTGGAGCATATCGTAGCACTTGACCCATCCAATGTTGCCGCTCGCCTCATGCTATTGAACAATGCTATTAAAAAAGAAGATTATAAAGCAGTAATCCGAATCTGTGAACCAGGTATCGAAGCAACACCCGATGCTCTCGAACTTTATTTTTACTTGGCAATAGCATATAATCAAGCCGGACGCACAGACGACGCTATTACCACTAGCAAGAAAGCCTTGAGGCATGTCACGAGTGATAGCAAAAAAGAAGTGATATCCGACTTTTACGCGCTGATGGGTGACGTTTATTACTCCAAATTATCTAAAAAAGAAGCATACGCAGCATACGATTCTGCTTTAGTATACAATGCTGAAAATATTAGCGCCTTGAATAATTACGCCTATTATTTATCTGAAGAGCATGCCCAATTGGACAAAGCAGAAGAAATGAGCTACAAAACTGTAAAAGCAGAGCCAAACAATTCGACATTCTTAGATACTTATGCATGGATACTATTTATTAAAGGTAAATATACCCAAGCTCTAATATATATTGACAATGCAATGAAAAACGGTGGCACCACTAGTAATGTGGTCACTGAACATTGTGGTGACATTCATGCCCTGACAGGTGATATAGAAAATGCATTGAAATATTGGCAAAAAGCACTGAGTATGGGTAGCAAGTCGAAAAATCTCAAACAAAAAATAGCAAAGAAAAAATATATATCGGAATGAAAAAGAATAAATTAATTTATATAATCGGTCTGACAGTCGGATTAATATTCAGCAATGGCGCTCTAGCACAATCAGTTGTTAAAAATGATTCGAGCAAGATTCTAAAAGATTCTATTGATAAGACCAAAGTAATACCCGATTCTTGTTTAGTAGATAGTACTAGCTATAAATACCTATCTTCTAAAATACATCTTGTATTGCCAGCAAGCTTTATGGGGCTTTCCCTGAAAGGTTCTATGAAAATGGTTTCTAAAGAACGTATTCAATTATCGATAGTAATGCCTATTTTTGGTACCGAATTGGCAAAGTTGGATATTACCCCCAATGAAATGCTACTTATTGACCGCCACGATAAAATGTATGTACAAGCCAACAAAAAAGAGATGATGAGATATTTGCCAAGCGGTTCAAACTATTCACAACTGGAACAACTATTAATAGATGCATCCAAACCAGGAGGACGTTCGGAAGTTTCTGGCAGTGATTTTGGTTTAAAATCGATGAAAGATGCAAAAATACAACTTTATGATTTCTCTACTGACCAAATAGCACTTCAGCCAACGACAGTGCCTACTAAATATAAGAAAGTAACATTAGATGAATTTGTTAAAGCCCTGAAAGGATTGCAATGAGACGTTCTTTTATCATATTTTATTGTCTATTTATCACAGTCATATTAAATGCGCAGACTCCTTTGATATCGAATCTGCAAAAGAAACATTCGGCGCTGCAAAAACAAATTGCAGCAACGGAACAGATGTTGAAAAGTACCAAAAAAGATGTAAAGGGACAGCTTTACCATCTGCAAGCACTTAATGGACAAATAGAAGAAAGAAAAAGATATATAGAAACTATCAACGGAGACGTGCAGGCTATTAGTGGACAAGTGATGACACTATCTGCTCGTCTTGAAGCTATGCAACGCGATTTGAACGAAAGGAAAATGAAATATCTTTCTTCTGTCAATTACGTTTACCGTAACAAGACTATTCAAGAAAAACTAATGTTTATTTTTTCCGCCAAGTCATTATCCCAAATGTACCGCCGAATGCGCTATGTCAAAGAATATGCTACGTATCAACGTTTGCAAGGCGAAGATATTATACGTCGTCAGGGCATCATTAACGGACACCGTCATCAATTAGTTCAAGTAAAACAAGTGAAGGTCGGTGTGATAAAAGAAAGAGAAGGAGAAAAAGCTGTTTTGGAGAAAAAAGAGCAGCAGAAGAAACAAGTAGTTAGTGAATTACAAAAGAAACAACGAGGCTTACAAAGCCTTATCAGCAAAAAGCGCAGAGAAGCGAATCAGTTGAATGCCAGAATTGATCGTCTGATTACTTTGGAAATAGAGAAAGCTCGCAAACGAGCTGAAGAAGAAGCCCGTAAAAGGCGCTTAGAAGAAGAAAGAAGAATTGCGATTCAGAGAAAAGCAGAGGCCTTAGCTGCTGAGAAAGCTGTAGCAGAAGAAGCTAGGAGAGAAAAGGCAGAAGCGGCATCAGGCACTTCAAAGACATCTAGCTCTACTAGAAAGCCAGTAAGAAAAAGTGAGACGCATAAGACTCATACTCCTCCTGCTCCTTCTCCAGTACCTTCAATAAGTTCTGTGGATCAGCGACTTTCAAATACTTTTGCCGATAATCGGGGCCGACTGCCAATGCCTATAACTGGTAATTGCCTTGTAATTAGCCACTATGGACAATATGCCGTAGAGGGTATGAATAATGTAAAACTTGATAACAAAGGTATCGATATACAAGGTCATCCGGGAGCTTGCGCTCGTGCGGTCTATAACGGCGAAGTATCCGCAGTTTTCCAAATGAATGGATTGTTCAATGTGTTAGTACGTCATGGAGAATATATATCAGTATACTGTAATCTGTCTTCGGCCTCAGTCAGACAAGGAGAACATGTCAGTACTCGCCAGATACTTGGAAAAGTATACTCCGATTCTTCAGATGGTGGAAGAACCGTTCTTCACTTCCAGCTACGCAAAGAACGCGAGAAATTGAATCCGGAGCAGTGGTTGGGACGTTAAAGTTCCAATCCATCCAGCAAATGATAATAAAGAGGAATAGCCTTTTCTATTTCTTTCAGCATAACAAACTCATCAGCAGTATGCGAACGAGAGGATTTGCCAGGCCCCATCTTTAAAGAGGGAAAAGGCATCAATGCTTGATCAGATAATGTAGGCGAACCGAATGGTTTTAGATCTAATTTCATCGCTCTTTTCACAAAAGGATGATTTAAATCAATAAACGAAGAATTTAATCTGAAAGAATGAGGAACAACTTCGCTTTTTACATGTATCTTAATTTCTTCGAATAACTCCCGATTGGAGTACAATTCATTACTGCGTACATCAACCGTCATTGCACAGCGATCGGGAATTACGTTATGTTGAGTTCCAGCCTGAATAACTGTCATTGTCATTTTGACCGGACCAAGTACAGGCGATTTTTTTTCAAATCGATAATCGCGAAACCAAATAATATCATCCACAGCCTCATAAATAGCATTAATACCTTCCTCGCGGGCAGCATGTCCTGCTTTACCTTTGGCAATGACGTCCAACACCATTAATCCACGTTCGGCAATAGCAGGCTGCATTTCTGTGGGTTCACCCACCAAGGCAAAAGAAATAGGAGGCAAACAATTTAAAACGTCAGCAACGCCTCCTACCCCAGAGATTTCTTCTTCACAACTCGCCAAAAAAACGAGATTGTAATTCTGTGTTGTCTTACAGAGATCCAGAAACACTCGCAGCAAACTCACCAAACTAGCCCCTGCATCATTACTACCCAACCCATATAGTTTTCCATTAACTTCCAATGCCTTAAAAGGGCTTTTCATCCACTGTGAAGTAGGTTTCACCGTATCAATATGAGAATTAAGTAAAATCGTATTCTTGTCCAGACTAAAATTAGGTGAAAGACACCATATATTATTACCCTTTCTTCCTACTTCTATACCTACATTTTCCAAATACTGTTGCAAAAAATTAGCTGCGGCCTCTTCTTCAGTACTGATAGAAGGGATTTCTATAAGAGATTTCAGTAAATTGACACTCTCCAAAAAAGTTGTTTTATCCATATCCAATCCAATAAGTTTTTTACAAAAATACAAATAAAGTTGCTTTGTTCGCAAAATTAAGGGTAACTTTGCAACAAATTTCAATAGATTAAAAGTAATGAATGAACATCATTTAGCTGTATTAGTTCATCGCCAAGCCGAGAAGTACGGCGACAAGAACGCACTATACTATCGAGATTATGATAAATCGCAGTGGATTCCCATAACATGGAACGAATTCTCACAAGCATCAAAACAAACAGCCAACGCTTTATTTGAGTTAGGTATTAAAGAATGCGAAAACATAGGCGTTTTCTCACAAAATAAGCCAGAGTGCCTTATTACAGATTTTGCAGCCTATGATAATCGGGCTGTAACAATCCCCCTCTATGCAACCAGCTCTCCGGCACAAGTACAATACATAGTAAACGATGCCCAAGTAAGATTTCTTTTTGTCGGAGAGCAATTTCAGTATGACACAGCTTTCTCTGTGTTCGGATTATGCAATTCGCTACAACAACTCATCATCTTTGATCCTAAAGTTAAAAAAGATCCAAGAGACCAGTCGTCTATTTACTTCAATGAATTTCTAGAAAAAGGCAAAGGACTAAAATATGAAAAGGAAGTTGAAGAACGTATTTCTCGAGCATCAGACGATGATTTGGCAAATATTCTCTATACCTCTGGAACTACAGGAGAACCGAAAGGTGTAATGTTGCACATGTCTAATTATATTGAAGCTTTCAGGATTCATGATCTCAGATTGAAAAAAATATCCGATGCGGACACGTCATTAAATTTTCTTCCGTTAACGCATGTTTTTGAAAGAGCTTGGGTATATTACTGCATTCATAAAGGCGTCACTACTTATGTCAATCTCCGTCCTGCTGACATCCAAACATGTATTAAAGAAGTTCGCCCCACTCTAATGTGTAGCGTTCCTCGTTTTTGGGAAAAGGTTTATATCGGCGTTCAAGAACGAATTGCCCAAGAAAAAGGGATCAAGAAAACTTTAATGCTCGATGCTATCAAAACAGGACATACCTACAACATCGATTATCTGAGAGTGGGAAAGAAACCTCCATTAATATTGGAACTAAAATATCGCTTTTACGAGAAAACGGTTATTCATCTTTTGAAAAAAACAATTGGCATTGAACGGGGAAATTTCTTTCCGACAGCAGGTGCTGCTGTAAACGATCAAGTTTGTGAATTCGTTCATTCTGTTGGTATCGATATGCTAGTCGGATATGGACTTACCGAATCGACTGCCACTGTCTCTTGTGAGTGGAAAACAGGTTACAAAATAGGATCAGTGGGCATCCCCATGCCTGGTATCGAAGTCAAGATAGGCGAAAACGACGAAATTTTACTACGTGGTAAAACCATAACTAAGGGATATTACAAAAAAACCGAAGCAACGGCAGCAGCCTTTGACGCGGACGGGTGGTTTCATACTGGCGATGCAGGTTGCCTGAAAGGAAAACATCTGTACTTGAAAGAACGTATTAAAGACCTATTCAAGACATCTAATGGCAAGTACATTGTTCCACAAGCCATAGAATCTCAACTGGCGATTGATAAGTATATTGATCAAATTGCGATCATTGCAGATAAGCGTAAATTTGTATCGGCTTTAATCGTCCCCGATTACCGGCTCGTCGAGAAATTTGCCGAAGAGCATCATATAAAATATAACAATAGGGAAGAGCTCCTGAAGAATAAAGATATTGATGCCCTCTACCAACAACGCATCGATACATTGCAACAAAAATTTGCTCATTACGAGCAAATCAAACGTTTTACCTTATTGCTCACACCGTTTAGCATGGAACGTAACGAATTGACCAATACACTAAAGCTTAAACGAGCCGTTATTTTAGAAAATTATAAAAACGAAATAGAAAAAATGTATGAGGACTAACTGCTACTTGCAGAAAGGATCGCCATATTTTTACTAACTTAACTAATCATTATACTGTATGATAACAGCAGAACAACTAAAAGACGTGAAAGAGCGCACTGATGCGCTGAGGAGGTATCTTTGACGTCGACCAGAAAGAAGTAGAATTTGAAGAAGAAAGCCTTCGAACGCAAGCGCCCGATTTCTGGGAAGATCGAGAAAAGGCAGAAAAACAAATGAAGATTGTAAAAGATCTAAAGAAGTGGATTGACAGCTATCAAGAAGTCAAAATGCTACTCGAAGAAGTACAGTTGTCATTTGATTATTGCAAAGAAAATATTGTTACGGATGTTGAAGTTGATCAAGCATATAGCAAAGCTCTTACCGCTATAGAAAACTTGGAGCTAAAAAACATGTTACGTGACGAAGCAGATTCAATGAGTTGCGTAGTCAAGATAAACTCGGGTGCTGGTGGCACTGAAAGTCAGGATTGGGCTTCCATGCTGATGAGAATGTATTCCCGTTATGCAGAACGTCACAACTACAAAACAAAATTCAACAATATTCTAGACGGCGACATGGCAGGTATCAAATCGTGCACAATGACCATAGAAGGAGATGATGCCTATGGCTACCTAAAAGGAGAAAATGGTGTACATCGCCTAGTGCGTGTTTCACCTTTCAATGCACAAGGTAAACGAATGACCTCCTTTGCATCTGTTTTTGTCACGCCCCTTGTTGATGACACGATTAATATTACTGTTGATCAAGCCGCAGTCTCGTGGGATACTTTCCGCTGTGGCGGTGCTGGAGGACAAAATGTCAATAAAGTAGAATCGGGGGTCCGGTTACGCTATCAATACAAAGATCCGTATAACGGTAAAGAAGAAGAAATATTGGTAGAAAATACAGAAACTCGAGACCAGCCACAGAATAGAGAAAATGCAATGCGATTGCTTCGTTCCATCCTATATGATAAAGAGATGAAACATCGAATGGAGGAACAAGCCAAGGTAGAAGCCGGAAAAAAGAAAATTGAATGGGGTTCACAAATCCGAAGTTATGTCTTCGACGACCGGCGAATAAAAGACCATCGCACCAACTACCAGACATCCGACGTTAATCGTGTAATGGACGGTGAAATAGACGATTTCATTAAAGCTTATTTGATGATGGGTGGCGAATAAAAATTCTCGGCTCAAAATCTTGTTTTATTCATTATTTTATCTTTTCTTTGTTGGAAAGATAAAATAAAATACCATGAATAAAAAACAAATTAGAGACAAAAAGGCTGAGAAAAAGGCAGATTCGACTGTCAAGATTTTATTTTTATCATTAATCGTGTTAGGTCTGATCTTGATGATCTGGTTTTCTTTCGCCAATAGCTAAAATCAATTATAAGATCGTTTAGCTTAAAGATTTATCTAAAGGCTGCATACTAACATATGTGGTCTTTTCCATTTTCTAGACATATCGGCAAATTTATTGGACAAAATAAGCTATCATAATATATTTTGTAACTTTATAACTGAATATCAATAAGATACAAAAATAAAATTATGATAGCCGAATCCAAAATTACAGAAATATTCTGTGTTATCGATGAATTTAATAAGAATTTTGATAAAGAGATGTCCAATCATGCTTTGATCTCTTCATTAGGAAAGCGAAGAAGAAATAGAAAGGGGGTTATGTCGGAGAGTGAAATAATGACGATTCTCGTTTTATTTCATTTTAGTCACTGTAGAGATTTGAAACATTTTTATCTCCATGAAATTTGTATCTATCTGCATCACGATTTTCCACATGTGGTTTCTTATAGTAGATTTGTAGAAGTATAAAGTCGTGTATTTTTTAAATTCATGTTTTTCCTTAAAATGTATGCCTTGGGGCACTGTAGTGGCATAACCTACGTCGACAGTACAATGATTCCAGTATGCAATAATATCCGAAGATATGCCAATAAAGTGTTTAAGGGAGTGGCTAGAGACGGAAAGGGGACCATGGGATGGTGGCATGGATTCAAACTGCATTTCACTTGAATGACACGGGAGAAATCATTTCTTTTTGTCTGACGGGAGCGAATGTTGATGATAAAAGTGACATCGTTTGGAGTGTACTAGCTAAGGATTTGTACGGGAAGTTATTCGCTGACAGAGGATACATTTCACAAAATCTTTTCAATACTCTTTTTACGGATGGGGTCAATTTGGTTACAGGGATCAGATGCAATATGAAAAACAAACTCATGTCTCTTTGGGATAAAATCATGTTGCGCGAAAGGTATATTATTGAATGTATTAATGACATATGCCCCTAAAAATGTTGTCGTATGTTAGTTTTTTTGAAAACGTATGGACGTCACCGAAAAAAGGAACATACGACAATTTTGGCTCATAATTATAAACCAAAATTCTTTGCTTAAGGCAAAAGCCAATCGTTTATATGAAGATCTTATAAGATCCTTCTTCTATTGACACAAAAGGTATATTAAGACTGTCGCATGATGTTTTATAGTGATCTTTGCGCCATTGTGATAAAGAGCTGTCTAAAATGATTTTTTTTGTATCGAACATAGCGAGTAATTCTTCTATGTTTCCTTTATATCCTTGGCATATATATAGATAGTCAGTCTGAAGTTTATGTTTTGCTTTTTGATAGCGCCATCTATTGTCATTAATAATGCCGATACGCTTACCATGATAAGATATAAAGTTGTTGTAAAACGAAAATTGGGGGATTGCTATGTTTGTCTTAATTACTTGAGGAGTATCTAAGCGCAGATGATTCCAATGTCGGTTCATTTGTTTTTGTATATCTTTAATATTGGATTCGTGGCTGGCACAAATTATCAACGATTTACGGTCGCTGCCGATGCAGTGTACTGCCGGACATGATCGGATATTATAGAAAGCGATACTGTTGTGTGGTAGGTCTTTTTGTCTGTAAATGCCATGAATACCTATCAGTAGTACAACACTGATAAGAGACGTAATAGCATATCTTGCTCGGTGTGTGTGCAGGAAGCAGAGAATAAGTCCTAGTGTGATATAAAAGATAATAATTTCTGTGACATATATCCATACTCCGTCAATAGCTGCATAAGGCAGCTTTTCTATCCATATCAGAGCTTTGTTCATTGTTTCGGTGAATCCTTCAACAATGGATGCGAAAATGGGATGAAGCGTTTTAAACGGGCTTGAAAGAAACAGTATAATAGAAGAATACATAATAAGCGACGACAACGGAATGACAATAAAGCCTGATAGAATGAAGTAGACTGAAAATCTGGAAAAATAATAGAGTATGAGTGGAACAGTACCTAATTGTGCAGCGATCGAGACACTGACCAGTTGCCATGTTTTTTCCCCTATTTTACTGGTGGGGTGTATTGCTTTTTCAATATGAGGTTCAAAAAGTAATAATGAGGCTACAGCGCAAAATGATAGTTGGAAACTTACGTCGAATAACCATTCGGGTGAAACTAGTATCATAAAAAAGGCAGCCGCTGACAGAGTATTGAGTGAATACGTATCGCGTTTTATAGCTTTTGCCATGGCAAAGAGGGAGAACATGATGACAGAGCGTATTACTGAAGGTGATAATCCTGTGAAAAAAGCAAAAGCCCATAATAATAAAATAATAATTGCACCACGTACTAAATTCATTGTTTGCGAATTACCCAATCGTTTTAATAATAAAATGAGTAGCGCATAAAGGAATCCGATATGTAGCCCTGAAAGAGAAAGTACATGGCTGGCGCCCGTAATCGAATAGGTCTCTTTAATTTCTTCGCTCAGATCGTCTTTGCATCCTACTGTTAAAGCAGATACTACACTTTCTGTATCTTTCTGCCAACCAAATGAATGGTAGAACCGTAGAATTTGTTCTCTACACCTTAACGCGGTGCTAGCAAAAGAGGTATCTTCTTTGTGCCCGATAGTTTTCCAGCGCCCCTCTCGTATGAAACTACTGCCTCCTATTCCTCGACGGTGCAAATAACGTGCGTAGTCGAATGAATCTGGATTGCCACGATCTGCAGGTTGGGAAAGTCGAGTTGAAATGAGGAGTATATCTCCTTTTTGCAGTGCCTTTGCTGCTTGTCCTGTTGGAAAGAACAATATGACTTTCGCACTGAAAGGTTTAATCCCGTTTTTTGAAGAGTATTTTGTAATATCGGCCGCAAATTTATAACTTCGCCTCTTTTGTGTAGGGAAACTGGTAAGCTTTGCTTGATATGTATTTTCACCTGGGGGGAAAGTTGTATTGACAGTCTGCAGGTATTGGGTACATAATTGCATACCAAGGTAGAACAACTCAAATGAAATAAGTACTCCAAATAACCAACGGAAGTAATATCGTTTGAATAAATAACTGCTAATTAATAGAAAGAGGAAAATGATGCAAACAATATTTGTTAAGGGTAGAATGCTTCCTCCTTGCCGGAAAAAGAGCAAGTCTCCATACCATACACCTATTGCCAAGGCTGGAAAAAGGCGCAGAAAAGGATATCTATGAAGTGCGTTGAACTCCAAATGACGTCACTTCGTTATTATAAAACCTTCAGCTGATGAATATATTCTGTAGGATTAGGGGCGCTGAAGATTGAATTCCCTGCTACTAAAGCATCCGCTCCGGCTTCTTTGAGTAGCATTCCTGTTTCCAAATTGACTCCTCCATCTAATTCGATAAGTGCTTTGGATCCAGTTTCGTTAATAAGCTGTTTTAATTCTATTACTTTCTTAATGGTATGGGGTATGAATTGTTGTCCACCGAAACCAGGATTAACGCTCATTAAGAGAACCATGTGGAGGTCTTGTATGATATCTTTCAGCAAAACAATCGGAGTTCCTGGATTGAGCGTTACGGCAGGTAGCATTCCTGCAGCTTTGATTTGCTGAATAGTGCGATGAATGTGAGTACAAGCCTCATAGTGAACATTCATTATTCGGGCATTGGCTTCTTTCAATTCATTAATAAATTTTTCGGGTTGTACAATCATTAGATGTACATCAAGCGGTTTCTTGTTTACTTTATTAATATATTTCAATATGGGAAACCCGAAAGAAATGTTAGGGACAAACACGCCGTCCATGACATCGATGTGCAGCCAATCAGACTTACTGTCATTGAGCATTTCAATATCTCTGTTTAGGTTACCGAAGTCGGCAGCCAGTAGTGATGGTGATAGTATCATTTTGAAGGTAATTTATAAGTTTATTGAAATAAATAATTCATTATATTATGGCCTCTGAGGAACTCTTCAACCGTCATTTTTTTCCTTCCGGGCAGTTGTAGTTGTAGGATATCAATACAACCATCGCCGGTGGCTATTCGAAAATAATGTTTTCCATCTGTTTCTATTGTCCCCGCCCGTTCAGAAGGATTCTTTTCGATAGCCTTTTTACTTTCATATATTTTCAGAATGTTTTTTTCTCCATTGGGAGAATACAATTCACTCCATGCGGCAGGATAGGGTGACAATCCTCTGATAAGGTTATAAATGTGTTCTGTTGATTGTGTCCAATCTATACGACAAGTCTCTTTGAATATTTTGGGTGCGGGTCGCAATTTTCCCTCAATTTTTATTTCTTCTTGCGGTATAGGTTTTATCGTTTTATTTATGATGTTGTTAACGGTCTCTATCACTAAATCCCCTCCGAGCATCATCAGTTTGTCGTGTATAATACCTACATCGTCCGTCTCTTTGATTGGTATTTTAACTTGTTGTATGATCTGTCCTGTATCGATTTCTTTATCAAGAAAGAATGTGGTGATTCCTGTTTCTGTATCTCCATTGATGATGGCCCAATTGATAGGAGCTGCACCCCTGTACTGAGGTAATAATGACGCGTGTAGATTAAAGGTCCCATATTTGGGCATATTCCATACAACTTCGGGAAGCATACGAAAGGCTACTACTATTTGCAAGTCGGCCTTCCATGCTCGCAGAGACTCAAGGAACGATTCTTCTTTTAATCTATCAGGTTGGAGCAGTGGTAGATTCTTGCTAAGTGCATACTCTTTGATTGCTGAGTATTGTACATGGTGCCCTCTTCCAACTGGTTTGTCGGGAGTGGTGATGACTCCAACAACATTGTATCCACCCTCTACTAATCTCTGAAGTGCTTCTACTGCAAATTCAGGAGTTCCCATATAAACTATTCGCAAACTTTTATCCATTGTTCTCGTTTTTCTTATTCATCAGAAAAGTGTACCAATACTTGCCTGTATGAATTAAATACTTTTGATTTTGAAATAAAGCCCAAGTACTTACCGTTTATATCGACTACTGGAAGATTCCATGCTTTGGTGTCATCGAATATTCGCATCACTTGTTCCATGCTGGCGGTATCAAGTAACCTTGCTGGAACCGAATTCATGAACTTCTCGACAGTGAAACGGTGGTATAGTTCTTGCCGAAACATAATGTTGCGGATATCGTCCAGGTTAACAATACCTAATAACTTACCATTGTCATCGACAACGGGAAAGATATTTCGACAAGAAGATGAAATCGCATGTACTAATTCACCTAGATCCATTTTCGGACGAACAACGATGAAGTCTTTTTCGATAAAATTTTCCATCTTGAGTAAAGTCAGTACAGCTTTGTCTTTATGGTGCGTCAGCAACTCTCCTTTTTTGGCGAGACGCATAGAATAGATACTATTCCGCTCGAACACAATAATGGTAAGATATGAGCTGACAGAAACGATCATCAAAGGTAAAAATAAATCGTAGCCTCCAGTTAGTTCGGCAATAAGGAATACACCTGTCAGTGGAGCGTGCATCACTCCACTCATCATTCCGGCCATTCCCATCAATGCAAAATTCTTCTCTGGAAGATAAACCGGCAGCCCGTATGAATTGCTGGAATATGAAAATATAAATCCGGCAATGCATCCCAAATATAGAGTAGGAGCAAATAGTCCGCCGCAGCCACCTCCCCCATTAGTCGCAACTGAAGCAAAAACTTTTAGCAAAAGGATGAAGGATAAATAAATTAATAGATTGTTTGATCCATAAAATAACGAGTGGTCCATGACGCTCTTCCAATCGTGAATTGTGGTGCCGTTAATAAGCAATTCTATCGTGTCGTAACCTTCTCCGTATAATGGGGGGAAAATGAAGATGAGTGCACTTAACACAACCCCTCCGAGAATAAGTTTTTTATAGGGACGATTCAATTTACCAAATACATTTTCAAAGGAGTTCATGGCTCTTGTAAAATAGAGTGAGACGAGCCCGCAAAAAATACCTAGTAGAATGACGTAAGGAATTCTATCTAATACGAAAGGGGTATCCATATTGAATTTGAACATTGCATTTTGTCCTGTTGCAATGAAAGTAACTGTTGCTGCAGTGACCGACGAAATGAGTAAAGGGAGTAGAGATGTCATTGTCAGATCAATCATCAGTACTTCAAGAGTGAAAACTAATCCTGCAATGGGTGCTTTGAATATGCCCGAGATGGCTCCTGCGGCACCGCAGCCTACCAACAGCATAAGAGTGTGGTGGTTCATCTTGAATAAGCTACCAAGGTTTGAACCGATGGCGGAGCCTGTAAGGACTATAGGCGATTCGGCACCAACTGATCCACCAAATCCGATGGTAATAGCACTGGCAATGATACTTGACCATATATTGTGTCGCTTGATACGCCCTTGACGTCGTGAAATGGAATAAAGGATTTTTGTTACTCCATGACTTATATCATCCTTTACGATGTGGCGGACAAACCATCCTGCTAGTATAATACCTACAACCGGATATACTAAATAAAGATAGTTGACATGTGTCAGGCTAAAACTGTTGGTTAGAACTTTTTGAATAGAATGTATGAGAAATTTAAGTATAAGGGCGGCGAGAGCAGAAAGACCTCCTACGAAGAAACTCAAGATTAAGATAAATTGTTTCTCTTTAATATGACTTTCGCGCCATATTATAAATTGTTGAATTAAAGTTCTATTTTCTCCTTGCATTACACTATTTCCTTATTATCGTCACTTCTCCTTTGTTGCCTAGCTTGACAATACTTGACGGCTTGGCCGGCGTCTTGTTATCTTGGTGGTATTTTACAATATAATCCATTTTTGATTTAATCCCCTCGCTAATGTCGGCAAAACATGCTGGTGAAGGCTGCCCACTTACATTTGCGCTGGTAGACACAATGGCTTTTCTAAATTGGCGGCATAGTGCTTGTGAAAACATTTCGCTAGTTACCCGAATACCTACACTTCCGTCGGCTGCTATTAAGCTGGGCGCTAGGTTGCGAGCTTTGGAATAGATAATAGTGAGAGGTTTGGTAGCCACATCTACCAGGTCATAAGCAACTTCCGGTAAATCATCTACATAAAAATTTACTTTTGTAAAGGAATCTGTTAATACTAACATCGCTTTGCTATCCGACCGTTGTTTGATTTCATAGACTTTGCGTACTGCTTCTTCGTTTGTAGCGTCACAGCCAATGCCCCAGATTGTATCGGTGGGGTATAAAATAATGCCTCCTTGCATCATCACTTTGCAGGCATTTTTGATGTCTTCAATAATTTTTTGATCCATACTAAGTATTTTATTCGCAAAAATAGTACTTTTGTGTGAGATTAATAAGAGTTTAAGGAAAAACAATGGAAGAAATTAAGTTTCAT